>JAFUES010000007.1 GCA_017470325.1 Oscillospiraceae bacterium
TAGTCGAGTAGACTAAGGGCTCGCACCCTTAGCCCCTCACAGATCCGGACGTGCGGCTTTCCCGCATCCGGCTCCTCACAGTAACATTCGCTTTAATACAGCGGATAGTAGACTTTGGGCTTGGCAAGTGGATAGCACTTCAGCATGTCAACAAATCCGTTCCATGTGTATGTGCGTCTGCATCCTCGTCTATTCATCGCTTTGAAAAGAAACTGCTGTACCCGATGTAGGAATGCACTAAGCTTGTAGACGTTGAATGTCACCCCATAATACCGGTAGTAACCAACCAGTTTCACATTTAGTTGTTTCACTATGTCTTTCGCAGGCTGGTTCTTGTTATCGTAGAGCCACTCCTTGAATTCTTTCAGCTTCTTCTCAAATTTCTTCCGCGATGTTTTGACTTTGGGCCACGGGTAGCCTTTCCTGCTCTTACCGTAGTAGAAGGTAAACCCAAGAAAGTCAAATGTCTCCGGCTTTCCCAAACCTCTCGCCTTGCGGTTTTGCTCCGCATATCGCCCGAATTCAATCAGCCTGCTCTTACTATCTTCCAGTTCGAGGTTGAACTTCGCCATGCGTTCTTTGAGCGCCGCATAGTAGTGTTCTGCGTCTGATTTATATTGGAATCCCGCCACAAAATCATCCGCATAATTTACAAGAAAGCATTCGCCTCCTGCCTCTTTCTGAATTACCAGCTTGAACCAAAGTGTCAGTACGTTGTGCATGTATATGTTTGCCAGCGTTGGGCTGATATTTCCACCCTGTATGGTTCCTTCTTCCGAATCTTCATATTTCCCATCGACCATCACTCCTGCTTTCAGATACTTTCGCACCAGCCACAGGATGTTTGGGTCTTTGATATGCCACTCCAGGAATTTCATCATCCATTCATGATCGATATGGTCGAAGAAGCCTTTTATATCGGCATCCACAATAAAGTTTATCTTGCCGTGTGATACTCGCTGATAAACTTCTTTGACTGCTTCATGGCATCCTCGCTTAGGCCTGAAACCATACATACAGTTCAGAAACCTTGGCTCATAAATCGCTTCCAGTATCTTCTTTAGTGCCGACTGCACAATTTTATCCTCATAGGCAACAATGCCCAGCGGCCGCAGCTTCCCGTTTGCCTTGGGTATATATACCCGCCGTGTCGGGAGTGGCTTGTACGATTTATTCTTCAGACGTTTCACAAGGTCAGCTATGTTGCTGTCAAGTTGCTTCCCGTATTCCTCTTTGGTCACCTTATCTATTCCGACTGCCTTCTTTCCGTCCAGTTCCCTGTGACATTCTTTCAGCAGGTCTTCATTTATAAGATGGTACAGACTTGTGAATATAGGTCTTCTTGTTGCTACTGAAATCTCTGCTATTCTCCCTAATTTCGTTCCCATCATTTCCTCCGTCCCTGAGTACGGATGATGTGTCCTCAGAGAGATTGTTACTGCGTAACCTCCTTCCCTCTGTCGGCATTACCCGACTTCAATGGTACTATGAAGTTATCCGACTGCCTGCCGCCCGTTTGACATCCTTCCTTTTCAGTTGGTATATCATACTCTTTTGCGAGAGGCGTCAGGCTCTCCCCAGTTGATGTGTGTCCTCGTTGTCAAGCATGATCGGCTCTCTGACCCCGCAGTGCCGTACAGTTCTCACCATAACGAGCTGCACAATATTGCCTTCCGCACCAGTTAAGACGTCGGCCAGCTGGAATAACTAACTTTTCGAGGCTCAATCGCTTTAACGACCCTACTTGCTTGCTGTCTACGCTTGTCAGGTGTCATTACTGGCACCATCCCAAGACTCGCTAATATCTGGCTGGTTAGGCCTTGGATATACCGGACTTCCACCGGTTAGGCTACACACCCTTGGCTGGGCGCACAACTGGAATTTGTTTACTTCAAGCTTGTCGCCTTAATCGCGCCTAAACAGTGAATCCTTACTACACGATTATTATCAGTTTCGGCTATCTTTTGTAACTGTTCTAAAAATGGTCTGACAAGCTCCGGCCTGCGTTTACCGAGAACACGGAATATTTCTGGTGCTTCCATCCTGACTTTTTCATCTGTATCATGAAGAAGCCCTTCAAATATCGACATATAATCCTCGTAAACGTCTGGGGTATTTGTAGCGATATTCTCTGATGCCCAGATAAAACTCAGTCTGACCTTTGGATCTTCATCAGAAGAAAAGCGGAAAAGGTTCATCCAATATGGTTCTACCAGATGATAACTGCCACGCCCTATCCTGCCGAGAGCGTTAACTGCTCGCTCTCTCAAAAGCGGATTTGAACTATCGCAGAAGGAGGCTATTGTCGGAACCGTATCCTGTACTGACTGTGGATACATAAGCCCCATCTCACCAAGTAGCCAGAGTGTTTTCGCCTGTATTTTCCTCGATTCATGAGCAAGCAGAGAAGAAACGTACGGTATGCTTTCTTTCCATTTATGCTTGTCCTTTGTCAGGACGCCAAGTTCTTTATATAGTTCTGATTCATTCAATACGCCATCACCTTAAATCTCGAGTTGTCGAGATGGAGTATATCACAATTTTCTGACTTTCGGAAGATGCTTTATAGCCGCCCTTCCCGGTAAGTAAAGGTCACAACGCCTTCTCCCGTAACGGATACCGTGTTGTTTCCATGCCGTAGCTCCAGCTCCGGGATCTCCCATGTTCCCGCGCTGATAGTCTTGATGAAGGATTCTCCATCGATCGCCCAGCGGAGAGTTGTTTCCGCAGTTGCCATTACCGCAGGGACCAACGGCATATAATCGTTAGCTAAAACGATGGTGCCTCCGCCAGTGATGCTCACAATGGTCTCCTCTGTATGGTACAGAAATGAGTCCCCATCATCGCAAGAGAGGATAAGCTCTCCCCTGCCTGTTAACGGACTATAGGAAGGAGCCGCCTCCAGCGTTCCGACTGCAAAAATGGTCGGGTCCTCTGTCAGAACAACTTGACACAGCCGTCCGGCAAACCGATTCACAACGTTACTGACCAGATCATCGAAGTAGGCGCGACGACCCAGCATGGTAAAGGTCATTTCAAAGGAGCGCGGCTCGTAGGCTACACGGCCCAGTGCCTCCGTATAACGGATCGGAGAATTTCTTCCCGGCACCACGATCGTATTGCTCTGCGATTGAGGTGTCGGGAAGTCTACTGCCTCCCGCAGCCAGCCAAGGCTCCTCATGGATACGCCGTTGATAATCACATCCGGTTTCATATACTCAACCTCGCATTCAGCTTTTGCGTCTGGCCAAGGCCGCTGTCGATCGCAGGCAGCAGTTTTCCGACAAGCGTACCGTCATCCAGATAGATGCCCTTACCGCTGTTGGCAGCAATAATGGACAGGTATTTTTCCATAGCGCTGGTATTCAGCTTCTCCGTCAGCATGGCTTCGAGCTGCTTATAGAAACTGCTCAGAGGCAGGATCGCTTCCGCGCCTGCTTCCCCGCCAGCCATCAGAGCACTTCCGTTCATACCGAAGATCGTCGGGCTGGTCATGATACCGCCCTGTTTATACCAATCGATAGACAGATGCGGTACGCTGGGAGGCGAGATCGACAACGTTCCGGACACCCGGAAATGCGGAAGCTTGATATGTGGCAGCTCCAGCTTCAGGCCAGAGAAAAAGCCTTTGATCGTATCGACGACGGCACGCACCTTGTCCCGCGCGGCCTCAATCGGAGTGATGATCGCGGTCTTTATCCCGTTCCATACGCTGGTCGCTGTGTTCTTGATAGCATTGAAGACGCTGCTGACCGTGTTCTTCACGGTATTGAAAACAGAAGTGACCTTGCTTTTGATCCCGTCCACAACGGTACTGATCGTTGTCTTGATCCCATTCCAGATTGTGGAGACAGCGGTTTTGATAGCATTGAACACAGTGCTTGCCGTCGTTTTGATGCTTTCGAGCCGATTGGAAAACAGCTTGACGATCGCATTCCAGATGCCGGAGAAGATCTCTTTGATGCCTTCCCACATCTGCGACCAGTTTCCAGTGAACAGTCCGATAAATACATCCAGCAGGCCGGTGATCACATCAAGGACCGCGCCGAGCACTGTGGAGACCACATTGAACGCAGCCTCGAAAACAGGAGCGAGATACTGGCACAGGCCGTCCCATAGGGCCTTCAGCACATCAATAATGGAGCCAAAATCAAAACCGAGCGCGTTCAGCCGATCTGTGATCCCCTGACAAAATGCCTGGATCTTGGAGACAATTCCCTCCCAGATCGCTGTGATTGCGTTCCGGAATTCTTCATTGGTATCCCAGAGATGCTTAAAGGCAGCCACAAGGACTGCTATCACAGCCACCACAGCCAGCACCGGTCCGGAGATGCCGCCGAGCGCAGCGCCGAGCTTTCCGAAGAAACCGGACCCTGCCTTGACCGCGACTCCGAGCTTTCTCACACCGGTCGCCAGCTTAACAAAGCCCTGCATAGCGGCACCGGCCTTGGATATAACCGTACCGAGGATCACTAGCAGCGGGCCGAGCGCCGCTACGATCAGGCCGATCGTCAGAACGGCTTTCCGCTGGCTCTCGCTCATGCCGTTCAGTTTATCTATAAATGCCTGCACCTTCGATACAATCTTTCGGATCGCAGGCATCAGCATTTCACCGAAAGAGATCGCCAGCTCCTGCAGCTGTGATTTCAGGATGGTCAGCTGGCCGGACAGGTTATCCTGCATGACAGCAGCCATCTGCTCTGAAACGCCGTTGTATTCCTCAATCCAATCAATGCCCTCTTCCAGTGCCTGCGACATGGGAATGATCGCACCATCCACAGTCTTCACGAAGGTATCCGAACAGTGATCGATCGCGCTGGACAGTTTGGTAATGTCCCCCTCGCCTGCATTCATCAGAGCGAGGAACCCGGACATGGCATTTTTGCCCACCAGCGCCTCCGCAGCGGCTGCCTGCTCAGACTCGGAAAGCTGAGAAAAGGCCCCGCGGCAATCCGCCAGAATATCTGACAGATCACGCATGGAGCCATCCGCATTGGTAGTCTGGATCGTTACATCACCGAGCGCCTTGCCGGAGAGCTTGATCTCACCGGTCAGGTTGTTCATGATGGTACGCAGCGCAGTACCGGCCTGCGTGCTCTTGATACCGGCATTGGCCATCAGACCGATCGCTTCTGCCGTATCCTCTGCACTGAATCCAAGCGCACCGGCGATAGGCGCACAGTATTTGAAGGTCTCGCCCATCATGGAGACATTGGTATTGGCATTGGAGCTGGCGGCAGCAAGGATATCTGCGAAGTGACCGGAATCCTGCGCAGACAGGCCAAACGCCGTCAGCGCATCTGTCACGATATCCGATGTAGTAGCCAAGTCCTCGCCGGAAGCGGCAGCAAGGTTCATGATACCCTCGATGCCTTCCAGCATGTCGCCGGTCTTCCAACCGGCCATCGCCATGTAGTTCATGGCTTCTGCTGCTTCCGATGCGGAGAACTTGGTCTTCGCACCCATCTCACGGGCCTTGTCCCGAAGGGCATCCAGATCCTCGCCGGTCGCACCGGAAACAGCAGCAACCTTGCTCATGGAGGTATCGAAATCCGATGCGGTCTTTACCGCGGCAGCGCCGAGACCGGCCACAGCCATGGATGCAGGCATGATCGCCTGCCCCGCGCTCGTAACCGAATCACCGAAAGCCTCGATCTTCTTCCCTGCTTCATCGATTTTCGCCAGAGCCGTGCTGGTGGCCGCGGCCTCTTCCTGCAGGCGACGGAGCTCCTGCTCGGTCTCAATGATCTCCCTCTGCAGAGCATCATATTTATCCTGACCGAGATCCCCGTTCTCAAGCTGCTGCTTTGCCTGCTCCTGCGCATCCTTCAGGGCATCGAGCTTTTCTTTTGTGGAGCCGATCGCATCCTTCAGCAGACGCTGTTTATGAGAGAGCAGCTCCGTGTTGGAAGGGTCCAGCTTCAGCAGCCGATTCACATCTTTCAGGCCGGACTGCGTGGTTTTGATCGTACTGTTAACCGTTTTTAATGCTTTTTCCAGACCTGTGGTATCGCCGCCAATTTCTACGGTTATGCCTTTAATACGGCTTGACAAAGCTGTCGCCTCCCTTCATCAGAAATTATTGAAGTCCTCCTGATTTGCCTGACGCACAGAGGACTTCTCAGCATATTTGTAATCGTCATTCCCCTTCTCCGTCCATATATCCAAAACCATGCCTATTGTCAGCAGGTCCAGATCCGGCAGAGAAAGGCCGATCTCCAGACAGCGGAGCAGAAATAACGGTGTGGTTATTTCCCGGCTGCTGGGATTCCGTTTTTTTTAGACTGGATGTCCGTTACCAGATTGGAGCCCCACAGCTCCAGAATCTCCGGCAGGATCTCATAGATGGAGAACATTTCAAATTCATCCAGCCAGTCGTCGATGCTGCCGGGAATACTGTGATCCGCGTGAAGGGCCATGATATAGGCGACGTTTTCAAAGATCTCCAGATCCTCAATCTGAATATCCTCACCGTCTTCCGTCTTGCCCTTATACGACGCCTCCAGCTTGGACAGGTCTTTAAAAATGTCCCGCTTGAATTTGATCCGATACAGACGCGGGATCGCGGCAGAGGCACGGAACCGTACCTCTTTGCCGCAGACAAGAACAGTTTTCTCCAGCATGGCTTATTCCTCCGGCTCCGGCTCCTGCTCCGGCTCAGCAGCCGCGACCACGGGCACATACACAGACTGATACCAGTTGGCATAGGTGGCCGCAGCCGTATTGTCGCCGGTCCGGGATTTGACCAGACCGTCCTCACGGGGATCAGCCGTCAGGGACAGGGTCTCCGTACCTGGCTCGATCGTCTCCTCCTTGGTGGATGACTCGATGCTCGGACGCGAGGCGGAGCAGTTATACATGACATGCCGAATTGCACGTTCATCGCCGTCAAACTCAAAGAGCAGCGCAAACTTCACGTTCGCGGAGCTGTCAGACTTCTCCACCAGCACGCCGTTGTCGTCAAGGGTCTCCTTCAGGATCTCCGTCCGGAACCACTCCGGGATCAGCGCGATCTCCAGATCGCCGCTGTAGCCGTTGTTGGCGTAACTGCGGAAATACACAATGCCGTCAGCATAGAACGGAGAACTGTCGCCCTCTGCGTCGAGGGTGATGCTGACCGCGCCGGGGATGGCTCTTGGAGCCGCATAGGTGTACTGCGTGACGCCTTCCACTACCTCTTCGGTCAGCTTGGCGGCATGCACGTTTTTCAGGTTGTATTTGACTTTATTGCTCATGGGGATTTACCTCCAGCTCGAAAGAATACAGGACCTCATAGAGCTGTTCGCTCTCGATCCATACTTCAGATTTGTCATAAAAAATGCCGCGCTCATCCAGCACGGCTTCGATACGGTCCTCGGTCTCCGGGTTCTTCTCATCGGTATAGAGCTCAATATGGACCTCATTGATCTTGTAATAGACCCGGCCATCCGCGGCAAAGTTGTCGCTGGCCGGACAGAGGAAACAGAGAAAAGGCGGAGCTGGGGATTCTCCCTCTGCAAAGTGATCGTAGGCAAACGGAAGCCCGATTGCCTCCATAATGCTTATCAGATTATCCATTGCGCAGCGTCCTCCCTATTTCTGTTTCAAGCTCCTCAATGCCGTCCTGTTCTGCAGGCGCGATGTGGACCCGGGCTGCTACCCGACCGCCGTTGCGCTTGGCATGGCCATGTTCCAGCAGATGCGCGATCATATACCGTGTCGGAGAATATACCGTAATCTCCAGCGCCGATGAGCTCTCCTTTGTGGTCTTGGTCCGCCAGCTTTTTGCATAGCGTCCGGTCCGTTCCGGAGCCCCCGCCGTGATCTCCTTCTTCACGGTATTGGCAGCTTTTTTCACAGCGGCTTTTACACCTTCTGTGGTGGTATCCGCATAATTGTCCAGCTCCTGCATAACCGCATCGGCAAGGCCGTCTATGCTCACTCGTCTGGCCACAGGATCACCTCTCTGTCAGATTGCAGTGGAGCTTTCGGCTGTTTCGCTTGAAGCCCATATCGTCCACATGCACGATATCGTAGATGCGGTCGCCCAGCAGGATTCTGTAGTTCTTCGCCGTGACCGCCTCGGTCTCTGTGGAAAACCGGACCGTGAAATCCATGCGGTCCTCCTCCACAGTATGCGCCGCGTTCTCTGCCTCATCGCCGGTTTGTGTGGACGGTGTCGCCCAGCAGGAGAAATAATCCTGCCAGACTGATTTGTGATTCCCGTACTTGTCGGTCACCGTCTCATTTTTCTGGATGGTGATCCGGACGCGGAGCCCTGCAATATTCATCACACGACTCCTTCCCGGATACCAAAAAGCAGAGACCGCAGCGTCAGCTGCAGTGCGTGGTGATCCGCATCCTCACGGTGTTCAAACATATAGCCGATGGAATACAGGATTGCAACGCGCATCGTTTCCCGGATGGAGGTGAGCTCTGGCCGGTCAACATCATCGTTGACTGCTTCCCACTGCTCGTCCGAAAGCCGCGCCACGTCCGCACAGAGCCTGCCCGCGGAGGCTAAGAGGATACCGACCATGGCATCCTCATCCGCTGTATCCACCCGGAGATACTCCTTGGCTTCCTCAAGAGAAATCAGAGCCATGGCCGGTCACCTCCGTTCCTTATGCGCTGGCAGTGCCGGTGCCGAGAGCCATGACCTGCATGGCCTCCGGCAGGATCAGCTTGCCGTCGACGCGCTGCGTGCCGATGAAGCCTACCTGATCGGTGACGGCATAGAGCTCGTTCAGACGGCGCAGGGTACGGTTGGTGCGATCGGCAATCCAGTAGTAGCTAAAGTCACCGAAGAGCAGGACCTTCTTGTTTTTATCTTGCGCAGCAACACCGGTGATCGCGGGCATATAGCTGCTGGTGTAGATCGGCCTGCCGAGGATGGTGTCAGGCTTGGCAATATCCAGAGAGGGTTTCCAGATATAATTGTCATTCTTGTCCTTGATCAGCATGAGCTGCAGGAGCAGGGTCTCGTTGCACAGGAAGGATGCCTTTCTGCGGTACGGAGCCTTCAGACTGTAATAGAGCTTATAGATGTTGTCGAAGTGGACGGTCTGGGCATTCGCCGTGGTGTTTCCCGCCGTGGCCGTGACGCTGGTGAGAATGCCGGTGGGCTGGCTGGGAGTAGTCTGCGGATTGGCGGACGGACCGGTGCCGTTGATGAAGGCATCCTCCTCCGCATTGCCGAAACGGACGCCGAAGCGCTGTGCGATATACGCGGCGATGTCGAAAGCGGAGTCGTTCAGGAGCTCGTTGCTGACCTTGACCATGCAGCCCAGTTTGTACGCGGAAAGCGTCTCCTGCGCGAAGGTCATGTCGGATTCCTGAATAGCCGCGCCTTCTTCGATCCAGGAGGCGGAGCCGGTGTCGGTCGCCAGCGGGATGATGCGGGAGCCGGAATTGGTCCTCATGACATGAGCCAGGGTGCGGAAGATGTTGTTCTCCTCAAGGCCCTGAATCAGCTGGCGCTCAAACTCGTCAGGAACGGTATAGCCGCCGTTCTGATCGACGCCCACGGACAGCGCATCACGGACCTCCGGAGAACTGTGGCCGCGCATCATGTTCCAGAAGGCTTCACCGTACTCGGCAGTGGCAGTCGGGCGGAGATTGGCCTTGCGCTTTTCCGCCTTAGGATCGGCATGCACGGGCGCGGAGGTCGCCTCAGCGAGCTTAGCGTCCATCGCCATCTGGTCCTCCAGACGCTTGATCTCCTCGCCCAGCGCCTTGACGTCGTTGGCCATCTTTTCATACTGCTCGACGGCATTGGCCTCGACGAGACCGTTGGCATCACGGTGTTCCTCCAGAAACGTCTTCGTCTGCTCCCAGAGGGTATTGCGCTTGTTGCGCAGTTCAAGAATTTTACTCATTATCTTTTCCTCCAAAAATGAAAATGGTCATGAAAAAACCGGGCTCTCATTTCAGAAAGTCCAGTTGATTCATCAGAATCTGATAGGGCACGGCCCCATCCGCGGTCTTGCCGTCCATGCCGATCGTCGGCACAGCCGGTTCAGGTGCCGGAGGTTCTTCTCCGGCATCGTCGCTTACACGGAGTCTGTTCAGGATCGCCTGATCCATCAGCCTGCCGGAATATATCTGCGCTGACACAGCCACAGGCTCAGCATCTTCTTCCGGCTCGGTTTCCGGCTCGGGCTCCTTCCCGTCATAGAGCACCTCATCGGCAAAGCCCAGCTCCACAGCCTTCTTTGCGTTCATCCAGGTCTCGTTGCTCATAAGCTCCGCGATCTTGTTATGGCGCAGGCCGGTCTTGGCGCTGTAAGCGTTGATAATGCTCTCCTTCACTTCATTCAGCGTTTCGATCGCCTTTTCCATGTCCTTCGTATTTCCCATCGCGATGGTGGAAGGATCATGGATCATCAGAAGCGCCGTGGGAGACATCAGGACCCTGCTGCCCGCCATCGCGATCACCGACGCCGCGGACGCTGCAATAGAGGCGATCTTCACCGTGACCGCGCCAGCGTACTCCTTCAGCATGGTATAGATCTCGGCGGCAGCAAACACATTGCCTCCGGGCGAGTTGATCCAGACAGTGACGTCGCCTTCCTCGGCCTCTAGCTCGTCCCGGAAATCTTGAGGCGTGATCTCCGTGCCCCAGAAGCTCTCGTTATCGATCGGGCCTTCCAGCCGGAGCACGCGGCCCCCGCCGTCGTCACGAATCCAGTTCCAGAATTTGTTCATACCGTTCTCCTATCCGGTAAGAGCACAAGGCGTGATCTTACCCATCATTTCATTTGTTTTTGCAAACTCCCCAAAATAAGAAAGAGCATACTTGTCGTATGCCCTCGCCGCGTCCTCTCTGGTGTCAAAGGAGCCGATGTGGATGTGCCTGCCGTCAGCCGTGATCTCGGCACGCCACTTGTTTCGGTCGCTGGCCCAATACACACCTTTGAGTCCGCACTTGTTGTTCTTTTGGGTATGGATGTTCCGCGCGTTCCCAGCATAATCCGTGAGACGCATGTTCCGTCTGCGGCAGTTGTTCTTGTCCCCGTCGATATGATCGACCAGCATGCCCGCAGGCGGATTCATGATCAGCCGATGCAGCGTGATATGGCTGTTCCTCTTCCCGCAGGAGGCGGAGTAATAGCCTTCGCTGGTCCGCGCCCAGCGGTATCTGCTGACCACAGGGTAGTCCTGAATGTCGATCACAAAAGAATTCCCATTCGGCAGCAGGCACTCGGCATAACCGGGGTAAAAGCAGTAGTGGCCGTAGTTGCACGCGCCGCAGGTCAGCCGCCCTCTCAGCAGTTCCGAGGCGGGCAGATCGATCTCCCTCCCGCAGGAGCAGCGGCAGTGCCATGTGGAGCCGCCGTTGGCGCATTTCCTGTACAGCCGCATAACGGTCAGCTCCCCGAACTGACAGCCGGTCAGATCCTTAAACTCGCCCATTGCTGTCACCTCGCTTCTTCGGCTGTTCCGTTGGAATCCGGTCCTTCCCTGCGTCCTGCAGCTTCACATAGCCGCCGTTCAGGTAATAATCATCGCCGCCCTTTTCAGGCGGGATCAGGTCCAGATTCTCCAGACGCCTGCAGTCATTGGGAGAAAGAAAACCGTTGCTGATGCCAGTCGCGTAACCCTGCATGCGGGAGGCGTAATCGCCGCGGAGCAGGCCGTCCACATTGAACTTCGGGAAGTAGGTATCCTGCTCTGTCTCCAGCAGCAGGTCTTTCATGATCGCCTGCTCAAACCGGACCAGCCATGGCGTCAGCGTATGGACCACGAAGTCGATGCTCTGATGCTCAATGTTCGAAAAAGTGGCGTGCTCCAGATCCTGTACCATATGGGGAGGCACCCGGAAGATCCTGCAGATCTCGTTCACTCCGAATTGCCGGGTGGAGAGGAACTGGCTGTCTTCCGGAGGCAGGGAGATTGCTTTGTACTGCATGCCCTCCTCCAGAACCGCCACCTTATGCGCATTGCCAGCGCCGCCGTAGACCTGCGACCAGTTTTCCCGGATACGCTCCGGGTTCTTCAGCACACCCGGATGCTCCAGCACGCCGGACGGCTGAGCACCGTTTTTGAAGAAGGCGCTGCCATATTTCTCGACGGCGATCGTGGTGCCGAGCGCGTTTTTCATCATGGCGATTGGAGAGAAGCCCACCAGTCCGTTGAAGCCGAGCCCTGGTACGTGGAAGATCTCGTCGCGCCGGAACAGGATGTCCTTGTTCTGATCGCCGGGGACCTCGTCGGTGTAGGCATGGTAGATGTAATAGATCTCGCCCTTCTCGTTCCGGTCCACTTCCACATTCTCCGGCAGCAGCGGATACAGGCCGAGGATCGTGTTTTTCCCGTCCCGGATGATCTGCGCATAAGCATTTCCGTACAGCAGCAGATGCGTCATCAGCGTCTCCCGGAAGGAAAAGCTCGTCATCTCCGGATTCGGCTGCCGGTACAGGAGCTTATACAGCGGATGGTCCGTCGCACGCTCTTTGCCGTTGCCCGTCTTATCTGAGTATCTGAACAGATGCAGCGGAAGCCCTGCAATCGTCTCCGCGAGGAGCCGCACACAGGCATAGACTGTAGCGATCTGCATGGCGGATTTCTCATCCACGCGCTCCCCTGCGTCGGATTTGCCGAAGATGAAGGTCTGCCCAGAATCACGGACGTTATCTTTGATCTCAGGAACCTCGGGAGCATCCCGCGGCTTGGGATGTGGCGTTGTCGCCATGAAGCTGTCGAAGAATCCCACTGTCTTCCCCCTTAAAAAACACACAGGCCGCGTTCGTCATAAACGCTGCCCGGATTCTGATTGAGGATCGCGCGGCCCATCGCCATGATCAGGGCAACGATGCCGTCGATCTTCTCTATGGATTTCGCCTTTGTCGGCTTGATATTCCCTGCCGGATCGGTATCCACCACGACATTCGACGCCATCCAGCGCAGGACCGGATTGCCGCCGTGAACCAGCTTCCCTTCCAGCATGATCTTGTAAAACTCCTTGCTGGCCGGAGACATGTCTTTATACCCCTGCCCGAAAGGAACCATCGTCAGGCCCTCGTCGATCAGGTTCTGCACCAGCATGGTCGCGTTCCAGCGGTCATAGGCGATCTCCAGCACATGATACTTTTCACAGGTCTCCTCGATAAACGCCTGCAGGAACCGGTAATCCACCACATTCCCTTCCGTCGTGATCAGGTGTCCGTTGGCAACCCAGGTATCGTAAAGCACATGGTCCCGTGCCACTCGCTGCGGGAGGGTGTCCTCCGGCAGGAAAAAGTACGGGACCACGATGTATTTTTCTGTATCATCCCGCGGAGGAAACAGCAGCACAAACGCTGTCAGGTCCGAGGTGCTGGACAGGTCCAGTCCTGCATAACAGTCTCTGCCCTTCAGCGCCTCCAGGTCGATCGGCTCGTTGCCTTTATCGAAAACATGCTCCGGTATCCACGCGACTGCCGATGACACCCACATGTTCAGGCGGAGTTGTTTAAAAACATTCAGCTCTGCCGGATTCTCCAGTGCGTTCTGATAATCTTCCCGAAAGCGCTCCAGCGAGATGGTCGCGCCGAGGGACGGATTGGCCTTATACCAGTTCTTTTCATCATGCCAGTCATCTTCATCGGTGAGACCGTAGATCGCCGGATAAAACGACGGATCATGCCGGGTGCCCTTCATGATATCGATGGCCTTGGTATGCAGCTCATAGCAGATGGAGTCCTTGTTGTTCCCCGCCGTCGTGATGCTGATAAACAGCGGCTGGGTCCGCGCGGAGCCGGAGTACTTCGTCAGGACGTCGTATAGCTTCCGGTCCTTCTGAGCATGGATCTCGTCAAAGATCAGGCCGGAGATATTCAGACCGTGCTTGCTGCCGGTCTCCGCCGACAGCACCTGATAAAACCCCTCCGGGTTATATGACACGATGCGCTTGATGGAGGCGTTCACCTTTGACCGCCGCATCAGCTCCGGGCTGGCGCGGACCATCTTCTCCGCTTCTTTGTACACGATGCTTGCCTGGTTACGATCACAGGCAGCGGAGTATACCTCCGGGGACGCCTCTCCGTCTGCATACAGCAGATACAGGGCCAGCGCCGAGCTCAGGGTGCTCTTGCCGTTTTTCTTCGCGATCTCGATGTACGCATTCCGAAACTGTCGGAAGCCGTCCTCCCCGATGATGCCGAAGATGTCCCGGACGATCTGCTCTTCCCATGGAAGCAGCATGATCCGCTGCCCCTGCCACTTGCCTGTCGTATGCTTCAGGCACTGGATGAAGTTGACCGCATGATCCGCTTTCCGCTTATCATAATGGGACGTCGGCAGCATCAGAGGAGTCGGCTTGTATTTATATGCCATCAGATCACACCCGCCAGAATCATGTCCATCTCAGACGCCTGATCCTGCGCGGCATTCCCCGCTATAATCCTGCTGCGGGCAGACGGCGTCAGACCAAACTCGGAAGCCGCCTGCAGCATGACTTTCTGGTTGGCATGCGAGATGGTCACCTGCGGCACCTGCTGCCAGAAGCCATTCTTGGTTTTGACGATGCTGCCGTGCTGGGAGATAAACTCCTCAGCCTCCTTCCAGCGGGCATACGCCTGACAGTACACAGCAAAGGCCGCCATATCCAACTCTGTCAGCAGGCCGAGGTTATGCATGGGGACTGCCAGACGCTCCCACTCGGCTTTTGCTTCTTCCTCCAGCCATTCCGGGCACTCCGGCAGTTTCCCCTCGGGGACCGGCTCATACAGGTTCAATGGCCGCTTGCCGGGGTTGCCTTCCAGCACCTTCAGTGCGGTTGGCTTTGGTTTTCTTCCTCTTTGTGCCATTGGTATCACCTCCCGTCTGAGCACAAAAAATGCAGCCCTTCGGGTGCTCACAAATCTATCTTTATAACGAGGAACACGGCCTGCTGGCCGCCTCCCCGGTTGTATGCTGTTTTTTATCCTCTCTTGACCTCGACCAGCCATTCGGCTTCCGGATGGCTCTCGCCGGTTGCCTTCTCAAGGACCAGGTGTTCTTCGTCGATGTAGCAAAGGTGGTTCCCGACCTTAATGAAGCGGACCTCTTCGTAGCCTGCGAAGTCGGTGCGGTAAACGCTGGCCCTGCGGCTCTCACCGTCGTAGCTCTTGCCGTCCCAGCCGTTGAAGGTGAAGGTCACCTTCTCGCGGGTCTTAGTGAAGTGGGCTTCGAAATCCTCGCGGGTGATCGCCGTGTTGTACTCGATCAGGTTGAGGCTGTTTCTGAGTGTGTAAATGTTCTTCATGGTGGTGTTCTCCCTTCGTTTTGTTGTCCTATATATCCCTCTAAAAGTGATAAATAGCAAGTTATTTCTGCGGTTTTTCGAGGAATAATATACACAAATAGTTCTGGGAGAAGCTGTTTAGAATGTACAAGAGAAAGGCCCCTTTCGGAGCCTGCCGGTTTTGTCCGGCTTAAAGGCTGAAGCGGATGCCCTGCACTTCGTAGGGCTCTTCCTCGCCCCAGCGGGTTTCCTTCCGGGTGATGGTGCACAGCCCTTCCAGCCTGCAGCCTTCTGCGGCAAACTGGTGAAGGTTCTCCATGACCGCAGTGCTCTGGTTGGTGTACACAAAGCTGCTGAAGCCCGCCTCCTTCAGGGCCGCAAGGAAATCGTGGACCTCTTTTTCCCAAAGGAAATCGTCCATCTCGATCTCGTCCTCGCTGCGGAGGATGCTGGATTTCCAGGCGCGGTACGCCTTGCTGGTGCCCTGGCTGAAGGGAAACTTTGCAGCCTCGTCCTCTGCGTACCATGCCTTGAGCTCGGCGCTTTCCCAGCCAAGGGTATCGATGATCCGCTGCTTGCGGGCCTGACGCTCGGCTCTGGCAGCCTCGTACTCGCAGCCGATGCGGTAAAGGTTATCGAAGTAGGTGTTGGTGGTGTTCATCATGGTGATGGCCTCCTAAAAAAGTGTAGTTTACCTTTCGGCATGTACATATATTGCTCTAAAGGGCCATAATAGCAAGTTATTTCGACACCATAATATGCACAAATATGAGCACCGGAAGCTGGTATAAATAGACAACAAAAAAGCAGGCCGCTGCCTGCCGCACAACGAGGAACACAGCCTCCCGGCTGCATCCCTTTTCTTATCCCCTGCCGGTATTCGCCCGGACCGTCTTCGCCCGATCCAGCGCCTGCTTGAGCAGCCCGCGGATCTCCTTCATACGCTCGATGTCATCTGGCATGGCCCCGGCCGGATCGTAGCGGATGGTCTCAAGGGCACCGTAGATGTCTGCTGCGTAGGAAAGCGCGTCGTCGGTCAGTGTGTAGACCTTCTCTTCAATCGCGTTCATGCTCAGTCCTCCGTGTGCGCCATCGCCCATGCGATCGCGTGGCCGTCGTCGGTGAACTCGACCTCGCTGGCGCTTCTCAGGCCGATCGTTCCTTCGCAGGAAAGGTCGTCGTCCAGATGTTCGTACACCGCGCCGAAGTAGCAGGGCTTGTTCTGTCCGTTGTAGTAATACCCGGCGAGGAGCACCTTGTCTCCAAAGTTCAGGACCTTGCTCCACCGGCACTCCAGATCCTCCGGGGTGGTGGGATTCGGAAGTCTGTAGGTTCTCATCGCGTTGTTGATCGTCATGGCGTTTGCCTCCTTTGTTTTTGTGACCTATATATCCCTCTAAACCGGGATAATATCAAGTCAATTCGAAGGCATAATGTACACAAAGATTCGCGCCGAAACCTGTGTATAATGTACGACCAAGAGAGCCATCCGGCCCTCTGGTACTTTGTTTTCTGTTTTACAGCTTCCGGACCGTGTCCACCCGCCAGAGCACGTTCAGGCCGGAGCCGTTGTCCCAAGCCATCAGCAGGCTGCCGGTGTCGTCCACACCGAGGACCGTGCCGCCGGTGCCGGGAGGCGGAGCCTGCTCATCGTCCATGCTGACAAGCTCCACGCGGGTGCCGCGCGGGTAGGCTGCCCGGAGCTGCTGCAGCTCTGCCTTCGTAATCCCCCTCATGCGTTTTCCTCCTGCGATGCCGCCGCAGCCTTGGCTGCATCGCGCTTGGCCTTCTGCGCCGCGCTGAAGGCGTCTGCCGCGGCTTTGTTGGGGAAGGCCGCATTGCCGGAGAGCCGTTTCAGGAGGATCGCACGCTGGGCCTTGCTTTCGTTGCCTTTGAAGCCCATGCGGAGGAGCCAGACGCGGAAGGAAAACTTCTCGCTCTCGACGTCCTTCTCGTAGCTGGTCACGCGCTTGGCCTGCTTCGCCATCGAGCATAGCGCTGCGATGAAAGCCATGTAAGCCTGAATCTCCTCCGGGCTAGGCATGGTGTCCCACCAAGGGAAGCACACTCTGTCACCCTTCACCTGAATGGTCAGGCGATCCGCGGCCAGTGCCTTCTGCGTCAGGCGGGCCTTGCTGTCCACCAGCTTCTGCAGCCTGTCAAGGCTGTCCGGGTTGAAGCCGTCCAGCGGCAGGCTGATCTCCAGCCCTTCCTTCTCCGCAGCCTCGGTGCTCTCCTCAGTGGCAGGCGCGGCTTCCGGGGTGTTCCGGAGATCCGGTTCCTCTTCCGGCTCAAAGCCCGCGGCCTTGATCTCGTCGTAAACCTTGAGGATGGTGCCATTGTCGACCGTGTCGTCCCAGCTCAGGATGCCGGTCTTGTCGACCGTAAAGCCGCCGATGCGGTAGGCCATGGTCGGGACGCCTTCGTAGGTGCCCTTCTCGCCGGTGGCGTGGGTGATGATGCTGACCAGTCTCTTGCGGTCGCTGCCGGTAACGTTGAAATTGATGCTCATGGGGTGCCTCCTAAAAATGTAAATGTCCGCGGGGTTCTCCCTTTCGGCATGTTCATATTCGCTCTACTCCGCAGATATAGCAAGTTAATTCGGAGGCATATTGTACACAAAGATTTGCAGCTGGAATTGTTCATAATACAGCACATTATGCTGCATTTTTGACCGCTTCCGCATATGGAATCTTCTGCCCGTCCCGGACCAGAAAGATCTGATCGGCGCTGCCGACCTGGGCCAGATACCGGTTGACGATCACATCGGCATACTTCGGGTCCAATTCAACCGTATAGCAGATCCGCTTCAGCTGATCCGCCGCGATAAGCGTGCTGCCCGAGCCGCCGAAGGGGTCCAGCACAATGCAGTTGCTCATGGAGCTGTTTTTGATCGGGTAGGCGATCAGGTTGACCGGCTTCATCGTCGGGTGCAGATCATTCTTCTTGGGTTTATCATATTCCCATACCGTGGTCTGCTTCCGGTCTGCATACCACTGATGCCGCCCGCCCTTCTTCCAACCGAAGAGCACAGGTTCGTGTAACCATTGATATGGGCTCCGGCCCAGCACCAGACTGTTCTTTTTCCAGATGCAGCAGCCGGAAAGATAAAAGCCAGCCTCCTCGAATGCTCTCCGAAAGGCCAGCCCGTGCGAATCACTGTGGAAAACATAAATGGACGCGTCGTCCATCATGTTCTGTTCCATATTGACATATGCGGCAAAGAGGAACTTTTCAAACTGCTCCTCTGCCATTTTATCGTTTTTGATCTTCCCAGCGGAACCTTCATAGTCCACGTTGTACGGAGGATCGGTCACCACGAGATTGGCCTTCCGGCCTGCCATCAGCAGATCGTAGGTCTCCGGCAGCGTACTGTCGCCGCAGACGAGCCGGTGCTCACCGAGCAGCCACAGGTCCCCTTCCCGGGTGACGGTCGGCTGCTGAAGCTGGGCATCGATATCAAACTCATCCTCCACGATCTCCTTGTCGTGGACAGAATTCATGAGCTGCTCGATCTCCGGAGGATCGAAGCCGGTGAAGGTTACATCGAAATCCGAATCTTGCAGCTCTGCGATCAGATCGGCCAGAAGCTCCTTGTTCCATTCGCCGGTGATCTTGTTCAGCGCGATGTTCAGAGCACGCTCTTTGGTCTTGTCGATATCGATCACAATGCAGTCGATTTCGGTATAGCCCAGGTCCTTCAGGACCGTCACGCGCTGGTGGCCGCCGATGATGGTCATGTCGCTGTTCACGATGATCGGCTCACAGTATCCGAATTCCTCGATGCTGCGCTTGATCTTCTCATATTCTTTATCCCCCGGCTTCAGCGCTTTCCGGGGATTATATGACGCGGGCACAAGGTCCGCGATCTTGATTTTTCTCAGGTTCATGGATTTACTCCTTTGGGTATAAAAATAGCGTCTCTTTTTGAGTCGCAGTATTGTATATAGCAGATATGTGTGGTAGTATAAATTTAGTTCAGTAACGCGTTAGTTTGGAGATGATCAGATGCAATCAAATTTCTGGATCATGAGCCCATTCAACACGGTCTTTTTGTGCGTTTCCGCATGTTTCCTATGCCTTCTCATAGTTGCAAGCATACTCTTGCACAAAAAGAGTGAGAGAACAAAATCTCTGGTATTGATCATATCCTGTATCATTACGCAAATTGGCTTTATTCTGTACAAGATTTTTCTGTCGCTTGACAGCGATTTCAATATTATCACTGCCAGCATGGGTGGCTTCAACTGGTGGGGAGAACTTCCCCTACAGCTTTGCAACATCAATATGATCATAATTCCGATCGCCGTATGGAAGAAAAACCGTTCCCTTGCCTGCTTTGGTTTTTTCCTTGGGCCGCTTGGCGCGTTGATGGCGCTGATCATGCCGGGAAACGGTTTTG
Source organism: Oscillospiraceae bacterium (assembly GCA_017470325.1). Next base: position 19,587 of record JAFUES010000007.1, read on the forward strand.
ACGGATACAGCCTGCTCCTGCCGCGGATGCTCGGATATTATGGGACTCATTTCATGGTCGTGATAGAAGGGCTTGCACTTGTAACCTTCGACCTGTTTCGGCCTAGACTTCGTGACCTTCCGAAAGCAATCCTCACTGCATTTCTAATCACCTTTGCCGTTTTCTGTTTCAATATGCTGCTTCGATGGAGCGGCCTTCATCCCAAAGCGAACTATTTCTTCTCTGTCGAAACAGAAGGTAATTTCCTGCTGGAAATCTTCCACAGTTGGATTCCAATCCCATTTCTCTATTTATCCCCGGGTATTGTTATTCTCGCTGTATACATGCTGCTGATAACAATCCCGATGGAACTGATCGAAAAGAAAAAGGAGAAGCTGAATAAAATCAATTGAGGAATGAGATAGTCGGCTTCTTCGACAGATCGATCTCCATCGGCTTCACCGGCTCTTCGCCTTCCCAGAACCGATCGCTGACATAACATTCATGACTGCAATACTGCCTATGGGGATTCCCGTAGGCAGTAAACTCTTTTCCGCATCGTTTGCAGGTAAAACCGTAGATGGAACCGGACCCCTGCCGGATCTTATCACGGTTCTCATTCCACCATTTTCTGCGGCAGGTCTCGTTGCAGTAATGGCGCTTCCGACCTGTCTTCGGCTGTTTCAGGAAAGCGCCGCAGTACCTGCAGAAGCAGCCATTCTCCTGCATCATTTGCAGGTTGGCCTTGACCGCGTCTTTGTATCCGTTGATGTTATTTTTTTTGCAGTAGTTCCGGACATCATCACGGCTCAGGTTGAGCTCCTTCGCGATATTGCGATATCCGATCCCTTGGGACCGGAGCTGCCGGATCTGCTCCTGCTGCAGTACAGTAACCACGTATTCTCCTTCCTGACCGTAATAATTGCGCGAAATGGGGTATGCCCAAACCGCGAAAATATGCTGTAAGGCCCGCTAACAACCGGCCTTCTATGCAGGTGTCAAGTAATACCCCTTTACAATTTCGCGAAAATCAACGCGAGAGGGGGCGCCGGTCCCCCGCATAAACACTGGGGATTTTGGACCCCGGCCCCCCTCGGAGGCTTACCCCACCCAGAGCCCGTTTTTATCAAAAATGGTACTCGGGATGCATGTCCTGCTTGCCTGTTTTGATACTGTGGTGGCTATGGCAGAGCGCCTGCCAGTTACCCCTCTCCCAGAACAAAACAGGGTCACCGCGATGCGGCACGATGTGATCGACGTCGGTCGCGCGGACGTACTTCCCTTCTTTCAGGCACTCCACACAGAGCGGGTGCGCTTCGAGGTACTGCTTGCGGGCTCGTCGCCATGCTGCTCCATAACCACGGGAGGCAGCGCTGGGACGGTCGCCACTGTGAGCACGCGCGTGCTCTTCACAGTATTGTTTCCCATACGGCACCAGCCGCGGGCAGCCGGGATGCTTGCAGGGTGTGTCTGGTCTACGCGGCATAGCGTTACACCAGTCCCCATTCGGCAAACTTCTCAAATCCGCCTACGTCCACGATATACCTCCGAGCCGTCTCTACGATCTCCGTAAAGGGGATGCCGCCGACAGTCTCATCACCGATGGCACAGCAGTACTTTACTGGTTTTCCAGTTTTCTGAGCCTGCAGCCAAGCATAGATGTTTACGCTGACATCAGCCTTGGAGAGGTCCTTCCCATGCAGGCCGCCGCCAGTGACGCTATCGGCCATATCGCTGCCCAGCTTCCGATTGGTAGCACCAGCGTCCACGTCTGGGCCACCGGTCCAGTCCCCAATGGGATTGATCTCAGCGTCCGGAAACATGCCCAGCAGCTTATGACGACTTGCATTGCTCTGGCAGATGATCAGGCGATTGCCGTCCAGGATATATTTCCCGTCACATTGGTATTTATCGTACAGCAGCCGCGCATACTGGGACAGACACTTCTGCTCATACGTGACCGGCATCCCTTTGAAAATACCGTTGTCGCCGCAGCGGAATCCAGCCTTCTGGTTTTCAGCCAGATGCGGGTCCTGCGCGACCTCATGATACAGGGGTGCAATGTCCCCAGCAATCCTCCGGACTGTCGCAGCGACATCCGGCACCGGCAGGTGAACAGAGGTCTCCGCAATGATATTGCAGAAGCCATGACCGAGCAGTACTTCCACAGCGATCTTCGGATTCTCCTGCAGCCTATACGCCATATCCACCAGAGCACCGGCAATTCGGTCCGCCACCTTATCCGGATGTGCAGGGTTGACCTTTTCAAACATTTTTCTTTCCTCCCAGACCGAGAATTGTCATGAAAAATGCCCCACAGGGATTTTGGTCCCCGTGAGGCGTTTCGATTTTCGCAGTTTAATACTATCACAATCCAGAGGTGCAAAATAGTGAAATTTACTGCAATTTATCAAGATCCTTCTGAATTTCCTCAAGCGCCAGATCGTGGAGCTGGAACAAGCGTCGATTAGAATAGTTCAGTTCCACAGCGATCTCTGGCCATGGTGCCCAGCAGAGGTACCGGCGCTCAAGAATCAGCCTGTAATCCGTATTCTTCACAGAGTTGATCCTTGCCGTGATCTCCGCCTTCAGGTCGACCAGAGCGTCGATGTCGCTGTTGATCTCATTCTGCAGATCCACTATTTTTACAATGATGTTCTCAAAGGACGCCGCGCCTTTATTCGGATTGTGCGGCATGCCGGAGAGCACCGATGTGGCTTTGGTGGCCAGATCGTTCAATGTGGAAAGCTGCTCAATTTTGCTGTTGATCCGCTGGTTCAGCAGATAAGCCTGACTCAAATACTCTCTTGCTGTCATATTCCCAGTTCCTCCTTCTGGATTCGCATCATGATTGTTTTACCGTCCACTTTGGTCAAAACCTCAAACCACTCGGATTGAAAGAAGCGCTCACAGTCCTCTTTCACCTGCCGGTATTCCCGGCTCATCCGGTTCAGCTTGAGCCGCCGCAGCGCAACTCGGTAATCGTCCGCCGCCTGTATGATGATGGCGTTGGCCAGCATCTGCTCCGGCGGGATATTCGTTTCACGGGCCATACCCTGATCCTCACTTTCACAGGTATTCATTTTCCCGCTTCGCATCTATATTTCTCAGAGTCCTGGACTCGTTGTGTTCTTCGTTATCTTAGCAGGGTGCCCTCAGCCGCGCTGGGCTTCAATCAGGGCACGCACCTCGTCGACGGAGCGGACCACAGCAGCGGTCCCGCCTGCCGCGAGGATTTTCCGGATCGTCACAGTCTGTAAGGCTGTCGGCTTTCCTTTATCGGTCTTCACTTCAAATCCGAAGAAGTGACCGTCGATGCAGGCGATGATGTCCGGGATGCCTGCGGTCCCGTACTGCCCGCCGTGCTCCTTCCAGAAGAAGCAGTTGGGCACAGTTTTCAGGTAATTCCTGATCTTTGCAACAATGTCTTTCTCCAGCATTTCCATGCTCCTCGTACCATCACGGTAACGCTTTTAACGCCGGTAACCGCCATTTCACAGGGGTATGCGTATTTTTATTTTTTTACGCACGCGCACGCACACGAGAAAAAACTTTTTCCGTGTACCCCTCTATAATTTAAGTTACACATGATATTTTAGTTACCAGATACCACCCACCGTGTGTTTTTTATATCAGGTGAGCGGTTTTGCATCATCGGGCAATTCGAACTCCGACACGTCGCATCTTTCCTTCAGCAGGGCGAAGTCTATGATGAAGCACCGTGAGTTGACGCCGTTGAACTTCTTCTGGACGTTGCCCTGAATCAGGAGATCCGAATGCATGAGCTGCTTCCGAAACTGTGCGTATGGGAGGACTTCGCCCATGACGGCATATTCCCGGCGATACCGGGTGTACTGGTCATAGAGCTGTGCCAGCCTTATATACATGGTGCCGCCGTCTTCTGAGATGATGTAATCTGTGTTGGGCAGCAGCTTCATGCGGCTCATGACCTCAAAGGTCTGCTCCACGATGGATTTGTTATTAAAGCCGCCGTCCAGCAGGTATTCATTGGTGCCGTACTCCAGGTATCTCAGGCACGCCTCCAGATGGATCGAGAAAACATCGTCCCAGTGGAGCCGGTGCTCAGCGCATAGCTTTTCGAGCAGCTTTAGCCCTGCATAGCAGCAGGCGATGTTGTTGATCACCCTGCTTGGCAGATTGCTCTGCACCATGCCCATGGCCTCGTCGTACCATGCTGCCGCCTCTTTCGGTGTTGTCTTCAGCGCTGTGGTAAGCAGCGCACGGCCCAGATCGCCCAGCAGATTCTTATTCATGCCCAGCCGATTGAAGCAGAGCCGGTGCTCCGGCTTCTTCAGGTCCTTCTTGGAAAACAGAAGCTCGATGCTGCGTTCTCGGATCGCCGCCTCGTCAGCGGACTCTTCCCCTGCTACCACGAGCGGAGCCAGCAGCTTGTACGTCACCATCATCTGATCCGCCCTACCGCGCAGGCCGTCGTGCCCGTCATAGGAATCCCGGAAATGATTGTACAGGGCATGGATCTTCTGCTTATCGATCTTGGACGGCTTAAACTCGTCCAGCGCCATGGGCACCATATTGGAGGACGCGCTCTCCTTCATCAGCGTGAACTGTGTCACCTGCGTAGCCGCGGTCACGCGGTCCGTCGAGAACACCGGCAGAATCACACGCTCCAGTGTGGTGCTCTTGCCGCTGCCCGCCTCACCGATCAGGAACAGGTGCGGGTACTTTATATCTTCCTTTTTCAGCAGCGGCTTCAAAAAGCAGCCTGCGGTCCACGCGAGGATCGCCACTGTTTTCGCTGGCTCGTTGTATCCAAGCAGCCAATTGCCGAGGTTCTTCAGCCCTTCCGGTTTTAGGGAATCCGTGTTCAGGATGCCGGTCTGGATGCTCTGGAACTTCTCAAGCTGGACAATACCGTCGACAGGCTCCGTAGCAGCATCGATGCTGCCCTCACAGGACACGAACACATTTCTGCCCTCAAACTCATAGATTCCCAGCGCCTTGACGCCGGTCTTCGTCGTCCAGTCCAGCGTAGCAATAAAGGTCTTGAACAATTCGAGATCGCCTTCGCCGCCAAACCAGCCCAGCGCAATGGTCCTGCTGGTGAGCAGATTCTTAAACCGCTGCTGATTGGCCAGATCGGTGGTCATGAAGGTCATATTGAACGTGTCGCCGCGGGTAGTAACAAAGTCCGCCGTCATCTGCACGTCGCCGTCAGCCACAATCATCTCACCGGGCTGCAGGACAAAATTGGTGAGCGGATACATGGCGTCGCCCTTCGATCTGAAGTAGCGGCCCTCATACTCAAAGACCGGGCTGTCGGCAGCAGAGCTGTACACGGTCTCCGTCGCCTCGATCGCGCGGTTCAGGGTCTCCTCGCCGTAGGTAGCGCCGTCAGCATGGTGCCGTGTATCCCACTTCTCCCTGTAAAGCCCAGAGGCGCGGAACATACGGTCCATCTGTGCTCTGTCTTTTCCGGTCCAGAACGCCAGCTTCATCGCCAGCGCCATATCCGCCTCAGACTGTGACGGGTAGTGCGCCTGCCAGTTACCGGCCCACAGGTCGTTGAAGATCTCGGCATTGCCGGTGCTGCTGGCCTTTTCCAGAATCTCCTCGTCCGTGAGCTTCTCGGAAGCGCTGTGCCTTTTCTTGCGCTTCTTCTCGGCCTTTTTTGGAGTGATATACGTCTCCTGAATCCAGGTCAGCGTATCCGGCAGCGCCTCGGCCACAGTATCCATGCAGCCGGGGATCGGCTTCTCCGTCACCGTGAAATACCGGGTCCTGTCATACATCTCAACGCCGGTCTTGGTATTCTTGGCAGGGCCCTTCGGCTTGGTCCCTTTGAACCACAGGTGAATCCCGTCGCCGGATGGAGAGAACTCCATGTACGTAGGCTGCCGCGCCATGATCGCCTGCGCGGTCTCATTAAAGGTCCCGGTCGCCGGATCATAGCAGTGGTCCACATCGACGCCGACATAGCCATCCTCGGGGAGGAACATGAAACCGATCCCGTTGTAGCCGTACTGCTCGGCAGCAGCGCGGGCTGTCTCATAATCGCACCATGATGCCGGATTGTTGGACTGCGCGTTTTTACCGGTTACAGCGTTGATGGGGACCTTTTTCGGCTTGCTTCCGTCCGGGTGGGGTATCAAACGATACCCCACCCAGCGCCGGAGTTTTTTCAGTTCTTCTGGGAATCCTTTCATATAGCGACCTCCTGCATCTGCTGATCAAAGCGCCGGATCTTTTTCCGGAGCCGCTTTGCCTCCTGCATCTCCTGTTCCATCCCCGGCGAGAGCTCACCGAAGAACCAGCACTCCTGACAGGTCGCCAGCAGCGCCAAGCCGAAGAGCAGCCCCAGCTCACGCTCCGCGGGCACGCTGTCCGAGAGCACCTGCGGGTACAGGAGGTGGCTGGCGATCGGCAGGTAGCCCTTGTCGATAGCGTAGCGGCAGTACTGGATCGCGCGGGCTGTGTTGCCCTCGGTGTCCCCGGCATAGGCCGACGCCACATAGACCTTGCTGCGGTTCTTCTCTCGATACTTCTGGCGCTGAGCCTGCCGGTATGCTTTCAGCTCATTGGCCAGCACAGCGCCGACGGTCGGGTCCTTATATCCTTCTGCGTTTTTGTAACTCATGTCTTTTCTCCTTAGTCCATCTCACCATAGCGCCTGCCGACCGACACCTCCGCCACCAGCGGCATGAAATTCGGCAGCGCTGGCGGAGCCTCCATACACGCCTTCACCAGCTTGCTGGCCTCATCGACCTTGTCTTCGCGCACCAGAAAAACGATGCTGTCGTGGACGGTGAGGATCGGCTGGATATACGGCTTGTCCTTCAACGTGATGATCAGGTAGGCCATTGCATTTTTCAGGCAGTCTGCTCCGAGCCCCTGCACCGGGGTATTCATGGCCATGCGCTGCGCGGTCGCTTTCACCCGGCGATCCTCCGACCGGATACCGGGCAGGTAGCGCCTGCGGCCCAGCGCGGTCTCGATATAGCACGCGTTCTCCGCCGCGGCTTTCATTTGCTTCTGCCATGCCGCCATGCCGGTGTAGCGCTTGAGGATGCCGTCGATATAGCTGTCGCACTCTTCCCTGCTGAGCGTCACCCCGGCATTGGTATAGAGATTCCGGGACAGGCCCGGGCCGCCGATGCCGTACATGATTCCAAACAGGGTCGCCTTCGCCACAGTGCGCCGGTGCTTGTACTGCGGGTCGGCATGATCCGTCGCCTGCTCCATCGGTATATGGAAAACAGCGGACGTCGTGATCGCATGGATGTCCGCGCCTTGGCGGTAAGCTTCCAGCAGGACCTGATCCTGCGACAGATAGGCACACAGCCTGATCTCGGCCTGCGAGTAATCCGCCTCCAGCAGGGTCCAGCCCTCCGGTGCCGTGATAAAGTTCCTGATCCCCACAGGGTCCTGCCCCTTCTGCGGCATATTCTGCAGATTGGGTTTCCGGCAGGCAAAGCGTCCTGTCTCCGTCGCCAGCGGCATCAGATCCGGATGAATACGCTTGGTGGCCGTATTGACGAACTCCAGATAACCGTCGAGATAGGTGCTTTTCAGCTTCTGCCATTTGCGGTATTCGAGGACTTTATCAAAGAGGGGTGCCAGATCCGGCTTGTGCTCGGCACAATGGTCCTTCAAAAGCAGCATGGCTTCATCGTCCACGGACGGCGAGAATTTCTCTGTCGTTTTCAGGACCGGGAGCTGGAGCACGTTGTACAGGTAGTTCTTGAACGCGCCGGTGCTGCAGTTATCCCCGATCTCCACGCCGCCGATCATCTCCGCGATCTCAGAGCGCAGGCGATCGATATTGCTGTCGGCATTGGTCTTTGCCGCCTGCATCGCCGGGATGTCCACGGGGATGCCGTTGCATTTCATGATACCGACGAAGACCGCGGTCGGGGACTCAAGGTTCTCTACGATCCAGCGGTGCCGGGGAAGATAGCGATCAAACCACTGATTGAAACGGTGATACAGCCGCAGGGCAAAATCGCTGTCTGCGCAGGAGTAGCGGATCGTCTCCGGGTCCTCTGGGTCCAGCTCGTCGAAGTGCCTGCCCGCGGTCACAGCCATAAAGGACGGCAGCGGCTCATGGCAGAGATTCAGCGCCAGTGTCTTCAGGCCCGAGTCGGACAAGGACCGGAACTCCATCGGCGCTTTCAGGGTGAGCTGGCTGGCCGCGATCGTGTCATATACCGGCGGCTGCACAACGATCCCCTGCTTATAGCTGAACATTGCCTCAAAAGCCAGGTTGTGCGCGATCTTGGTAATAAACGGATACGACAGGAACCAGCGGAGGAACCTATCAAACTCGTCTTTCGGCATGTTCTCCCCGACCAGATGCTGGACCGGGATCATGATACCGGTGTAGGGCTCGACCGAAAGGGACATGGTGCAGATATGGGATTTCGCCGGATCAAGGGCCGCGCGATCCTCATTGCGGAAGTCCAGGTCAGGCGCGGTCTCGTAGTCGAAAGCGACCACATCATGGTCCCCGATATACTTCCGGGCCTCCGCAAAACTCCTCACCACCCGATAATCTGTATTAGCAGTATTATTCATATTGATGTCCTTTTCCGGCGCTGCCGGAGGACGGGATGAACCCGCCCTCGGCATTGCCTTTGTCTTAAATCAGTTAAGGGCTTCGATCACTTCGCCGGTCGCAGGATCGGCAATCGGGAGATCGTCGTACTGCTGCATCTGTGCAACCGTCAGGCCGGATGCGTAGGTCTTGGCCTGGTCGATCACCGGTGCGATCGCGGCCTGCTCTGCCGGGTCCAGCGTGCGCTCACAGGAGAACACGCACTGGCTGTAGCCGATGCCGCCCGCATTGGTGGCCTTCTTCAGGGTGATCTTCGTCACCACGCTGGAGAGCCTGCGGCCCTTGGAAAGGTTCCTCTTCAGGTAGTCCGTGAAGGGCTTCAGACTGCCGGTCGGCAGGGCAAAGAGCTGCGGGAGCAGTTCCCCTTCGGGCAGGATGTAAAGCAGGCGCTTGTTTTTGCAAGCCTTCGCCTGTCCGCCGCCCGAGCCAAACTGGTTATACGGGCAGGTGGCACACTCCTGACCGGTGCTGCCGGTGACACCGTCGTAGCTGCCGCAATCGGGAGGATTCTGGCCTCCGACATAGGCGTCCTTGTAGTAGCTGTTTGCCGGATGCTGCAGGACGATCACGCCGCGCAGCTCCTTCACCATCTCGCTCTCACCGTTCTCGCCGGGGACCTCGAACACCGGGCTTGCCGCAGACGGGATCTTAACGCGGTCATACCGCAGAGTCAGGCCGGTCAGGTCCTCCGCCAGCTCCGCCATCAGATCATTGTTCGCCAGAGCCGCATAGCCGCTCTGCACCATCGCAGTGTTTTCCATTTCATTCTTCGCCATTGTAAAAATTCTCCTTATAGTAAGATTTTGTATGATCGGCACCGTGCCGGGTCACCTTGTATCGTTGAATCCTTGTATCTTTGAAGCGCCGCTGCTCAGGATTTCCTGACGCCGACGCTGGTTCGCTCATAGGTGGAGACGACCTCCGACAACCATTCCGGCAGCGCTTCTGCCTCCCCGCTCTGCGCGATCTGTTCTTTGCAGAAGGAGCTGAGTGTATTGGCGTTCACGTTTTCGGTGATCAGGTCGCCGTAGCCATGCGCACGAAGCGCGGCAAACAGGTCCTCTTTCCGACCGGCCTGCGGCGAGGCGAAAAGCCTGTTCTTCAGGTAGAACGTCATGCCGCTGTGACTGAACTTCGGCACTTCGGCCTCCGCCATCTGATCGGAGAGCGCCTTGTCCGTCGCATCGATCTCTGCGGTCAGCGCCTTCAGCTCTTCCTCTAGATCGGCCTTGCGGTCCCGGAGTTGGCGCAGCTTGTCTGCCAGACTGAAAATCTGATCATTGCCCATCTTGTTTCCCTCCCCTCATTCGAACGGATTGATTCCCGCTCGGTAATCGTCAATCAGGGCCTTGGCCAGATCCTGCTTGTTCTGCAGGGCCTGTATCACCTTGGCGTCGACCGTGTTACGCGCACACAGATAGATGTAAGTGCATGCGTTCCGCTGCCCAACGCGATGGATGCGTGCCATGGCCTGTGTGTGATTTGCCATGCTGTAGTCGAGGGAGAAGAAAACCATAGTGGACGCAGCGGTCAGGGTAATGCCGACACCAGCGGCCTGGATCTGGCCGACAAACACCATGCAGTCGGGATCGTTCTGGAAGCGCCGGATCTCCTCGTCGCGGTTCTTCACGCCGCCGCGGATCACACCGTAGCCGATCTTCTTTCTGGCCAGCAGGTCCTCAATAGCGTCGAGCTCGGCAGTAAACCGGGCCATGACCACAATCTTCTGCCCGCCCGCCTGAGCGGAATCCAAGAGGTCTGCCAGTGCATCCAGCTTTGCCGTTGAGACACAGCGCGTCCTGCCGTCATCGTCTGTGATAAACCCGCCGCAGATCTGCGAGAGCCGGAGCAGCCGGGTCAGGATATTTGCCGCGGTCACTTCGCTGTTCAGGATTTCTGCATAGCTGTCGTTGCGGAGCTGGCTGTAAAGCTTCATGGCCTCGGGCTCCAGATCGATCGTGCGGATCTCCTCGGTGGTCTCCGGCAGGTCCAGCGCCTCGGCCTTGGTGATGCGATAGGTAATGCTGTGCATCAGGCTGAGGAACTCGCCGCCCGTCTCCTTGCGGAAGAAGGGCACGTGCTGTTCATAGCCGCCCATCCAGAAATACCGGTTTCGGAAGCGATAGAAGCTCTTACCGAAGATGTCCGCATTCATGAAACGGAACTGGGACCAGACGTCGATCTCGGAGCCGGTGATCAGGGTGCCGGTCAGCCCGAGCTTATACCGGGTATGGTCGCCCAGCTCATGCATGCCCTTGCTCTGTGCGGTCTGGCCGTCCTTCACCTTGTGCAGCTCGTCCCCGATAATCATGTCCGCGTCATAGGCCAGAAGCTCGGGTTTCAGTCGCCATGCCGATTCGTAATTCACGACCTTGACGTCCAGCCGGTCGGCGGCCACGGTCCGCAGGAGCTGCTTCTTTTTCTGCGCCGGTCCCGACAGGACCGTCAGGGAAAACGGGAAGGCCGCAAACCGGGCGAATTCCTCTTGCCACACCGACAGCACCGACAGCGGAGCCACGATCAGGAGCCGCTTGACCAGACCCATCTGATACATGAAGCCCGCGATGGCGATCGACGTGATCGTCTTGCCGCAGCCCATCTCAAACAGCAGACCCGCTCCCCTGCTTTCACGTGGGGTGTCGGACAGTGCGCCGTAGAGCTGGGTCACGAACAGGAAGGCTTCTGCCTGATGCTTATAAAGGTTTGCTCTGACCGGAGCCAGAAGCTGTGCATCATTTTCGTACATTCTTAAAACCTCAAATCTTTGTAGTAAGACGCGTCTCCGTCGCCCTCGGAGCTGCCTGCCCTGCAGCGGCATGATGGCTTGTCCTCGGGACGCTTTCATTTTCCCATGGATTTGAAAAATGTTTACCCAGTATACTGGTTCAAAACAGGGCACTCGAACCAGTAAACTAGTTCATTTGCATTTTTCAGCCCAGCATATTGGTCACGCCGTCGACCACGGCAGTAATCATCGCCATGCACTGCGCACGCTGGTACGGCGACAGCTTGGCCAGCCGGTCCTGTAGCTTCTGCATGTCGGCGCTCAGGGTATCACCCCGGCTCAGCCGGTCCGGAAGGAGGTCATTGGGCGACGCCTGCAGCGCCTCACACACAGAGATGAGCCTGCTGATGCCGAAGTCGGACTCACCGCGCTCCATCGCGCCGATCGTATTCTTGTTCACGCCGATGTCGGCAGCCAGGTCGATCTGGGACATGCCCTGCTGCTCACGCAGCTTCGATATTTCCAGACCTACAGTCTGATGATCCTTTGAGATCGCGCTCATCTCCGTCACCTCCTTCGCGCAGAAATAAAAAAAGCCGGTACAAACACTCCCGATATGCTTATCGGGTAGTGCTCGTACCGGCCAAACTCATCTTAGGTTCAGCTCGCCTTGAGCGAGACTATATTCGGTTTGGGAGTGCGTTCCTCACACGGGATCGCTACTCACTCTTTCGGTTGGACCGCTGTGGCTACCATGCCGATCAGCTGATCCAGCCAGACATTTTCGTAGGCGTTTTCCTTGGGCTTCTTGATTTTCAGCCCGTAGTGGTAACCGTCGTCTGAGACGATCGGCTCACCGAGCGGTATGTCAAGAACAGGGGTTTTCACAAGCTGGGGTCGGGGACGCGCATTGTTTTCCATTCATTTTCCTCCGTTGTATCTCAAAACTCACTGAGCCAAGCCAGAAATTCGTCTGTTGTGGCGGTCCCATCCGCGAGTTTTTTCCGCCAAGCTGTAATATTATCTGTCAGGATATCAAACTTCTTTGCGGCATCTCGATTTTCCGGATGCCTCCTTGTCAGCATTTTATATCGCATATAGATCTTACGGTATTCACGGGTTGTAATATCATTCTTTTCCTTATTGGCACGCCTGATTTGAGCCCCGATCTCCCGGCAGGTCTTTTCCGGATTCTGCTTAGTCGGGTAATTACAGTAGATTGTGTCGCTGCGTCCCTCTGGAATGAAGTAATGTCCGCAATTGGCACACTTCACGAACGATACTCCCTTGCCCATCCAGTGCGCCATTTCAAATGTAAGCAGCGACATGGAGGTTTGAATTGTATACAGCGACTGAAATCCCTTGCCGTCAATGTTGAGAATGCGGAAGTCGATGTGCTGCATAGAGCCCATATCCGTAAAGAGAGCTGCCAGTGTATGCATCGCGTTTTCATCCGCTTCTTCTTGATCAGCCCATTTAATAACCTGATCAAAGGTATATACTGTGTTCACAAAGCTGGTAACAAAAGTTGCGTATGCCGTCAGCATCATCTGGCATACAGTTTTTTTCCCGAGCTCACCATAGGCTGTGTCAGCAAAGATATAGTCGATTACATCTTCATAATTTGCTATTTGTTTCAGCGCCTCAAGATATTCATCGTCTCTTCCCGTCATTTCAGCTTTGATCCATTCTTCGACGACACTGAAAATCTCAACCAGCGCCATAGTGCCTGCAACAGGAGCAAGACGTTTTTGCATCAGATCTTGAAAATCATCCATAAACGCTGCAAGGTTTTCGTCTGTCGGCTCATCATCTAAGTGCGAGCACTCCATGATGATTCCCTTAATCTCTTTCGCATCCAGTCGGGCATACTCTGCGATCATCCCGCCTACTGGATAGTCAAGTAGCTGATCGTAAAACATGACCTGATTTACGTCCCCATCATAAAAGACGGGAAGACCCACGTTGACATTAGGGTTATATGCTCTTTCGTTATTCTCGGTTATCATTAGAGGTTTTCCTCCCGTTATTATTACTTGTAAACAATCGCTATTCGCGACTAACGATTGCAAACAAATAATAGCCCATAACCTGTAACTTGTCAACAAGTGTTAAAAGACTTTATTTATTGATAACAACTAGCTATACATCAGCCCCGGCATCTTCACGCTGTCCCTTCCGTCGTCCGGCATTTTTAGATCATGCAGCAGTGTCGCATAGGTCAGCGCTCTTTTTCCATATCGGCTGCGGACGTCCTCTATGGCATCCTGCAGGCGCTCCATCTTGGCCCGCCGCTCCGCATCATCAAAGAGCGTCAACTGATCCGGCAGGGCCTTGGGAGCCAGATCAATCGCGCGGACACAGACAGCGCGGACATGATTGTTCCACTTATATCGCTCCTGAAACAGCTTGAAGCCCGCAGCCGCGATCTCAGACGGAAGCTGCGTCCGGACCGGCAGCTTGCACTGGAATTGAGCCCCATATAGGTCGTTAGTCCGCACGTAGATCTGCACTCCCCTTGCGGTCAGCTCATGCACGCGGAGGCGATGGCCGACGTCTTGTGATAGCTCCAGCATGACGCGGAAGACCTCTTCTTCATTTTCCAAATCGGCCACACAGGTAATGCCGTGCCCGACAGATTTGATTGGAGAAACATAGTCTTTATGGGCCACCCGGCTCATGTCCTGCCCGGAGGCATACTGCCACAGCGCCACACCGTTGATCCCCAGCAGCCTTTTCAGGAACGCCGGGTCCGCGTGCGCAACGTCACCGATCGTGTGATACCCGTAGCTCTCCAGCTTTCGCGTGGTCGCAGGGCCACAGTAGATCATCTCGGAGCAGTGCAGCGGCCAGACCTTGTCCCGGAAGTTCTCCCGGGTGATCTCCGTGATGGCGTCCGGCTTTTTCATATCGCTGCCCAGCTTGGCAAAGATCTTATTAAAGGACACCCCGACGCTGACGGTCATACCGAGCTCATCCCGGACGCTCTGGCGGATCTCCTCGGCAATCTCCATCGGGGAGCCATACACGGAGCTCTGGGTGACGTCCACCCAGCACTCGTCCATGCCGAAGGGCTCAACCATGTCTGTATAGCGATTATAGATCGCACGGGTCAGCTTACTGTATTTCAGATATTGATCATATTGCGGAGGCACCAGAATTAAATCCTTGCACTTCTGCTTTGCCTCCCAGTTGACCATGCCGGTTTTGACACCGGCCTTCTTCGCCAGCTCCGACTTGGCCAGCACGATCCCGTGCCGATCCTCGGTCGCTCCGCACACAGCCACGGCCTTCCCTTTCAGCCGCGGATCAAGCATCATCTCCACACTGGCGTAAAAGCTGTTCAGGTCACTGTGCAGGATCGCTCTGCTGTTCATCGAACCACCTCCGGGTGTCTCTTTTCCCTATGTGGCCCAAATAATAGCATCTCGTAATTCTACACGTCAAGTTTGCAGTTGTAGAGTAAAACTATAAATTTTTCTTGACAGGTGTATTTTCCCGGTGTATAATCCGAATCACAAAGGAAAACACGAGATTATCATCGCGCCAGAGGACATATTCAAATGACAAGCGAAAGGACGGTATCCTCATGAAGGCGAAGGACGGAAAGGTCGTATCGATCGGAAACAAGTATAATGCAAGCACTGAACGCTCGGAAAACGTGATCGGCGCTAAGATCGCCGCCGCGCGGAAAACACGCGGATGGAACCTTACCGCTTTTACGGAATCCCTGCGGGAGCATGGTGTTGAGCTAACCAAGGGAGCGATCAGCAAATGGGAAACTGGCGAGACGGTACCCAATGCTTATCAGTTCCTGGCTGTCTGCTCCGCGCTGGGCATGGATGAAGACCTTTCCTTTTATAGAAAGAACTATGTACCGGAGCTGAATGAAGAAGGCCGCCGGAAAGTGGATCAGTATCGGCAGGACCTGATCAGCAGCGGGAACTACAAACCGGTGCAGAAGGTCAGGAAGATTATCCGGCTTATCGAGATGCCCATCGCCAACATGCCAGCCGCTGCCGGTACCGGCAACCTGCTCGACGATAACGAGCATTACGATATGGTCTCCTTTCCCGAGGACCAGGTCAACCCCCGCGCCGACGTCGGCATCCGGGTATCCGGTGATTCTATGGAGCCTGAGTTCCATGACGGCCAGACTGTGTGGGTTGAAAAGTGCGACACCCTGAAGGAAGGCGAAGTCGGCATCTTCATCTATGATGGAAATGCCTATATCAAGGTCTATGGTGAGCAGGACCCCGACGAGCAGTTCTTGGATGAATACAGCGATCACTACGGCACGGTCCATCAGCAGCCGGTCCTGATCTCCTACAACAGCGACAAGTACGATCCCATTGAGGTCAACCCCTACAACACGTTTAGGATCTTCGGGCGCGTCCTGAAGTAAGCTCAAGCCCATAACAATTGAACATCTTTTATGATGCACCGGCCTATCAATCGGTGGGTCGGTATTGTTATACCCTTTTTCCCTGCGCATCTACATTTTGCCGGTTAAGGAGGTACATGAGAATTGGATACAATGGCGGTAGTGAAGGTTTTAGCCGATGAGCGTGACTTGACGCTGTTTCAGTTGGCCCAGCTTTGCCGGGTGAATTACAGCACATTGAAGAACGCGGAAGATCGGCACGGCCAGCTGAATGTTGATACGATTGAGAGGATCTGCAATGGCCTGCACATGCCCATGAGCGCTTTCTTTGCAGTTTCGGAGAGGAGGAACATGCGATGAATAAGGACGGCACAGTGCTGCCGAAAGTATATGTCCCGGTCAAGGCCAGCTTCGACGCAGAAGGAAATATTCTCCCGACAGAGATCCTGTGGGAGGACGGCAGGCGGTATCCGATAGATAAGGTATTAAAAGTCCGCCAAGCCGCGGCGATGCGGTCTGGCGGTCAGGGCGACAGATATACAATCATGATTGGAGGACGGGAAAGCTACCTGTACTTTGAACGGAGCACCAACCTAACGGGCCGGAATCTCGGCCGATGGTTTGTGGAAAGAAAATAGCACTGGGAGTTTTATTGGACACCTCTTATGGTAGACTTGTAACCGTAAGAGGAGAAATCCGCCCTGATACACATGAGAGGAGAAGATGAAAATGGCTGCTGCAAAAGAAAAGAAGAACACGAAGGTTGTCCCTATCTCTGCGGCAAAGGGTACGCCGGAAGATAAAAAGAAGGCCCTGGAAGAGGCGCTCAAGCGTATCGAGCGCGACTATGGCAAGGGCACCATCATGCGTCTGGGTGACGATATTCCTGTGAACGTTGAGGCTCTGTCTACCGGTTCCCTTTCGCTGGACCTGGCGCTCGGCATTGGTGGCGTACCGAAGGGCCGCATCGTGGAGATCTACGGTCCGGAAGCTTCCGGCAAGACTACCCTGGCTCTGCACGTCGTCGCATCAGCACAGAAGGCCAACGGGACCGCCGCCTATATCGATGTGGAGCACGCGCTGGAACCTGCATACGCGCATGCACTCGGCGTCAACATTGACGAGCTCCTGATTTCCCAACCGGATACCGGTGAGCAGGCGCTGGATATCTGTGAGTCCCTCGTCCGCTCCGGCGCTGTGGATATTGTTGTCGTGGACTCCGTCGCCGCCCTTATCCCCCGATCTGAACTGGAGGGAGAAATTGGAGACTCCGTCGTTGGCGTACTTGCCCGCCTGATGTCACAGGCTATGCGCCGCCTCGCCGGTGCGATTTCCAAGAACAACTGCACGGTGATCTTTATAAACCAGCTACGCCAGAAGATCGGCAACCCTTACGGCAATCCGGAAACCACCTCTGGCGGTCTTGCACTGAAGTACTATGCCAGCGTTCGTATTGATGTCCGTCGCATAGAAACGCTCAAGGTTAACAATGAATATGTTGGTGCCAAAACTAGAGCCAAAATTGTGAAGAACAAGGTGGCTCCCCCGTTCAAAGAGGCCGAGTTTGATATCTTGTACGGTGAAGGTATCTCCCGCATCGGCGAGATCGTCGACCTGGCTGTAAAGCTGGAGATCATCGAAAAGGCTGGTGCCTGGTTTACCGTTGAGGATAATCGAATTCAGGGCCGTGATGGCGTGAAGCAGTTCCTTATTGATAACCCCGATGTAGCCGATCGCGTAGAAGCACAGATCCGGAGGAACGCCGCTCAGCTCTCCCCTGTTCAGCGCAGACAGGCAACCGGCACAGATGATGTTGCACCCGTCAATGTGAGCGCTGACGATTTTGATGAAGGTTAAGGAGGGAAATCATGAGCAGTGAATACAGTTGCGGCTTCGCCGCCGGTCGCATGGCAGGTCAGCCGGAATGGATCAGCGTTGCTGACCGGCTCCCGGACCATGACGGCAATTACTACACCATTACAGAGGCCCAGAAGGACTTCCCTGCTTATCCCAAGGGAACCATCTCTATCGACACCACGGAACGCTGGCTCGATGGTGAATGGTGGCAGGATGACGAGAATTGGAAGGTCCTGTATTGGGCTGAGCCCATCCAGCTTTTGGTCCCGCAAGAGCTTATGCAAAGACCGCGGGCCGGATCGTTATAAATGAAAAAAGCGGCATCAGGATATAAAAGTCCCGATGCCGCTGATTATAATTTCAGTGTACTTTAAGTGGACAGTCTGGCTCATAACCTCTTGCGGGGCAAGGCGCTTCATCCCTGCCTGGCCAGATAAAACACAAGTCATTTACGCAGCCGCTACAGAAGTGCCTCAGTTTTTCTGACGCGGTCTTTTGATCACAAAAAGCAGTAACTGCATAGAGCTCCGTATGGTCAATCCCATAAAGCTCCATGATCTCTTCCTCCGGTTTCCCGACGTTCAGTAAAGCGGCATATTCGTATCCGCGCTTAAAGTTATAATCCATAATTCTTTACAAATCTTCACTGAAGAAATCCGAATCGACTCGCTTAACTTCATACGTCTGTTCTACAGCTACTCCGAGATTATACTTGATCATGAGCTTTGTAAGCTGGTTTCCATCGATTAATACTATGTTAGAGCCGAGCAGATTGGCCGCAAAATCCTGTGCATCTTTGGTAAATTCCGTAGTAGTGATAAAAAGCCCCTTTGTTGCTTTCTCTCCCTGAAGAGCACCAGCAAATTTCTGGACTTCCGGTCGGCTCACTTTGTGGTCAGCTGACCATTTTTTTGCTTGAATATAAATGTTGTTGAAGCCTAGCTGATCCTCTTTTATGATCCCGTCTATACCACCGTCACCTGTTGCCCTGGTAACCTTCCCTGCATCCTCAATACCGTAGCCATAACCCATCTTCAAGAGAAGTTTCACTACTAAGGTTTCGAATTCTGTCGGCTCCAGCCCCATCACCATATCCATGAGTTCTCCGCCGAGAGAAGCATTCATCTTATCAAAAGCAGCGCTCATGATCTCAGTAGGAGTTTTCTCTTCCTCTTCCTGCTGGGCCGTTACTGTTTGCGGCTGCTTTCCACCGCTGGGATTAACTGTATGAAACTGTCGGAAGGAATCATAACGATCGAGGTATTTTAGATCAATTGTTTCCCCTGAATGTAACGCCTTATGTCCTTCGTTTGTAATTTGATAGTGTCCGCGTGAAGGTGTTGTAATTAGACCGGCTTTATCAAGATATGTACGTGCCCAGTTTATCCTATTGACATATGTAGCCTGGCGCTGACTAGGCAACTGCTCAGCCATGTCTTCTTCACTCAGGTTCATGTCTGCAGCAATTAACTTCTGTACATCCTTTGACTTATGTACCTCGCCATCATCCACAGCACGAAGGAAAGATCCAAAAAACTCGTAGAATTTAGGTACCGCCATGTTAACACCTCATTTACGCAGTATGTGTTTGCTTATTCCCGATTACAGGTCACTCCAGCGATGAGACGCAATAGCTCACACAAACATCTGCTGCAGCAGACCTTTCTTCAGTTTCTTCCATAGTTCCAGTTCCTTCTTTGCTGCCGCAATCGCTTCGTCGAAATCGGAAAGGAAATCTGCGATAAGACGCTGCTCTTCGAGGCAAGGAATACCAACTGTCATTTGAAGCAAGTCTGCTGGACTAACTGCCATACGCTCATATACAGTCCCTTGTTGATACTTTAAAGCACGTTGTATAAAAGCCTCATTCGTCACAACCATTTCAATAAACTCTGGTGCATATTTTTCATTAACCGTGAATGTTACATAAATAGGAGAAAAGATAGCATCTTTATATTTATTCCTGCAAATAACACCAAATTTCAAATTCGCTGGATTATAGCAAATGTCATTTAAGTGTGTCACTCTATACTTTTTATCTTCCGTAGTAACCAGGAAGTCGCGCTCATAACGCTCTGTCTTAGGAACTACGCCTTCTTTTGTCAGAGATACATGTTCGTATGTTCCATCTTTTTCACACATCTCTTTATATTCTGACAAAATATCAGCCAGTAATATTTCTTCCCAGTCAGGAAAAACACTTCCATCTTTCTTCTTAAAACGCACATCCTGTGAGAAAACCTTCTTCATTGCCGCTTTCTTTTGCGTCTCCAGATTTACAACTTCATGTTCGCCATTAGAAATTACTTCATCGATAGAATAGAGGAAATCTGCGATTTTCTGCTGTTCTTCCTTACTAGACGGAACAGAAAGTTGAATCTTGAAGAAATCATTAGGTGAGACGTTCAACAGCCCATGATTTCTTGCCCCTTCAGCACAAATCTGCGGCATCTGATTGTACCAACTTAAACCGTTGAAATAACAATCATAAAAATCAGAATTCTGATCTTCATTTATTGCAAAACAAATATACAGGGTAGACAATGCACCCATATCATATTTATCCAGACGTTTAATAGAACCATAATCGTAGCCCGCCGAATAACTCTTATTATAGGCAAACTCTCCATTCTTCAAAAGAAAGTACCCAGACATATCCTTACTAGCGATGGTTTTGTTAAAATATGTCCTCTGGTCTACAAGCCCTTCAATAGAAGCAATCGTCAATGGCCTATCAGTCTCACCATTTGTGTTTTTTCGTGTAATTCTTGTAGCAATATCTCCAAGAACAACATTATTCCACGAAGGATAACTACTACCGTCATCCTTCCTAAATCTTACTTTCGGTTCTGCCATAATGCGTCACCTCACAATCCCAGCAACTTCATAGTGCTGTTTACCTTATCGATAGCAGCCTGCTTTTTGGCTGTAATATCAGCCAATTCAGACTTCACCGCCGCAATATCAATTTCTTCTTCCTTTTCAGATATATCCACATACCTTGGGATGTTGAGATTCCAGTCATTTTCAATGATTTCATCAATGGTGACTACACGCGCATAACGCTCCACATCTACACGATTAACATAGGTCTCAACGATTTTCTGAATGTTCTCATCCGTCAGTTCATTCTGCACTTTACCTGGCTTGAATTCCTTACTGGCATCGATGAACAGGATATTCCCAGAATTACCATTTCTCTTGCTCTTCAGAACAAGAACAACAACAGGAATGCTTGCACCATGGAACAGGTTTGCAGGCAGACCAATGACCGCATCCAGCCTGTTCAAATCCTTAATCAGATACTTTCTAATGTCTTCCTCAGCACCGCCACGGAACAGAACACCGTGGGGGAGAAGAACTGCTACTCGTCCGTCTGTCTCGTCCATGTGATAAACCATGTGCTGAAGGAAAGCAAAGTCAGCATGGCTCTTCGGAGCCAACTTACCTACACCAGAATAACGCGGATCATCCAGATACTTGCTGTCCGCTGACCACTTCAGGGAGTACGGAGGATTGCAGACCTGTACGGTC
The DNA here is from genome assembly GCA_017470325.1 of Oscillospiraceae bacterium. The sequence goes on from JAFUES010000007.1 coordinate 40,659, forward strand.
AGCTTCAGATCATCCCCGTACATGTCGTTTACAAGGGTATCGCCCTTATAGATATCAAAGTTCTGATAGTCTACGCCATGCATCAGCATGTTCATACGGGCAAGGTTGTACGTTGTCGGATTGTTTTCCTGTCCATAGAAGTGACCGACTTTCTGCTTGGTAAGATGCTTCTGCGTCTCAAGCAACATAGAGCCAGAACCGCAGGTGCAGTCACCGACTGTCTTGGCTTCGTCCAGGCCAAGTGTCGCCAGAGTCGCACACAGCTTGGACGGGCCTGTCGGTGTAAAGAACTCGCCGCCTTTCTTGCCAGCACCAGACTGGAAGAGACCGATCAGAATCATGTACGCCGTGCCCAACACGTCAAACTGCTGATCCTGCAGGTTCATGTCGATCTCACCGATCTTGGCAATGACCTTGCCAATCTTCTCGGTACGTTCAGAAACCGTATCTCCAAGCCTTGTATCCTGAAGACGCATGTCATTGAACAAGCCCTCGAAAGCCTTCTCAGACTTGTGACCAAGGGTAGAGCCTGTCAGTTCGTTCACAGCACGCTCGTAATCTTCCACAGAGAACTTGTCGGCATCCCCATTTGGCTTGATAATCCGCCTGTTCAGTTCACGGAACAGGTTCTCAGGACGGATAATATATCCCAGATGCTCAAGCGACCACTGTTCGACGATGGGCTTGAAATCCTCATCAGTGAAAGCCTGCTCGTAGGTCAGACCGTCTTCCTTCAGTATATCTTCCATGTACATCTCGGTACGCTCAGACAGATACCTATAAAAGATCGTCCCTAAGATATAGTTCCTAAACTCGTTAGCGTCCATGCCGCCACGAAGATCATTTGCTATCGCCCACAGTTGCGATGATAAATCAGCCGCCTGCTTTTGAAGTTTATTGGTATCAATTGCCATAATTAGTTTTCCTCCGCTTTATACTTCATGTAAGTCTGACCGACGAAATCTTTGATTTCCTTCGTCAGTTTCGTAATCTTCAAGAGTCCAAGATGATAAGCCATCAGACGCTTACGGATAGATTCATCCGAAATGCCGCCGTTGAAGATATACTCAACCATAATATCATTCACAGTCGCATAGTCTATCCCATGGCTGAACGCGAATTCTTCCATCTCTGCTTTCTCATGTTCCTGAGCAAACTCCTCAAAAGCAGCCATAATGTCAGCATCTTCGGAGAGATCATAGAAACGCGTTCTTACGAACTCGGACATGATATCCTTCTTCGCACGCAGGGACTCGTTATCGGAACGCTCAATCTCACGAAGAATGAGATCCAGATCCGCTTCACGGTCTTCAGTCTTCCGGTTCTTCTGAACACTTTTCAAAAGATTCAGAATGTAGACCACGTTGATACGGTCTGTACGCACCAGTTCAATATCGAAGTCGATATCGACAGGGACAGGCACTTTGGGATTATCCTTACCGCCCTGATCCTTGTAGTACAGATACCAGGACTTATAGCCCTCGTATTCTTCCTCGTCCATCACGACCGCAAGATCGGCCCAATCGAACTTAGAGAAGGTCTTCAGCGTTGCCAGAATGCCTACCATTGTACGGAAAGCAATGATAAACATACGGATTTCATCTTCACTCTGAAGCTGGCCAGCATCATCAACCGTAGGTGTAACCTTACGGATGATCGGCTCCTGATTGATCCACTTCTGTACGTAGTACTCGTAGTTCTCAAGCAGATATTCATTCGGATCGCCGTCACCAGAGAACAAGCGTAGCGCGTCATCCTGCCACTGCTTGATGTTTCTGTATGTAATAATCTGCCCGAACTGTTTTGTTACCTTATCAACACGGTTTGTACGGCTATATGCCTGCACCAGTGTATGCCAGATAAGGTTCTTGTCCAGGTACAGCGTGTTCAGCGGTTTCGCATCAAAGCCAGTCAGCATCATGTTAACTACCAGAAGGATGTCTACCTGTGGAAGATCCTTCTGCTTCATACGCTTTGTGATATCCTTCCTGTATGCATCAAAATTCTCAATGCTGTAGGAAGTGCCGAACATCCCGTTATAATCGTCCATGATACGGGAAAGCAATTCTGCCGAATGCTCGTCGCCCTTACCATCCATGTCCTCATTCGCACCGTAACTGAAGATGGCAGCGATCTTATAACGATCCTCTTCAGCTCTTGCCGCGTTCAGTTCCTTAAACACATCATAATACTGTCCAAGGGTTTTGATAGAATCCACGGCAAACAAAGCCGTATAGATGTCCTTGCCCTGCGGATGCACATGTTGTTCATGATGCTCAAGGATATGTTCCGCAATCTTACGGATACGCTCATCGTCATGATACAGGTTATCAATGTCGATATTATGCCGCTTGCAGTACTCAGGGTCGTCCAGCTGCTCAGGGTCAATCCCTTTCATAGCGATGCCACGGGCGAACAGAGTGCGCTGATACTCAACCGAGAAGCGGAGCACGTTACCATCCGCAATTGCATCCTTAATCATGTAGCGGTGCAGACAGGCATCACGCTTGGAACCATCAGGCATCAAGCCTGCATTGAATACATCAGCTGTGGTCCTGCCGTCAGCACCTTTGTTGGCTTCGAAGATCGGCGTTCCTGTGAAGCCGATATAATTGGCTCTCTGGAAGTGGCGTTCAATATCTCCATGCATCTTACCGAATTGGGAGCGGTGACACTCATCGATAATGAAGACCACCTTCTTATCCCGGTAAGAGTCCATTAAGGCTTCATAGCGCTTCGATTTGACCGCATTCGCCATTTTCTGGATGGTCGTTACAATCAGTTTACGGTCAGAGTCCTGCAACTGCTTAACCAACACATAGGTGCTGTCAGAGTTATCGACACAATCCTTTTCAAAAGAATTGTATTCATCAACAGTCTGGTCATCGAGATCCTTACGGTCGATGAGGAAGATAACCTTATCAACTCTCGGCTCATCTCTAAGGAGCTGTGCCAGTTTGAAGGACGTCAGCGTTTTGCCAGACCCGGTACATGCAAAGACATAGCCGTTCTGATTTGCTTCCAGCACACGGCGTCTTGCTGCCTTCACAGCGTAAATCTGATACGGGCGCATCACCATCAGGATCGGTTCAGTGGACTTGATTACCATGAACTTGTCAATCATCTCGGTGATAGCGGCCTTGCGGAAAAACTCGGAAGTAAACTCTTCAAGCGTATTGATACGCTTGTTCTTGTCATCCGTCCAGAAAAAGACAAGGCTCTTCAGGATTGGATTGTACATGCCGTCCTGCATCTCGTTCTCATTGCAGAAATACTTCGTCTGCACAGAGTTGGAGACTACGAACAGCTGCAGATAGCGAAAGAGGCCCTTGAACGAGAATTTCCTATAACGGTTGATCTGATTTATGGCTTCGTTGATCTCGACACCCGGGCGCTTCAACTCAACCTGAATAAGCGGCAGACCGTTGATCAGGATCGTCACATCATATCTATTTTTGTAGGAGACATCGTCCTTATGGGCAGGGTCCATCGTGATCTGATGGGCAACCTGGTAGATGTTTCTGCCAGTATCATACGAGAAGAAATCCAGATAAACTGTCTTCCCGTTATCGAGCGTCAAAACGTACTTATCACGGAGCAGCTTCGCAGACTCATACACAGAATGGTTGTCCAGATGAATCAAGACACGGTTCCATTCAGCATCGCTGAAGGAAGCGGAGCCCTTGGCTTCCTTTAACTTCACAGCATTGAACGCGGCAAGTTGCTCACGGCAGTTCGCAAGTACGTCATCATAATTGCCCAGTTCAGCATAATGATAGCCGATGGACTCAAGGCGATCTATAAACTTCATCTCGACTTCATATTCTGAAATACGAGGCATATTGCTTCCTCCCGTCGATTTTTCTATACCAAGACTATTTTATAATACCACAAAAGCGATCTGAGCTCAATAAAAAAGCGGCAGACCAGACAGGCTTTTTAGCCGATCCGATCTGCCGCTCTTACAATGTTTACCCCACCCTCTGGCAAAGCCTGAAAAGTTTACCCCCGGGGTAAAAAAACATGCTGTTTTTGCAATTTCAAATAAAACTTTAGTCAGGTGAAGCGCAATTTTTCTCTACATTCGGAGAGTCGAGTGCCAAAAAGTGCCCAATTTACGGGCTTTCTGGCGATTCTGTAAAAGCCGAAGATTAGATATTGAACGCCCGATACCGCCACCACATGCATGAATCCGGCCCGGGTCAAAGCCAGCTTCAACCCCGGATCCTCATACAGCCCGGACTTGTCGCCCAGCATCAGCGCCTTCATATAGGCGGACACATCCTGTGGGAAAACGCGCCCCGCCAGCTGTGCGAGAAAATGGTGCAGCCGTACGGGGATCGTGCGCAGATCAAAGCCCCGATCCACCACGGCGACAGCCGATTTGGCGTTGATGGTCAGATAGATATCCCGGGAATTGTAGTAATCATAATCTTCACCGTATTTGGTATCGGCTGCTTTCAGGCTGCCGGTAAAGCGCAGGATCTGGCCCGGCTCCGCGCCGGTGATCCACATATCGTTATCGTACAGCAGGGCGTTGAGCCGGGGCAGGCCCTCCCCTTCCATGCGGACGCTTGCCCGGCAATAGCTGTCGTATACCTGGGGATAGTCCAAAAGCCGCACAGTCAGCTCGCAGCTTGTTCCGTCCAGTTCCCGGGCTTTCACCGTGGTGCGCTGGGCATGGATGTAAAACAGCCCAAGGCCCACCGCCGCCGCGATCGCTGCGATGACAAAGCCGCGCAGCCACTTCCTGTGAAAGGCGGCGAGCGCCGCCCCGCCTATGGCAAGGGTGATCGCGAAAACCGGCAGCCAGACCGCAGGCAATATGTAGTTTGCCGCAAAGACCGCCGCCGAAAAGGCCAGCGCAGCCGTTGCCAGTTTCCGCATCCCCCTCACCTGCCGATCCAAACAGAATGACAGCCGCAGAGGTCTTAGGCCCCTGCGGCTGTGCGCATGATCAAACGATCTTCTCGGAGAGCTTCACGCCGCCGATCAGATGGAAGTGCAGGTGCATGACGGTCTGGCCGCCATCTTCCCCGCAGTTGTTGATGACCCGGTAACCGGTATCCAGGCCCTCGGCCTTGGCGATCTTGGCGACGGCTTCAAAGCTCTTTGCCACATAGACGGAGTTTTCCCCGTCGATCGCATCGGCACAGGCGATATGCGCCTTGGGCACGACCAGGACATGGGTCGGCGCCTGGGGATTGATATCCCGGAAGGCAAACACATAGTCGTCCTCATAGACCTTGGTGCTGGGGATCTCGCCGCTGATGATCTTACAAAACAGGCAATTGTCGTCTCTCATGGGTTTCCTCCTTAAAATTTATCCGATACGAAGGCTTCGACTGCCGCCAAAGCCGCGTCCAGCTTGCTCAAATCGTTGCCGCCGCCCATGGCGGAGTCCGGCTTGCCGCCGCCCTTGCCGCCGGCGATGGCGGTGATGCTTTTGATGATGTCTCCGGCCCGGATCCCCTTTGCCACCGCGTCCTTTCCGCAGACGCACTGGAAGGTGATCTTCTCGCCGTTGACCGCAGCCATAACGGCCACGACCGCGTTGTCCTTATCCCGCAGAGCGTCGCCCAGCTTACGCAGGGCGTTGGCATCGCCCTCCACCTTGGCTGTGAGCACGTGCAGTCCGCCGATCTCTTTGGCAGCCTTCAGCATGGTATCAGCGCCGCCGGCAGACTCTTTATCCTTGTACTGCTGGATCACGCGTCTGGCCTCTTTCAGTTCGGCCGCCTGCTGCTCCACCTTGCTGAGCACGTCAGCGGGATTCGCCTTGAACAACGCCGCCACGGAAACGAGGGTATCGATATCCGCATGCAGACGCTCCAGGGTCTTCAGACCCGTGGTGGCCTCGATGCGCCGCACGCCGGAAGCCACAGAGCCCTCGGAGCTGATGTGGAAGCCGCCGGCCATGGCGGTATTCTCCAGATGGGTGCCGCCGCAGAGCTCCACACTGTAATCGCCCATGCTGACCACACGGACCACATCACCGTATTTCTCACCGAACAGAGCGGTCGCGCCGCTGTTTCTGGCGTCGGCCAGGCTCATCTCCTTGACCTCCACCGGATATCCCGCCAGGATGGCCGCGTTCACCGCGTCCTCCACCTGGCGCAGCTGCTCCGGTGTGACAGCGGAGAAATGGGTAAAGTCGAAGCGCAGGAAGTCCGGCTCCACCAGAGAGCCTGCCTGGTGCACATGATCGCCCAGCGCGTCCCGGAGGGCCTTCTGCAGCAGATGGGTGGCGCTGTGGGCACGGCGGATGGCCGCGCGCCGCTTGGTGCAGTAGCGGGCCGTCACGGTGTCGCCCAGCTTCAGATCGCCGCTTTCCAGCTTGCCGTAATGCATGTATTTGCCGCCCTTGTTCTTCTGCACATCGTTGACCTTGAAGCAGCTGTCACCCAGTTCGATCCAGCCGTGGTCCGCCACCTGGCCGCCCATTTCGGCATACAGGGTGGTCTGATCCAGAACGATGATCGCCTCAGCGCCGGCCGCGATCTCCTCGCGGAACTCCCCGTCGGCCACGATGGCCAGGATCTTGGCCTCGGTGCTCTCCCGGTCATAGCCCACGAATCTGGTCTCCGGCATCTCTTTGCCGAAGTCGATCCCGGCCCAGCCCAGGTCGCCCAGTGCTTCACGGGCCTTGCGGGCGCGTACGCGCTGCTCCTCCATCAGGTCCCGGAAGCCCTGCTCGTCCACGCTCATCCCCTCATCGGCGCACATCTCAATGGTCAGATCGATGGGGAAGCCATAGGTGTCGTACAGTTTGAAGGCGTCCGCACCGGAGAATACGCTCTCACCCTTGGCCTTATGCTCCGCCAGCAGATCGGCGAAGATCTTCATGCCGGCGTCGATGGTCTTGGCAAAGTTCTCCTCCTCGGTTTTGACCACGCGGGTGATGTAGGCCTGCTTCTCCCGCAGTTCGGGATACTGGCACTCGTTTTCGTGGATGACCGTGTCGATCACGTTGTACAGGAAGGGCTCGTTCACGCCCAGCAGCTTGCCGTGGCGGGCCGCCCGGCGAAGCAGACGGCGGAGCACGTAGCCGCGGCCCTCATTGGAGGGCAGCACACCGTCGCAGATCATAAAGGTCGCGCTGCGGATATGGTCGGTGATGACGCGCAGCGACACGTCCATGTCATGGCTCTTGCCATAGAAAGCGCCGGTCAGCTCGCTGACCTTGTGGGTGATGTTCATAACCGTGTCCACGTCGAACAGAGAGTCCACGCCCTGGCAGACCACCGCCAAGCGCTCCAGGCCCATGCCGGTATCGATGTTCTTCTGGATCAGATCGGAATAGTGGCCCTCGCCGTCATTGTCAAACTGGGAGAACACATTGTTCCAGACCTCGATGTACCGGTCGCAGTCGCAGCCCACGGTGCAGTCGGGCTTGCCGCAGCCGTACTTCTCGCCCCGGTCGTAATAGATCTCGGAGCAGGGACCGCAGGGGCCCGCGCCATGCTCCCAGAAATTATCCTCCTTGCCGAAGCGGAAGATGCGCTCAGGCGGGATGCCGATCTCCTTGTTCCAGATCTCCCAGGCCTCGTCGTCATCCACATAGACGGAGGGATAGAGCTTGTCCGGGTCAATGCCCACCCACTGGGGAGAGGTCAAAAACTCCCAGCTCCAGGCGATGGCCTCATGCTTGAAGTAGTCGCCGAAGGAGAAGTTGCCCAACATCTCAAAATAGGTGCCGTGGCGGGCGGTCTTGCCGATGTTCTCGATATCGCCGGTCCGGATGCACTTCTGACAGGTGCAGACCCGCTTGCGAGGCGGCTCCTGCTCGCCCTTGAAGTAGGGCTTCATGGGCGCCATACCGGAATTGATCAGCAGAAGACTCGCGTCGTTCTGCGGGATCAGCGAAAAGCTGGGAAGCCGCAGATGGTCCTTGCTCTCGAAGAAGCTGAGGAACATCTCGCGCAGCTCGTTCAAACCGTAATTTTTCATAGTTGTCCTCCAAAAAAATAGACCTCCGCCCCGGCAGGGGCGAAGGTGAATTCGCGGTACCACCCTGATTTGCCGCAGTGCGGCCTCTCAGCGCCTTTAACGCAGGCATACGCCCCGGTCTCCCGGGAAGGCTCGGAAGTGGCTGTCAACTCCGGACACGGGGCCTCGCACCATCCGGCCCCTCTCTGTGCTGTCCTCAAGCTGACTCGTTTCGTCACAGCCCTGTATGTTTTAACTTTGCATATTTTACCACATCAGCGCCGTTTGTCAAGCGCTGAGCGGTCTCATTTGCGCTTTCTGACAATGGAAAACGGCGGCGCTGCACAGGGCAGCTTCATATGGATCTCCATCATGGCGCGGCGCGTATCCTCGATCTCCATACCATCGGCGTCAAACATCTGCCGCACCGCAAAGGGCACGGGCTTTTCACCGGGCCGCACCAGTTCCAGGGTATCACCCTTATAGAACTTGTTGCGCTGGGTCAGGATCGCGTCCCCTTCCCCATTGCAGGACTGGACCACCGCCATCACTTCGGCGGTGCTGTCATACATGGAGTCCGGGTAGTATTGCCCGGGATCGCCAAAATAGAAGCCCGTGGAATAAGGCCGGTGGCTTACCGTATCCGTCTCCGCCACCCAGACCGGGTCCAGAGCTTCGCCCGCCACAGCGGCGTCGATGGCCTGCCGGTAGGCATTGGTGACGATAGCCGTATAGTAGGCGGATTTCATCCGCCCCTCGATCTTGAAGCTGCTGACGCCCGCCTCCAGCAATTCGGGGATGTGCTCGATCATGCGCATATCCCGGGAATTGAGGATATGGGTGCCACCGTCCTCGGTGATCTCAAAATACTCTCCCTGCCGTGTCTCTTCCACCAGGTGGTACTTCCAGCGGCAGGGCTGGGCGCACTGGCCCCGGTTGGCGTCGCGTCCGGTCATATAGTTGGACAGCAGGCAGCGCCCGGAGAAGGACACGCACATGGCTCCGTGCACGAAAGCCTCCAGCCGCAGCTCCGGCGCCGTATTGGCGCGGATCTTTCGGATATCCTCCAGCCTGGTCTCCCGGGCCAGGACCACCGTATCGGCCCCCAGCTCGTACAGAGCATTGGCCGTGGCGCTGTTGATCACCCCCAGCTGGGTGCTCACATGCCGGGCGACCCGGGGCGCATAGCGCTTGGCAAGCTCCAACACGCCCAGGTCGGCTATAATCAGAGCGTCCACGCCGGCGTCCTGCAGAAAGCTCAGATATTCCGGCAGCTGTTTGAGTTCATCCTCGATGGGCAGGGTATTGCAGGTCACATAGATCCGCCTGCCCATCCCATGGGCCAAACACACCGCCTCGCGCAGCTCATCGTCCGCGAAGTTGACCGCGGCGGCACGCATGCCGAATTGACGTCCGGCCAGATAGACCGCGTCCGCCCCATACTGGAGCGCCATAAGCAGGCGCTCTCTGTCCCCCGCCGGGGAGAGCAGTTCGGGTTTCTCAGCCATAGTTCTGGGTGGCCACAAAGGCCTCGAACTCGGCATAGTTGGTGAAGAAGCGGTGCATGCCGGTATCCGTATCCAGCGTGAAGTAATAGTAGTTGGTGGTTTCCGGACTCAGCGCCGCCATGATGGACGCGCGGCCCGGGTTGCAGATGGGCGTGGGCGGCAGCCCGGTGTGGTTCAGGGTGTTGTAGGGGCTGTCCTCGGCGATCATCTCTGCGGTAGGCGCACCCTCGTGCTCCGGATGGGCGTAGAGGATAGTGGATTCCAGACCCAGCGGCATATTGGCCGCCAGACGGTTATAGATGACCGACGCGATCCTGGCACGTTCGGAATCGTTGGCTGCCTCGCGCTCGATCATGGAAGCCACCGTGACGACCTCGTCGATGCTCAAGCCGCGGTTCTCCGCCATCTGCAGCATATCCGTTGACAGCACATAGTGGAAGTTCTCAAGGAACTTGTTGATGGCGCTGGAGGCCTGCATCCCCACATAGAACTGGTAGGTATCCGGGAACAGATAGCCCTCCAGGCGGGAGGCTTCGCCGGTCTCCTTGTTCTCCAGGAAGCTGTAATTGAACTTGTACTCCGCTGCGGCCTCCATCAGATCGTCGAAGCTGCTTACGCCCTTCTCTTCCAGGCGCATGAAGATCTGCCGCATGTTAAAGCCTTCGGGGAAGGTCACGTCGATGGTCAGCGCCGCGCTGGAGCCGGGCCGCATATTCTGTACCAACGCGCGGTAGTCGAAGCTGGACTGCAGCTCATATTCGCCCGGGCGGACCTTTTCATCCGCGTGGGAGAAGCGGCAGAAGGATTCGAACAGCCACTTATACTGGATGAGTCCCGCGTCCTTCAGCGTATCCGCCACATATCCGATATCCGCCTTGGTCACCCGCTCGGTGCCGGTCTTATTGCCTTTATCGTCAAAGGTATCCACCGTTTCGGAGGTGAAGATGCTCATGGGCAGCGTCACCTTGGCGGTGAAATCGTCCTTATTCAGGGCCAGCATATCGCTGGCAGCCATCCAAGCCAGGCAGGCCAGGATCACGCTGACGCAGAGGATGAACACGAAATACATGATCCCGCCCAGACACCCGGACTTGTATTCGTGGCTCTGCCGGACCGGACGGTAATCCCGCTCAGACTCCTCGTCACCTGTATAGTTATGGGCCTGCTCGCCGCTCTCGTCGATCAGCAGCTTGTCCATCGCCCGGATGGGAGCTGCTTTTTCTTTCTTTTCCACAGCGGCAAGACGACCGGTCTCCGCGACCTTTTCGTCATGCAGGCGAAATACTTCATTTATCTTATCAAGATCTTCAGCCATATTTGACCTCCCTGATCTTCGTTTTATCCTCTGTAACCCCAGGCTCCGACGCCGCATAAAATGGCTCGAGCGTGGGATGCCGCGCTCTGTTCCCGACAGCGAACCTCGCCGTCCTCCGCGCAGGGCGGAAGAGGAACAAATTCCATAGCGCGGAGAAAGGGTAGCAACATGTTCTGCAACAATAACAATGGTCTCTGGATCCTGATCCTCATCATCATTCTCTTCGGCTGGAACGGCAACGGCTTTGGCTGCGGCTGTGGCTGCGACAATAACAACAACGGCTGCGGCTGCGGCTGCTGAGGCACAAGACCCGGGGCTTCTTCGGAAGCCCCATTTTTATTTATTTTATATGGTCGCGGAGGATCCGATAGATCTCGTCATTCTTCTCCGTCAGCTCCCGCTCTTTCCCGTCCTTCAAAAACGGGATCCGCGTCCAGCCGTAGTACTCCGCGGCCAGCTGTGCCGTACGAAGGCAGCGCTCCAGATAAGAGGTATCCTTCTCATGGATATCCGCCTTGGTGTGGTGCCTGGCCTCCCGGCGGCGCATCCGGGCCAGGGAGGTCTGGATATCCACATCCAGATAGATCACCAGATCCGGCCTGGGCAGGCCCATCTTGCCGTATTCCAGATCGGACAGCCAGGCGAAGAAGTCCGGCAGTTCATCCTCCGGCAGCTTGGCCCCCTGGTGGACAGCGTTGGAGGTCGTGTACCGGTCAGACAGGATCAGGGCGCCGTTTTCGTAAAGCTTCCCCCAGTCCGTCTTATAGGCCGCATAGCGGTCCACCGCGTAGAAGGTGGATGCGGCGTAGGCGTTCACATCATTGGGATGAGTCCCGAACTCTCCGGCCAGGTACATGCGTATCAGAGCGCTGCTCTCCTGCTCATACCGGGGAAACACAATATGATTATAGGCGATTTGGTCCTGTTCCATTCGTGTGCAAAGGCGTCGATACTGCGAAGATTTTCCGCTGCCGTCGATGCCTTCCAACACGATCAGCTTACCCTGGGCCATTTCTCTCTCCGTTCCGCCGCGCTTTCCCCGCGGCTCATTTATTAAATCTGGCTGAACACTTCGCCGATCTTCTCATGGATGATCAGATCCGCATAGTGGTCATAGGGGGTCTCGCTCAGGTTCACCAGAGCCAGCTTATTTCCCCGGTAATAATTGATCAGTCCCGCGGCGGGATAGACGTTCAGCGAGGTCCCGCCGATGATGAGTACATCCGCGTTGCGGATATAATGGACCGCGGAGGACATGATGTCCTGATCCAGCGGTTCCTCATACAGCACGATATCCGGGCGGATGATACCGCCGCAGCTGCATCGCGGCAGGCCGGTCCCCTTGTTCATCTCCTCCTGGGGATAGGGGCGGCGGCAGCGGGAGCAATAGGCCCGCAGGATGCTGCCGTGCAGCTCCAGCACATTCTTGCTTCCGGCGGCCTGGTGCAGACCGTCAATATTCTGGGTGATCACCGCCCGCAGCTTCCCCTCCTGCTCCAGCTCCGCAAGCCGCAGATGGGCCCGGTTGGGCTGCACGCCGTCGATGACCAGCTTTTCCCGATGGAAGCGGTAATACTCCTCCGGGTAGCGTTCAAAGAAGCTGTGGCTCAGAATGGTTTCCGGCGGGTATTTCCACTTCTGGTTGTACAGACCGTCCACACTGCGGAAATCGGGGATCCCGCTCTCCGTGCTGACGCCGGCGCCGCCGAAGAAAACCACGTTGTCACTGTTGGCGATCCACTCTTTCAGTTTCAAAATATTCTCGTTCATGGCTGTACCTCCCGTCAGCAATCCAATTCTTTACAACTATTCGGATTATACACTACCGGCACCGAAATGGCAAGCAAAGCGGGCCGCCGGAGCGGAATTTATGAATTCTTAAGAAAAAGCGCCGCGGCAGCTTCCACTGCCGCGGCCTTGCATTCACTTGGACAGCTTGGAGCAGATCGCCTCATATACCGGGATCGCCTGTTCCAGGGTGATCTGATTCTCCCGTTTCGTGACGAAGCGGTAGGTCTCGTCCATGCTTTTGGAACTCAGGTCCAGGATATAACGCATGGCCGTCCTCATGGCCGCCATGGTCAACTCCGCACTTTCCAGGACATAAGCCTGCGCATCCTCACAGCAGAGTTCAGCCAGATCCCGCTGCATCTCCAGTGCCTTCACGGACATGTTGACGATCTCCTCGCACACGCTCACAGCGGACTCACTGGCGGCGTCGATGCGCACCGGATCGCCCTCCTGCTTCGCCTTGCGCAGCGGACCGCGGCAGCGCACATCCTCGTCGATCAGGTGGACCATATACTTGCGCAGAGTATCTGCATTGCGGACAATGTAATCCAGCGCCTCACCCGTGTTCCCCGCAGCCGCCGTCAGATTGGCCGCCCGGCACAGGAGCGAGGCGGAGAGCGCCGCGCACATGGCCGCGCCGCCGCCTGCGTCCAGACGGCTTTCCGGGTCTGCCAGGCAGGCAGTGAAGTCCTCGGCTTCCTTCTTCTTGAAAATCTCGATCTTAATGGTTCCGGCCATGTGTTTCCCTCCGTATCAGTCCCGGTTGAATTCTCTCAGCTGCAGGCCCTCGTTCTTCTGGAGCGCCCAGTTGACACACCAGGGCGAGGTGAAAAGCAGTAGATTGTTGCCTTTGAAATCCTGCACCCATTTGGTATCGCTGGTCAGGTTCAGCGAACGGATATCCACATCCTCGTTCTCCACCCAGCGGACCAACTCAAAGGGCATGGAGCGGCGGCGGATATCCACGCCGTATTCCGTTTTCAGACGGTACTCCAGCACCTCAAACTGCAGCACGCCCACAACGCCCACGATCACTTCCTCCACACCGGTGTGCGGCTCATGGAAGATCTGGATGGCGCCCTCCTGGGCGATCTGCATGATCCCTTTTTCAAACTGCTTGCGCTTCATGGTGTCCACACGCTCCACCGCCGCGAAATGCTCCGGCGCGAAGGTGGGGATCCCCTCAAAGCAGAGACTCATACCTTTTTCGCAGATGGTGTCTCCAATGGAAAAGAGCCCGGGATCGAACACACCGATGATATCCCCGGCATAGGCCTCGTCGATGATGGCGCGCTCCTGGGCCATCAGCTGTTGGGGCTGGGCCAGACGCAGGGCCTTTCCGCCCTGAACGTGGAAATACTCCTTGTCCCGCTCGAAGCGCCCGGAGCAGATACGCATAAAGGCGATCCTGTCCCGATGGGCCTTATTCATATTCGCCTGGATCTTGAAAACGAAGGCTGAGAAATGGGGATCGAAGGGATCCACGATCTCCTCCCCGGAGATGCGGGGCAGTGGCGGCATGGTCATTTTCAGGAAACTCTCCAGAAAGGGTTCCACGCCGAAATTGTTCAAAGCCGAGCCGAAGAAGACGGGGCTCAGTTTTCCCTGCCGCACTTGCTCGATATCGAACTCATAGCCCGCGCCGTCCAAAAGCTCAATGTCGTCCGCCAGCACCTGGCGCAGATGGGAGCCGATCAGTTCGTCCAGTTTCTCCGTCTCTTCCATGCGGCAGGCGATGGCCTGGATCCGGCTCTGGCCCCGGTGGAATTCGTTGAAGGCCAGGATCTCCTGCTTTTCCCGGTCGTACACGCCCTTGAAGTCCTGGCCGCAGCCGATGGGCCAGTTCATGGGATAGGTGCCGATACCGAACTCGTTTTCCAGTTCCTCCATCAGGTCATAGGGGCTGCGAGCCTCCCGGTCCAGCTTATTGATGAAGGTGAAGATCGGGATGTGCCGCATGGCACAGATCTTGAAGAGCTTGCGGGTCTGGGGCTCGATGCCCTTGGCCGCGTCGATCACCATCACCGCGGAGTCCGCCGCCATCAGCGTGCGGTAGGTATCCTCGGAGAAGTCCTGGTGTCCCGGCGTATCCAGGATGTTGATGCAGTAGCCCTCATACTCAAACTGCATGACAGAGGACGTGATCGAGATACCGCGCTGCTTCTCCAGCTCCATCCAGTCGGACACGGCATGGCGGGCCGTGGCTTTTCCTTTGACCGAGCCCGCCAGCTGTATGGCTCCGCCGTAAAGCAGCAGCTTTTCGGTCAATGTGGTTTTGCCGGCGTCCGGATGGGAGATGATCGCGAAGGTCCGTCGCCGTTGGATCTCATGTTTCATATCGGGCATCTTTTTACCATGGCAGCCCCATGCTGCCTCTCCTACTATAAATTGTAATCAGCAAGCCATGTTACCATATCCCGCCTGCAAAAGGCAAGTCCCGGGATCAAAAAGCTTGCGGTCGGGCGAAGGCTCAGAACATCACGTTCAGATCCACCCGCCCCGGAACGCCGGGCACGGTCCCCCGCTCGGTAAACTGCCAGATGTCATAGCGCTCCGGAAAGTCCGGCAGCTGACCGTAATAAGTGTAGTTGGCCATCCAGATGGTATAACCGGAGAGGGCCGGATAATAGAGCGTCCTCTGGTAGAAATACTGGCCGGAATAGATCCCGGCGGAGTACCCCGCGTGACGCACAGTCTCACAGAAGGTCCGGATGATCTCCATGCGCTCCGCCGTGGTCAGCCGGTCCGCCCGCCCCCTGGGATTCTCCCCGGAAAATTCCATGTCGATGAAGATGGGCAGCTCCAACTGGATCCCATCCAGGGTCCGCAGGGCGGCCTGTGCCTCTTCCATGGCCTCCCGGGTGTTGATGGCGGCGGTATAAAAGTATACGCCTGTCTTCACGCCCGCCTCCTGGGCCTCCATCAGGTATTCATGGGTCCTCAGATCCCCGTAAGGCGCGCCGGAGGTCCAGCCCCGCCCGCCGATGCGTACGATGGCAAAATCAATGCCCGCGGCTTTTACGGTTTTCCAATCAATGTGCTCGTTATAATAGGAGGCGTCGATGCCCAGCGCTTTCGCCCGCGCCCCCTGGGGATCGAAGTAATAGAGCTTCCCCTCGATGCGCCGCAGGCCGGTCACGGGATAGCCGTTTTCGTAGTAATAGGTGACGCCGTCCAGTACCTGCCAGCCGTGCAGCGGCCCGGCGGGATTGGTCAGCGGAACAGCCTCGATGGCATAGTCCGCGACCGGGCGGTTGTCATCCTCATAGAGCCTTACGGCGCGGCGATAGGCTGCGGCCTCATAGGCCTCTCCGGCCTCATTCACGCCTGCCGGCAATTGAGCCAGCTCCACGCCGTAATCCGGCGTGCCGTCCCCATCTCTGTCCACGGGCAGGACCTGGCTCTCCTCATGGCTGACATTCGACAACAGATAGCCGTGAGGTCCCAGCAGCGCCCGGTAACGATACCTGGGATCGCCGTTTTCATCCAGCACAGGGAGTCCCTGCTCTGCGGAAGGGTCATCGTCTGTGCTCACGACCGTGCAGATGACCGGACCCGCGGAGGCATAAGCGCCGGAAGCCGGTACCTCCAGTGAATACTCACCGCCCGGCAGCCCATACAGATAGCAGCTCCCGTCCTCCTCCGTATCGAAGCAGTAACTTTCGCCGCCGGGATACCGGACCCATATGGAAAAGCGCTGTCCTTCGATCACAGCGCCCTCTGTGTCGAGAACTTCAATGCTCAGGTCCGCCTGGGTGGAGTAAGCCGTCAGCATGACAGGCAGAAGATCCTGTTCCTCCATGCTCTCCGCAGCCATGGCCTGTGCCAGTTCCGCCTGCTTCTCCCGCCGCACCTGCAGCCCCGCCATGACGATCATGAAAGACAGCAGCACAGCCAGAACGCAGATGATGATCAGCAGCGGCTTGATGTAGCGGGGATCCGTCATCGCCTTGCCTATTCTTTTGAAAAAACTGTTGTTTGTATCCATAGGTTTTCTCTCAGAAAAATCATTGGACTTATAATAACTGAAATCCCGCCCGATTGCAACAGCAATACTTCCCTTGTATACTTTGACAGACAAACCGGCCCTGCCCGCACCGAGACTCCGTTACTTTTTCGCCTTGTTAAAAGCGGCGCTTTATGATAAAATCGACGGCATGATGACAGATTTTGAAAAACGATATATTGAAGCCCGGCGCGCCCTGATCCGCGCCGATTTTCCCGGGCTGAACGACATGCAGCTGGAAGCCGTCATGGCTACGGAGGGCCCCCTGCTGATTTTGGCGGGTGCAGGCAGCGGCAAGACCACGGTTTTGATCAACCGCATCGCCAATCTGCTCAAATACGGCTGTGCCGCGGACAGCGATGAGATCCCCGACGGGGCGGATGAAAAGCATCTGCAGCTGCTCCTGTCCGGCGGACCGGAGGCGGAAAAGCTGGCCGCTGTCGATCCGGTCGCTCCCTGGCGCATCCTGGCCATCACCTTTACCAACAAGGCCGCCGGCGAGCTGAAATCCCGGCTGGAAAGGATGTTGGGTCCTGAGGCCAACGACATCTGGGCCTGCACCTTCCACTCCGCCTGCGTGCGTATCCTGCGCCGGGATGCAGACAAGCTGGGTTTTGGAGACAATTTCAGCATTTACGACACCGCCGACAGTCAAAGCCTCATGAAGCGGATCCTGAAGGATATGGATCTGGATGATAAGATCTTTCCTCCCCGGGCCGTACTGGCGGAGATCAGCCGGGCCAAGGACAGTTACATCGGTGCGGAGGAGTACCGGCAGCAGGCCAGGGCCTCCTCCGATATCCGGCGGGCCAGGATCGGCGATTTGTACGTGGAATACATGCGCCGGATGTTCGCCGCCAACGCCATGGACTTTGACGATCTGATCTTCTTCACCGTGAAGCTGCTGCAGGAGCATGACGACGTGTGCGAATACTGGCAGCGCCGCTTCCGCTATGTGCTGATCGACGAGTACCAGGACACCAACCACCTGCAGTATCTGTTGGCCGCGACTCTGGCCGACGGCTGGGGCAACATTTGCGTGGTGGGCGACGATGACCAGAGCATTTACAAGTTCCGCGGCGCCACCATTGAAAATATTCTGTCCTTTGAGGAGCAATATAAAAACTGCCGCACCATCCGGCTGGAGCAAAATTACCGCAGCACCGCCCATATCCTGAACGCGGCCAACGCCGTCATCCGCAACAATATGGGCCGCAAGGGCAAAGAGCTCTGGACCAGCAAGGGCAACGGTACGCAGATCGAATTATACTGTGCCGACAATGAGCATGAGGAGGCGCAGTTCGTGGCCTCCACCATCATGAACGCCTACAGCCAGGGTGCCAACTGGCGGGATCACGCGATCCTGTACCGCATGAACGCCCAGTCCAGCCAGTTGGAATTTGCTTTCAAGCGGCAGGGCATCCCCTACCGGATCATCGGCGGCACCCGCTTCTTTGACCATGCGGAGATCAAGGATCTGCTGGCTTACCTGAACGTGATCGCCGTTCCGGCGGACGATCTTCGCCTGAGCCGCATCATCAACAGCCCCGCCCGGGGCATCGGTGAGCGGAGCCTGGAGATCGCCCGGCAGCTTGCCACCGCTGAGCAGACCAGCATCTATGAGATCATCAGTCGGGCGGACAGTTATCCGGAGTTGTCCCGTGCGGGACTGCGCATGCGCCAGTTTGCCAATTTGATCCGGGATCTGCAGAGCTTTGCGGAAAACAACACCCCGGACCTTCTCTATGACGAGTTGCTGGAAAAGACCGGATACCTGCGTATCCTGGAGGAATCCACCGATCCCAAGGACGCCACCAGGGCGGAGAACGTCAAGGAGCTCAAGAGCAGCATCCTCTCCTATATGAAAGAGTCCGGCGACACCTCGCTGGAGGGCTATCTGGCCAATGTGGCTCTGTACACAGATCTGGACAATTACGATCAGGATTCGGACAGTGTTGTCATGATGACCATGCACAGCGCCAAAGGCCTGGAATTCCCCACAGTCTTTCTGGTGGGCATGGAGGAGAGCATCTTCCCCGGCATGCGCGCCATCGGCGAGCAGGAGGAGATGGAGGAGGAGCGCCGCCTCTGCTACGTGGCCATCACCCGGGCCAAGCGGCAGCTCTACATGGTCTGCGCCCGGCAGCGTATGCTATTCGGCCGGACCACGGCCAATCGGGTCTCCCGCTTCGTGGATGAGATCCCCCAGGAGCATATCCACAAAAACATTCCCAAGGGCTATGCCTACAGTGACCGCAGCCGAGACCTGGGATTTGCCTACAAGGCGCAGCCCTCCCGCTCCTACAAGGTCCCCGCTCCCGCGGCGCCGAGACCGGCTGCAGCCGCGGCCCTTCCCGCTTTTGCGCTGGGAGACAATGTGAAGCACAAGGCCTTCGGCAGCGGTGTGATCGTGAAGATGACGCCCATGGGCGGCGATTATCTGATCGAGATCAATTTTGAACAGATCGGCGTCAAAAAGCTGATGCTGCGCGCAGCAGCCCAACATATGACCAAAGAAGCATGAAAATAAACAAGACCGTTTTGGGCCGCCTGGCCCTTTTTACCGCGACCTTTTTCTGGGGCACCTCCTTCGTGGTGTTGAAAAACGCTCTGGATCAGGTCGACATCCTGTGGATCCTGGCAGTCCGCTTTTCCATCGCCGCGCTGCTGTTTGCCCTGTTTGCCAACAAAAAGCTCCTGCATATGACACGGGAAAATGTGCGGGGCAGCATCCTGATCGGCGCCTGTCTGGCCGCCGCTTATATCGTGCAGACCTATGGGCTCAAGTATACGACCCCCGGGAAAAATGCCTTTCTCACCGCGGTCTACTGCGTGCTGGTCCCCTTCCTGGCCTGGGCGATCTACAGAAAAAAGCCCGCCGCCTACAACCTCGTGGCCGCATTTCTGTGCATCATCGGTATCGGCTTCGTCTCCCTGGGCGGTGAGACCGCGGGTCTGAACATCGGAGATATCCTCACGCTGCTGTGCGGGATCTTCTACGCCCTGCTGATCATTATGATGGAGCGCTACGTTTCCAACTGTGAGGCGGTGTGCATCTCCGTCATCGAATTCGCCTCGGCGGCCGTCATCTGTTGGATCGGAACGCTCCTGTTCGAGCATCGGGCCCAGCAGGTCACGCCCGCCCTCTGGGGCAGCATCCTGTACATGGCTGTGGTATGCACGGGGCTGTGCTTCTTCCTGCAGGCCTGGGGCATCCGCTATACGCCCTCGTCCACAGCCGCCGTCATTCTGACCTTTGAGGCGGTCTTCGGGGCCCTCAGTTCGGTGATCTTTTATCATGAGGCGCTGACGCTCAAGCTTGTGGTCGGGTTTCTTCTGATCTTCCTCTCCGTGGTGATCTCTGAGACCGGAGCCTCTTTTCTGAAAGGGAGAAAACGCACATGAAAACCATCCTTGCCGATCAAATCCGCGACCTGGTCGCCGAGCTCTGTATCCGGGCCAACCGGGAGCTGCCGGAAGATATCGTCCGCGCCATGACCGAGGCCGCCGGGGCGGAGCCCTGGCCCTTGGCGAAGGAGACGCTGTCCGTGCTCTGCGCCAATCTGGACGCCGCCCGGGAGAAGGCGCTGCCCATCTGCCAGGATACAGGCCTTGCCTGTGTCTTTGTGGAGCTGGGACAGGAAGTCCACATCGAAGGCAATTTCCAGGAGGCGATCCAGGAGGGCGTCCGCCGGGGCTATACGGAGGGCTATCTGCGAAAGAGCGTGGTGGGCGATCCCCTGCGCCGAGTCAATACTGAGGACAACACTCCCGCGGCCGTCACCGTGGAGCTTGTCCCGGGCGAGGTGCTGAAGCTCACCGTGGTCCCCAAGGGCTTCGGCAGTGAAAACATGAGCAGGCTCGCCATGCTGAAACCGGCAGATGGCGTGGAGGGCGTCAAGAAGTTCATCATCGATACGGTCGCCGCAGCCGGTGCCAACCCCTGCCCGCCTATCGTGGTCGGCGTGGGGATCGGCGGCACCTTCGACAAGGTGGCCGCCCTGGCAAAACATGCGCTGCTTCGCCCCATCGACCAGCCAAACCCGGATCCCTACTATGCCGCTTTGGAAGCGGAGCTGTTGGAGGAGATCAACCGCCTGGGCATCGGCCCCCAAGGGTTCGGCGGCCGGACCACGGCGCTGGGGCTTTGTATCGAGACTATGCCCACCCATGTGGCCGGGCTGCCTGTGGCCGTGAACATCAGCTGTCATGTGACCCGCCGCGCCAGCGGTGAGCTGTGAGGTGCCCTATGGAATACAGACTGCAAACACCGATCACAAAAGAACAGCTCTCCGTGCTGCGCGCCGGGGACCGGGTGCTCCTTTCCGGCACGGTCTATACCGCCCGGGACGCCGCCCACAAGCGGCTCATGGAGCTGTTGGATGCGGGACAGCCTCTCCCCTTCCCGCTGGAGGGAAGCGTGATCTACTATGTGGGCCCCACGCCCGAAAGGCCCGGTCAGGTGATCGGCTCCGCCGGTCCCACCACCTCCGGAAGGATGGACGCCTACTCCCCCCGCCTGCTGGATCTTGGCCAGAGCGTCATGATCGGCAAGGGCGGGCGCAGCGCCGCCGTGGTGGACGCCATACGCCGCAACGGCGCCGTGTATCTGGCCGCGCTGGGCGGCGCCGGCGCGCTGATGGGCGCCTGCGTGGAAGACTTGGAGGTGCTATGCTGGGAGGATCTGGGCTGTGAGGCTGTGCGCAGACTGCAGGTCCGGGACATGCCCCTGACCGTGGCCATCGACAGCACGGGTGAGAGCATCTACGAAAGCGGTCCCGCCGCTTATCTGGACAGTTTGAAAACCGAGTAAACCATAAAAAAGCAAGTACGGCGCGTCTGTGATTCGACGCGCCGTACTTGCTCTTTCTTCTTTTTCAGAACAGGCTGCCAAGCCAGTTTGCTATAGGGAAATAGGCGATGGGCAGGAAAATGGCCGGCAGCATATTGGCCACCTTGACCCGCTCCTTCAAAGCCCCCACCATGTTGAGGCCCATACCGATCAGTATGGTGCCGCCCACTGCGGACATCTCTGTGACCACGGCGGTACTCAGTGCCGGACCCACTAGCCCGGCCAGCAGGGTCAAACCGCCCTGGAACAGCAGGATGAACAGCACAGAGCAGGTCACCCCAAAGCCCATGGCCGCGCCAAAGGCCATGGAGGACACAAAGTCCAGGGTGCTCTTGGCGTAGATGATGCTGTAGTTATGGTTGATGCCAGCCTCCAGAGAACCCACAATGGTCATGGAGCCGATGCAAAACAGGATACAAGCGGACACGAAGCCCTCGGTGAACCGGTTTTCCTTTACCTTGCCTTTCAGCACCTTATCCTTGATGAAGTCCCCCGCGTTCTCGATGCCGTCGTCGATACGGATCCACTCCCCCAGCACTGTGCCCAGCACCAGGCAAATGATCACGCACAGCAGATCCTGGGTGGCAATGGCGCTGGAAATACCGATGACCAGGGTACACAGGGACAGCACACGCATGACAGCGTTCTGCAGCTCCACCTTCAAGCGGTTGCGAAACAGGATGCCCAGCATGCTGCCGATCAGCACCGTCGCCATATTCACAAAGACTGCGATCATACTCTCTTACCCCACACCGCGTTCGTTCAGATATTGCTTTAAATATAATATCGCCTGCCGGTAGCCGTCAAGCCCCAGCCCCATATAAGTCTTGATGCAGGCCATGCCCGCATAGGAAATCTGACGGAACTCTTCCCGGTTCTTCACATCGGAGATATGGACCTCCACAGCAGGGATGGCCACAGATTTCAGCGCGTCCAGGATGGCCACACTGGTATGGGTGTAGGCGGCCGGGTTGATGACGATCCCATCCATGACGCCGTAAGCGCTCTGGATCTTGTCCACGATGGCGCCCTCATGGTTGGACTGGAACAGCTCCACCTCAATGCCCTCCTGGCTGCAGGTCTTTCGCACCAGCTCCTGCAGGGCATTGAAATCCTCCTTGCCATAGATGGACGGTTCCCGGATTCCCAGCATGTTGATGTTGGGTCCGTTGATCACCAGAAGTCTCATGCCAGCACCTCCAGGATCTTCTCCACCGTCTCCTCCAGACTGCCGTTGTTGTCGATCACATAGTCGGCAAAGGCCTCATACTGGGGTCTGCGCTTTTCATAGAGCTCGTTCAAATCGCTGCGCAGGGAGATGGGGCGGCCGTCCTTGGGCAGCAGCGCCGTGTCCCGCTGGATCCAGAAGATCGTTCCGTTCTGATGCAGCAGCGGATAGTTCTCCGCCCGGGTCACACAGCCCCCGCCAGTGGACAAGATGGCGCCGGACTGTTTCCCCAGCTGCGCGAGGACCTCAGTTTCCAGCTTCCGGAAGCCCTCCTCCCCCTGGGCGGCAAAGATCTCCGGGATGCTGCAGCCGGCCTGCTCCGCGATCAGGGCGTCCGCCTCCTGGACCGGGCGGCCCAGCCTCTGCCCCAGAGCGGCGGAAACGGTACTCTTCCCGCTGCCGGGCATGCCGATGATGACCACGTTCTGCATAGAGGAGGCCAGTATATGCTCGATACGGTCGATCTGGCTGTCGTCGATGCTCGTGCCGGTGAACAGCTCCGAACTGCGCTTGGCCTGGGCCACCAGCATATAAAGACCGCTGGCGCAGGGGATGTGCAGGGCTTCCGCCTGCAGCATCAGCGCCGTGCGAGCCGGATTATAGACCACATCCAGCACGCCCTCGCACCGGGGGAACCGCCGCAGATCCACCGCAGCCTTGCCTGTGTTGGGGTACATACCAAGGGGCGTGGTGTTGGCGATGATCTGAGTGTCGGCATGCCGGTCCAGATTGTCATAATTGTTCTCTCCGCCCCGGGAAATGACCGTGACACTGGCGGCTCCCAGCATTTGCAGCACGTCGCACACC
The DNA here is from genome assembly GCA_017470325.1 of Oscillospiraceae bacterium. The sequence goes on from JAFUES010000007.1 coordinate 64,095, forward strand.
GTCACGGAAGCGCCGCCGCTGCCCAGGACCAGGGCCTTCTTCCCCTGTACCTGGATGCCGCTGCGCCGCACCAGGCGCTCGAAGCCGTAGGCGTCTGTATTGTCGCCATAGATGCTGCCGTCGGCCCGCCGCACCAGCGTGTTGACACTGCCGATGCGCTTTGCCGTTTCAGACAACTGATCACAGAAGGGCATCACCGTCTTTTTGTAGGGGATGGTCACGTTCAGTCCATCCCATTCGCCGTTTCGGACGAAGGATTCTACGTCCTTGGGGCTGCGCTCATAGAGCTTATATTCGTAGTCTGCCAGCATGCCGTGGATGGCCGGGGAATAGCTGTGTCCCAGCTTTTCTCCCAAAAGTCCGCATTTGAGCATCATATCACCTCGCTGTAGCTGCCCAGGTAAGAGTAGTCCTCGCTGATGGACTCCAATTCTCCCATCAACTGGATAAACTGCGGCGAATAGACCGAGGTATCCAGGTCGAAATAAAACATGAATTCGAAGTTGCGGTCCGGCATGGGCCGGCTTTCCAGCTTGATCAGGTTGATCCCCAACGCATAAAAGCGGGACAGGGCCTTATACAGAGAGCCGGGCGTGTGCGGCAGCACCATCATCAGACTGGTCCGGTCCGCGCCGGGATAGATCTCCAGGTCCTTGCTGATGCAGATAAAGCGGGTGTGGTTGTTGCCCTTGTCCTGCACCGCCTCCGCCAGGCAGGAGAGCCCGTACAGCTTCATGCATGAACGGGACGACAGGGCCGCCACACTGTTGTCCTCCGCCTCAGAGACCATCTTGGCGGCAACTGCCGTGTTGGCGCAGGGGATCACCTTGACGCCGCTGAGCTTCTGCAGGAAGCCCGCGCACTGGCTGATGGCTTGCTCATGGGAATAGATCTCCCGAATATCGCTAAGCTGGGTCCCGGGCTTGACCAGCAGATTGTGGTCCACCTTGATCCGCACACTGCGGACGATGCGGAAGTTGTGCTGCATCATCAGATCATAGACCGCATTCACGGACCCGGCCGTGCTGTTTTCCAGGGGGATCACACCGTAGCGGCACTTTCCCTCCTCGATGGCGGTGAATACCGAGCCGAAGCTGGGATAGTAGGAGATGTTCGGCAGCTTGAACAGCTTCTCACAGGCGATCTGGGAATAAGCGCCCTCCACCCCCTGGCAGGCCACTGTGGCATTGGCCGGGAACAGCCGGGGCGTGGACTCGATGGCCTGGGTGATCTGCTTTGTCAGCTCTGTATGGGTCCCCAGCAGTCGGTTCTGGCTGCTGCGGCTGAGATCCATGATGAGGGAAAACAGGCTCACCGCATACTCCCCGATCCCTTCCGGGCTCTTCTGCAGCATATCGTTCAGCTTCTCCCGCTCTCTGGTAGCATCCAGGACGGGCAGACCGTGTTCCTTTTTATAGGCCGCCACCTGGACCGAGACGCCCATGCGTTTGGCAAACAGTTCCAGCAGCTGATCGTCGATGGTGTCGATCTCTTTTCTGCATTCTTTCAGGTCCATACTCACGTCACCTCGTTTCTTTTCTGCGCTGGAGCAGCGCGTCGTATACCGCGATGGCCGCCGCAGCTTCCACAACGGGCACGGCCCGGGGCACGATACAGGGATCGTGCCGCCCTGTCACCGTCAGCTTTTCCGGCCGCAGGGTCTGCAGATCCACGCTGTCCTGCTCTTTGGCGATAGAAGCGGTGGGCTTGACCGCCACCCGGAAAGTCAGGGGCATACCGTTGGTGATGCCGCCCAGGATGCCGCCGCTGTGGTTGGTCGTGGTCGCCACCTTGCCGCCCACGACGGAAAAGCAATCGTTGTTCTCGCTGCCGCGCAGCTCCGCCGCGGCGAAGCCCTCGCCGAATTCAATGCCCTTGACGGCGGGAATGCCGAATACAATGGCTGCGATCCGGTTCTCCATGCCGTCGAACATAGGGTCGCCCAGCCCGACAGGCAGGCCCAGCACCGTACATTCGATCACGCCGCCCACGGAGTCTCCCTCCGCTTTTACCTGGGCGATCCGCGCCTGCATCTCTTCTCCCCGCGCATCGCTGACCGTGGGAAAAGCCTTATCCGCTGTGGGCGCGGTCAAGGCGCCCTCATCCCGAACGCCGCCGATAGAGGCGATCCGGGAGATGATCTCGATCCCCTCTTTACGCAGGAGCTGGATGCAGATCCCGCCTGCGATACAGAGCGGCGCCGTCAGTCGCCCGGAAAAATGCCCGCCGCCCGCATAGTCCTGGGCGCCGAAGTATTTTACCGCAGCGGTATAGTCCGCGTGGCCCGGCCGCGGTACACGATCCAGACCGGAATAATCCTGGGAACGGGTATTGGTATTGCGGATGAGCGCCGTCATGGGCACACCGCAGCTGATATTTCCTTTTAATCCGGATACAAATTCCGGAGCGTCCGCCTCTTTGCGGGCAGTAGAGTATGCGTTCTTCCCCGGCGCGCGCCGGTCCAGAAATCGCTGCAGCTCCTCCAGATCCAGCTCCTCACCGGCGGGGATGCCCTCCATAGTCACGCCGATGGCCGGAGAATGGGACTGGCCAAAAATGGTCAGACGAAAATTCTCTCCGTAACTGCTGCTCATACTTCGCCTCCTGTCAATTGCTCAAAATCCTCCCAGAAGCGGGGATAGGACTTCTGTACGCATTCCGCTCCGATGACATTCACCGGACCTTTGCAGGCGCAGGCGGCCACAGCCGCCGCCATAGCGATCCGGTGATCACCGCAGGCGTCCACCGTGCCGCCGGTCAAGGCCTCCACACCGCGGATCACAAGTCCATCGTCCAACTCCGTGATGTCCGCGCCCAGGGACTTGAGCATCTGGGTGGTGCTGGCAAGCCGGTCGGACTCCTTCAGCCGCAGGCGGGCGGCATTGACGATCCGGGTCTCCCCTTTCGCCACGGAGGCCACCACGCTCAGCACCGGAATCAGATCCGGTATGGGCGCGGCGTCGATCTCGCAGCCGCAAAGTGCGCCTCTGCGGATCCACACGGCGTCCTCCCGGATCCAGAGCTCCGCGCCGAAGCGCCCCAGGATCTCCATAATCGCCTTGTCTCCCTGGGAGGAATCTGGTGAAAGCCCCTTGACATTCATTCCGAGTCCTGACAGGGCGCCGATGCTCAGGAAAAAGGCCGCGTTGGAATAGTCCGCTTCCACCTGCAGCTGCTCCGGCAAGCTTGCCCGCTGTCCACCGGGAATGCTGTATCGGTTCTCGTTCTTTTCAAGTCTTATGCCGGAGAGCGACAGTGCGTCCTCCGTCATGGTGATATAGGCCGCCGACTCCACCTGCCCGCTGACCGTCAGGCTGCTGTCACCCGGCAAAAGCGGCAGGGCCATCAGCAGGCCGGAAATGTATTGGGAAGACACGTTGCCCGGCAGGGTATAGGCGCCGGGGCGCAGCTGACCGCTGCAGAGCAGCAGATCTCCCATCTGCTCGATCTGCATACCGTGATCGCGCAGCTGCTCATCCAGCGGAGCCAAGGGCCGCTTAGGCAGCCGCCCCTCCATGTGGAAAACCACAGTCGCGCCCAGAGCACCCACCACCGGCAGCAGAAAACGCAGGGTGGAGCCGCTCTCGCCGCAGTAAAGATCCGCTTTCGCCGGAACAGCTTGTATGGGCTTCACCTGGATCTGCCCGTCCGGCAGGAGCAGGATCTCCGCCCCCAGGGCCTTGAGACAATCCATGGTGGCCGCGATATCCCTGGAGATCCCATCGCACCGAATCAGGGTCTCCCCTGTTCCCAGCGCGGCGCAGATCAGAAGCCGGTGGGCCTGAGATTTGGACGCCGGGACCCGGACGCAGCCTGTGCGCTCTCCCGGTGCAAGTGTCTTGTTCATCCGATCCCTCCAAGCCGCATCCAGTCCCTGACCTCTGCGATCGGCACCGCGTGGATCCGGCAGCGGCCGATGACCTCCGGCACTACCAGATGCATGGTATCGCCGTCCAGCTTTTTATCCGTATACACCGCCTGGACCATGTCGTCCAGCGGATACTCCGTCTGCGTCGGCAGGCCATACTGTTCCAATGCGGCCAGCAGCTCGTTCACAGTCTCCCGGCTGCAGAAGCCCTTTGCCGCGGCGGCCCGGGTGATGGCCGCCATGCCGATGGCCACGGCCTGTCCGTGCAGCACCGTGAAGCCGCTGCAGGCCTCCACCGCATGACCGAAGGAGTGACCCAGATTCAGCAGCTGCCGCTTTCCCCGGTCGAATTCATCCTCAGCCACGATATCCCGCTTCATCTCCACACAGGTCCGGATCACATGCTCCAGCTGCTGACGGATGGGCGTTTGCACCAGTTCATCGAAAAAGCCCCGGTTGCCCAGAACACCGTATTTCAGGACCTCCGCGCTGCCGCAGCGAAATTCCTCCTCCGGCAGGGTATCCAGCACAGTCGGATCGCACAGGACCAGCAGCGGCTGGTAGAAGCAGCCCACCTGGTTCTTGCCTGTGGGCAGATTGATGGCGGTCTTGCCGCCCACGGAGGAATCCACAGCCGCCAGCAGGGTCGTGGGCACCTGGACAAAGCCGATGCCCCTCTGATAGGTGGCGGCCACAAAGCCGGTCAGATCTCCGGTCACGCCGCCACCCAGGGCAACGAGGATATCCCCCCGGGTCATATGGTTGTTCGACAGGAAGTTCAGCAGCTCCCCGTAGACGGTGAGGCTCTTGGCCGCCTCCCCCTGAGGTAGCACATAGTGGATCACCCGAAAGCCCGCCGCCTCAAGAGAGGCGATCACCCGCGCCCCGTACAGGGGAAACACCTGCTCGCCGGAAATCACCGCGGCGGTCTTCGCGCTGCTGACCTTGCGCACCCGGCTGCCCAACTCGTCCAGGAGCCCGGCGCCGATCAGCACCTCGTAATCACGGGAAGCTTTTACAGGAACGACGGTCATCAGCCGTCCACCTCCTCCTTACGCTTTCTCCCTTCATCCAGAAGCCGGACCAGCCGGTCCAGATCGTTGGTCTCCATGGCCTCCTTGTATTGCTGCAGGCTGCCGATGAACAGATCCAGCTCGTACAGCAGGCAATCCTTGTTTTCCAAAAACAGCTCCGCCCACATCTGGGGATTGAGCCAGGCCACACGGGTCATATCCTTGTAGCTGCCTGCGGAAAAACCCTTGTGGACCCCCGCGGTGGGACTCTTGATGTAGGCGTTGGACACCACATGGGCCATCTGTGAGGTGAAGGCGATCATGGCGTCGTGCTTATCCGCCGTGGTGACGGAGAAGGAGCCGAAGCCCGCGGGCTCCAGCAGTTCCTTGACCCGGCCTAGCAGCTCGATATCGTCAAAGCGCGGCGGCACGATCACCATAGGAGCGCCCTGGTACAGGTCCGCCTTGGCATATTTGAAGCCGGAATACTGGGTGCCCGCCATGGGATGGCCTCCCAGATAGGTAAAGCCGTATTCCTCCGCCAGGGGGAAACAGGCCTCACAGACCACGCGCTTGGTGCCGCAGCAGTCGATCACGATGGGCTTTTTCCCGATGTAGGGTCCCATCTCCTTCAGATAGTTGATGGCCGCCTGGGGATAGACCGCCACCAGGATCAGGTCGCAGTCGCCTATATTTTCTTTCGTCAATTCCTCATCCACCGCGCCGCTGAGCATGGCAAAGTCCAGCGTGGAGCGGCTGCGGTTATGGGCCAGGACCTGGTGTCCTGCCGCCTTGTATGCTTTCGCCATGGACCCGCCGATCAGGCCCAGACCAACTACGCCGACCTTCATTCCACGACCTCCCGGATGCTGCGGACCTTGGCCGCCAGCTTGTCATACTCCTCTGGCCGCAGGGACTGGGCCCCGTCGCAGAGAGCGTGGATGGGGTCGTTGTGGACCTCGATGATCAGGCCGTCCGCGCCGGCAGCGGTGGCTGCCAGGGCCATGGGCGGCACCAGGCGGGCAATACCGGTGGCGTGGCTGGGATCCACGATGATGGGCAGATGGCTCAGCTCCCGCAGCATGGGGACCGCTGACAGATCCAGGGTGTTGCGGGTATAGTCGCTGAAGGTGCGGATACCCCGCTCGCAGAGCATGACCCGCTCGTTGCCGCTGGCCATGATGTACTCCGCGCTCATCAGCAGCTCCTTCAGGGTATTGGCAAGACCGCGCTTCAAGAGGATGGGCTTGTCCACCTTGCCCAGCTCCCGCAGCAGGTCGAAGTTCTGCATATTCCGCGCGCCCACCTGGATCACATCCACATCCTCGAACAGATCCAGATCCATGATGTTCATCAGCTCCGTCACGAAGGGCAGGCCCGTCTCCGCTCTGGCAATCTTCAGCAGCTCCAGGCCCTCAGCCTTCAGGCCGGCGAAATCATAAGGGGAAGTACGGGGCTTGAACGCGCCGCCGCGCAGCAGATCCGCGCCGGAGGCCTTCACGGCCTGCGCCACAGCCACGATCTGCTCCTCGCTCTCCACCGAGCAGGGACCCGCGATCATGACAAAATGACCGCCGCCGATCTTCACATCGCCCACTTCCACCACGGTATCCTCCGGATGGAACTTCCGGTTGCAGCATTTGAAGGGCTCGGACACACGCTTGACCGCGTCCACGATGTCCAGGCTGCCCACCAGGTCCATATCCACGCGGCTGGTGTCGCCCACCAGGCCCAGGACCGTATAGGCCTCGCCCTTGGATACGTGGATCTGCAGTCCCAGATTCTTCAGCCAGTGGATCAGCTGCTCCTGTCTGTCGGGAGATGTTCCGTGCTTCAATACAACGATCATGATTCTTTCCTCCTATGATTTGAACCGTTATTCGTGGAAAAGAAAAAGCTGCACAGGCGTAACCTGTGCAGCATTGAAAGCAAAATCTTCAGCCTATCTTTGCACCACAAATTACCCTTACCGTTTCGTCACAGTAAAGTAATAATATGCGGTATAAAAACGGGCGTTCATAGGCTTCTCCTTACGGCTCTTTAACACTGTAAATAAATATAATCTCTCCCCTCTCTCTTGTCAAGCAGAAAAATAGACAAAGATTTCCTTTTGCTTTTCCGGAATCTGATCATTCCGCACATGGCCTCATTGCAGCCATTGGCGCAGCAGCTCCACCGCCCGCCGCTCCAGGCGGGAGATCTGCACCTGGGAGACCCGCATCACCCGGGCGCAGTTTTGCTGGGTCATACCGTGGTAATAGCGCAGCGCCACCACCTGGCGCTCCCGCTCCGGCAGCTTCTCGATCACCGCCCGCAGGGCCACGTGCTCCACCATGCGTTCTTCCGCGGCGTAGTCGCCCAGCACATGCTCCAGGGTAAAGCCGTCGTCACCGCTCTCCCGCTGCAGGCTCTCGGCAGGCCCGGTGGCCGTCTCGGCAAAGGCGATATCCTCCGGGGTGAGCCCGGTCTCCCTGGCGAGCTCCGTGATGGTGGGCTCCCGTCCCATCCGCTGTTCCAGCGCCGTACGGGCGGCCCGGATCTGCGCCGCCTGCTCCTTGATCCCGCGGCTGACCTTCACCGTCCCGTCATCCCGGAGAAAACGCCGGATCTCCCCGGAGATCTTGGGCACCGCGTAGGTGGAAAACCGGGTGCCGTAGTTCAGATCAAAGCCCTCGATGGCCTTCAGGAAGCCCACGCAGCCCAGCTGATACAGGTCCTCCGGATCCGTGCCCCGGCCGAAATAGCGCCGGGCCACGCTCCAGATCAGGCCCGCGTTTTCCTCCACCAGCTTCCCGGCGGCCTCCCGGTCCCCGGCCTGGGCCGCGCGGATCGCCTCATAGAGCTCCTCGCTCATACCCTTTTCCGGCGCTGCCGCAGAGCCCGGACCATGACCACCGTGGTCCCCTTTCCCGGCGCGGAGCGGACCCGCAGCTTGTCCATGAAGCTGTCCATGATGGTAAAGCCCATGCCGCCGCGCTCCTCGCCGCCGGTGGTGAAGAGCGGCTTCATGGCCTGCTCCACATTTTCGATCCCGCAGCCCCAGTCCCGGACGGAGATCTCCAGCTGCCCGTCCGGCAGGATCCGCAGCCGCATGCTGATCCGCCCGATCTCCTTGGGGTAGGCGTGTACGATGCAGTTGGTCACGGCCTCGGAGACGGCGGTCTTGATATCGCCGATCTCCTCCAGGGTCGGATCCAGCTGAGCAGCAAAGGCCGCGGCAGCCGTACGGGCAAAAGCCTCATTGCAGCTCTGGCTTGGGAAATCCAGTTTTATGTAGTTTTGTGCGTTCATTCCTTTTCCTCCTATCTGCTGATGGCCACAGGGACCAGCCTGTCGATCCCCGAGGCGTCAAGTACCCGGCGGGGCTGTCCGGCCGGGTTTTCGATCCACACTCTGCCGCCCATGTCCTTGAGCCTCCTGCTGATGCGGATGATCACCGCAATGCCGGAGGAATCCATGAAATTCAGTCCGGACATGTCCACAGCACAGTCCCGTGGCAGATACTCATCCAGCAACTGATCGATCAGGCTTGCGGCTGACCGGGCTTCGTGGTGGTCCAGTTCGCCGGACAGATAGAGCGTGAGTCTGCCGGCGGAAAATGCGGTATGGATGTTCATTTCGCTCCCCTTTCTGGATAAAAAATAGCGCCGCAGCTTTATGGCTGCAGCGCCATTTTATTCTAAATTCTCTGTGAAGCTTGTCGAATGGGCTTATTTGCCCAGATTTTCAAGGCTGGACTTCAGGTTGACGATCAGCGCCTCCAGCTTTGCCTTCTTCTCCCGCTCCACATTGACCACGGCCTCGGGAGCGCGGGTCACAAAATTCTCGTTGGCCAGCTTGGCATTCTGCCCAGCCAGCTGTTTTTCGGCGTTGGCCAGTTCCTTCTCGATCCGGGCTTTCTCCTTCTCCAGATCCACCAGTTCCGCCAGAGGCATGAACATGCGGGCATTGTCCGTGACCACGGAGACCATGCTCTCACTGCCGGCAGGCGGCATGTCCGCCACTTCGACCTCACTGGCGTAGGCCAGCTTCTTGATATAGCTGATACCGGCCTCAAAAGCGGCCTTCTTGTCGGTGGCGATGAACAGGTGGGCCTTGCGGGAAGGCGGCACGTTCATATCGCTGCGGCGGGCGCGGACGGCCTTGATGGCCGCCATGACCATCTCGAAGCTCTGCTCGTCCTCGGGGAAGCTCAGCGCCTCGCTGTACTCGGGATACTTGGCGATCATCAGCGCCTCGCCCTCATGGGGCAGCGCCTGCCAGATCTCTTCCGTGATAAAGGGCATGAAGGGGTGCACCAGCTTCAAAATCTCCGTCAGCACATACAGCAGCACCTTCTGAGCCGCCAGCTTGGACGCCTCATCCTCGCCGTTGAGGCGGGGCTTGGTCAGCTCGATATACCAGTCGCAGAAGCTGTCCCAGATAAAATCGTAGATCTTGCCCGCGGCCACGCCCAGCTCGAAGCTGTCCATGTTCTCGCAGACTTCCCTGACCACATCGTTGAGCTTGGAGAGGATCCACTTGTCCTCGATCTCCAGCTTTTCAGGCAGCTCGTTCTTGTCGATGGTCAGATTCATCATCACGAAGCGGGAGGCGTTCCACAGCTTGTTGCAGAAGTTGCGCATAGCCTCGCACTTCTCCACATAGAAACGCATGTCGTTGCCGGGAGAGTTGCCGGTGATCAGGTTATAGCGCAGCGCGTCGGCGCCGTACTTCTCCACGATCTCCAGCGGATCGATGCCGTTGCCCAGGGACTTGGACATCTTGCGGCCCAGGCTGTCACGGACGATGCCGTGGATGAACACCGTATAGAAGGGCTCTTCCTTCATCTGCTCCATTCCGGAGAAGATCATGCGGGCCACCCAGAAGAAGATGATGTCATAGCCGGTGACCATGACCGTGGTGGGATACCAATAATCCAGGGTCTCGTTCTTGTCGGGCCAACCCATGGTGGAGAAGGGCCAGAGAGCGGAGGAGAACCAGGTATCCAGCACATCCTCATCCCGGGTGATGTTCTTGCTATGGCAGTTCTCGCATTCACAGGCATCCTGCCGGGAGACGGTGATGTGGCCGCAGTCGGCACAGTACCAGGCGGGGATCTGGTGGCCCCACCACAGCTGGCGGGAGATGCACCAGTCGTGCACGTTCTCCATCCAGTTCAGATAGGTCTTGGTAAAGCGCTCGGGCACAAACTTGATGCGCCCGTCCTTGACCACGTCGATGGCGGCCTTGGCCAGGGGCTTCATCTTCACGAACCACTGGGGACTGGTCAGCGGCTCCACCACGGTGCCGCAGCGGTAGCAGCAGCCCACGTTGTGGTTGTAGGGCTCGGTCTTGACCAGATAGCCCTGTTCCTCCAGGTCGGCCACGATGGCTTTACGGGCCTCATAGCGATCCATGCCGTCATACTTGCCGCCGTTGATGATCTTCGCGTCCTCGTCGATGCACTGGATCTGCTCCAGACCGTGGCGCAGGCCCACCTCATAGTCGTTGGGGTCGTGGCAGGGGGTCATCTTCACGGCGCCGGTCCCAAAGCCCAGCTCTACATAATCGTCTGCTACGATGGGCAGCTTGCGGCCCACCAGAGGCAGGATGGCGTTCTTCCCCACCAGGTGCGCGTAGCGCTCATCGTCCGGGTGGACAGCCACGCCGGAGTCGCCCAGCATGGTCTCCGGCCGGGTGGTGGCGATGATGAATTCCTCGTCGGAATCCTCGATGGGATAGCGGATATGCCAGAAGCTGCCGGGCATGTCCTTGTACTCCACCTCCGCGTCCGACAGTGCGGTGCGGCAGTGGGGACACCAGTTGATGATGCGGCTGCCCTTATAGATCAGGCCCTTATCATACAGATCGCAGAAGGTCTCGCGGACGGCCTTGGCGCAGGTCTCGTCCATGGTGAAACGGTTGCGGTCCCAGTCGCAGGAGACGCCCAGGCTCTTCTGCTGTTCGATGATGCGGTTTCCGAACTGGTTTTTCCAGTCCCAAACCCGCTCCAGGAATTTCTCGCGGCCCAGGTCGTAACGACTTAGGCCCTCCTTCTCCCGCAGCTCCTGCTCGACGCGGATCTGCGTGGCGATACCGGCGTGGTCCTGTCCGGGCAGCCACAGGGCGGCATAGCCCTGCATTCTCTTATAGCGGGTCAGGATATCCTGCAATGTGGCGTCCAGAGCATGGCCCATGTGCAGCTGACCGGTCACGTTGGGAGGCGGCATCACGATGGAGAACGGCTCTTTATCGGGATCGATCTCACCCTTGAAATAGCCGCCCTGCATCCACATGTCGTAGATCTTTTTTTCCACCTTCTGGGGTTCGTACACTTTCGGAAGTTCTTTCATTCGTCTTCCCTCCTGATCAGAATAGGAAACGCCCTGAGACGTTTCCGTCTCAGGGCGATAATCATTACCGCGGTACCACCTGAATTCCGCATTGCTGCGGCACTCTCCGGCCCTTAACGCAGGCCTTACGCCGAAGCTACGCAGGTCACCCCTTCACCCCGGGCGCTCAAAGCCGACCTTCCACAGGGCATTCTTGAGGCTCGCACCAACCGCCTCTTCTCTGAAGTCCGCCTGCTGTGTACTCCTGCTCGTCAACGCGCAAAAAAATTTACGCAGAAATTATAATATATGCCGGAAAGTTTGTCAACCGCTACAAAACGATCGTTATAATTTTGTTCAGTTCATCCCAACTTTGCGATGTAATCACAGGCGGACAAGGCCGCCACATTGCCCTCGCCGGCCGCCTTGGCCAGCTGGAAGGGCTTGCCTGTGCAGTCGCCCGCGGCGAACACACCGGGCACGTTGGTGGCCATATGCCGGTCCACCGCGATGCCGCCCTCGGCATACTCCAGACCGGGCACCAGCTTGGTGACCGATACGGTATCCTTGATGATGAACACGCAGTCCACCTTATGCTCTTCACCGGCGAACACCAGGGTATCCGCCTTCTTCTCACCGCGGACCTCGTAGCGTCCGTTCTGGGGGAAACGCAGCACCGTGCAGCCGATCCCCTCCAGGAAGTCAGCGTCTGCCTTGGCCTCTTCCCCGGCGCCCACCACGGCAACCGTCTTGCCGCGATAGAGCATGCCATCGCACGTGGCGCAGTAGCTGACGCCCCGGCCCAGATATTCCGCCTCACCGGGATAGAGCTTTTCCCGGGTGATACCGGCGGCCAGGATGACCGCCTTGCACATGTAATAGTCGCTGCCCACAGCCACGCCGAAGCTGTCGCCCATGGGCATGACCGACAGGGCGCGGCCGGTGATGATCTCCGCCTGGCTCTCCTCCAGCTGCCTGCGAAACAGCTCGCTCATCTCCGAACCGGTCATAGGCGGCAGGCCGGGATAGTTGGTGACCTTCTCTGCCTTATAAAGGCTGCTGGTATCCGTCTTGTTGGCTACAACGCCCACGGTCTTGCCGCGGTTAAGGCAGGTCAGGGCTGCGGAAGTGGCCGCAGCGCCGCCGCCGACGATAATGACGTCAAACGTATCAGACATGTTCGTTCTCCTTTGAATTGATTTTATAAAATTTAATTGAGCATATTATAATCGGCCTTTTCCCATTTTGCAAGTGTTTTTCTCAGTCTATCATAGTTTTTATTTTGGGACAATCCTTTCAGAATCATATTGTAATCAAACCAAAAATAGAGTATACTATTTGCGCACTTTATACAGAGAGGTACACAAAATGGACGAGAACGCAAGAAACTTTATCGAGGCCTTTGTGCAGGAGGATCTGTCCGAAGGGCAGCGCTGCTATGGGATGCAGGTGCACACCCGTTTCCCGCCGGAGCCCAACGGCTATCTGCATATCGGTCACTGCAAGGCGCTGACCATTGACTTCAGCACCGCAGAGCGCTTCGGAGGCATCTGCAATCTGCGGATGGACGATACCAACCCCGCCAAGGAGGACACAGAATATGTGGACGCCATTCAGGAGGATATCCACTGGCTGGGCTTTGACTGGGGCGATCGTTTCTTCTACGGCTCGGACTATTTTGAAAAGACCTATGAGTATGCTCTGGAGCTGATCCGCAAGGGCCTGGCCTATGTGTGCGAGCTGACGCCTGAGCAATTCCGCGAGTATCGGGGCGACACCACCCGGCCCGCCGTCAGTCCCTGGCGGGACCGGCCCATCGAGGAAAATCTGGACCTGTTCCGGCGCATGCGCGACGGGGAATTTGAAGAGGGCCGCTATACCCTGCGGGCCAAGATCGACCTGGCCAGCGGCAACTTCAACATGCGCGACCCGGTGCTCTATCGCATCCGCTACATCGAGCATCACCGCCAGGGCAACAAGTGGTGCATCTTCCCCATGTATGACTTTGCCCATCCCATCCAGGACGCGCTGGAAGGCATCACCCACTCCCTGTGCTCCCTGGAGTATGAGGATCACCGGCCACTGTACGACTGGGTGGTCTCCAATGTCTCCATCCCGGGCATCAAGCCCCGGCAGATCGAGTTTGCCCGGCTGGGCATCAACTATACCGTCATGTCCAAGCGCAAGCTGCGTCAGTTGGTGGAGGAGAAGCGGGTCTCCGGCTGGGATGATCCCCGGATGCCCACCCTCTGCGGTCTCCGCCGCAGGGGCTACACCTCCCGTTCCATCCGCAATTTCTGTGAACGCATCGGCGTCTCCAAGGTGGATTCCACGGTGGACTGGGCCCTGCTGGAGAGCTGCCTGCGGGACGATCTGAACGAGAATGCCCGCCGGGTCATGGCGGTCCTGCATCCCATCAAGCTCACCGTCACCAACTACCCCGAGGGGCAGAGTGAGCTGCTGACCATTGAGAACAACCCCCTCAAGCCCGAGGACGGCAGCCGTCAGGTCAGCTTCTCTCGGACCCTGTGGATCGAAGCGGACGACTTCATGGAGGTCCCCGCCCCCAAGTATAAGCGCCTGCACCCCGGCTACGAGGTGCGGCTCAAGGGCGCCTACCTGGTCACCTGCACCGGCTGTGTAAAGGATGAAGCTGGGAATGTGACCGAGGTCCTGTGCGAGTACGACCCCAACAGCCGCGGCGGCGATCCCGCTGACGGACGCAAGGTAAAGGGCGCTACCATCCACTGGGTGGACGCCGCCACCTGCGCCGACGCCGAGGTCCGGCTTTACGACTATCTGTTCACCGATCCCGATCCCGACGGCCCGGACAAGAATTTCCTGGATTACATCAACCCCGAAAGTCTCGTGGTCCTGCAGCACTGCAAGGTGGAGGCCAGCCTCGCCGAAGCCCCCATGCCGGAGCCCGGAAAGAACTCCACCGGCTATCAGTTCATGCGCCAGGGCTACTTCTGCCTGGACAACAAGGACGCCGCTCCCGGCCATCTGGTGTTCAACCGCGCTGTCGCCTTAAAAGATAGCTTCAAAAAATAAAAGCTTTGGTGACAGTTGGTCATCTTTTGTCTAAACATCAGTTTCTGAGATTCTAAAACAAGGTCAAGTTGTTCAATTTGCACAACTTGGCCTTGACTATTTCCGGATTTCCAATTATAATTGTTACACTGCGGTATATTATGAGCAATCAAATCGCAATCAAATTTTTACAGGAGGGGAAAACATGAAAAAAGCAGCAAAGAAGCTCTTGTTCCTCGCGTGTTTTGGCGGTGTCGCCTACCTGTGCGGCAAGCTGGCGCAAAAGGCCGAAGTTCAGGAGAAGCTGTTTGCAGTGCTTGGCGAGGATCTTTATCTGGCTATCCTCGATAAGGTCCGTCTCGGCGGCGACCTGCTGATGTGGCCGATCGACTTTGTCAGAGCTTTGCTTCCTTAATCGCACACGGAAAAATTACTGAAAAAGGGGATATTTTATGAACGCTATTTACGAACCTCTATTTACTCCGTTCAAAATCGGAGAAGTAGAAATTCCCAACCGCATCGTACAATGTTCCATGGGCGGCACCACCCTGTTCGGCTGGCTGGAGCCTTCCCACTTTGACCTGGAAGGCGCGGACTTCCTGCTGAAGCGTGCCAAGGACGGCGTTGGCCTGGTCCTCCCCGGCATGCAGGTCATTCGTGACACCATGGGCAGAAAATGGCTGGACTCCAACCGTCAGATGTACAGAGTACTCAAGCCCTACATGGAAGAGTACCACAAGACCGGCGGTAAGCTCTTCATCCAGCTGGCCGGCGGCTTCGGCCGTTCCATGGCCGTTACCCCCTGGATGGCCGCTCTCGCCAGAAACGACGTGCTGAACAAGCTGGCCAGCCCCATCGTGGACGTGCAGTACAGCTGCGCCTCCGCTTCTGAGACCCCCAACCGCTGGGCTGACAACCTGAATTCCCGTCCCTTCACCATTGAAGAGATCCAGGAGATGGTGTGGCACTTCGGCGCCACCGCCAAGAAGCTGCGTGAGGCCGGTATCGACGGCGTTGAGATCCACGCTGTCCATGAAGGCTACAACCTGGACCAGTTCGCCATTGCCAACATGAACTTCCGTAACGACCAGTACGGCGGCTCCCTGGAGAATCGTCTCCGCTTCGCCACTGAGATCGTTCAGGAGATCAAGAAGCAGGCCGGCGACGACTTCCCCGTCTCCCTGCGTTACTCCGTCCGTTCCTGCACCAAGGGCTGGCGCAAGGGCGCCATGCCTTATGAGGAGTTTGAAGAGTTCGGCCGTGACCTGGCTGAGTCCGAAAAGGCCGTCAAGATCCTGCAGGATGCTGGCTATGACTTCCTCAACTGCGACAACGGCACTTACGACGCCTGGTACTGGGCTCATCCGCCTCAGTACATGCCCGACAACTGCAACCTGGCAGACGTCGAGCATATCCGTCAGTTCATTGATATCCCTGTTGCCTGCGCTGGCCGCATGACCCCGGAGAAGGCTGCGGAAGAGATCGCCGCCGGCCGTCTGGACGCCATCGCCATCGCCCGTCAGAACCTGGTCGACGAGAACTGGGTCACCAAGATCAAGACCGGTCGCGAGAACGAGATCCGTCCCTGCATCCGCTGCCACAATGGCTGCTTCAACTTCTCCAAGGCCAACGGCACCGAGAACATGCAGTCCCTGGGCGACTCCCTGCACCTGGCCCGCTGCGCTCTGAACCCGCCCACCATGCAGCACAATCGTTACAAGATCGTGCCCACCAAGAAGCCCAAGAAGGTCGCCATCATCGGCGGCGGCGTCGGTGGTATGGAGTGCGCTCTGGTTCTGAAAAAGCGTGGTCACAACCCCGTGATCTTCGAGAAGGAAGATCAGCTGGGCGGCCTGTTCCTGACCGCTTCCGCCATGACCTTCAAAGAGAATGACAAGAAGCTGATCAGCTGGTACAGAGACGAGATCAAGCGCTACAACATCGAAGTTCGCTTCAATTCCGAGGTCAACGACCTGGGCACCATCAAGCGCGGCTTTGACGAAATCATCGTCTGCACCGGTTCTGTTCCCAGATCCATGCCCAACATCAAGGGCTTTGAGAAGACCAAGTCCTTCCGTCAGCTCCTGCGTGAGCAGTCTGTTGAAGGCGACAAGATCGTATTCCTCGGCGGCGGCCAGTCCTCCTGCGAGGCGGCTTACGATCTGGTCCTGGCCGGCAAGCACCCCGTCATTGTCGAGTACGGCAACGACCTGGTCGCGGCTCAGGCCACCTGCCTTGCCAACACCTCCTTCCTGCGCGACGCCATGGAGTATCACAAGGTTCCCGTGTACCTGCACAGCACCATCACCGAGATCGGTGACGGCTACTGTGTCATCAAGACCCCCGACGAGACCTTCAAGGTCGAGTGCGACGCTGTTATCAACGGCATCGGCTTCGTTCCCGCTCCCGTCGGTGAGAAGAGCGCCCATGTCCACCGCGTCGGTGACTGCGTTGCCATCGGCAACCTGCGTACCGTCGTGTGGCGTGCTTGGGACGTCTGCATGAGAATCTGATCCCCTCGCAACACATAAAAACGGCTGTCTCGAAAGAGACAGTCGTTTTTTCATTCGCTATTTCAATCCATAAACAGTTTTGGACGGATCCCCTTTGCGCTCCCCTGCAGTTCCTCCAGTCCATAGAGCAGATTTCTCTTGTCGTGGCAGTCCGAAGAGAGGATCAGCGGTGCGCCCCGTTTTTCCAGCTCCCGCAGCAAAGAGGGCTCAGGGTATGGTGTGGTCCTGTAGCCCCGGGATATGGCCCCCGTGTTGATCTCGAAGATCACGGGATATTCCAGCAGGCGGTCCATGGCTTCCAGCGCCGCTTTCCGATATCTGGGATGCGATGTGTCGAAGAGACATCCGCCCTCGTTGAACTTTGTCACCAAATCAAAATGCCCGACGATATCGCACATTGTCTTTTCATAAACCCCGGCCACCGTGGTGTAGTAGTCCTCGACAAAGCTGTAAAAGTCCCCGCCGTAATGCTCATTGACCAGGGTGATCTGGTCTGCCCTGCTCTCATCCACGGGCAGGTAACAGCCATCCCGATGCAGGAAATGGACGCTTCCGATCACATAGTCAAAGGGGCTGGTGTCCAGTTCCGAATAATAATCGTACTCGATCCCCAGGTACAGTTTGATCCGGTCTCGATACTTTTCCTGCAGCTGGCGGATCTCCTGACCATAGGCCGCCGTCCCCGCCTCGCTCATGGTCCAGTCGGTAAAGGGCAGGTATGAGTGTCCGGAAAAGCCAAGTTGCGGGCAGCCAAGGCGGATCGCCTCCAGCACCAGCTCCTCAGGGCTGTCCTTGCCGTCGCAGTATCGGGTATGGGTATGGTAGTTGGAGAGACTCATTGGGTCATTTTCTCCTGCTTGACCTTGTGGTCGATCACATGGCGGGAAGCCAGCTCTCTCTGCACATCCTCCACACTGATGCCCATCTGGACCATCATCACCATCACGTGATAGGCCAGGTCCGCCACCTCGTAGATCGTCTCCTTTTTATCGTCGGCCTTGGAGGCGATGATCACCTCAGTGCACTCCTCACCCACCTTCTTCAGGATCTTGTCGATGCCCTTGTCGAACAGATAGCTGGTATAGGAGCCCTCCGGCCGTTCCTCCTTGCGGCCCTGCAGCAGATCGTACAGGCCCTGGAGGCTAAACTCCGACAGGCTGTCGCTGTACCACAGCGGATTGGAAAAGCAGGAGTCCGTCCCCAGATGGCAGGCCGGGCCGTCCTTCTCCACCATGACCAGGAGCGCGTCCTTGTCACAGTCCGCCGTGATGGAGACGATGTGCTGGTAATTGCCGCTGGTCTCCCCTTTCAGCCATAGCTCCTGACGGGAGCGGCTCCAGAAGCAGGTCAAACCCTTTTCCATGGAAATCGTCAGGCTCTCCCGGTTCATATAGGCCACCGTCAGCACCTTTTTGCTGACCGCGTCAACCACCACTGCCGGGATCAACCCCTTCTCATCAAATTTCAATTCGTCGATCTTGATCATAGTTACAGCCTCACCACAATGTCATTTCTCCGCAGCTCCCGCTTCAGGTCCGGGATCTGGATCTCGCCAAAATGGAAAACAGAAGCGGCCAGCCCCGCGTCGATATCCGGGATCTCCTTGAACAGCCGGACAAAATCCGCCATGGAGCCCGCGCCGCCGGAGGCGATCACCGGTACTTTAACGGCCTCCCGCACGGCCCGAAGCATCTCGATATCAAAGCCCTGCTTGACGCCGTCGGTGTCGATGGAATTGACCACCACCTCGCCGGCTCCCATGTCCACGCACTTTTTGATCCATGCGATGGCCTCCATGCCGGTATCCTCCCGGCCGCCCTTGGCGAAGACCCGGAAGCTGCCGTCCACGCGCTTCACGTCCGCGGAGAGTACCACGCACTGGTCGCCGTATTTCCGGGCGGCCTCCCCCACCAGAGAGGGATTGCGGATGGCACCGGAGTTGACGCTGACCTTATCGGCGCCGCACTTGAGCACCCGGTCGAAGTCCTCCACGGTGTTGATCCCGCCGCCCACAGTCAGGGGAATAAAGATGGTCTCCGCCACCCGGCGCAGGATATCCGTGAACAAGGTCCGCCCCTCAAAGGAGGCGGTGATATCGTAAAACACCAGTTCGTCCGCGCCGTGGTCGGAGTAATATCGGCCCAGATCCACAGGCGAAGATACGTCCCGGACGCCCTCAAAGTTGACGCCCTTGACCACTCGCCCGTTTTTCACGTCCAGACAGGGTATGATTCTCTTTGTGATCATCTTGCCACCTCGATTGCTTTCGCCAGATCCAACGCCCCGGTATAGTAGGCCTTCCCGATGATGGCGCCGTACAGCCCCAGCTCCTTCAGGGCCCGCACATCTTCCATGCCGGACACGCCGCCGGAGGCTATGATCTGCATGGAATATTGCTTTGAAAGTTGCCCATACAGTTCCAGATTCGTCCCGCGCATGGCCCCGTCCCGGGAAATATCCGTGCAGATCACCATCTGCACCCCGATCTCCTGCATCCTGGCCAGGAAATCCGCAAAGGACCAGGCGGAGCTTTCCAGCCAGCCCTTGATGGCGATAAAACCGTCGCGGATATCCGCGCCTACGGCGATCCTTTCACCGTAAGCTTCCACGGCCTGCCGCAGCAGCGCCTCGTTCTGCACCGCCGCCGTCCCCAGGATCACCCGGGAAACGCCGCCGGCAATATAGCGCTCTATGGTCTCCATATCACGGATGCCGCCGCCCACCTCCACGGAGAGGCCGGTCTCTTTCGCCACACCTGTCACGATCTCCAGGTTGGGCGTGCCGCCGTCGCGTGCGCCCTCCAGATCCACCATGTGGATCCACCGGGCCCCGCAGCGGGCAAAGTCCCGCGCCACAGCAAGAGGATCCTCGCTGTATATGGTCATCTGCGCATAGTCCCCCTTGAACAGGCGGACTGCTTTTTTTTCGTATAGATCGATCGCCGGAAGCAGGATCATAGGGCATCCCCCTCGCAGAAGGCTCGCAGGATGTTCAGCCCGACTTCGCCGCTTTTTTCCGGATGGAACTGACAGCCCATCACGTTGTCTTTGGCCACGATCGCCGTCAGCTCCCGGCCGTATTCCGCCGTAGCCACCAGGCTGTCCTCACAGTCCTCGGCAAAGAAGGAGTGGACGAAGTACACGCAGTCCCCCTCCTGGAGATAGCGCAGCAGCTTATGCTGGTGTTTGAAGATCAGGCCGTTCCAGCCGATGTGCGGGATCATCAGATTTTCCGGGATCTGACCGTTCATATCGATCACCCGCCCCTTGAGTAACCCCAGGCCCGCATGCTCGCCATATTCGTAGCTCTTTTCAAAGAGCAGCTGCATACCCAGACAGATCCCCAGGATCTCCTTCCCGGCAGCGGCTTCTTCTTTTACCACGGCGTCCAGGCCGCTGGCATGCAGCTTGTCTGCCGCATCGCCGAAGGCGCCCACGCCCGGCAGGATGATCTTATCCGCCGCCCGGATCTGGGCCGGGTCCGCCGTTACGATGGTTTCCGCCCCGATATAACGGAGCGAAGAGCACAGGGAAAACAGGTTCCCCACACCATAATCAATGACAGCGATCATCCCAGCATCCCCTTGGTCGACGGCACTCTGTCCGCGTTCTTCTCGTCTATGGCTACGGCTTTGGCCAGACTTCTGGCAAAGGCCTTGAAAGCGCCTTCAATGATGTGGTGGGAATTCTTCCCGCTCAGCTGACGCAGGTGCAGCGTCACACCCGCATCCCTCGCAAAGGCCCGGAAGAACTCCTCGCACAGCTCTGTGTCGAAGTCCCCCACCTTTTCTGTGGGGATATCCAGCGCAAAATAGCTCTCGCCCCGACCGGAGATATCAACGGCGCACACGATCAAGGCTTCGTCCATTGGCAGGATGATGTCGCCATAACGGACGATGCCCTTCTTGTCCCCCAGGGCCTGGGCCACCGCCTTGCCAAGGCAGATGCCGATATCCTCCGTGCTGTGGTGAAAGTCCACCCAGGTGTCCCCCTGGCACTTCAATTCCAGATCAAAGCTGCCATGCCGGGCAAACAGGGTCAGCATGTGGTCCAGAAAACCGATCCCGGTCTCACACTGTACCTTTCCGCTGCCGTCCAGATCCAGACTGAGGACAATATCCGTCTCTGCGGTCTTCCGCTTGATCTCCGCTGTTCTCATGTTCACGCCTCCAAACACTCTTTGACGCCTTCCACAAAGCGTTCCATCTGTTCTCTTGTGCCGATGCTGATGCGCAGAAAGTCCCGGATCCGAGGCTTGTCAAAATGCCGGACCAGGATCCCCCTGGCTTTCAGATCCCGGTACAGCTCTCCACCGTCCACACCGGGCCGCCGGGCAAAGATGAAGTTGGCGCAGGAGGGCAGGACCTCAAAACCGAGCTCTTGCAATGCCTTTGTCGTGTACGCCCGGTTGGCCATGATGACACGGCAATTGGCCAGATAATACTCGTTTTCCTCCAGCGCGGCGATGCCCGCGGCAGAGGTCATGCGATTGACGTTGTAGGGATTGGTGGAATATTTGATGGTATTCAGATCCCGGATCAGCGCCGCATTCCCAATACCGAAGCCCAGCCGGGCCCCCGCCATGGAGCGGGACTTGGAAAAGGTACCTGTGACCAGAAGGTTTTCATACCGGTCCACCAGGCACACGGCACTCTCCCCACCGAAATCCACATAGGCCTCGTCCACGATGACCACGCCGTCCGGGTTGCCCGCTACGATCTGTTCGATCTGCTTCAGACTCAGGGTCATCCCAGTAGGCGCGTTGGGATTGGCGATCACCACGGTTTTCCCCCCGCCGCAGTAATCTGCCGGGTCGATGCTGAAATCCTCCTTCAGCGGGATCTCCTCATAGGGGATGTGGTTGAGCTGGGCAAAGACCGGATAAAAACCGTAGCTGATATCCGGGAACAGCAGGGGTCTCTCCTCGTCGGCAAAAGCCATGAAGGCGAAGTTCAGGATCTCGTCCGAACCATTGGTCATGAGCACCTGCTCGGGCTTGACGCCGTAGACCTCCGCCAGCTTCTCCGTAAGCTTGCGGCTCTCAGGATCGGAGTACAGCTGCAGCCTGGCGCATTCCCCTGCCACCGCGGCTGCCACCCCTGGCGAGGGCGGGAAGGGCGATTCATTGGTATTGAGCTTGACATACTGCATGTCCTGGGGCTGCTCCCCGGGCGTATAGGGCTCCAGCGCTGCATAGCGCTTGGTAAAAAAGCTGCTCATATCGTATCCTCAAAGCGGGAGAGCACACTGCGGGCGTGGCCCTCCAGTCCCTCATTTCTGGCAAATATGGCGATCTTCCCGGCGATCTTGGAAAGAGCGTCGCCGGTATAATAGGTAAACTGGGATTTCTTTACGAAATCATCCACGGACAGGGGCGAGGCGAACTTGGCGATACCGCCGGTGGGCAGGGTGTGATTGGGTCCCGCCATATAGTCCCCCAGGGCCTCCGGGCAGTTCTTGCCCAGGAAGATGGAGCCGGCGTTCTTGACCCGTTCCAGATAGGCAAAGGGCTCGTCCATGCACAGCTCCAGATGCTCCGGAGCGATCTCGTTGGCCACGTCGATGGCCACATCCAGGTTGTCTACCACGATGATCATGCCGTTGTTTTCCACGGACGCATTGGCGATCTCATAGCGGGGCAGGAGCCGCACCTGACGGTCCATCTCCGCCGCCACCTGCTCGGCAAAGGGGCGGCTGTCCGTCACCAGCACCGCGGTAGACATCACGTCATGCTCCGCCTGGGACAGCAGATCCGCCGCTACGATCCGGGCGTCACAGCTGTCGTCCGCCACTGCCAGCACCTCGCTGGGTCCGGCCACCACGTCGATGGCCACCTTGCCGTAGACCTGCTTTTTGGCCTCCGCCACATAGGCGTTGCCGGGGCCGACGATCTTATAGACCGCGGGCACGCTCTCGGTGCCATAGGCCAGAGCGGCCACCGCCTGGGCGCCGCCCACCTTGAACACCCGGTCGATCCCGGACACCCGGGCCGCCGCCAGGATAAAGGGGTCCACCTTCCCGTCCCGGGAGGGCGGCGTCACCATGACCAGCTCACTGCAGCCGGCGATCTTGGCGGGAATGGCGTCCATTAAAACCGTGGAGGGATAGGCGGCCGTCCCATTGGGAACATACAGGCCTACCTTCTCGATGGGCGTGATCTTCTGTCCCAGGATCACCCCGTCCCTCTCCATCATCACAAAATCCTGCCGGACCTGCTTTTCATGATAGGCGCGGATGTTATCTGCCGCCTCCTGCAGGATGCTCAAAAATTCGTCGTCCACCGAAGCCATGGCTTCCGCGAACTCCGCTTCGCTCACCTCCAGGGAGCTCAGCTCTACCTTATCGAACTTTTTGGTATAGGCAAACAGGGCCTCGTCGCCCTTTTCAACGACCTGAGCAATGATCTCCGCCACGACCTTCTCCACATCGGCGCTGCTGCCTCTGCGGGCAAAGATCTGATCATTGGAGACTTCGCCGTAATTAAAGATCCGAATCATTCTTCTCTACCAAACCTTTCAGTTTTGCTGTGATCTCTTCGATCTGCTTTGTCTTGAACTTGAAGGCGGCTTTGTTGGCGATCAGTCGGGCACTGATAGGCACCACGGTCGCCACCACCTCCAGATTGTTTTCCCGCAGGGTCGTCCCGGTCTCCACAATGTCCACGATCACATCGGACAGCCCCAGGATCGGCGCGATCTCGATGGAACCGTTGAGCTTGATGATGTCAATGTCCCGGCCCCGATCCGCGTAGTAGCGGCTGGCGATATGGCTGAACTTGGTGGCCACCTTCAAGGTCCGCTCGCCGCTGTCGTGAAAGCCCCTGGGGGCCGCCACGGCCATGCGGCACTTGCCTATGTTCAGATCCAGCAATTCATAGATGTCCGGCTGATACTCCAGCAGGATGTCTTTTCCTGCCACGCCGATATCCGCAGCTCCCCGCTCCACATAGATGGACACGTCTGAGGGCTTGACCCAGAAGTAGCGGATCCCCACAGCCTCGTTTTCAAAGATCAGCTTGCGGTTGTTCTCCTTGATGGCCGGGCACTCATAGCCCGCCGTCTCGAACATGGCGTATACACTCTCGCCGAGACGCCCCTTGGGCAGCGCAACATTGATCATACACGCCCCTCCTTCCGCAGGTCCAGCACCTGGCCATAACGCAGCTTCTCGGGGATCGCCTTCTGGGCGCTGACGCTCTTGCCCTCGCCGATCAGGCGCTTGGTTTCCCTGGCCACCAGGGCCGCGTCCTCTTCGTCGTACAGCAGCAGCACGTCCACGTCCCGGTCACGCTCCGCCCTGCCCAGATCCTCCAGCAGGTCCAGATACAGAGCGAAGCCCACAGCGCCGCCGCTTCTTCCCATTTTTTGGATCAGCTTGTCATACTGACCGCCGGACAGCACGCCCTCGCAGATCCCGCTGAGAAAGCCCTGGAACACGATGCCGTTATAGTAGTCCATGTCGTTGACAATGGAAAAGTCGAAAAGGATATGGTCCCGCCAGGGGCTGTCCGCCAGCAGCGTCCGCAGCTGCTCCAGCTCCGCCAGGGCAGCCCGGGCGGCTTCACCGGTGCACAGGGGCTCCAAGCGGCGCAGTACGCTGTCCATCTCACCGTAGATGCCGATGAACTCGCAGATGGCCGCGGTCTTCTCCGGGGAGACTCCATTTTCTCTACAGACCCGTTCCAGATCATGGCGGTTCTTCTCCGCGATGTAATGGGTCAGCTCCCGGCGCAGCTGTACATCGTCGCTAATCTCCTCCAGCATGGCGGTCAGGACCCCCAGATGGGAGACGTCCAGCACAAAATCCTCAGAGATCAGCGCCAGGCTCTCCGCAGCCAGAGACACCACCTCATAAAGATCATAGCGGTCCAGAGCACCGATGCATTCCAGTCCCGCCTGCATGATCTCCTTGAACTGCCGGGTGCTTCCGGAGACCCGATAGACGTTCTCGTTATAGCAGACCTTCTGCTTGCAGCCGGGCTGCTCGTCCAGGTTTTTGATGATGGAGAGGGTCACGTCCGGCTTCAGCGCCATCAGCTTGCCGTCGGTGTCGTTAAAGGTGATGATCCTGTCGCTGATCAGAAAATCCTTGTTGCGCACATAGAGGTCATATTCCTCAAACTTGCTCATCTTATAGGCCTGGTAGCCGTACTTCCCATACAGAGAGCGCAGGGCGTACACCGCCCGTTCTTCTCTTTTCAGAACTCTCTCGTCGATCATTCGCCGCTCTCCTTCTCCAGCCGCTCCAGCACCAACTGATAGCCGCCGGTGCCATAGTCCAAACAGCGGCTGACACGGCTGATGGTGGCGGAACTGACGCCGGTCTCCTTGTTGATGGCGCTGTAGCTGGTCTTGGAGCGCAGCAGCTTTGCCACCTTCAGGCGCTGGGCGATCTCAATGATCTCCCGGACCGTACAGGCGTCTTCAAAAAACATGCGGCATTCTTCTTCCGTTTCCAGGCTCACAATGGCGCGAAACAGTTCTTTTACATCTTCTGATACCCAGTTGCTCATAAGGCTCCTCGCTTTATCGCTTTATCTGACTAATGTGATTGATGTATGCATTATAGTTCTGCCGGCCCTTTCTGTCAAGAGGAAAAATGGCCAAACCCGCCGGGCGGAAACACGCCGGGTTTGGCCATTTTATGGGCAGACCGTACAAGGCTGCCGTTCAGTCTTCGTCCTCCACGTCCTGACGGAACATTTCATAGTATTCCGACTCCGAGGAGAAGAGCATGTACCTGCCGTTCACATTGCCATAATAGCCGCCTGCCGTAAAGTAACCACGCATAGGAAAGACCTCCTGTCTTTTTCTTTTCTGGTTACAGCATACAGCAAACCGAGTCCGTTAAACCGGACAATGCGGCCGCTGGGGCCCCCGTTAAATGCAAAAGTAAATGTCGAAAAAATTGAACATTTAGTTTTACAACCCTTGCAATAAGATTTACAAAGACCTCTTTCGCCGTTAGGATGGAGACAGGACTGTCCGGTGGGAAGGAGGCGTTATGGCAAAGCATTTAGGCATGTCCGAGAGGACGATGATCGAGAAAGGTCTCATCCTCGGCAACTCATTTCAGGTCATCGGAAGAATGATCGGGAGATCTCCGACGACCGTATCCAGAGAGGTGAGAAAGCGCCGAGCCTTTATCTCCCGAAGCGGACACCAGCGCAATGACTGCATTCATTTCAACAGCTGCCTGCGGAAGAATCTCTGCCCGGAGGAAACACAGTACAGCTGCTTCAGTCGGTGTAAACTTTGCCGAGAGCACGACTGCCGTTCATATTGTGGGAACTATGACGGCAGAGCTTGTGACGATCTAAAGAATCCGCCCTATGTCTGCAACGGCTGCCCTATGGAGAAAAGTTGTAAAAAGGATCACGCCTACTATTCCGCCCATAAAGCGCAGGGAGCCTATAAGCGAGAACGTTCCGCCAGCCGTAAGGGCGTCCGAGCCTCGCCGGAAGAATTGCAGCGGCTGGATGAATTGATCTCACCTTTGGTAAAGAAGGGCCAATCTCTTAACCACATCCTTGCCAATCACAGGAATGAGATCGGCCTGTCTGAAAAGACGCTGTACAACTATGTAAACGCCAACGTGTTCAAGGTGAAGGATATTCATCTGCCGAAGAAGGTGGCCTACCGCCCGAGAAAGAACGAGCGCCCGGTTTTGACGCACATAGAATACAAATACCGGCTGGGTCGCACCATGGAGTCCTTTGAGGCTTTCCGAATCGAGAATCCAGACCTGCCGGTCGTGGAGATGGACACTGTCAAGAGTGCCCGCGGCAGCAAAAAATGTCTTCTGACCTTTACTTTCGAGAAAGGCAATTTCTTTATTGCTTTCCTTCTGAAGGACGCCACACAGGGCAGCGTCCTGGCCGTGTTCGATCATCTGACGGAGCAACTCGGCCTGGCTGCGTTCCGGGAACTGTTCCCGGTCATCCTGACGGATAACGGCGTTGAATTTAAAGATCCCATCAGTCTGGAACACTCGGCGAAGAACTGCCTGAGAACCCGCTTGTTCTTTTGTGATCCACAGGCGTCCTGGCAGAAGCCGCACATCGAGAAAAGCCATGTTGAGCTGCGTAAGATCATTCCCAAAGGCACAAGCTTCACAAAGCTTACTGCAGAGGACGTCAGACTTATCCTCAATCATGTGAACAGCGAGCCGAGAGAAGTCCTCGAAAACAAAACGCCCTTTGATCTGTTCGTCGGAAAAAATGAAAAGAAACTGCTGGATCTGCTTAACCTCCACCCAGTCCCACCTGACGAGGTTACGCTCAGCCCCAAGCTGCTCAACCTGAGAACCCGTTAATCCTACTTAACGATGTTTCACCGGACAGTTGTAATACCGTCTGGAGACGAGGGCTGCATTTTCTTTTTCAAAATGCCGGCCGCCGTCCGGTTGGCTTGCGCTCTTTGCTGCTGATCCTGGCAGTTTCTTTTGAGTCTTCCGGTCATTCCCGGCTTCCTCATTCCTAATTTTAAGGTTTATTCTATTCCTGTCAAGACCAACTTGCATTTACTTTTACATTCAACCCGCTGGGGCCCCCGGCGCGGGGATAAGGAAAACCAAAAAATTCCTTTCAGCGACTCTTTACGGGGAGAGAAAAACGCCGTATAATAAAGAAACATCACAGCAGACATACAGGGAGAGTCCCCATGAATGATTTCTTTGCGCTCTATGAGTGCCTTATTGAACAGATAGATTCCGACCTGCCGATCACCGGTACACTGACAGGGAGCCTATGGGCCTGTGTCAGCGCGGATGATCGCTGCGGAATGGCGATGGCCACCCGGGGCAACACAGTCCCACCGGTCTATCCGGAGGGGCTCCTGGGACTGCCGCTTACCCAGGCCGCGGCAGCGCTGAAAAGCTGGAACCTGGAGGAGGCCAGCCTGGCCCTGGCCGCCATCAATGCCGCGCTCAACACCGCCGAACGGGTCCAGGCCTGCAACAGTTACGTCCCCCTGGAGATCCATTACACCGATGATCTGGATTTCACCGGGAAGACCGTGGGGGTCGTAGGGCACATGCGGGGAAGCAAGCGCATGCACCAGCAGGCGAAGCAAATCTACTATCTGGAGCGCGACCCCAAGCGGGGCGACTATCCGGACCCCGCCTGCGAGGTCCTGCTCCCGCAGTGCGATATCGTCTTGATCACCGGCAGTTCCCTCATCAACAAGACTTTGCCCCGGTTGCTAACACTGAGCCGCGACGCCTATACGGTTTTGACCGGCCCCTCCGTGCCGCTGTGCCCTGCGCTGCTGGACTTCGGGATCGACCGGTTGGCGGGCCTTGCCATCACCGATCCGGAGGCTGCACGGAACCATGTGGCCCAGGATCTGCCAGGGTCCCCCTACAGGCTGGGAATTCCATTCATCCTCTCCAAATAAGAAACTGCCATCCGACATCGGGTGGCAGTTTCTTATGTTGTACAGATTCAGAATTTTCCGCTGTGGTGGGAGAACCCGCTGGAGTGGACCGTGGTTCCGCCGCCATGGTGGCTTCCGCCGGAATCCCGCGGCCGATCCTGAATGACCTCCACATGGCGGGAACGATGGAGGAAGCGGTCCTCATGCAGATACAGGTTGACGCCGCCGGGCACCACATAATCCTCCGCGGTCCGCTTGCTCACCGCGGTCTTCATTTTCCGCTTGTCGGCGTTGGTGATAAAGAAGGCGGCGACGCTGGACGGCAGCAGAGCCATGATGAGCTTCGCCACCGGGCCCGGTCCCTCAACTTCCCGATCTTCCCAGACGATATCCACAGGCTCGCCCTGCCGGGCGCTGGACAGCATGGAGGCCGCCGTGTTCAGATAATCCTGAAAGCCGCTGTACCAGTCGTTCCGCCGGAAATCATCCAGAAAACTCTGAGCCAGGTAGTCCTTGCCGTAGTCGGTAAAGGCGGCGTTGCCGAAATCGCCGTAGGCCGCGATGTCATACTCCCTCTGGTCCATACTCATGATCAGCATCACACCGTCCCGCTGATCGCCCCAGCCCAGATCGTAGAAGTGGTAGATCCCCTCCGCACACTCCTCGATCCCTTCGCTGTTATACTCCTCGTAATTGTCGACGACCACAATATAGACGCCGCAGCTGTATTGCTCCGAGATCTGTCCCGCCAGCTGATTCAAGGAATCCCGCTGGCTTTCGCTGATGCTGCCGGTGACGTCAGTCACATAGGCGAGCCGGATCTGCTCCTCATCGGCGGCCGCATACGCGGTCACGCCCAGGAGAGAGCAGAACAGAAGCAGGAGCAGCCCCAGACAAAACAATCGTTTCTTCATCGGCGCCCTCCTTACAGGAAAAACATCAGCGCCGCAAGGGCCGCTGCGATCGGTGCCGCGATCCCGGCAAAGCGCGCCCAGTAGCGTCCTGTGGAGACAGGCAGATCGCCGATCAGCTTGCCGCTCTGGCCGTTCATGGCAAAGAGAAAGCTCTTGTCGTTCCAGCGGGTGCTTAGCATCCACACGGGCATCAGGGCATAGTCGACCCTGCCCCGGCGCAGACGCACCCTTGCCGAGGTGGGCGTGCAGGTGGAGTAACCGCTGACGGTGTTTTCTACGATGTGCTTTGCGGTATTGGTGGCCCGCTCATCCGCGCGGGCTGCGCAGTTCTGGGGCGGCACATCATAGATATCTGCCAGGAAACCCGGCAGATAGGCCGTGGAAAAAGGCTTCAGATCCGTATAGTCAAAGGGCTCGATGGCGTCCATATGAGAGTCGGGCATCTTGGTGGAGGCGTCCACCGGGATCCGGGAGAAAGAGACCCGTCCCCCGCGCAGGAGATCGAAATGGTCCGTCTCCGTGACCCGCTGGTTGCCGTGACGGCTGGTATAGACACGGGTGGCGGCGAAGTTCATCTCCACATCCGCCTCGCCGTTGAAGAGCCAGAAGGGCACATAGACCCCCTTGATCTCCTCGATATGGTTGCTGTCCGCGAACGTCTTGGGCAGCAGCTTTTTTCCTCTATAGTACTTGGTCAGCGCCTGCACGGCCTGTTCCTTGCTGAGCTTGAAGGGCAGGATATAGTCCGGCTTCAGGCCGCCATGGAACTGGGCGGGCACCACGGTGGGGTTGCCGCAGTAGGGGCAGCTGGTGGCCGCAGTGGTGGCGTCGCAGATCAGCTCCGCGCCGCAGGAAGGGCAGCTGTACTGCTTCATCCCCGCCGCGTCCGCGCCCCATTCGGAGCCCGCGCTGTCACAGTCCCAGTCCGCATCGTAATCCGCCTCAGCGACCGCAGTCTGCTGTGCGGCAGCCACACCGGCCTGCTCAGCCTGCTCGATCTTATCCGCATACAGCGCCTCGATCTCCTGCACGGTGAAGCTGCTGCCACAGTAGTCGCACTCCACCATACCGCTGCTCCCCGCATAGTGCAGCGGCCCTGTGCACCGAGGGCACTGATAGTTGGTAATCTGTGAAGGCATCGTTATCCTCCTAAAACTTGCGCTTATGCCACCGGCGGCAGAACCTCCGGCATGGGCTGGTCCGTCTCGATCTGCGTCAGATACCACTCATATCGAAACGGCAGCTGGAAGCTGTCCTTTTTCGCCACATCGTCCCAGACGCGTCCCCAGGGGCGGAGCACGATCTCATAATCAAAGACCTCTCCCCCGCCGTCGTGGTGACCGCTGAGCATGAGCATGTCGGAGAAATCGGCGCTGCTCAAGTCCAGCGACCAGTCACCCGGGCCAATCTCCTGGAACCAGAAGCTGCCCCGTGTGGAAAGCGCCGTTCCCTTTTCCGAGTCTGCAGCAAATTCCACCAGCGCCATGGGCACATCCCGGGAGCCGTCCTCGTCCCAGAGCGTCAGGATCAGCGTGTGATCTTCCGGGACTGCACGGATGGATGCGCAGCAATCATACCAGGTCTCCGCGAAGGTCCCCTGCACATTGCGCAGTGTCCAGCGGCCGAACCAGTCGCCGCACCATTGGGAAACCAGCGCATCAAAGGCTGACTCGTCAAGCGGTGTCATCTGCGGCTCCGCAAGGTCCTCCCGCAGGAAATGCAGCAGCATTTCCTCTCCAGACAGGCGCAGATCCAGTACGCCGTCCTGCAGCGTACCGGAAGCACGTTCGCCGCCAATGTTCAGACTCAGCTTGGTCCCGCTGAGGCTCCACCGGAAGGTGCCGCTCAGATCCCCGGCCGTGAGGATCCCTCTGCCGCCGGTGCCCAGCTCCAGCTCCACCCCCTCGGGAAAGAGCGCCTCCGGCTCCCACTGGAAGCCGTCGGACTCCACCGAGACACAGAGATATCTCCCCGCGTCAGGAACCTCTTCCCCGCAGGCGGTGAACAGCAGGCAGAGAGCGCCAAGCAGCAGCGCCGCTATCAATTTGCCATGGTTTTTGCGCAACTTGCTAATGATCTCTCAACTCCGATCAGACAATATCCCCGTCGTCAAAGGGATCGCCGCATTCCGGGCAGAACTTGGGCGGATGCTGCGGGTCCGCAGGCTCCCAGCCGCACTTGTCGCACTTGTACTGAGGAACGCCGGCAGGCTTTTTGGTGCCGCACTCTGCGCAGAACTTGCCCTTGTTGGCGGTGCCGCAGCTGGGGCAGATCCAGGAATTGGGGTCCACGGGCTCAGGCTTCTTGGTGCCGCACTCCGGGCAGAACTTGCCGCTTGCCGCCGTGCCGCAGGTCGGGCAGGTCCAGGTGTTGGCAGCCGGTGCGGCTGCAGCCTGCTGTCCCATCTGATACAGGCTCTGGGCGTTGACGCCGCCGGCGGCCCCGGCCATGTTCATGCCCATGAAGGCCATGGGCGCCCCGGCGCCCTCGTTGGCGGCGGCCGCCTGCATGGCGGAGGCCTGTGCACCCACCAGGTGAGCGGCAGCCATGTTGGGATCCCGGAAGGTGGCGTTGCGCTGCAGCTCCTTGATCATCTTCTCGTCTTCTTCATTGGCCTTCACACTGGAAACGCCGATGGAGACGATCTCGATACCGCGCAGGTCGCGCCACTTGGCGGACAGCTCCTCATTGAGCGCGGCGGCCAGCTCCGCAGTATGTCCGGGCAGGGCGGAATAACGCACGCCCAGCTCGGAGATCCGCGCGAAAGCGGGCTGCAGTGCGGTCAGCAGCTCGGTCTTCATCTGGCCCTCCAGCTGGTCGCGGGTATAGGCCGTGGTCACATTGCCACAGATATTGCTGTAGAACAGCAGCGGGTTGGTAATCCGATAACTGTACTCGCCGAAGCAGCGAATGGAGATGTCCATATCCAGGTTGATGTTTTTATCGACTACGCGGAAAGGCACCGGGGAGGGCGTACCGTACTTGTTGCCAGTCAACTCCTTGGTGTTGAAATAATAGACCCGCTGGTCCTTGGGAGCCTGGCCGCCGAAGGTGAAGCGCTTGCCGATGCGCTCGAACACCTCCAGGATGCCGTCGCCCAGATTGCCGTTGAAAATGGAAGGCTCGGTGGCGGCGTCATACTTATACTCGCCGGGAACGGCGCACACATCCACGATCTTGCCCTGCTCCACGATCAGCATACACTGACCGTCGGCCACGGCGATGACGGAGCCGCTGGAAATGATGTTGTCGTTGCCGTTGTTGGAGGATAGGCCCGTCACTCTCTTTCTACCCTTGACGGCCAGAACGTTGTTGGGAAGCGCCTCACAATAAAAATACTCTTTCCACTGATCGGAGAGCACGCCGGTGGCTGCTCCCAAAGCCGCTGCGATAAGACCCATGACAATACTCCTTTCAGATCTTTTCTATATCGTTAGATTTGACGATTCGCCTGACTCTTTCTGCTTTAAATATAGTAGATATTCCTATAAAAAGCAACAGGAAATTCAGGTTGTCAAGCATTCACAGCTTCCCTTCCTTGACAAAGGATTCTCATTAGTCTATCATAAAGCATAATAATAAAAATCACGCGAGGCAAACAATATGAAAGCAATCAAGAAATTTTTTAAAGTATTGCTATGGATCATATCTATCCTTGCAGGGCTTTTTTTAGCTTTAGTCATCTACGTGCTGATTACTGACACGGAGGAACCTGCCGCGCAATCCGCAGAGCAGCCGCCGGAAATCGTGGCCTATTCAGAAGAGGACCTGCATCAATGGGTCGATGAAACCTGGCAGTCTGCAAGTGTAGAAGTCATCCGAAATTATGCAAAAGAAAATATTACCTCCGATGGTCTTTTTGCTGCACTGGAGGAATATATCTCCTATCTGGCAGAGAACAATCCTCGTTATTGGTACACGGTCGGCGGCAACAATTTCACCGCGCGTGAGTTTGAGGACTACTATGAGCTCACCCTTCGTGTAACCTACTCCCATGGGATCTATGATTATGACGCTCTGGCAAAAGCGGAAACGAAGGAGGACGCCTTGCGTACTCAGCTGTCCTCCCTTTCGGAAGGCGCTCGGGACTATGTATT
The DNA here is from genome assembly GCA_017470325.1 of Oscillospiraceae bacterium. Next base: position 97,221 of record JAFUES010000007.1, read on the forward strand.
TCTTACCCGCAATGGCTGGACACAGGAAGATGTATTTGCCGTAGCCCGGGAGCTCAGTTTAAACGTCGCGGAGATTGCCGCGGAGGCCTCTAACTACAGTTACTATTTCGTCTATGGTGATCTTGATGACTATGACTATGTGGAAATCATCCTAAATTATAACGTGGAGGAATCCAGACTGCAGGAGGCAACGCAAGCCATGTGCACCGCACTGGACGAAATGGCAGAACAGATCCGATCACTGGGTATCACGGATCAGCAAGAGCTATACCGCGCAGCGGCGCGGGCCATCATGTCAAGGACGGAATATGATAACGACACCATGCTTGCTACTTATACGGACGCGCTCAGCGACGAGCAAAAAATCCTGCGCAGCGCCTATGGCGCCGTAATTGAGGGCAAAACCGTCTGCTCCGGCTATGCGTTGGCATTCAAGGCCCTTTGCGATCGCCTGGAACTCCCCTGTTGGGTCATGGGAGGCTACAACAACGGAGCTGCCCACGCCTGGAATATGATTGATCTCGACGGGAACACCTATTATACCGACTGCACCTTTGCCGATACTACCTATGATGAGTCCTATCTCTTTATGTCAAAGCAAAACCTTGACGATTGGGGCTATCAGTATTCCGTCAATCAGCTATGCCCCTGGGCTGCTTGACTACCGAAGAAACGCCTGCATACGCTTTTATGAGTTTGCAGGCGTCTCAGACATTCGGGGAATCCCGCGCGCCGATCCCCCCATCAGTCCGAAGCCGGCCCTACCAGCATATACCGCCGGTGCCGCGCAGCTTGACGAAATTTGCTCAAAAAGCAGCGGGATTTCCTATTGAATTTTTCAGATTGCCGTGATATACTAACTGCACTTGCGGATGTAGTTCATCGGTAGAACTCCGGCTTCCCAAGCCGATAAGGTGGGTTCGACTCCCATCATCCGCTCCAAAAGAATAGCCCCCATCCTTTGATGGGGGCTATTGTTGCAAGGAGAAGCATCATGTCCAAACGCAGTGTTATCATCAGCGGCGGGGAGTTTTCGCCCATTGAGGACCTGTCCCCTGCTGATTTCGTCATCGCCTGCGACAAAGGATATACCTACGCCAAGCGCTGCGGCATCGTGCCGGATCTGGTGGTCAGCGACTTCGATTCCTACGGCGGGCAGATCGACCCGGGGATCCCGGTCAACCGGTTTCAGTCCGAGAAGGACGACACCGATACCATGATCGCCATCCGCTACGCGGTGGAGCACGGCTTTGATGAGGTCCTGCTGCTCTGCGCCCTGGGTGGACGGCTGGATCACGCGCTGGCCAATCTCCAGGCGCTGGCCTACGCCCAAACCCACGGACTACGTGCCACGATCCAGGCTGAGGACACCTTTATCACGAGCCTGCAAAACGGCAGTCTCTGCATTCCTCGCCGGGAGGGCTGGTCCCTGTCCGTCTTTGCCGTCACGGACCGCTGCACCGGGGTGAATATCTCCGGCGCCAAGTATCCCCTGCAGGACGCGGTGGTCACCAACTGCTTCCCCTTCGGCGTCAGCAACGAGTGGGTGGAAGACGCCGCGGAGATCTCCGTGGCGGAGGGCATCCTGCTCATCGTTCTATCAAAACTCTGAAAAGTAAAGTTTCAGCGGGCACCGTCTGGTGCCCGCTTTCTTCTTTATAACAGCATCACGCCGGCCTTTTCACAGATATCCACGGTGTCCTGGTCCCAGATGGAGGCCTGGACCTCGCCGATGTGGGCCTTGCCCAGCAGCAGCATGGACACACGGGACTGGCCGATGCCGCCGCCGATGGTCAGCGGAAGCTCGCCGTTCAAAAGCGCCTTGTGATACGGCAGCGCCCGCCGGTCGTCGCAGCCCGCCAGACGCAACTGCCGGTCCAGAGATTCGGGGTCGACCCGGATGCCCATGGAGGAGACTTCAAAAGCGCAGCCCAACAGATCGTTCCAGAACATGATATCGCCGTTGAGCGTCCAATCGTCATAGTCCGGCGCCCGCCCATCATGGGGCTTGCCGGAGCGCAGCGCCCCACCGATGCCGATGATGAAGGTGGTTTTGTGGTCCTTCAGATAGGCGTTCTCCCGCTCCTTGGGCGTCAGGTCAGGGAACATGTCCTCCAGCTCCTGGGCCGTGACGAAGGAGACGCGCCGCTCCAGCTTGCCCAGGGCCTGCAGCTGGGGATAGATGGCCTGGATGGTGTCCTGGGTGTCACAGATGGCGGTGACGATATCCATCACCGTCAGCTTCAGATAGTCCAGATTCCGGTTTTCCGGCAGGATGACCTTCTCCCAGTCCCACTGGTCCACATAGACCGAGTGCAGATTGTCCAGTTCATCCTCATCCCGGCGGATGGCGTTCATATCGGTATACAGCCCCTTGCCGGGGTAAAAGCCGTAGCGCTTGAGAGCCAGGCGCTTCCACTTGGCCAGGGACTGGACCACCTGAGCCTTATGGTCAGAGCGCAGGATGTCAAAGCTGACCGGGCGCTCATAGCCGTTCAGATTGTCGTTCAGGCCGGAGTTTTCGTCCACAAACAGCGGAGCGGAGACCCGGTACAGATTCAGCAGCGCGCCAAGCCGGTCCTCGAACAAGCGGTGCAGCAGGCTGATCGCCTTCTGAGTATCGTAAATGGTCAGGAGGCTCTTATAACCTTCGGGAATACTGGTGTGCATCTTGTTTCTCCTTTTTATTCAGAAAGCAGCGCGGCGATCTTCTGATAATAGCTCTCCGCGTCCTTACGAAAATGCTTCTCGATCTGCTGTGCCTGCTCCTCGCCCGCACACAGCAATTTCAGATGGATGATCTCTCCCTTGCCGTCGGACATGGCCAGCTCCACAAAGCAGCCGTCCTTGCCGCTTTCGTGGCGAGCCGTGATCATCGCCGCCCGACGCATCCGCTCCTCCACCGGTGCGATCAGCTTGAGCGCCTTGACCCGCACGGAATACGGCAGGCTGCTCTCCACAGCGTCGGCGTTGCGTTTTCCCTTTTCCGTGATGGTATAGCCCTCGTCGTTCTGCTCCACATGGCCGGTTTCCATCAGCTCGCTCAGGCAATCGGAATAGTCAAAATATCCGATCCCGCTGTCCACCTGGCAAAGCTCCAGCAGGGTCTCCGGATCTACCGTGCCGGGCAGGCGGCGGAGAATGAACAAAATCAGGATCTTGATATCCAGCTTCTCATGAATGAACCCAAACTGATCCATGGCACGCCCTCCTTTATCCGGCAAAAACATAGAACTATTATACTGCAAGAGACAGATTTTTCAAGACAAAAATAACACATACGCGGCGAGCGCGCATAGACTGTACTGAAGTTTCTTCAATCTATGCGACAGGAGGTATTGCTATGGCTGACAGAGTTGTACCCGGTCCCGTGGACGCCGCGGCGGTCATTCACGAGGCTGTATCCATCAATACGCGCAAGATCTTCGACAGCTGCCGCGACAAGGACTGTGTGGATGATCTGCGGGTGTATCCCATCGTCAGTTCCCAGACCGTGATCGACAGCGCAATGAGCATTCGGCCCCGCTCGGCGGAGCTGCTGTATACGGCGCTGAACGTGGAGCCCATCAGCTTCAACCGGGGCTATTACACCATTGACTGCACATACTTCTACCGGGTGACCGGGGAGGCCTTTCCCAGCGCCCAGACGGTGATGGGGCTCGCCATCTTCGATAAGCGCGTCATGCTTTTCGGCAGCGAGGGCAGCGCCATGACTTTCTCTTCCGACAATCCGATCCCCACAGTGGTGACCGACGATCTGCCCATTGCCGTATTGAACGCGGTGGATCCCATCGCCCTGCACATGAAGGTGGTGGACGCGGACGTAACGCTGCTGGCCGAGGCGGAAGGCCGCGTGATCCCCGACTTCATCCTCTCCGCCTTCCCCGAGGCGCTGGTCCTCACTGACACGGGTCGGCGCTGGTACGCTACCATCGGGCAGTTCAGCATCGTCCGTCTGGAGCGGGACACTCAGCTGCTGATCCCAGCCTATGACTACAGCCTGCCCGACAAGGAATGCCCGGGCAGCACGCCGGACGATCCCTGCGAGCTGTTCAGCCGCATCAACTTTCCGGTGGAGGAATTCTTCCCGCCCGACAGTGTCACCGAGAACACAGAATACCGGAACATGGTGTAAAAGCAATACGGAGACTGTATGATACAGTCTCCGTATTTTCATATGCAGCGCCGCAGTTACTCTTTCGCGGCGATGTCGTTCTTGTCCTTGTAGATGCTGTCGGAGGGGATGACGCCGCGCACGCAGGAGGTGGGATAAATGTTGGAGTGGCGGCCCACCACAGTACCGGGATTGAGCACGCTGTTGCAGCCCACTTCCACATTGTCGCCCAGGATGGCGCCGAATTTCTTGCGTCCGGTCTCGATGGGATTGCCCGGCTCTTTCACCACAACAAGGGTCTTGTCGCTCTTCACATTGGAGGTGATGGAGCCAGCGCCCATGTGGGCCTTGTAACCCAGCACCGAGTCGCCTACATAGTTATAGTGCGGGGTCTGTACGTTATCGAACAGGACCACGTTCTTCAGCTCCACAGAGTTGCCGACCACCGCATTCTTGCCGACGATAGCGCTGCCGCGGATAAAGGCGCAGTGGCGCACCTCCGCGCCGTGGTCGATGATGCAGGGGGAGCCGATATAGGCCGATGGGAACACCGTCGCGTCCTTGGCGATCCACACGCCCTCAGAGGGGTGATCGAACTCCTCCGGGCTCAGAGTCTCGCCCAGCTTCAGAATGAAGGGCTTGATCTCGTCCAGCACTTCCCAGGGATAGGTCTTGCCCTCGAACAGTTCAGCGGCAATGGTCTTGTCCAGATCCAACAGTTCTTGAATGGTAATCATATTCCTTCTCCTTTTATAAGATATTCTATATATAAGCGGGTAATATCAATATTGTTTACAGCTTTGCGCCGGCTGCCTCGTCCAGGTACACCGTGACCTGGCTGGGAAGCTGCAGGAACGCCGCGGGAACCGCGCTGTCCGTACGGGCGTAAAGCATCTTGAACGCCGCCTCGGCCTTCTCCTCGCCCAGAGCCAGGAGCATGATCTCCCTGGCTTCGACCAGGGTCTTGATCCCCATGGTCAAACCGTAGGCGGGTACTGCCTCAAATCCTCCGAACTGCGCCGCCTTCTGGCGCTTGGTGGCGTCGGTGAGCTTCTGTCGGTGGGTCAGTGAATCAAAGGGCGTGGCCGGCTCATTAAAGCCGATGTGAGCGTTGACGCCCAGGCCGAGGACCGCCAGGTCCAGTCCGCCGTTAGAAGCGATCTTTTCGTCGTAAGCATCCAGATTCTCTTCCCCGAGAAATACGCAGTTTTCCGGCCGAAGGTCCGTTTTCTCCACAAGCAGAGACTCCAGCATATGCCGGCAGGTCTTCTCCTCTTCCGCGCCGATATACTCCGCCACGGAAAACAGACGGCAGTCTTTCAGGCGCAGCTGCCCTTTTTGGCAGCGGTCCGCAAGCTCAGCAATAAGCGGGATCATCGTCTCCCCTGCGGCAACAGCCAGCACTGCCTGAGGCTTGGATGTCACCAGCTCTGTGATCTGATCCGCAGCTGCAGCGATCACATCCTGATATGAAGCACAAATCGTTTTCATAGCTACCCTCAATAAATACCCGTTTTCCGGGCAAACTAATGCACAAGCAAAAAGAAATGCGAGGTATTTTTATGGCGATCGTAATCTGCCGGACCCTGATCATCTACTTCTCACTGCTGATCACCATGCGGATCCTTGGCAAGCGTCAGCTGGGGGAACTGGAGCTGTCCGAATTCGTTCTGGGCGCGCTGATCGCCGATCTGGCCTCCCACCCCCTGCAGGACATGGGGATCCCGCTGCTCAACGGTCTGGTCCCGATCATCACGCTCTTCTGCTGCGAGGTGTTGATCGCGGGCCTCACCATGAAGAGCATCCGATTGCGGACAGTTTTCTTCGGCAAGCCCAGCATCCTCATTGCGAAGGGACAGATCGTCCAACGGGAGATGCGCAAGAACCGCTTTACGCTGGACGAGCTGATGCAGGAGCTGCGCAGCCAGGGCAACAACGACATCCGCAAGATCGAATACGCCATCTTGGAGACCGACGGGAAGCTGAACATCATCCCCTATCCGTCCGAGGCGCCGGTGACCGCCGCCCAGATGGGCCTCCCGGCCCCCAACACAGGCTTCCCCACCATCGTCATCAGTGATGGGCGGATCCTGGACGCAAACCTTCGCTATCTGGGGCTGGATAAAAGCTGGCTTACCGACAGGCTGCATGAAAACGGCGCAGAGGATGCCGCACAGGTCTTCATGATGACCGTAAACGACGCCGGGCAGATCTATTTTGCCAGAAAGGAGCAGGAAGCATGAAACGGGAATGGATCGCTGCGGGGCTGTTGGCCCTCCTGATCGGCACAGCCGCGCTGAACATCGTCCGGGCAGACAGACTGCTGGAACAGATCAGCATCAACCTCAACCGGGCGGAAGGCGCCGTCCTGCACAGAGATTATGAAACAGCTGCCGCCTGCTTTGACAACGGCTTTTCCATCTGGCAGGACGCCAGAAACTACACGAACGTGTTTCTGCGGCACCCGGATGTGGATGCCGCAGCGGACGCTTTCTATGATTTGCAGCAGCTGCTGCTCCAAAAGGATCGGGAAGCTCTCCCGGCGGCCTTTGCCCGCCTGCGCTACCGGCTGGAAATCATAGACTACATGGAACATCCATCCATCGGAACGATCTTCTGACGCCTTATTTTTCCGTAAGGAGCTTGGACAATTCCTCCATGAAGGTGTTGATATCCTTGAAGCTGCGGTAGACAGAGGCGAAACGGACGTAGGCGACCTCGTCCACATTTTTGAGCCGGGACATGACCATCTCGCCGATCTCCACGGTGCTGATCTCCCGCTCCAGATTGCTCTGCAGATCCTGCTCGATATCATCGGCAATCTGCTCCAGCGTCTGCAGGGGCACAGGCCGCTTCTCACAGGCGCGAACCATGCCGTTGATGAGCTTCACCTTGTCGAAGGACTGGCGGCTGCCGTCCCTCTTCACGACCACCAGCGGGAGCCGCTCGATGATCTCATAAGTAGTAAAACGCTTTTGGCATGCCAGGCACTCGCGGCGGCGTCGGATCGTCGCCCCCTCTTCGGCCGGTCTCGAGTCGATCACTTTGCTTTCGGAATATCCGCAAAACGGGCATTTCATCTCTCTGTCTCCCCCATTCGATCCAGATTAAAAAACCTTAAAAATTATACCACAGGCCCCCGCGTATTTCCATATATTTTTTATCATTTCCTTCCACTTTTTCAGCGCCGGTAACCGGTCTCGAAATCCACGATGTTCTTGACCGTTCCGCCGGCAAAGTAGATGGACAGGTTTTCCGCCGCGATGTCCACGATCCGCTCAAAGGTTTCCGGCAGATGATAGAAGCCGGAGACATGAGGCGTGATCATCAGATTGTCCAACTGCCAGAGCGGGCTGTCCGCCGGCAGCGGTTCCGGCTCTGTTACATCGATGCCTGCCGCGGCGATCTTTCCCCGGCTTAAGGCATCATACAGGACGGCGCCGTCCACTACGCCGCCGCGTCCGCAGTTGATGAAGATGGCGCTCTCTTTCATACGGTCAAAATACGCAGCAGTATACAGATGATAGGTCCCCGCAGAGCCCGGCAGGATGGACATGATCACATCCGCCCGGGGCAGAAGCTCGGGCAACGCATCCGTAGTATAAAGCTCATCGACCCCTTCCGGGCGATCTCCCGCCCTGCGTTTTACGCCGATCACATAGGCGCCCAGGGCCTTGGCCAGGCGGGCGTAGCGAAGTCCGATATCACCCAGGCCCACGACCAGGACGGTGGCGTCACTGAGGGAACTGACCGTGCCGTAGTCGGACCAACGGCTCTGCCGCTGGGCATCCCGGTACAGATGCAGCTTTTTCATCAGCATCAGGGTCATGGCAAAGGCATGCTCCGAGACGGCCTTGCCATAGGCGCCAGAAGCGTTGGTCAGGATCACGCCGGGACGCAGCACACCGGGCTGGATATAGGCGTCCGCCCCGGCGGAATTCAGCTGCAGCCATTTGAGCCTTCCCGATGCTCCAAGCGGCCCGGCGGGTACGTTGCCGATGATGATGTCCGCGGCGAGGACCTGTTCCTCCGTCGGCTCTGCCCCACAGGTATAGATGAAGTGCTGCCCAGGTGCGGCCGCCTCCAGCTTGTCCCTATGGCGCTGCTCTACAGGCAGTACGACAAGAATATTTTCCATGACTCTGTCTCCTTATAGTGAATTGTTAATATTATATATTGCATGCATCAGTAAATCAATGTGCAGCAATGAAAAACTTTCTCATGAAAACATGCAATATCCTATTGACAAGCTGGGAAATGTCAGGTATACTGAATTCGAAGTTAGAGGTATTTAACCATTATTGTGCTTCTGCTTTTCTTTTTAGGATGTAGTTAGATATGTTTAACCTATTAGGAGAAATACAATGAGTGTTGTGATTTTAGGCGGAAACGAATGTATGGAACGCCGCTACAAGGAACTCTGCGAGGCTTACCAATGTCAAGCCAAGGTCTTCACCAAGCCCCGCGGCGGCTTGAAGGACAAATTGGGCAGCCCCGACCTGATGATCTTCTTCACCAGCACCATGTCCCACAAGATGCTGCACGGCGCCATGTGCGAGCTCAAGGGCAAAGACACCATCATTGAGCACTGCCACACCAGTTCCCTCTCCGCGCTGCGGAATATTCTTGAGAAGCACGCGGCACAATAAGGGTGAATCCTTTTCCAATGCAGGAGGTTTTCCATGTCTGATGACCTGTTTGTACAATGCTGCGCCCCCACCCTGGCGGGGATCAAGACTGGAAGTCTCTTCACCTTTGCCTATGAATCCCGCCAGGCAATGACAGAGGACGTCCGATCTCTCAACCGGACCTTGGCTCCCCACGGTCTGCGGATCCTTCCCCTGCGTTTCAGCAAGGGAAGAGCCCTTCTTTATCTGTTTCGGCCAGCCGGACTGCGGCGGGATCTGCGCGACAAGACGGCCATGGAGATCCTGAACGAGGCAGGCTACGGCGGGCTGGGTCTGGAGCAGTGTATCCAGCGCCTGAAAAAGCGCCTGTGCGAGAGCAAAGATTTCCCCCACGAAATCGGCCTGTTCCTCAGCTATCCGCCGGAAGATGTGCGGGGCTTTATCGACAACAAAGCGCAGAACTATAAATTCATCGGCTATTGGAAGGTGTACGGCGACGAAAACAAAGCCCGCCGCACCTTCGAGCAGTATAAAAAATGCACAGACTCCTACTGCAGATCGCTGAGCGCAGGGTATGGCCTGGCGGAGCTTGCGGTATCAGTCTGAAAAGGAAAGGAAGGAAACAACATGAAAAAAGTAGCAGTCGTATTCTGGAGCGGAACCGGCAACACCGAGGAAATGGCCAAGGCCGTCATCAGCGGTGCCCAGGGCGCGGGCGCCAGCGTGAGCAAGTACACCGCCTCTGAGTTTAGCGATTCTCTCGTTGATGGCTTTGACGCCATCGCCTTCGGATGCCCCGCCATGGGCAGTGAGTCCCTGGAGGACAGCGAATTTGAGCCCATGTTCGAAGGCGTCAAGGGCAAGCTCTCCGGCAAGTCTATCGCCCTGTTCGGCTCCTATGGCTGGGGCGACGGCGAGTGGATGCGCAATTGGGAGGATGACTGCAAGGCTGCCGGCGCGGTGCTGGCTGTGGAGTCCGTCATCTGCAACGACGCCCCCGACGACGATGCCGTTGCCGCCTGCAAGGCGCTGGGCGCCGCCCTCGCATAAAGGCCCTCTTTTCTCTCCTGATTTTGCCCCGCACTGCCTCTCGGCTGTGCGGGGCCCCTTTATGTTGAAAGCCGGAACGGATCCCGTTCCGGCTTTCCCTTTATTTTACCAATTGTCCTTGATAGCCCTGGACGCCGCCGATGCTGCGCGCATTGGTGTAGCCCTGGTCCTTCAGCATAGCGGCCGCCTGGCTGCTGCGCGCGCCGCTGAGGCAGTACAGGAACAGCGGCTGATCATAGCTTGTGGCGATCTCGTCGATCTCGCGCAGCTGCTTCAAGCTGAGATTCACGCTGCCGGGCACATGTCCCTCAGCATATTCGTCCCGGTTGCGCACATCGATCAGCAGAGCGCCCGGGGTCTCCCGGTACTGCTGCAGCCCGGTCTCCAGATCGTTCTTTCTCAGTTTATCAAATAAGCCCATTCTTCTATCCTTCTTTCTCAGGAAGTTCTTCTTCCGGTATTTGTGGCCGTGCTGCCGTCAGTTCCTGTGCCCGGGGAATTTGCGGCGCTGCTGGGCAGATCAATGTCCAGGTAGCTCTCCACGATATCCATGATGCTGTCGTCCTTCAGGATGATGGACAGCTCGATGCGGCGGTTCTGGGCCCGCCCTTCTTCCGTGTCATTGCTGGCAACGGGCCGGGTCTCACCATAGCCCGCGGCGCAGAAGTAAGAGGAATAGCGGTTGAGCTTTCCACCCTGCCCAGCCAACAAATAGTTGAGTACGGAGTTGGCGCGGTCGGTGGACAGGATGCGGTTGTCCTCATCGCTTCCGGTACTGTCTGTATGCCCGGAAATGACGATGCTGTCCACATACTTGGCGTTTTCGCTGTCCTGCAGGAAGGCTTCGAAGACCGTCACCAGCTGGTTCAGCGCCGGAGTAGCCGCGGGCTTGATCTCAGAGGAGCCCACGTCGAACAGGATGCTCTCATCCAGAATGATGTTCCCGCTCTCGCCGATGCTCACCTTGGAGGAATCCCCCATCACCTTGGCCACGGCGTCCCGGATCTGCTCCAGGATGGACAGGCGCAGCACCGCGATGGTCTGCATCTGGCTGCGCATGGCCAGCAATTCCTCATTGGCGGCTTTCATATACTGCTCCTGCTCACCGATCAGAGCTTTCTGATCGGCCAACAGTTTGTTCTGACTTGCCAGCTGCTTGTTTTGCTCGTTCAGATCCTCCTGCTGTTGGGTCAGCGTCAGTTTGGCCTCGTCCAGATCAATGGTGATCTTGGCCAGATCGCTCTCCGCCTTCTCCACCTGTTGCAGCGTCAGGGCAAGGGTCTTTTCCATGTCTTCCAGTTCCAGCTCGGCGCTGGCCAGGTTTTCCTCTGTGCTGACCAGCTTCATCTCTGTGTTGGCCAGCTTCTCCTGGGTACTCTGCAGATTGTTGCCGGTGATCAGATTCTGGATATAGGAGAGAAGCATCAGGAAGAACAGGATCAGAGCGACTGCCGACATCATGTCCGCATAGGATGGCCAGAAGCCCTGTTCCCCATCAGACGATTTGTTCAGCGCACTGACGCGCCCTGCATACTGTCTTCTCATTTATGCGCGCCCTCCATTCTGCGGTTGATCTCCCGCATGGCGTTGGCCAGATCACGCACCGCCAGATCCATACGCTCCACGCTGCCGCGCAGATTGTAGTCCACCTCGGAGAAGTCGTGCACGCCCTCGTTGAATTTGGTCACGGTCTTGTCGAAGGACTCCACCATCAGCTTGCCGCCGTCCATGGCCCGGTTGAGCACATTGGCAGAGCCGTTGGTGGCGTCGATATAAGCCGCGGCGGCGGTGTTCATAGTGGTCTTGAACTCGGTGACCGCAGCATCCATGGCGGCGATCATCCGCTTGACCAGATCCGCATCATCCTTGGAGGCCTCGGTGTAAAGCGTAGGCGCGATCTCTGTATCCAGCCACAGCTCCAGCTTGGTCTCCAGCCGTTCCCGCTGGGTCTGGGGATTGAAGATGGTGCGCAGGATCGTCAGCAAGATGGAGCAGCCGGCACCCACCAGCGAGGTGTAAAAGGCCACGCCCATGCCCGACAGGGCGGACATCAGACCGCCGCCCACGCTGTCCAGCACGCTGAGCCATTCTGTGGAATTGCTGAAACCGATCAGCTCCGTCAGAGACGCCACCGAGAGGCTCAGGCCCAGGAAAGTGCCAAACAGGCCCAGGGTCACGAACAGAGACACGGCGTTGTTCAAAAAGCGTTCGCATAGCAGCAGCCCGGAAAGGCGGCTGCTCACGGTATCGGTGATGATGGCCGGGGTATTCACATCCTGCCCATACTGTTTATAGGCCGCTATGTATTCATCCAACAGCGCAGCCTTGAAGCCGCGGCTCTCCTCCCCGCTGCCCTTGGCCTTCCCTGCCAGCACCTTATAGCGCAGGTAAGTGTGGAACAGCAGCACAATGGACAGCACAAACAGGATCCCGATGATGACGATGACGACAAAACCGGCAACCGGCATATTTCGGAGATTATTCAGCATTCATATCCCTCCAGTCCTTGCTTTCTATCTTCTTGCCGCATGCGGCGGCAGGTTTATCAAATATGGGAGAATTATAGCAGAGCTTTGTCAAAATGGCAAATATCCTTTCCCGCTTCATAGACGGATTTTGATGAATAAAGTTCCATTTCATAACAAAACCGCGCGGCCTTCCCAGGCGGCGCGGTTTTCGATATTGCTTGCCTCAGGTGGCGTTTCCTGCAAACTGCGTCATGTACAGCTCGTAGTAATTGCCCTTCTGCGCCAGAAGCTCGGTATGGGTACCGGTTTCGATGATATGGCCGTGGTCCATGACGACGATCATATCTGCGTCCTGAATGGTGGAGAGCCTGTGTGCGATGATCAGACTGGTACGGTCCTTCATCAGCTCCACCATAGCGTTCTGGATATGTTTTTCTGTCCGGGTATCTACGCTGGAGGTAGCCTCATCCAGGATCAGGATCTTCGGGTAGGACAGGAAGGCCCGCCCGATGGTCAGCAGCTGCCGCTGACCCTGGGACAGGTTGGCGCCCGCCCCGGTCAAGACCGTATCGTAGCCCTCGGGCAGCGCCGCCACCACCTTGTCACAGTTGGAGATCTCCGCCGCCTCGATCATCTTCTTATCCGTAATGCTCTGATCGGCGTATTTCAGGTTGGCCCGGACGGTATCGGTAAAGAGTACCGAATCCTGCAGCACGATGCCCACCGAATCCCGCAGCACATCACAGGAGATGTCCTTGATATTCTCCCCGTCTACAGTGATCTCGCCCGCATCGATATCATAAAAGCGCATCAGGAGGTTGACGATGGTGGTCTTGCCGGAACCCGTGGAGCCCACCAGGGCGATCTTCTTGCCCGCCTCGATCTTCAGATTGAAGTCATAGATGATCTGCTTGCCGGGCACATAGCTGAAATCCACATGCTTGAACTCGATCACGCCGTCTGTGATCGGCAGTTCCCTGGCACCGCTCTTGTCCTCGCTGGCGGTATCCAGGATGGAGAAAATCCGCTCCGCGCCTGCCACAGCGGTCTCGATCTGGCCGTACAGCTGCGCAAGCTCGTTGATGGGCCGGGAGAACTGCTTGGAGTAGATGATGAAGGCGGAAATGACGCCCACGGAGATCATCCCCCGCAGGGCAAACCAGGCGCCGAAGGCCGCCACGATCACGAAGGACAGGTTGTTAAGCATGTTCATCAACGGGCCCATGGCGTTGCCGATCACATCGGCTATGATGCCGATTTTGGTCAGTTCATCGCTGGCCTGGGTAAATTCTTCAATGCTGCTCTCCTGCAGGTTGTAGGCGGCCACGGTTTTGATGGCGGTCACCTTTTCCTCCACGATGCCGTTCACACTGCCCAGCAGCTCCTGCCGCCTGAGATAATAGCGGCGCATCAGCTTGGACATGACCCGGGTCATCACCACTGACAGAATCACCGTCACGCATGTGAGCAGCGTCAGGGGCACGCTGTAGGACAGCATCACCGCCACAGTGCCGATCAGCGTCAACACACCCGAGAACAGCGAGGATAGAGACGAGCTGATCACATTGGACACGTTCTCCGCATCGTTGGTCATACGGCTCATGATATCGCCGTGGGAGTGGTTGTCCAGATACGGGATGGGCAGGCTGATGACCTTATTGAACAGCTCGCTGCGCAGGCGATAGATCACCCGCTGGGACAGCCGCGCCGACAAAAAGCCCTGCAGCAGGGTCGCCCCGCCATGGATCAGATACAGCGCCAGCATGATGCCCAGGATATGAGGGATCTGCGCGAAAGCGCCGGACACCAGATCGTCGATGGCCGTACTCTGGAGACTGGGCGTGATGACGCTGGCCAGCACTGTGATGATCACCACCAGGGCCAGGAAGATCACATATTTGATTTCCGGGCCAAAGTAGCTCAGCAGCCGGCGCAGAGTCTTTTTGCCCTCCTTGGGCTTTTCCGTGGGCGCGCCCATGCTCTGCCGGCCACCGGGCCGGAAGCCCTGCTGCGCCACAGAAGAGGTCGCTTTCACTGCGCTCATACCTGGCCTCCTTTCTCCGTCTCCTCGCTGTCTTTCAGCTGGGAATCGTAAATATCCCGGTAGACCGCGCTGGTCTGCAGCAGCTGCTCATGGCTGCCGCAGGCGGCGATGGTGCCGTTATCCAGCACCACGATGCGGTCCGCGTTTTTGACCGAAGCCACCCGCTGGGCGATAATGATCTTGGTCACGTCGGCGTACTGCTCCCGCACCGCCGCATACAAGGCCGCCTCTGTCCGCAGGTCCAAGGCGCTGGTGGAGTCATCGAAGATCAGGATCTCACCCTTTTTCAGCAGCGCCCGGCTGATGGCGATGCGCTGCCGCTGACCGCCGGACAGGCTCATACCGCCCTCGGCTACCGGGGTGTCGTAGCCCTCCGGCTGCTGACGGATAAAGTCGTCCGCCTGGGCGGCTCTGGCCGCCGCGTAGATCTCCTCCTCCGAGGCGGAAGGATCTCCTATAGCGATGTTGTCCCGGATGGTGGTGCTGAACAGCTCGCTCTTTTGCAGGCAGACCGTCACCTTCTGCCGCAGCTCCGCCAGGTCGTAGGCGCGTACATCCACGCCGTCTACCAGGACCTTGCCGGACGCCGCGTCGTAAAAGCGCGGGATCAGGCTCACCAGCGAGGTCTTGCCACAGCCGGTGGCGCCGATGATGCCCACCGTCTCCCCGGGCGCGATATCCAGATTGATCCTGCGCAGGACCCGTTTGCCGTTGTCCGAATAGACAAAGCTCACGTTCTTGAAGCTGACAGAGCCCTTCTGCTGCGGCTGCACATTTCCATCCTCCAGCTTTTCCAGACCGGGGTCCGCGGTGATGACCGCCTCCAGCCGTTTGGCGGAAGCCATGCCGCGGGAGAGGGTCTGGAAGATCATGGCCAGCATCATCATGCCGTTGAGGATCTGGGAGATATACGTGATGGCCGCCATGACGGCACCGGGCGCCATCTTGCCGCCCTGCACCTGGATGGAGCCGATGTAAATGATGCTGACGATACCGATGTTCAGCACGATGTTCATCACCGGCCGCAGGAAGGACATCATCATCTGCACATTGAACTGGGTGTCCACCAGATGACGGTTGGCGTCATCGAAGCGCTGGGCTTCCGTCTTCTCCTGGATGAACGCCTTCACCACCCGGATGCCGTTGACGTTTTCCTGAATAATGCTGTTGAGCTTATCCAGGCTCTCCTGCAGCACCGTGAACAGCGGATTGGTACGCCATACCACAAAGATCACGTCGATCAGGATCAGCGGGAACGCGCAGGCCACCACCACGCCGAAGGACACATCCAGACTCAGCAGCGCCGTGGTGCCGCCCACAAAGAACATCAGGCAGCGCACGAAGCCGCGGATCATCTGCATGACCAGCTGCTGGACCTGGGTCACGTCGCTGGTGATGCGCGTGATCAGAGAACCGGTGGAAAAATCATCCGTCTGCTCGAAAGAAAAATGCATGATCTTCCGAAAGCAGGCCTTGCGGATATCGTTGCCGTAGTTCTGCCCAGTGACGTTGCTGAACACGCCCGAGAGCATGCCGCAAATGCCGCCCGCCAGGACCACCAGCAGCATTTTGATCCCTGTGGAGATCACCAGTTGGAGGTTGGAGACGCCGCCGTTATTGAGTCCCAGGATGCCGTCGTCCACGATCGTGGCCATCATTCTGGGCTGGTACAAATCCACATACACCTCCGCGACCATGAAGCCGGCGGCAAGCACAGCAAAGTACCAGTACTTTTTCAGCAGCTTGATCAAGATTCTCATCGCTGTTTTCCCTTCTTTCAATGGCTATATCTTAGCAGAAATTTCCGAAAAAGGGAAAAAATTTTTTCATAAAATGGAAAAAAGCTCCCATCCGAAGACGGGAGCTTTTGATAATGAAAGACTCAGCCGTAGGAATGCAGCCCCGGCAGCAGGGTGTTTACGCCCGCGAAGGTAAAGAACACCACCGGCACCGCGATGACCAGAAACCAGGCCATGGCGACCCCCTTGCGCTTGCTGCGCAGGCGCAGGTGGAGATAGACCGCATAGATGATCCAGGTGATCAGCGCCCAGACCTCCTTGGGGTCCCAGGTCCAAAAGGCGGACCAGGCCTGCTCGGCCCAGATGGCGCCGGACAGGATCACGATGGTCAAAAACAGGAAGCCGAAGGCCACCAGCCGGTAGCTGAGATAATCCATCTGCCGCAGTTTGTTTTCTCCGTCCTCTGTGTTTTTCTTTACCAGCAGGATGTAGCGCAGGCCGATACAACCCGCCACCACGAAGGCGGCATAGGATAGCACTGCGGAGCCGATGTGGATGCCGAACCAGGCGCTGCGCAGGGCGGGCATCAGATCATGGATCTCCATAGGCTGCAGCGCCGCATAGGTCAGTACCAGCAGCGTCATGGGCATAGCGATCACAGAGAGCCAGTCGGCCTTCATCCGTCTGCGGATGACGATCAGCATCAGAGCCACCCCCCAGGCAAAGGCGTTGGCGAATTCGAACTGATTGGAAAGCGGGATCCGCTTTGCGATCACGCCCCGCACCACGGTAAAGATCAGATGCACGGCGAAGGCCAGCAGGAACACCAGCCAGGAGGCCTTCAGGAGCTTTTCCTTTTTGAAGGCCGTACCGGTAAACTGCAAAATCACAGCTACGGCGTATACGATAAAGGTGAGAAAAAACAAGACTTTCATGCGTGATCCTCCATTCTGCAATCCTGCAGCAGTTCATCCAATTCGATCCGGATCCCCTCCGGCTTGGGTCCGCCTACGGCATAGCCCTGCTCATCCACTTTCACCAGCACCGGCGGCATAAAGAAGGTGATGTAAAGTCCCAGGATCAGCAGCACAAAAGCAGCGATCAGCAGGGCGTTGATGACAGTGGGCGTGTGTTTGATGCGCAGGCCCGGGTATTCCACCGGGGCATTGAAATGAAAGCGCATGCCCCCTGCTTCAAGCTCCTCCTCCGGGAACACCAGCATAGGGCTTACGGTGCCGTTCTCCGCCAGGAGCACCTCATATACAGGGTTCTCATAGCGGCCGGAGGTGGAGGTGATAAGGGTCATCCGCCCGCTGGGGTCCAGGACGTACCCGGGGTATACCGCCTCATACCACAGGCCGTTGGCCCCGTCCAGGGAGAGTAGTGCGGTCTCGGTCAGAATGAAATCATCGCTGCCTCCGGTTGCCAGATTGGTCACGGTAACGGACCCGGCCGTTCCGTAGGTCTGTTGATAGATCTTATAGCTTCCGAAAGAGAAGGGATGGTTGACACGGATATCTGCCCAATCGCTGCTCCGCCCGTCGCTTAGCCGGACCCGGATCTGGCTGGAATAATCCAGCCGCCCGGTGGCGTCCTCGATGTGGAAGGAATTGACGGCGATCTCCGTACCGTCCTCCATGCGTACGCTCTCCCCGGGGAAGCAGGCGCGGTCCACCACCACAGGCAGATACAGCGCCCCCGCGCCGAAAACCACGATCAACAGAATGGACAGATGGATAAGGAAGGAGCCGTAACGGCCCACACTGTTCTTCCGATAGACCTGGACCCCATCCACGCTTTCCGCACGGCAGCGGATATCGGTCAAATATTGCCTGAGCCTTGCCATGCCCTCGCTGTTCAGGAACACCTGGTCTTTCATCATCGCCGTACGCTGGATGACCTTGCCGCGGTCCCCCACCACAGTTACGATCCGTACCAGAGAGCACAGCGTCAAATTCAGGCACAGCAGCACCAGCAGCAGGATGAAGTACCAGCTTTCAAAGATCCTGTGCAGGCGCAGCATCAAAACCACGCCGTGGAAGGAGCCATAGTTCTGAGCATACCAGGAGACTGCCTTATCCTGAGGGATCAGCGACCCGGCCACGGAGCACAGAGCGATCAGGATCAGCAGCAGGATCCCGAAGCGCATAGACCGGAAGAAATTCAAATACTTTTTCATGGAACCACTCCAAAAAAACGAAACTGCCGCTCGCCCTGTTCGGGCGGGCGGCATGGAGGTTATGGTTTTATCGCAGCAGACCAATGGCCTGGTTGGTCAAAGCCTCCGCCTTGTCCAGGCAATCATAGGTCAGCGTGGGGTTGTGGGCGCCTTCGGCATTTTCCACGAAGACGAAGTCCCAATAGAACTGGGCGTCACGGGCCAGGGAGCGGACAGCATCCAGATCCTCTTCGGCGTATTCGCCGCTCTCCACCGCGGCCGCCAGCAGCTCGGTCAGATACTCCAGCTCATAACCCACGGAGTATGTACGGGACTCCACCTGCTCCTGCACGGCGTGCACCTCAGATACCAGATCCACATGGCAGGCCGAGCAGTTGTTGGCGATCAGCTCGGGGTTATCCAGCGGGCTCATCAGCTCGTGGCTTCGGTAGGTCTCACCCTCTGCGTTCACCGCGTCGGGCATATGGCAGTCGGCGCAGGTAAAGTCATTGGCGTGCTGGCTGCCGGCGCCCAGGAAGGTCTCAAACTCGGGGTGCTGCACCTTGATCTGCTTGACGCCGGTGCGGGGATTGGTATAGTCGGTAAAGATCTCCCCGTTGGAGAAGTTGGACGCGTCATTGAAGAAGGCCAGCATGGTCGTCGGGTCCATGCTCTCCAGGCTGTTGTGGGCGATGCTGGTGGCCTTGGTGACCGGATCGAAGTAATACTCGTTGTGGCACTGACCGCAGGCCAAGTTCGCCGGGGCGATGTTGTCGAAGTCCTCGCCCACCGCGTCGATCCAGTAGGTGTGGGTGATGGTGATCTCACCGGGGGTATTGGCGTGGCAGTTGTAGCAGCTGATACCGTCAACGATCTGCTGCTGCACGTCTGTCCAGGCCAGCTGATAGGCCTCGTCACCCATCTCGTTGACCATGTTGGTAAAATCCGGGGTCTTGCAGGTCCAGCAGTTGGCCAGCGCATGAGGACGGCCGGTGGCCTCGATGTCCTCCACATCATAGAAATGACCGCGGGCGCTGCCATAGGAATAAGCAAAACCGTAGGGCTCATAAAGCGTGGGCAGCATGGGATACTGCTCCAGATAATCCACGATCTCGTCGCTGTTGCGGGTCATGGTCCAGCTCTCATAGATATCCGGGTACTGCTCCGCCCAGTCGGAGGCGTGCAGAACGGTGACGCCGGAATGAGTCTCCACCTTCTTGGCGATCTGCTTTGCGGTCGCAGCCGCCAGATCTTCGGCAGAGCCAAAGGCGGCAGCGTCAAGCCCGCCGGAAGTTAGAGCATCCTGAATGGCGGCCTTGATAGCGGTGGAGGTGATGGTGGCGCCGGAAACCGCGTCCACATCCAGACTCTGCGCCTCATAGATCCGGCCGGGCAGCTCATCCACCGCCACGGTACCGATGCCGTCGGTCTCACTCTGCTCCGTCACCTTGATCTGATAGATCTTGTCCGCCGTGGCGACAAGCTCCACCGAAACGGGGCCGTTGCGGCCGTCGGCCGTGCCGGTCAGCGTCATCGCATCCGCGGGGATATCCGCGGCACTTGCGCCGGTGGTGACCACCCTGTTGCCCATAATGATGCTGCAGATCAGGATCACCAACAGGACGATCCCGCAGCCGGCGCCGATCATATCAAGGCATTTCTGTTTCTTCATCTTCTTATCCATATCGATCCCGTACTCCTTATTTGTGCCAGATTCGCCGGGTTCAAAAGATAGGCATACCAATACACTTATAGTATAAAGCATAAGGCCCCTCCTATCTGTTGCGGCTGCAACGTGACAGGAGAGGCGCATCAATATTTCATTTGATACAGAGGCTTATTTCTTCAGTACGAAGGTGTTGCCGTCATAATCGATCAGTCCATCCGCTTTCATGGCCATCAGTTCCCTGGACATGGCGCTGCGATTGCTGTGCAGAAAGCTCGCCATCTCCGAACGGTTCAGGGGCACCTCGATATACTTCTGCCCCTGCTTTGCCTCCAGCAGCATCAGATAGGCCATGATCTTTTCCCGCAGCGTGGTCTTGGAGGACACTTCGATGCGCTCCATGAGCCGCAGGTTTTTCTCCCCGATCAGCTGCAGCAGATTCTTCGCCACCCGCGCGTGGAAGGGGCAATTCTTTTTGCAGGGATGCAGGATCTGGCTCAGAGACAGGAACAGGATATGCACATCTGTCGCGGCGAAGAAGGACACATAGGAATTTTTCTCCTCTTTTACCGCAAAACTCTCCCCCAGAACATCGCCTTTTTCCAGATATGTGATCAGCGTATTATGGCCCTGGGAATCCTCCTTCAGCATGTGCACCATGCCGTTGAGGACTACGCCCACTTCCTGCACTTCGTCCTGATCCAAAAGGATATACTCACCTTTGTGGTACCGACGGTTTCTGGCCTTCAGGCACACCAGAAGATCTGCAAGTTCCTCCTCTTTGATGCCATCAAAAAGGCGAACATCCCGCGGAGAAATAGATTGATCCAGCAAGACAATTCACCACCTTGCTTCGTTCTATTATAGGTATTATATCGCAGTGGTCGCCTTTTCATGTTGCAGACGCAACGTTTCCATCTTATTTATACCAGTTTCGGGCTGCAAAAGTCAATTTGATACAACAGTTGATTCATTGCCAGACGGAGGTGGGACTTAACCTGCGCTGCGGCGCAGGCCACCTCGGGTCGCGACATGCCACCGGCATGTCGCCAAGAGCCCTCGGGTTCATAACCCAAAGGAAACCGCACATACATTTCGGCGTACTTAGAGAGTCTCGTTAGTAATTCATCTGCAATGGAATATCAAGAAGTAAACGGAAGTTAGATTTCGGTTCTTTGTAGCCAAAAGTCGGAATTTGTAAAAAAGTGAGGTGATATCTGGCAAAAATAACAAAAACCACCGTGAAAAAATCTCACGATGGTTAGTTTGTTGGTGCCGGTGGTGGGACTCGAACCCACACGATGTTGCCATCGGCGGATTTTGAATCCGCTACGTCTACCATTCCATCACACCGGCGAACTGGAAAAAGTATATAACATGTCTCCGCAAAAATCAAGGGAGAATTCCCTTTTATTTGCTTTCCGCCGTTTCTGCCGCCGCTGCAGTGGGGATCAGCATCATGTTCATATCCGCCGTCCCCTCTACCCCGGCGATGGTCTCCGTAAAGCTGTACTGCCAAAAATCCACCGCGTAGTAGAAGCTGGGATAACCCATCTCCGGCAGGGAAAACCAGAAGCTGTAATCTGTAAGCCGCGTAAGGTCATAACCATAGTAGCCCAAGTTCCGATTGAAATAAACACAGGGCTCATAGCCGGCGTTCTTCAAGGTCTGGCAGAATGCCACGGCGCAGTCCGTGCGGGTCTCCATGCTCAGATCATTGGTGCGGGCCTCATCCATATCGGGGATCTTTTCCCAGTCAAAAACCACCGGCATATTGATCCGATACCCAGCCAGACGGTCAATAACGAAATTGGCCTCCTCTATGGCCTCCAGAACGGTGACCGCCTGGGAGAAGAAATAAACGCCAACGTCAATACCGTTTGCCTGCGCGCCGGAAATATTGTCGCGATAATAGGGATCTTCAAATAGACCGCCCTCGGTGTATCCCCTGCGGCCGATCCGGACAAAAGCAAAATCCACATCGCAGGCGGCGACCTTGGCCCAATCCACGCTGTGCTGGTGTTCGGACACGTCGATACCACGGCGAAGAGTGTAGTCGCTGCCCAGATAGACCGGCGTCGTCCCCTGGTTGACAAAGTCCTCTTTCTTGATGGGATTGACCGGGACCCCCTCCAGCGGCGTCATCCAGACCCAGTCAAAGCCGTCATAGACATAGACCTGGCCCTCGTGCGGGTCCACTGTCGGTTCCGGCTCTTTTTCCTTATGGAACTTCATGATCAAAAACAAGGCAAGAATGATCAGCGCAAAGGCGGCGATCAGCAGGCCCCAACGGAGCCGGACGGCAGTTCTCATAAGCTCCCCTATCAGATGTTACAGATTTCGACAAGCATCATAACATACTCTATTATTTTTTTCAATTCCGGCTGTCTATAAAGCTGGAAAGTATTGATCTATATTTTACGCTTTTGCGAAAAATGACGGTTGACAAACCAAAACAGATTTGCTATTATAGTCGAGCCGGTTAGATGCTGGTGTAGCTCAGTTGGTAGAGCAGCTGATTTGTAATCAGCAGGTCGGGGGTTCGAGTCCGTCCACCAGCTCCACTGTCTGAGATCACAGATCCGGCAATTGCATATGGGGGAATTCCCGAGTGGCCAAAGGGGACAGACTGTAAATCTGCTGGCAATGCCTTCGGTGGTTCGAATCCACCTTCCCCCACCAAAGCGAAAAAGTCCGCTAAATAAGCGGGCTTTTTCGCTTTTTCTTTTGCTTTACCGTGGCGAGCCCGGCCGGCTGTGACGGTGCATTTTGTTGCAATTTGCGGCATTGTGTTGCAAAATCTGCTGTCAAAATTGCTGTCAGTTTTGGGGTGTCATTCCTGTTTCTCGTGCTTGCCGATCGGCGCTGCCTCATCGACGCGGCCTTTGAGCAATGCGATCCCCTTCCCCAGCCAGGGCGGGATCTTTGCGCCCATTTTGGCGGCATTTTCAATGATGGATCCGACCTCGGTGAATATGTACCAAATGGCCACGTTCAGGGTGAAATAATAATTATACTCAAAAGGCCCGAGGAGCGGAGCTGCGGCTGTATTCAGGATCACTTTGATCGCTATATCACACAGCTCAGCAACGAGTAGCGCCATGGTCTCGCCCAGTTTGTGCCACAAGCCTTGCCTGGTAAACCAGATCGTCCTCATTGCCAGCGACAGTGATTTCCTTCCGGTTGTCAAAATGGCCAGAAAAAGCGGGATCGATGTTTTACTCGATCCCATGAAACAGTTTCCAAAGCGCAGCATGCAGGAGCATGTGGACGGTATTGAAAGCCTTACGGATCAAATATATCCGTTAACTGCTTCCCATTGAGTTTTCCCTTATAGGCAAAAAAGAAGCCCCGGAGCGATCCGGGGCTTGCGGTTATGAGATATCCAGCTCTGCCTTGAGGGCTTTCTGCAGAATGAACGAAAAGTTGATGCCGTTCTTTTCAGCCAAAGTATTCAGCCAGGCCGGGATGCTGAGCGTTTTCTTGACCGCATAATTCCCGTAGAGTTTGCGGTAGGCGTCCGTATCCGCACTGATCAGCGACACGAATTGATCAGCGCCGCATTGAATGGCCTGCATCTCGGAAGGGGGCGCTGCAGGGATTTTCTCATCCTCCATCGTCATTAGCATCAAATTCAAGGCATCCTGCGCCATATCCAGCGCCTCATTCAATGTTGCCCCATCCGTGAAGCAGTTTTCCACATCGGGGAAATTGACAAGATACCCGCTTGCATCCTTGGTAAAAACCGCGGGATAGACATACTTCATGTTTTCGACCTCCTTTTTCAGGATGCGGGGTTTATTTCAACCCCGCTGCCTGTCTGATTGATTTAAGGGTCCCGGTTCGGACTTCCTCTGTGTTGTGCCTGCTCACCGGGAAGAACTTTCCTGTTATTGGGCTGAACCATATCTCATGATTCCCGCCTTCATGGTGGAGGCTGCAACCTGCTTTTCGCAGTTCCTTTTTCAGCTCGCTGTATCTCAATGGCATCATCTCTCTTTCTGTCTTAATTATACTACGTATCATTACGTACGTCAACACTTTTTACGTAAATTTACGTATTTTCAGAAAGGCAACCGGGGGTCTGCATATGAAAAAACCGTATTATACATCCATGTTCACCCTGCGCAAGGATGGACGATATCAGGGCTACTGGCACGAGCTGGACCGAAGCGGAGAGCCCACTGGGCCGCGACATTGCTATCTTGACAAATATAGCAATCCTTTTTATTGTAAAAAAAAGCTGTTGCTCCTATATGAAATCAACTCCACATTCACAAAAGGCAACACTAGTTTTTAGTCGTAGGAGACTTTTTTGAGTGATACAATTGCACATAGCTATTAAAGAATATCAAAGCGTAAAAGACTCTGGTTCTAAGGTAGGTATCTCTGAAACTTCAATTCGCCATGCCTGTAATGGGACAGCAGTCAGGAAGACTGCTGGTGGTTTTGCGTGGCGATATGTAGCAGAGTAAAATCAACGATAATTCTCATTTTGTTGAGATCGCAATCTTTAGCCAAGCAAAAGCACCGCTGACAAGCGGTGCTTTTTGGTGGTCTAATATTGGATCGTTTACTTCACCGGCTGGCCGCAGTCGGCAGAGCCTGCGGAATAGAGCATGTCCATCCCGTGATGGATCGGGCTCAGCACCGCATCAAGGTTTTCCTTCGCCGCCTTCTCGCTGCCGGGCAGATTCACGATCAGCGTCCGGCCGCGGATCCCGGCCGCGGAGCGGGACAGACAGCCGCGGGGCGTGATCTGTAAACTGGCATAACGCATAGCCTCTGGAATGCCGCGGGTCTCCCGTTCCACCACCGCAAGCGTCGCCTCCGGCGTGATGTCCCGGGGAGAAAAGCCCGTACCGCCGGTGGTCATCACAAGGCTGATCTTCAGTTCATCCGCGCACTTGATCAGTTCCGCCTGGATCTGATCCATCTCGTCCGGAATGATGGAGGTGTACACCACATCAAAGTCCGCGCCTTCCAGCATAGCCCGCACTGCCGGACCGCTGGTATCCACTCGCTCACCGCGAGACCCTTTGTCGCTGATGGTGATCACTGCTGCCGTGTATTTCATGGTCGTTCCCCCTCAAAGTCCAAATTGTGGTTTTATTATAAAGGATATTTGCCGTTTTGTACAGCCCCGGGCTTTCCCTTTCCCGAAATATAGAGATTATAGCATGCAAAAACTCCTCCTTTTCAGGAGGAGTTTTTTAAATCGGTTATTATAGCCCGGAGCAGTATCCCGCTCCCTGGACCTGGCTGCCCGCTCAGCCGTTCAGCTACAAGGCCGCTGATGGCCTGCAAGTAAATTTTCCATGCGTTCGGGTTGTGGTGCCGATTACACCGATGGGTGACGCCCATCTCCTGATTTGAATTATACACAAATGTCCTTATTATGTCAACAACTTTTTTGTGTATTTTCACATATTTTTTTCTTGTTTTCCCGCTAATCCCTGTAAGTTGTGTCAAATGGGCCGAAAATTGGTCCACCTCTACAACCTGTTGATCCGTCATCTTTTGTCTTTCTTTTGTTACCTCAAAAAACCGTTGATGATCTGCTCCTCAGCCTGCTGCTCGCTCAGTCCCAGGGTCATCAGCTTGACCAACTGATCCCCCGCGATCTTGCCGATAGCCGCTTCATGCACCAGCATGGCGTCCACGTCATTGGCCTCCAAGGACGGGATTGCCAGGATGTGTCCCCTGTCCATGATGATGGAGTCGCACTCCGTGTGGCCGCTGCAGGGAGCGTTTCCGGTGATGCGGGCATTGAAGGTCTGGGAAGAATCATCCCTGGCCACCGAACGGGACACTACGTCCGCCGTAGCCCCGGCGCCGTTGAGATTCACCTGATACCCGCTGACCGCGTTCTGGCTGCCGTGGGTCATCAGACGCTCCTTGACCACCAACTTTGCCCCCGCTGCCAGCTCCGCGATGGTCTGCCGGTCGGTGGAGTCTACGCCCTTGATCTGCTCCATTTCCATTTCCATGGAGCTGTTCTCCTCCAGATAGGCCTCGGTCACGGGGTTGAGGATGCGCTGTCCCTTGCCGTCGCCGGAGCCGTAATGCTTCTCCACATACTTCACCTTGGCATTTTTGCCCACGAAGAAACGGTGGATGCCGTCGTGCTCGGAATCCTGGCTGCCGCAATTGTCGATCCCACAGCCGGCCACGATGACCACGTCACAGTCCTCGCCGATATAAAAATCATTGTAGACGGTCTCCTTCAGGCCGCTGGCGGAAAGCACCACCGGAATGTGGACGCTCTCGTTCTTCGTGCCGGGCTTGATATGGATATCGATGCCGCTGCCGTTTTCCTTGGAAACGATATCGATGTTGGCTGTGGTGTTGCGCCCGGCCAGCTGGCCGTTGGCACGGAAATTATAGGCGCCCGAGGGTACGGAATGCAGGTCCGCGATCTCCTCAATCAGCCGCTTTTGAATGGCGTCAAGCTTTACCATCTGTTTTTCCTCCCCTCACTGCAGCTTCTGACATACGCTGACAGGCGCCGTGCGCCCGATCAGCTCCGGCAGGATCTCATCGGGGCTGCCCTGACGTGAGATCCGCCCATCTGCCAGAACAATGATCTCATCCGCGATCTGCAGGATCCGCTCCTGGTGGGAAATGATGACGATGGAACTGTCCTGGATCTCACTGCGCATCTTCTCAAAGATGCGGATCAAGTTCTGAAAGCTCCACAGATCGATCCCTGCCTCCGGCTCGTCAAACAGACTCAGCTTGGTCTGACGGGCCAGGAGCGTCGCGATCTCGATGCGTTTCAGCTCGCCGCCGGACAGGGAGGCGTTGATCTCCCGATCGATATAGTCTCTGGCGCAGAGGCCCACTTCCGACAGATAAGAGCAGGCGGCGGATACAGAAAGGTTCTTTCCTGCTGCCAGCCGCAGCAGGTCCTGGACCCGGATGCCCTTAAAGCGCACCGGCTGCTGAAAGGCAAAACTGATGCCCAGCTTGGCCCGCTCGGTGATCCCAAGTGCCGTGATGTCCTGCCCATCCAGCAGGATTTGGCCGGAAATAGGCTGTTCGATGCCCATGATCAGCCGGGCCAGTGTGGATTTCCCGCTGCCGTTGGGGCCCGTGATCACCACAAATTTCCCGTTATCGATGGTGAGACTCAAGTCGTGGATGATCTCCTTTTCCCGCTCATCCTCGGTCACGGCAAAGCTCAATTCTTTTATCTCAAGCATGATACTACACTCCTAAATTTCAGTTCTTGCCTATTGTACTCGAAAACAATCATATTTGCAACTTCTCGTGTCCGGCAGGTGTAAAGATTCTGCCCACGGACCCATCTCCCTGTTGCCTGCGCAAAACAAAAGGCCGCCCCAAACGAGGCGGCCTTCTGCATAACCTTTACACTTAAGACGCCATGCATTCAGCCTCTGAGCCGCATAGGGCGGGTATGGGAGGGGATTGTGTATCCCCTCCCATAAATTTGAGCGAAGCGGATCTTTCATGCGTAGCATACCAAAAAACGACGTGTCAAAACACGTCGTTTTTTGGTATGCCCGACAGGATTCGAACCTGCGACCTTTGGAGTCGGAGTCCAACACTCTATCCAGCTGAGCTACGGGCACATATTTTTCCATTCCGGATTCACGAAATGGATTATACATCAGCATCGGTCAATTGTCAAAGGGATTTCGCAAAAGTATACTCGCGTCGTTTAAGATCCCCGTAGGGTGCATTGACAAGCGCCGCGCCGTTGTGATAGAATTTTATAAAATTATATAGAGCAGCGGTGCCCTCGACATGCCGCGCATGGGCCGAGGGGTAAAAGGGAAACAGGTGCGAATCCTGTACGATCCCGTCACTGTATTTGGGGAGTGCAAGACCGAAAGGCCACTGGGGAATCCCGGGAAGGCGGCCTTGCATGCGGATCCATGAGCCAGGAAACCTGCCGTCTGCTCGGGTATTCGGGCTTTGCCCGGGCCACGAGGAATTGGTCGACCCAGGATCGCGCTGTCTGTGACAGGGCTTGTTTGTGTTGCCTTTTCCTCCGGGAGAAGGTTTTTTTGTGTCCAAAATACCATTCCAGGTATTTACATATGAAAATGGAGGAAGTACAATGAAAAAAACTCTTGCTTATCTGTTGATCGCCGTCATGCTGGTCGGCGTGCTCAGCGGCTGCGGCAGCAGCCAGACCGCTACGAGCCAGCCCGCAGCCACGGAGGCGCCGGCCGCTGAGGCGGAAGCCCCTGCCGCCCAGCAGGAGGAGGCCGCCCCCGCTGAGGACGCTGCTCCTGCGGAGGAAGAAGAGGAAGAAGAAAACTACGAGACCGGCGACGCCTCTCTGGATGACCCCCTGAACCAGGACGACATTGGTGAGGCAGAACTGCTGGTCGTCAGCTTCGGCACCAGCTTCAATGACAACCGCCGCCTCACCGTCGGCGGGATCGAGCGCGCTCTGATCGCCGCCTTCCCTGAGCTAAGCGTACGCCGCGGCTTCACCAGCCAGATCATCATCGACCATGTGCTCTCCCGGGACGGCGAGGTCATCGACAATGTGACCGAGGCGTTGGATCGGGCAGTTGCCAACGGTGTCAAGACCTTGGTCGTACAGCCCACCCACCTGATGCACGGCTATGAATATACCGATCTGGTGGAGGAATTGGCCGGTTACTCCGATGCTTTCGACAAGGTCATCGTCTCCGAGCCGCTTTTGACCAGCGACGAGGATTTCGCCGCCGTGGCCAAGATCATCGTTGACGCCACCGCCGAGTATGACGACGGCGAGACGGCCATCTGCTTCATGGGCCATGGCACCGAGGCCGACTCCAATGTGGTCTACGCCCAGATGCAGCAGGTCCTGGCCGACATGGGCGCCGAGAACTATTTCGTCGGCACCGTGGAGGCGACCCCCTCTGTGGAGGATGTGCTGGAGATGGTCAAGGCCGGCAACTACTCCAAGGTGGTCCTGGAGCCCCTGATGATCGTAGCGGGTGACCACGCCAACAACGACATGGCCGGCGACGAGGAGGACTCCTGGAAGTCCATTTTTGAGGCCGAGGGCTACGATGTGACCTGCCTGGTCCGCGGTCTGGGTGAGATGGAAGAGATCCAGCAGATCTTCGTGCAGCATACCCAGGCGGCCATCGACGCGGCGGCCTGATCCCGTTACAAATCCAAAAGGCCCGGAGTTTTCCGGGCCTGTTTTATTCAGGTGATGAAAATGAAGAAACAAACATTCGCTCTTATTCTTGCGCTGCTCATGGCGCTTGCCCTGATGGCAGGCTGCGGGCAGAACAACCAGTCCCCCGCTGCTACTGCGGTACCCGCCGCTGAAACGCCCGCTGCCACAGAGGCTCCCGCTGCCGAAGCCGCAGAGACGCCCGCCTCCTCCCAGGTGGCCGGCGCTGCGGACATGACCGCGGTGGAGGACGTAGTGGAGGACGGCATGGTGCCGGTCTACGCGGAAAGCCTCAAGGAAGGCGTGTATCCCGTGGATATGAAATCCAGTTCCTCCATGTTCAAGGCCGACCGCTGCGAGCTGGTCGTCAAGGACGGCAAGCTGGAAGCTGTACTCTATATGAGCAGCGATTCCTACCGCTATATGTTTGCTGGTACTGCCGAACAAGCCGCGGCCGCCGACCCCTCCGACTACATTTCCCTGGAGGAGCACGAGGACGCGCCCCACAGCTTCACCCTGCCCATCGAGGCTCTGGACGCCGGGGTGGAATGCGCCGCCTTCAGCGTCAAGAAGGAGCTGTGGTATGACCGCACCCTGCTGTTCCGGGCGGATTCCCTGCCTTTGGAGGCTTTCGATGAGAGCATGTTCACCACGGCGGAGAGTCTGGGTCTTTCGGACGGCATCTACACCGTGGAGGTAACGCTCACCGGCGGCTCCGGCAAAGCCTCGGTCCAGTCCCCTGCCCTGCTGACCGTGCAGAATGGCACAGCCATGGCGAAGATCGTTTGGGGCAGCTCTCACTATGACTATATGAAGATCGACGACGCACAGTATTTCCCGGTCAATACCGAGGGTAACTCCGCTTTTGAGATCCCGGTCTCGATCTTTGACCGGCCCATGCCCGTCATCGCCGATACCACAGCCATGAGCCAGCCCTACGAAATCGAGTACAGTCTGCTGTTCGACTCCTCCTCCATCGAGGCCGCAGCGTGAGGGGCGGCAGAAAAAAACTGCATCTTACCGTCTGGCTGCTGATCCTCGCCCTGCTGCTTTCCGGCTGCGGCTCCTCTGCCGCGCCGGATTCCGCTGTCGCCGCCGAGATCATCGGGCACATGGAGCTTGTCTATGCCGACCAGTTCGCTGTGGACCGCTACAGTGACGGGACCAGTCTGATCACCATTGCCGGGACGGACCGCTTTCTGCTGCTGCCGTCCGGGGCGGAGATCCCGGAACATGACACAGACGCGGTCATCCTTCGGCAGCCGCTGGGAAACATCTATCTGGCCGCCTCCTCGGCCATGGATCTGTTCTTGCAGCTGGATGCTCTGGACCGGATCCGGATGACCAGCACCACGGAAGTCAACTGGGCCCTGCCGGAAGTCGTTTCCGCCATGGAGGACGGCTCTCTGCTCTATGCGGGGAAATACAGTGCGCCGGATTTTGAGCTGGTCCTGTCCCAAAACTGTGCGCTGGCCATTGAGAGCACCATGATCTACCACAGCCCGGAGATCCAGGAAAAGCTGGAGGATCTGGGCATCCCGGTACTGGTGGAGCGATCCAGCTATGAATCCCATCCGCTGGGTCGGGTGGAATGGATCAAGTTGTATGGCCTCCTGCTGGGTCTTGAGGAGGAAGCGGACCGCTTTTTCGATGAGCAGATCCAATCCCTTGCTTCCCTAAGTGAGGACGAACCCTCAGGCAAGACCGTGGCCTTTTTCCACATCAACTCCACCGGTTCCGTCGTAGTGCGCAAGTCCGGCGACTATGTGGCAAAGATGATCGAGCTTGCCGGCGGGCAGTATGTATTTAACGACCTGGGCGGCGAAGACAACGCTCTTTCCACCGTCAATATGCAGATAGAGAGCTTCTACGCCGGAGCCCGGGACGCGGACGTGCTGATCTACAACAGCACCATCGACGGAAGCCTGGATACCGTCGACCAGCTGCTGGCCAAGAGCGAGCTTCTGGCAGACTTCAGGGCCGTGCGAAACGGCGACGTCTGGTGCACCGGGCAGAACATGTTCCAGCAGAGCTCCGCCTC
The DNA here is from genome assembly GCA_017470325.1 of Oscillospiraceae bacterium. The sequence continues at coordinate 128,277 of JAFUES010000007.1, forward strand.
TGCCGGTATGATCGCGGATATCCACGCGGTCCTGAGCGGAGAGGCGGACGGCCGTGATGAACTGAACTTTTTGCATCGACTGAAATGACGGGAGAACGCCATGGAGCGTAAACAGAGAAAACGCTATATCGTCTGCTTCTGCGCCTTGGCAGCCCTGCTGCTTCTGCTGCTGTTCTTGAACACCGTGGTCGGCAGTACGCGACTCACCGCCGCAGCGGTATTCGACGCGCTTTTGGGCCGCGGCGACGAAGCCGCCCGCAGCATTGTGCGGAACATCCGCCTGCCCCGTCTGCTGGCCGCCGCGCTGCTGGGCGGCGCGCTGTCGGTGGCCGGCTTTCAATTGCAGACCTTTTTCGCCAATCCCATTGCCGGGCCCTTTGTGCTGGGTATCTCCTCCGGGGCGAAGCTGGTGGTGGCTCTGACCATGATCTACTGTATGGCCCACGGCATCCTGCTCCACTCCGTCGGCATGATCCTGGCGGCCTTTATCGGGGCCATGCTCTCCATGGGCGTCGTCCTGCTGGCCTCCGGGAAGCTGCGTAGTATGGCGCTGCTGATCGTCTGCGGCGTCATGATCGGCTATATCTGCACCGCCATCACCGATATCGTGGTGACCTTTGCGGATGACTCCAATATTGTGAATCTGCACAACTGGTCCCTGGGCAGCTTCTCCGGCATGAGCTGGGGCAGCCTGCGCGCCGCCGCCATCACCGTGCTGATCGCCCTGATTTTCAGCTTTTTGCTGTCCAAACCCATGAACGCCTATCAGCTGGGCGAGGGCTACGCCCGGAGCATGGGCGTGAACATCCGGCGCTTTCGCATAGCGCTGATCCTGCTGTCCAGCGTACTGGCCGCCACCGTCACCGCCTTTGCCGGACCCATCTCCTTTGTGGGCATCGCGGTGCCGCACCTGGTGAAGAGCCTGTTTCGCTCCTCCCGGCCCATTCTAATGCTGCCCGCCTGTTTCCTGGGCGGCGGCGTCTTCTGTGTGTTCTGCGATCTGATCGCCCGTACGCTGTTCGCTCCCACGGAGCTGAGCATCAGCTCGGTGACGGCGGTGTTCGGTGCGCCGGTGGTGATCTGGATGCTGCTCACCCGCCGCAGCCGGCGGGCGCAGTGAGGAGGGGCCTATGAAGACTGCGAGTATTCGGACCCAAGCCCTGACCATCGGTTACGAGGGGCAGACCGTTGTGGAAAACATCGAACTGCAGGCTTACCCCGGGCAGATCATCAGCGTCCTGGGTCCAAACGGGGCCGGAAAAACCACGCTGATCAGGACCCTGATGGGCCAGCTGCCGCCGATTTGCGGCCGGATCGAATTGGGCGGCACGCCGCTTTCCGATCTGTCTGACCGGCAGGTCGCCTCCAGTCTGGCCGTGGTCCTGACGGAGAGACCGGAGCCGGAGCTGATGCGCTGCAAAGAGCTGGTGGCCCTGGGCCGCTATCCTTATACCGGGCGGCTGGGACTTCTCTCCGCCGAGGATTGGCAAAAGGTGGAGGGGGCCATGGCTCTGGTAGGCGTCTCGGAGCTGGCCGATCGGGATTTTGACCGGATCAGCGACGGGCAGCGCCAGCGGGTGCTGCTGGCCCGGGCCATCTGTCAGGAACCGGAGGTGCTGATCCTGGACGAGCCCACCTCCTATCTGGATCTGAAGCACAAGCTGGAGTTCATGCAGCTGCTGAAGCGGCTGTCCCGGGAGCGGGATCTGGCCGTGCTCATGTCCATCCATGAGCTGACGCTGGCCAGGAACTACTCCGATGAGGTCGTCTGCCTCCGCGACGGCCGCGTGGACCGTTCCGGCCCTGCCGGAGAAGTCCTCACCGCGGACTATGTAGAACAATTGTTCGACCTCTCCCCCGGCAGTGCGAAAATGTTTTTGTAAGATAATCATTATATGGGCAAAGAACGAAGGAGGAGCATCCAGGCGGATGCTCCTCCTTCAGCGTCGGGAATAATAGAAGTATTAAAATTTATCTTTTAACTGTATTTCATCAATTGCTTACATTAAATGCAATCGAAAAAGTGGATACATTGTTGCTGCCCATCTATCCCGCCAAAACGGAAGTTATCGTTTCTTCGCTATGAGAATTGGCTGATAAAAGTTTGTCTCCTGTGGGAATTTCCACACCACTTCACTGCAACCATGATCCAGAAGTTTATTTGTTAGTTCCTCTCTGCGTGTTGCTCTGTATTCACATTCAAATTTGCTTATCTGGAGCTCAGCTTCGTCGTCTATGATATACTGCGTCAAGCGATAGTTATCCCCGCTCCAGATCCACGTTTGGAATGAAACGCGCTGTCCACTTTCCGTTTTATGAATATAGGGAGGAGAGTACGGCGGTTTTCCAACCAGAAGGCTATCATAATCTCTGATGCTGGCTACAAAGATTCCACCCGATCTGATTTGATCGGTGATACTTCTGACAGCAGATTCCAAAGCATCGGATGTAAGCATATGCGGCAAAGCGTTGTCCATAGCAATCACAATATCAAAAGATTCTGAGAAAGACTTGGATAAGGCGCAAAAATCTGCATGCTCGAACCGGATTTTAACACCGCTTTTCCGGGCACGCTCAGCGGCTTCGGCAAGCTCTCCATCACTGATATCTGATGCAGTCACATGATAGCCGACAGCAGCCAAGCCAATCGCTTGTGTTCCGATCCCACATGCGCAGTCAAGAATCCTCGCTGTTTTGTCGAAACCGTTATCTGAAAAGAGTTTACTCAGAATCAAAGCCTGCTCATGTGTTGTTGCTTCCCAATCGAGAAACAGCTTGTCATACTGAGGCGCCATATTATCATAAAAGGTTTGTGTAATATCCATAGCTTTACTCCTTAGATCATATAGGGTTCATCCTTCGCCGTCGGTATTCTGTTTGGAATCAAAAGCTCCTGTACTTGGCGGTGCGGCCGAAGTAACGCAGGGCTTCCTCGTCACTGGCATAGAAGGTGAACAGCAATTGGTCTGTGGTGAAGTCGATCCAATCCCGATCGGTAAAGTAGCCCCGCAGGGTCTCAACATGCTTCGTCCAGCCGCTGAGCGAGTAGTTCCAGCGCTGGGTGTCCCGTTCCATCTCCGGCTCCACCGTCGCCGCAAAGCGGTCCACCAGCTCCAGGACATGCTCGTTGGACAGCACGTCCCGGCCCAGTTGTGCATAACGGCTGAACACCTTGTCCCGAAACTCCGGGTTCCAGGACAGGCTCTTGATAAGCGGCGGGATGTCCGCTCCCGCGTTGTTCACTTCTGTGAGCATCCCATAGAAGCTGCCGCCGATCCAATCAAAGGACCAATCAAGATCGTAGAAGACGAAGTCCCAACGGCCGTCTCCCTCATAGGAACGATACAGGCGCAGGTTGCCCTGGGTATCGGTATTGGCGCAGTAGCCCTCCAGCAAAAACCAGTCGATGAGGCCGTCCACATCGATCTGTTCACAGATATACCGGTAGGTATCCGGGTCGTTCATATCGCCGGTCCAGCCCAGTTCCACCAACGGGTAGAAGGGCGTATCCATGTTCACAGGGCACTTGTTGACCTCCACGCTGTCTTTGCTCACGCCGGTGTGGCTTGCGTAAAACTGGCGCGTGATGCCCTCTTTCAGGTTGTACAGGCCCCAGTACTGCCCATTCACATACAGCGCACAGTAGCGGCTGGCCTGGGTGTATACCGCATCGCTGGCTTCCAGGCACAGGGCCTGGCACAGCTCATTGCGGAAGAAGGCTCTGGAATAGTCCTGCCCTGCTCGGATGGACAACTCGTCGATGGGGACTGCTCCATTGCCAAAAACATCGCAGGTCAGTTCCCCGCCATAGCGGCCGGAGAAGCTCACGTTCATGCTTCTTTTCGCACGGGACAGGCTGGTCCAGCCCGCCAGCTCCCACTCGCCGTCCTGGCTGAAGATCTCTTCCTTTCCGTCGTAGAAGGATAGATTGACCGGGACAGTCGCCCCCTTCAACGGGGCATAATAGATCATCGCCCAGCGGCCCGGCTCGTCTGTGGCCAAGCTCAGCACCGGCACGGTGTGTCCCTCGTTCATGATATAGCTGAAGCTGGCCGGGCGGCTGAGCACCGCCCCTTCTTCCAGGGCAACGGCGCGGATGACGCAGGTCTGACTGACGGAGATCGGGCCGTCGTAGCGGGTCGATTCCTGTGTCGGCAGGCTGCCGTCGGTGGTGTAATAGATCTCGCCCGTGCTGAACAGCTCTACCTGAAGCGTATCCGCATCCTCGTAAGCACCGGGCGGCGTCAGCGCTGCCGGTTTGTCGGAGACACGCCGAGATCCGCCGGCGTTTTCCATTCCGGGACTGGGCTCGTTGAAGTAGAAGAAGCCAGCTCTCTCCGGGCTGCGGCCCATACTCCCCTCAATGGGGATCTCATGGAGGCTGACCCAGTCCGCCAGTGTCCCGGAGGGGTCGAAAAGATACACCTGCTCGCTGACGGCGTTCAGGGAAAAGCCGGTGTTTGTCCAGGAGATATCGTCATCCTCATTGCAGCGGATGACCAGCAACTCTCCCGGCTCAAGCGTCTGCTCGGGAAAAGCCCAGCGCTTCGGCTTATCCAGATCATCGCTGAGAGTCCAGCCGGCCAAGGCAAGGGGCTCCGACGAATTGTTGCGCAGCTCCACCCAGTCGCACAGGCTGTACTCCACATAGTGGGCCTTGTTGGAGACCATGACCTCCCAAATGCACAGATCCTCCGGCGTCTTCCGCCCCGTCGCGTATGCCTCGTAGCCAGCGGTACTGTTCTCGTACCCTGGGCTGATCCAAGGCGTCTCGGTAAAGCTGCCGTCCTCCTGCCGGATCAGGGAATCGTCCGCTCTGGTATCCTGGCACAAGGCCTTATCCTGCACCTGTCCCGCCGGGTCTACAAGATAGAGCGTCTCCCCCTGAGAGAGGGAAAAGCTGCCCTTATCCAGCGGCACCAGCAGCACGCCGCCCGGCTCCAGACTTTGTCCCGGGAGGCTCTGACCGGTCCCGCCCTGCTTGTCCGTCAACTGCCAGCCGCTCAGATCCAGGGTTTCGCCGGAGCAGTTCTCCAGCTCCGCCCAGTCCGGGAAAGTGGGAGCCAGGGCAGAGGCCTTGTTCTTGACCATCATTTCCGAGATGCGCAGCAGCCCGCTGTAGTCTACGGCAGGCTCCGCTTCCGGCGTCGGCTCCGGATCCGTCAGGCCGCTCTCCCCGCAACCGGTCAGCAGCAGGCACAGCAACAACAGCGGCAGAACTTGCCTGATTCTCTTTTTCAGCATTTCTTTCATATCATTTCCATCCATAACCGGATCGTTTCCGGTTGCCTAGTTGTTGTTAATGTAGAGTTATTTTATCATACAATGACTTTATAATCAAACCATTCGCTTCTTCTTGCATTGATTATGATTTACCAGTGTTTGAACTTATTAAGAGTTTGCATGGGGTAGTGCAGGAGGGGATGGGCTTCCCCTCCTGCTTATTTGAGCGAAGCGGATCACTGCCCGCCAAAGGCGGACCACCAAAAAAAGGCTTCCTTTCGGAAGCCTTTTTTTGGTGCGGGTATGGGGATTTGAACCCCAACGCCTCTCGGCACAAGAACCTAAATCTTGCATGTCTGCCAATTTCATCATACCCGCGGATATGGAAAAAGCCTATCGCTCTCGCAATAGGCTTTTTATGGAGCGGGCAACGAGGCTCGAACTCGCTACCTCCACCTTGGCAAGGTGGCGCTCTACCGGATGAGCTATGCCCGCGTCAGCAGTAGCTATTCTACCACAAAACGCGAACTTGTCAAGAGCCATTCGAAATTTCTTCCGCTGTCTCTATAAGTTCCTCAGCCGTCCCCTGTGGGATAACTTCCGGCTGCTCCAGCAGGTCCTGATAATGCAGCGGACCGTCACAGACCGGGTAAGCCGCCGTGTCCCAACGATAACTGACCCAGGCCTCCTCATCCCGCAGCAGGAAGCCGTTGGGCATGCCCTGGGCCTGGCAGGCGGTCAGGTCCACATGATAGTACTCCCCATCCAGCTCGATGATGTTCCAACTGTGGTTTTCCCGGTTTTGCTGTCCCGAAACGATCTGGCACGGCACCTCAAGCCGGCGGCACAGCTCCACATAGGCGAGGGCCATGCCCTCGCTGTCGGCCTCCTGCCCGACCAGCGCCGCATAAGCGCTGTGCCCCTGTGAGTCTCTGGAATACACACAATGATCCACCAGATATTCCCCGGCCAGCAGGGCCTTGTGGGCCGCATCCATGGCTTCCGTATCCACATCCGCAAAGGGCTCCAGGGCAAGGAGCTCTGTACGCCTGGCCTCCAGCTCCTCTCCGGGCATGCCGTAGTCCAGCTGGATCTCATACAGCCGCTGACGGCCGGAGCCGCTGAACATGTTAACACTGGCCTTCGGCTCCGCCGGGGTGCTGGCGGGATAGCTGCGATAGACGCGACCTACCAGACTTTCCATCTCCTCGGCGCTGTAAAAGCTACGGGTGATGAGGACCACCAGCCGTCGGTTCCCTGCCTCCATAGCAGAGCGAATAATCTCCTCAATGCCTGTGGAATACTGCATCTGCCGGATATCGGCAGCATTCAGCGCCGCCGGGCTGTAGTAGATACTGATCTCAGCCTCATAGTGGTTCACGATCTTGGAAAGTTCATATGAGATATTGTCCACGCAGTAGGCGCACAGAGCGTCCTGGGTGCGGACCTGCCAGCATGCGCTGGCCATATCCGCCGCGGTATCGCCCTGATAGGCCGCGTCAAACTGGATCGCGCCGTTGTCCTCGCCTGTGGAAACCAACCCCAGCAGTGCGGCTTTCAACTCATTCAGATCGCGCACCGTGATCTTATCCTCCCGGGACACGTTATCCTGCACCGGCGGGACATAATCGCTCACGACCACGTATTCCTTATCGAACACGCTGCCGCAGCCGCAGAGAAAACACACTGCGGCCACAAGACAGATCCTGATGAGTCGTTTCTTCATAAGTCTTTACCTGATCTCCGAAATGCTTTCAAAGCCTTTGCCGAACACATTCTTCACGTCCGCAACGATAAAAAACGCGTTCTCATCGATGCTCTTCACCAGGCGGCGAAGCTGCGCGATCTGGTTGCGCTTGATGACGCACATGATCACTTGCTTCTGGCGGTGGGAGTAGGCGCCCTCCCCTTCCAGGATCGTGACACCCCGCTGGATGGGACCGGATATAATGCTTTGGATCAGATCCTCACTGTTCTCGCTGATGATGTAGCACAGGGAGGAGGTATCGAAGCCGTACAGCACCAGGTCGATGACCTTGCTGACCACGAACATGGCGATCACCGAATACATGGCGCTCTCGTAATTGCCCAACACCGCGGCATAAATGATGATGATCAGGGAGTCCATGATCAGGATCATGGTGCCGAAGTTGATCTGGGAATAGCGCTGGCGCAGCATCTTGGCCACGATATCGATCCCGCCGGTGGTGGCGCCCACATAGTAGATAGCGCCGAGCCCGGCGCCCTTGATCACGCCGCCGATAATAGCGCCCAGCATGGACTCATTGGTCAGGACGATACCCGTGGTGGCCAGCAGGTCCACGAAGACGGAGGAGATCGCCACTCCCGCCAGGGAGCCCAGCATGAAGTCCAGGCCGAAATGCCGCCATGAGATCACAAACAACGGAATGTTGAGAACGATCACCATCATTCCCACGGGGAAGCCGGTGAAGGTATTCAGGATCATGGCGATACCCGTGATGCCGCCGGAAACGATGGCATTGGGATACATGAAGAACTGAAAGCCCACCGCGTAGATGAAGCCGCCCACCAGGATGATCAAGTAGTTCAGCAGCTTTTTCAAAACCTTACGATCCATTTTACTCCTCGATCAGAGACAGCTGCTCTTCTCCCCTGTCTTCAGGCTTGAGCAGAGCCCCGGCCGCCGGCAGGGAGCGGGCGCGGTAGCGGCTCACATTCTGGATGTGGGTCTCCTTTACAGGGGCGGCGCCGGTCAGGCTGCGCTTGGCCTTCAGCGCCATCACGTTGACGCCCTGGGCCGTGCGGCTGGTCTTGGTCTGCAGCAGGGCGCTGTTGAATACCAGGGCCCGGTCGTCGCTGGCAAAGCAGGCGATCTCCATCTCATCATTCAAGATGATCACCGCCTTCAGCGGGCTCTTGTCCGAGTAGGCGTTGATGAGCTTTTTCCGATTGGTCTTGGTCTCATAGGCGGACAGTTCGATGCGGGCCGCCTTGCCATTTTCAAAGACCAGCAACAGATTCTTGCTGTAGTCCCCCGGATCCACCATGGCCAGGACGCTCTCGCCCTCGTCCATCTGCAGCTTTGTGGGGAGGTATACGCCCAGGGTCGAAGCCTTGCTGTCCTCGAAGTCGTAAACGTGGGCCTTGTACAGCTGCTGCTTGTCCGTAAAGATCAGCAGATCCCGCCGGTTGGAGGACTCGAAGCTGGTTCTCAGGCCGTCGCCCTCCTTGTATTTCTGCTCACCGCTCATGCGCAGGGACTGGGCGGTGATCTTCTTGAAGTAGCCCTCCCGGGAAAGGAACAGGGTGACCGGATAGTCCTCCACCTGCTCCGTCAGGTCGAATTCCTCCACCTCGTCGGCATAGACGATGCCGGTCTTGCGGGGAATCACATACTTCTTGTTGATCTGCTTGAGCTCGTCGATGATGATGCTGCGGATCCTGCGCCGGTTGTTGAGTGTGGCTTCCAGCTCTTCGATATCCTTCTCCAGCTCATCGGTCTCGGCGGTGCGCTTGAGGATGTACTCACGGTTGATGTTGCGCAGCTTGATCTCCGCCACGTACTCGGCCTGGATCTGGTCGATGCCGAAGCCCATCATCAGATTGGGCACAACCTCGGATTCCAGCTCGGTGTTGCGGATGATGGCGATGGCTTTGTCGATATCCAGCAGGATCTTCTCCAGGCCCTTGAGCAGGTGCAGCTTGTCCTTCTTCTTGGCCAGCTCAAAGTAGACCCGGCGGCGGATGCACTCCATGCGCCAGGCGGTCCACTCGTCCAGGATCTCCCGCACGCCCATGACCTTGGGATCGCCAGCCACCAGGATGTTGAAGTTGCAGGGAAAAGCGTCCTGCAGGGTGGTCATCTTGAACAGCTTCTGCATGAGCTTATCCGGATCCACGCCGCGCTTGAGGTCGATGGCCAGGCGCAAGCCGCCCAGATCCGTCTCGTCCCGCATGTCGTTGATCTCCCGGATCTTGCCGGTTTTGATCAGCTCCGCCACCTTGTCGATCACGGCCTCCGAGGTGGTGGTATAGGGGATCTCATAGATCTCGATGATGTTTTCCTTCTGCAGAAAGCGCCAGCGGGCGCGTACCTTGATGCTGCCCCGGCCGGTACGGTATATGTTCTCCATCTCCGTGCGGTCGTAGATGATCTCCCCGCCGGTGGGGAAGTCTGGCGCCGGCATGGTAGAGAGGATATCGTAATCCGGATCCCGCAGGTAATTGATGGTGGTCTCGCAGACCTCGTTCAGGTTGAAGCCGCAGATTTGGCTGGCCATGCCAACGGCGATGCCGGAATTGGCGGAGACCAGCACATTGGGAAAGGCCGTAGGCAAAAGCGTGGGCTCCTTCATGCTGCCGTCATAGTTGTCCACGAAATCCACGGTATCCTTGTCGATATCCCGGAAGACCTCGCCGCAGATGGCGGAGAGCTTGGCCTCGGTATAGCGGGAGGCCGCGTAGGACATATCCCGGGAATAGACCTTGCCGAAGTTGCCCTTGGAGTCCACAAAAGGCGTCAGCAGCGCCTGATAGCCCACGGAGAGACGGACCATGGTCTCATAGATGGCCGCGTCGCCGTGGGGGTTGAGCTTCATGGTCTGGCCCACGATGTTGGCGCTCTTGGTGCGGCTGCCGCTGAGCAGGCCCATCTTGAACATGGTATACAGCAGCTTCCGGTGAGAGGGCTTGAAGCCGTCGATCTCCGGAATGGCGCGGGAGACGATGACGCTCATGGCGTAGGGCATGTAGTTGGTCTCCAGGGTCTCGGTGATGGGCTGTTCCAGCACCTCCGCCCGCAGGCCGACCACATCCGGATTGTCGTATTTTTTCTTTTCCTGTACTTTCTTCTTTGCCATATTACTTCTTTACTTTCTTTCCCGTTATCAGATTCCTGCGGCACTTGGGGCAGCTCTTTACTGCCAGCACCCCGCCGAAGATGCGTTTGCCGCAATAGGGGCAGCGGCAGTATCTGTAGATCACGAACAAGGCTGCAGCGATCATGGCGAAGGCCGTGATCACCAGGATCCATTGGGCGGTGGAGTTCTGCGGCACCAGCAGCGCTGCCGCGAGCCCCAGGACGATGACCAGGATCAGCAGGTATTTGACGATCTTCTGTCCGTATTCGAAGGTTCTGTCGTAGCGTGCTTTCATGACCGGTCTCCTCTCAGGAAATATCCGCCAGGTCCAGGTACTGGGCGCCAAACTCCGCGATATGGTTCTTCCGCCCCTCCAGATTGTCGCCCAGCAACAGATCAAAGACTTCCGCCATCTGCTGCGCATCCTCGGGCATGACCTTGATCAGCCGCCGGGTCTCCGGGTTCATGGTGGTCATCCACATCATGTCCGGATCGTTCTCGCCCAGGCCCTTGCTGCGGTTGATGCTGGCCTTTGCGCCGTTCAGGCTTTCGATGATCTCTGCCTTTTCCCGGTCAGAGTAGGCAAAGTAGGTCTTTCCCTTGCTCTCGATCTCATACAGCGGGGATTCGGCGATGTACACATAGCCCTCGCGGATCAGCGTGGGCACCAGGCGGTACAGCATGGTCAAAATCAGAGTGCGGATCTGGAAGCCGTCCACGTCTGCATCGGTGCAGATGATCACCTTGTTCCAGCGCAGGCTGCTGAGATCGAAGCTGCTCAGATCTTTTGTGTGCTTGTCCTTGACCTCCACCCCGCAGCCCAGCACCTTCATCAGATCAGTGATGACGTCGCTCTTGAAGATGCGCACATAGTCTGCCTTCAGGCAGTTGAGGATCTTGCCGCGCACCGGCATGATGCCCTGAAACTCTGCATCCCGGGACAGCTTGCAGGCACCCAGAGCGGAATCGCCCTCCACGATGTAGATCTCCCGCTGCTCCGGATCCCGGCTGCGGCAGTCCACGAATTTCTGTACTCGGTTGGCGATGTCGATGCTGCCGGAGAGCTTTTTCTTCATGCCCTGCCGGGCCCGTTCCGCGGTCTCGCGGCTGCGCTTGTTGATGAGCACCTGCTCCGCGATGCGGTCCGCCTCAGGCTTGTTTTCGATGAAGTAGACCTCCAGCTGAGACTTAAAAAACTCCGTCATGGCCGTCTGGATGAAACGGTTGTTGATGGCCTTCTTGGTCTGGTTCTCGTAAGAGGTCTGGGTAGAGAAGCAGTTGGTCACCAGCACCAGGCAGTCCTGGATATCCTGGAACTTGATGGAGCTCTCGTTCTTCTGGTACTTTCCGATCTGCTTGATGTAGCCGTCGATGGCGGAGAGGAAGGCGCTCTTGACCGCCTTGTCCGGCGCGCCGCCGTTTTCCAGCCAGGAGGAGTTGTGGTAATACTCCAGCGCGGCTGTCCTGTTGGAAAAGCAGAAGGCCGCGGAGATCTTCACCTTGTATTCGGGCTTATCCTCCCGGTCGCGTCCCTTGCGCTCGGTAGAGATGAAGGTGGGCGCGGTGAGGGTCGGCTCCCCCGCCAGCTCCTTCACATAGTCCATGATGCCGTCGCTGTAGCGGAAATCCCGGGTCTCGAATTTGCTGCCCTTCTGCAGGCGCAGCCGGAAGGTGACGCCCGCGTTGACCACCGCCTGGCGGTGCAGCACATCCTCAAAGTATTCCACCGGGATGTCGATATCCGTAAAGACCTCCAGATCCGGTCTCCAGCGGATGGTGGTGCCGGTCTTCTTTCGGTCGGCGGGCTCCACCTTCAGCTCCTGGCCCTTTTTGCCGGTCACCTTGCCCTTTTTGAAATGCAGGCTGTACTTGCTGCCGTCCCGCCACACAGTCACGTCCATGTATTCGGACGCGTATTGGGTGGCGCAGGAGCCCAGGCCGTTGAGGCCCAGGGAATATTCATAATCGCCGCCGTCGTCGTTTTTATACTTGCCGCCGGCATAGAGCTCGCAGAAGACCAGTTCCCAGTTGTAGCGCTTCTCAGCGGGGTTCCAGTCCAATGGGCAGCCACGCCCAAAGTCCTCCACCTCGATGGATCTGTCTTCAAAATAAGTGAGCGTAATCAGATCGCCGTGGCCCTCACGGGCCTCGTCGATGGCGTTGGACAGGATCTCAAATACGGCATGCTCGCAGCCGTCCAGGCCGTCAGAACCGAAGATGACTCCTGGGCGCTTGCGCACCCGGTCTGCCCCCTTCAGCTGGGAAATACTGTCGTTTCCGTATTGCTCGGTGGTTTTGCTCATATAGGTACCCTTTCACTATATCTTGTGTTCATATCACTCATTTTTTAACTGATATAGTTTAACATCCGGTGTCAAATAAAGCAAGAACAAGGGCGCTTCATAGCCGTTTCAAAAAAGTTACAGCGTAGTAAGCGTCCCTGTTTCTGCATATAATGAACATCGGATAGCGATAACAATCGAAACATCGATTGTTATCGCTGCCAAACGGCACGTTTGGCAGCGAATGATTTCAAGAATCATTCGCCCATTATTCATTGCAATGAGTATATGGCAAAACAGCATGGCTGTTTTGCTGAGCGGCAAAGCCGCTCGGCGAAACGCTTTCCGCGTTTCGCCATCATATAATCATTATAATCAAAGGGCGGACCACACTGCAGTCCGCCCCGCGGCGGATATTTTCCCGCACGGGAAACCTCTCCGGCCGCTTGACATTCTTTCGTTTTGGATGTATTCATATAATGATTTATATGCATTCCATCCGCGGCTCTCTTTCTCTCGCCGCCGAAAGGCTGTCCGGGAGATAGTATGCGCCATTTTGCCCGCTTTACAACGGAAGCTTTTTCCGTTGATCCTATGGAAAGGGATACGCTCTATGGATACCATTTCCGCTATTTTGATGCTGGCTGCCGCCCTGATCCTGATCGTGATCCTGGTCAAGGTGCTGGCCGCGCCCATACGCCTGCTCTTCAAGCTGGCCATCAATGCGGCCCTGGGCTTTGTGATCCTCTTTGTCGTCAACTTCTTTGGGGAATTCATAGGCATCAGCCTGGGTATCAATCTCATCAACGCCCTGATCGCCGGTTTCCTGGGCGTGCCCGGGGTGATCCTGCTGGTGCTGGTTTCGCTGCTGTTCTGATTTAGCGCAAATAGGAAGACGCCCTGTCGCTTATTTCATGAGCGACAGGGCGTCTATCGTTTTCCGTCACAGAGAACTGTTGCTGACTGAAAGGATCTCCGGGTGGCTTTCCATAAAGTCCTTCATCTCCGCGTAGCTGATCTCCGTGCGCCGGCGTATGGTCAGATCGTAGTCCGTGGTCCCGTCCTTTCTGCGGGTGATCCTGCTGTTTACAGGATGGGCCTTCCACAGGTCCAGCTGCTCCGTCAGGGAGCGGTTGAACTCATGCCCGTTCTCTACCGTGAAGTGCAGGCGGCTGGTGGCATAGGCGTCCGACCAGGCGGCGAAGTGGTACAGCATCCACTGCAGCAGCGTCACCAGAATGGTCGCGACCACACCGACGATCCACATACCAGAGCCCATGGCCAGGCCGATGGCCGCGGTCGCCCAAATGCAGGCCGCCGCGCTCAGTCCCTTGACGATACCGTCGTTTTTGAAAATCACGCCGGCGCCCAGAAAGCCGATGCCGCTGACCACCTGAGCCGCGATGCGGGCTGGGTCGGCACCCCGGGTCCCGCTGAGCGCGGTCCCCGCTGTGTTGGTCAGGTCCACGAAACCATATTTGGAGATGATCATGATCAGGGATGCTGCACAGCACACGATGATATGCGTGCGGATCCCACCTTCTTTGAAATGCTTGCTGCGCTGGTAGCCGATGGCCGCCCCGCACAGGCAGGCCGCCACCAGGCGAAGGCAGAAGTCCAACTGCTGCAGCATGCTGAACTGACTGTTGAAGTATTCGATAAAGGTCATCGCTCCCCCGCCTCCTTTGCAAATCGGGATCTCTATCCCGGAAAGAGCTCCGCCAACAAGCCCGGCAGCTCCGCCAGGTCCCGGATCACGAAGTCCGGTGTGATGTCCGGCCTCGGCTCTCTGTTCCCGGGATTATACCAGCAGGTCCTGATCCCGGCGTTGATGCCGCCGCGGATGTCCGAGGTCAGGCTGTCTCCTACGATGAGGGCCCGCCCCCGGTCAAAGCCGGGGATCTGGGCAAAGCAGCGCTCGAAAAAGGCCGCCGTAGGCTTTTCATAACCGATCTCCTCGGAGATGAAGATCTTCTCAAAGTATCTGCCGATCCCGGCACTGGCGATCCGTCCGGCCTGGACGCTGCCGGTGCCGTTGGATACGATGTACAGGGCATAGTTGCCGTAGAGATCGTCCATCAGCTGCTCCGCACCGGGCATGAAATAATGGCCGATGGACAGATTGTGTTCATACAGATCCCTTGTTTTCTCCGCGGAGCGGTCCAGTCCCAGTTCCTGAAACAGGATCTCGAAACGCCTCAGCAGCACCTGCTCTCGGGTCAGCAGCCCCTCCTCCAGCAGTTCCCACTGCTGCTTGTTGATCTGGCTGTAGCGGGCTATGGTCTCCGGCGCCGGGTCCACCTGCATTTCCCGCAGGGCCTTTGCCAACGCCAAAGCCTCCGCCTTGTGAAAATCCAGAAGCGTATCGTCAACATCCAGCAAAACCACCGGTTTGGCGGCGATCGTCTCCTTAGTCATGGGGCGCTCCCGCGTTCAATTCCCGGATCGCATCGGCTATCTCCCAGAAACGCATCCCCTTGGACGCCTTCACCAGCACCGAATCCCCACGCTGCAGCAGCCCGGGCAACTGAGACAGCAGTTCTTCCCGATCAGCAAAGACCCGCCCTGCCTCACCGGCGCCGCGGCAAAATGCTTCGCCCAGCGGGCCGTAGGACCAAACCGCGTCCACGCCTTTATCGGCGGCGTAGCGTCCGACCTCCTCGTGCATTTCCGGGGAGCGCTCCCCCAGCTCCAGCATATCGCCCAGGATGCAGATATGCCGTCCGGGCAGCTCCATCAGGGAATCGATGCCGCACTTGGTGGAATCGGGATTGGCATTATAGCTGTCGTCGATCAAATGCAGAAAGCCGGTATCGGCCAGAGCCGCCCGATGCCCCACGTTCTCAAACTGCAGCAGTCCCCGGACGATCTCTTCATCACTGAGGCCCAGAAGGATCCCCACAGCGGCACCCTCCATGGCCGCATAGACCACATGTCTGCCGAAGGCCGGGATCGTCACCGGGATCCTGCGCCCTTCGCACAGGAGCACGCAGCTGCTCCCGCCGTCTTCCGTCATGCGGATCTCCTCCGCCCGCAGGTCACAACGGGGCCCGAAGCCCACGCGAAACTTCTTCTGCCTGCAGGAGAAGCCATCCAGATAGGGGTCGTCCCCATTGACCACGATCACCGCATCATCCGGCATATATTCCAGCATTTCCGTCTTGGCCCGGAGGACGCCCTCCAAGTCATGGAGGAATTCCAGATGCGCATGGCCGATGACCGTGAAAACGCCGATGGTGGGCTGGGCCATCCGGGCAAGCGCGCGCATTTCGCCAAAGCCGGAGATCCCCATCTCCACCACTGCCGCCTGATGCTCGGGTCCGATACGGGACAGGGTCATGGGCACACCGATCTGATTGTTCAAATTGCCCTCGGTTTTCAAAACGGAAAACCGGCTGGCCAGAACGGCGGAGATCATCTCCTTGGCCGTGGTCTTGCCCACGCTGCCGGTGATGCCAATGATGGGCAAGTTCAGCCGCTGCCGGTAAGCGGCGGCGATCTGCTCCAGCGCCTGCTGCACATCGGGCACCAGCAGGACGGGCCGCATCTCCCCCTCTGGCAGCCGCTCCGCCAGACAGCAGGCGGCGCCCTTGTCAAAGGCGGCGGAGATATAGGCATGCCCATCGACCCGCTCGCCCTTGAAGGCGACGAAAAGGTCGCCGGGGCCGACCTTGCGGCTGTCGATCACGATCTGGCCCAGCTCCGTATTTTCAAAAGATGCGCAGCTGAGTCTGCCTCCGCAGGCCGCCACAGCATCGGAAATGGTAAATCCACGCATGTTCTCCCCTCCATTTATGAAGTATAGCATACGGCAATTGCTTATGCAAAAGTTATTTCCTATCGCGCCTTTGCAAAAAAGTAGTGCAAGTGGAAAAAGAGTGTGCTATAATATATTTGTTGTGCTGTAATGATCCGCGCACTGCGAGTTTACGATATACGAGGAACACACTATGAATTACATCGTGATGGATCTGGAGTGGAACCAGGCAATGAGCTCCAAGTCCTCCGTCTTCAACAAGCTGCCCATCCACCTGCGGGGGGAGATCATCGAGATCGGCGCCGTAAAGCTCAATGAGGATATGAGTGTCGGTGAAGAATTCACCATCGACGTCAAGCCCGTTTACTTCAAGCGTATGCATTATAAGGTCAAAAAAATCACCGGCTTCGACAAGGACCGCCTGTCCCACGGCGTCCCCTTTGCCGACGCGCTGGAGCAGTTTCGCGAATGGTGCGGCGAGGATGTGACCTTTCTGACCTGGGGCTGCGACGATCAGGGCATCATGGAGCAGAACATCATCATCCACGATCTGGATTGGGATTGGATCGCCGGATGGATCAATCTGCAGCTGATCTACAATCTGCAGACCGGCGGGGACAAGAACCAGAAATCCCTGGCCAGCGCCATGGAACACTTCGGCATCGAGCAGACCCGCATCGCCCACGACGCTCTGGGCGACGCCTACAACACCGCCCTGGTCAGCACCTACCTGGATATGAACGAGGGGCTGCGCATGTACCCCGACGCCGGGCGGATCCTGGCCGAGCGGATGCCCAACTATAAGCCGCCCGCCGATAACGCAGGGCCGGATGCCCTGATCCACGAGAGCTTCTCCGGTTTTGAGAGCAAGGCCGCCGCCTTCGCCGACGAGCGGGTGGAAGGCCTGTGCTGCCCCGCCTGCGGGCAGCGTCTGGCGGGAAACCGCTGGATCAACCAGGGCGACCAGCGCTATATGAACATCTTCACCTGCGAGACCGACGGCCCTTATCTGGCCCGTGTCAAATTCCGCAAAAATACGGATGACAACAGCTGGGCCGCCAACAAGCTGGTCTATGAGGCGGACAGTGCCATGCAGGAGTTTTACAAGACCAAGTCCACCCAGGCACGCCGCCGGGGCCGCGGCCATTCCTCCCGGAAGAACCGCCCCGCAAGCAAGCTGTAAGGACAAAGTAACAGGGAGTTTCTGATCAAATCAGAAGCTCCCTGTTGACTTTGTTTTTCTTACGAGAAGTATGCTGACCGCTCGGCCGCCGTGATATTCAGATAGCTGCTCAGGCGCTCCAGGCAGTACTGCTGCCAGTCTTTCTTTGATATCGTCTGTTTCAACTGCTCCACCGCCAGCTCCCACCGCTGCGCGGAATAGCCCCAACGGTCCCGGTCCCGCCGGATCTCCGGCGCGAGCAGGCCCTCGAATTCTTCGGTCTTTTCCAGCAGTCTTTCCGTGGATAGATCGCTGTCCCACACTTCTCCATAACGCCGCAAAAAGGCGGCTCTGAACTCCGGGCTGTTCAGCAGGGACTTCAAAAGCTTAGTGGCATTGCTGTTGTAATACCCGGAAACACCGAACAAGCAGTCCCAAGTCGTCCTGTCGTCGCTTATGGCGGCATCCAGATCAAAGAATGCCGATTGATATCTCCCGTCCGTCTCTGCGCTGCGGAAAAAGCGCACATTTCTAAACAGGTCAGCATTCCCACTCACGCCCTCCAGGATCGCCCAATCGATGAAGCTGTCCATGTCCAGAAGTTCGGCAGCACGGCGGTACCTCTCCGGATCGCTCATATCCTGCTCTGTAATAAAACGATACATCGCAAGATAGCTATCCGGTTCACCGTCATGGGGGATCGCATCCTCCACACTGCTTTTTTCAATGCCTGCCCACTGCGCATACAGGGTCGGTGAGATGTTTTCCTTCATGCAATAGATGCCATAGTACGCTCCGTTCACATAGACGATACAGAATTTACTGTGCTGATTCAGGATCCTGTCAGACATCTCCAGTCCCAGCTCCTGCCATATTTCGCCGTTAAAAAGACGAAAGGCAGAGTCCTGTCCCGCACGCAGCAGAAAAGAATCATAGCTGTCCGTTCCTGTATCAAAAAGATCATAATCCAGGCTGTCCGCTCCATAAGCATTGCGAAATCTGACCTTAAGACTCTTCTTGGCCGATTCGTAAATGCTGGATTTCCCGGCCAGTGTAAAACCGCAATCCCGGCTGAAGGCTTTTTCCCCGTTTTCATACAGGCTGATGCTTCCCGGCTCCTCCTGGGTCCTGCTCCCTGCGCGGATCAGACTTTCGAGCCTGTGTGGATCATCCCCCACGATGCTGACCACCGGTAAGCTATGCCCCTCATTGAGCAGATAGCTTAGCGTAAGCGCCGGGCTGGGCATACAGCCTTCCTCTACCGAAATCGCACGCACGACCGTGCTCGATGTGACCGTGATCGGTTCGGTGTAGACCATGCTGCCCTCGTCAGGCAGCGAGCCGTCCACTGTATAAAAGATCTCGCCCTCGCCTTGAAGCGTGACGGTCACGGACTCGACGCCGTCGAACACGCCATCCGGTCCCAAGCTGACCGGCGCCGCGGAGATGGTCCTGTATGCCGCCGCATCGTTTGCCGTCCCCATGGTCGGAGCCGCGAAATAAAAGAATCCGTTTTCCCCGGTCACTCTGCCATAACTGCCCGTATACGGGATATCATGCAGGGACACATAGTCCACGACCCCGCTCTCATCGGAGAGATATAGGGTCTCCCTTCCAGCATTCAGCGCAAAGCCGGTCAATGGATATTGGCGTTCATCCTGCTCCGCGCACAGTACTACATACAGTTCACCCGGCTGCAGTGTGATCCGGTGCAGTTGATATTTTTTCAGATCCCCGCTCTCGTCGGAGAGATAGTACCCGTCAAGCTCAACTGGTACGGCCGAATCGTTTATCAGCTCCACCCAGTCACTGTGAGGCGCGTTGGAATCATAGCCGACTCCATAGTCCGCCACACGGACCTCGCTGATCCGGACAGGCGATGTGCAATGCCGGGAGGTTTGGAATGCGCTGTACCCTGCCACAGTGTTTTCATAGCCTGGGGTGGGATAGCCCGTGCTCCATAGCTCTCCGTCGGCCTTGCACAGCGATTCATCCGCCGCAAGCTCTGCGATTTCAAAGCGATCCAGTTCCTTTCCGGCGAAGTCGCTGAGCAATATACAGTCGCCCTCTGACAGCTTAAAATCCACATGGATCCCGTCCCCCGCATCCAGCCGTTTGTCCGCATAGATCAGGACCCGCTCCTTGGCAGCCACTGTCAGATCCGGCAGCGGCGTCCCGGCATTCTCTCCTTCTATTGCGAGGATCAAGCCTTTCAATGACGCGTCCCGATCAGAATGGTTATAGAGCTCGACCCAGTCCGGAAAAGAGCCGTCCGTGAGCATCATCGTTGCTTTATTCTTCACCATTACTTCACTGATCTCAAAGGGGCCGGAAGCTTTCTCTTCTTGTGCAGGCACAGATACAGCAAGGCTGGCCCCCGGCGCTTCCGCCGGGGTATGGTCCTCCTCCGCCTTGCCTGCGGCACATCCTGCCAGCAGCACACAAACCAGCAGTATAAAAGATTTCAAATACTTGCTCATTTTATCGTCTCATTTGGATGTTCGTGCGTAGTACACGCTTTATAGGTTAGATGAGTCTAACCTATGCGGATAAACAAAAGACAAATTCGCTTTGCCTTTTGTATTATTATAGCACAATACTGCCCCCAAGAAAAGCTGTTTTCATAAAAAGAACAGCTTCTGATCTTTGGTCTTTTCGAAATCCTGATTTCATGATATAATGAATTTAGAACAAATCAGGGAAAGAGTGTGCGTCATGAGAAAAACCATTGCCCTGCTGTTGGCCGTCGTCATGCTGCTGAGTCTCAGCGCCTGCGGGAAAAAGAAGGACACGGAGGAGGCTGAAGAAGCCCCCGCAGCCGCTCCGTCTGATGCTGTGATGGAGGTCAAGATCTCTTTGAGCAATCTGTACCAGTATTTCGAATACAAGGAGTACCCCACCGCCGTCCGGGGTGAGATGGACACGGGCATCATTTCCTCCGTTCAGGTCTCCTACGGTCTGGCCCTGCGAGAGGGGTATACGGCAGCCAAAGAGCCGGAGTATAACAGCACCATGCAGGTCACCTTCGTCGCAGACGGGGTCATCAAATCCGGGGACTTCAACGTGGATTTTGATACGCTGCAATACAGCGGCACGGAATACAGTGTCCAGCGGGAGACGGTTTCCGAGACGCTTGGCTTCTGGCCGGAGGGCGACCGGACCTTCATCTGGGCCTTCGGCAACTACAGCAAGAGCAATATCCTGTACCTGGAAAACTTCCAGGTCGTAAGCGCCACAGGCACTGTCTACCTGCGGGCCGCCTGAACAAAAAGAACAATCCCCGGAGCTGCATCCGGGGATTTCCTGTATCTATCGGAGACTGTATATGGAACTGTACTTTGCCCCCATGGAGGGCATCACTACCTACCTTTACCGCCGCATCCACGCGGAGATGTTCCCCGGTACGGACCGCTATTACGCCCCTTTCCTGGCGCCGGACGGGCAGGGCAATTGCCGCAACAGCAGCCTGCGGGACGTCCTCCCGGAAAACAACACAGGCGTCGATCTGGTGCCCCAGATCCTGTGCAACCGCCCGGAAGCCTTTCTGTGCCTTGCCAGGCTCTTGGCGGACATGGGCTATCGGGAGGTCAATCTGAACGTGGGCTGCCCCTCCTCCACCGTGGTCCCCAAGCACAAAGGAGCTGGCATGCTGCTGGATCTGAACTCCCTGGACGATTTTCTGGCAGAGGTATTCAGCCGTTGCCCCCTGCGTATCTCGGTCAAGACCCGCCTCGGACTGGAGAGCACCGCAGAGTTCCCCGCCGTCCTGGAAATCTACAACCGTTACCCCATCCATCAGCTGATCATCCACGCCAGGGACCGGAACGGGATGTACAAAAGCACGCCGGATCTGGCGGCTTTCGCCGCAGCATACCGGGAGAGCCGCGCGCCCGTCTGTTATAACGGGAACCTGGTCTCCCCCGAGTCCCTGCAGACGGTCCTCGCCGCCACACCGGAGCTGAGCGCCGCCATGCTGGGCCGCGGCGCGGTGACCGACCCGGCCCTGTTTCGCCGACTGCGCGGCGGCGCTCCCCTCTGTGCGGAGGAGTTTGCCGAGTTCCTTCGCCGCCTGGAGGATGCCTTTTTGTCCGCTGGGATCCCGGAGTCCTATACCCTCGCCCGGCTCAAGGAGATCTGGTTCTATACCATCCACATGTTCCCGGACAGCCCTAAAGGGGCCAAGGCCATCAACAAAGCGCAGAGCCTTGCGGATTACCATGCCGCAGCGAATCTGCTTTTGCAAAATAATTTTTCGTCCTCTGCTGCATTTTCCGGGTAAAAGGGGCTTGACAGATCCATTTGATTGTGTATAATTAAATTGTGCCAAATGAATTTGAATCTTTTACGGAGGTATCACAATGAACGTTTATGATTTTACCGTCAAGACCCGCAAGGGCGAAGAAGTCAATCTGGCCGATTATAAGGGCAAGGCCCTGCTGATCGTCAACACCGCCACCGGCTGCGGCTTTACCCCCCAGTACAAGGAGCTGCAGGAGATCTACGACGCCCACAAGGACGACGGTCTGGAAATCCTGGACTTCCCCTGCAACCAGTTCGCCGATCAGGCCCCCGGTACCGACGAGGAGATCCACACCTTCTGCACCGGTCGTTTCGGCATCACCTTCCCCCAGTTTGCCAAGATCGACGTCAACGGTGACGACGCCATCCCCCTCTACAAGTATCTCACTGAGAACACCAAGTTTGAGGGCTTCAACGGTCCCTCCGGTCTGATGCTCTCCGGTGTGGTCAAGAAGATGGACAAGGATTACAAGAACAACGGCAACATTAAGTGGAACTTCACCAAGTTCCTCATTGACCGCGAGGGCAATATCGTGGAGCGTATGGAGCCCACCCTGTCCATGGAGAAGGTCAAGGCCGAGGTCGAGAAGGTCCTGTAATTCTATCCCAGTATACAACAAGCCGACTGCTTTTCGCAGCCGGCTTGTTTCTTATATGCTGTATTTTCGTGAATACTGCTGATAGAGCTCGTCAAAGCCGTGGGAGCGCAGCTCCTTCAGATCCAGCAGGTAGCCGTGGGCGTCGAACTCATTGGCCTCCAGCTCGATGATGGCGATGGCGATGTTGGAGCAGTGGTCTGCCACACGTTCAAAGTTGGTGAGGATATCGTTGAACACAAAGCCCTGGGAAAGGGAGCAGGTCCCATCCTTGAGGCGGGTCACATGGCGGCTCTTCATCTCGTCGCACAGCACGTCGATCCACTCTTCCAGGGGCTCCACCTTATAAGCGGTGTCGATATCGTCCTCGATGAAGGCCGTGATGGCAGTGTTCAAAATCTCGCCCAGGGCTGCGCCGAGGGTACGCAGCTCCTTATCTCCATGCTCGGAGAAGCTTACCTTTTTCTCATCGATCTCCTGGGCCACTTCCGCGATGTTCATGGCGTGGTCGCTGATACGTTCAAAGTCGCTTAGGGTGTGGAGATACTTGGAAACGTTCTGGTTCTGCCGGACATCCAGCTCCTGGGTGTTCAGCTTTACCAGGTAGGTGCCCAGCTTATCCTCATAGCGGTCCACCAGGTCCTCCGTCTGCTCCACCTGTTCCATGCCCTCATCCGAGTAATGCTCCATCAGATCCAAAGCCCGCAGCAGGTTGTCCCGGGCGGTCTTGGCCATGGAGTTGACCGTCAGACGGCTCTGCTCCACCGCCAGGGCCGGATAGCGCAGGAAGCGCTCGTCCAGACGGTCCAGATCGCCGGCCACTGCCCGTTCCTTTTCGCTCTCACGGAGCAGCGAGGAAATCAGGCGGATCATGGGCTTTTGCAGCGGTACCAGCACAACAGCCGTCGCCACACGGAAGATGGTATTCAGTGCCGCGATGCTCACCGTACTCATAATGTGATTATCCAGATCAAAGTGCAGGGCGGCGTCCAAAATATAATAGATCAAGCCGATGATCAGCACGCCCAGGATCTCGATCATCAGATACGAGAAGGCCGCCCGCCGTCCGTTCACCTTTGCGCCCAGCGCCGAAAGCAGCACGGGAACGGAGGAGCCGATGGCGATGCCCAGGATGATGGGCCAGGCCACGGAGAAAGTCACCGCGCCGGTCATGGACAAAGCCTGTAAAATACCCACAGCCGCAGAAGCGCTCTGCAGGATCGTGGTGAAGGCCGCGCCGAACAGTATACCCAGCACCGGGTGGGCAAAGGCCGTCAGCATCTTCAGAAATTGCGGGCTTTCCCGCAGCGGAGATACGGCCCCGCTCATGCTGTGCATACCGAACATCAATACGGCGAAGCCCAACAGGATATCGCCCGCATGGCGGGTGCGCTGCTTCTTGGAGAACATGCGCATGATGATCCCGACGATGGAGACGATGGCCGCCAGGGTCGAAGTGGACAGAAGCGAGACCCAGCCGTTCCCCTCCAGGCTGGAGAGGCTGACGATCCAGCCGGTGATGCTGGTACCGATCAGAGCGCCGTGGATCACCGAAACAGCCTGGCTCAGCTTCATCATGCCGGAGTTTACAAAGCCGACCACCATGGCAGAGGTGGCAGAGGATGACTGGATCACCGCCGTGACCGCGGTCCCCAGCAGCACGCCGCGCAGCGGCGTCCCGGAGAGCCGGTAAAGGATCAATTCCATTTTGCTGCCGGCGACTCTTTTCAGACCGTCCCCCATCAGGGACATGCCGAACAGGAAAAGCGCCACGCCGCCCAGCAGCGAGATAATGTCAGAGGCTTGCAGGAAAATCCCTCCCATCTCATGGTATCATTGCCAATATAACATATCATTTGAATGGACACAATTGGGCAAGCACACAGAAAAAGGATGTGGGCCGGAGCCTGTTTTTGTTCTTCCCGTAAAAGGCCGATTGCAAAAATCGGATACATGCGATAGAATTGGAAGCGGTGATAAGATGGATGTTAAGATTCTTTACGAGGACGCGGCGATCTTGCTCTGCATAAAGCCCGGCGGCGTCGTATCCGAGGTGGGCGGCATGCCTGAGCTCCTGCGGGATGCGACCCGTACCCGGGACATCTACTGCGTGCACCGTCTGGACAAAGCCGCCGCGGGGCTGATGGTCTATGCAAAGACCCGTGAATCGGCTGCCTCGCTTTCTTCCGTGATCGCCTCAGGCGGTCTGGAAAAAGAATACCTGGCCGTCGTCCAGGGTGCCGCGGAAACTGAAGGAAACATGCGCGACCTTCTGTATCACGATGCTGCGAAAAACAAGACCTATGTTGTCAGGCGGCAGCGCCGGGGTGTCCGTGCGGCGGAGCTTTCCTATCAGACGCTGGCGCAGAACGAAGTACTCAGCCTGGTCCGCATCCGGCTTCTGACCGGGCGCTCCCACCAGATCCGGATCCAGTTTGCCTCTCGCAAGCTGCCCCTGGTGGGCGACAGAAAATACGGCAGCCGCTATCGGGACTGCCCCCTGGCCCTATGGTCGGAGCGACTCAGCTTCCGGCATCCCATCACTGGGGAGTTGCTGGACTACCATATTTCCCCGCCCGACGCCTGGCCCTGGAATGCATTTGACATAGAAAAGGAGCCCTGCTTATGCGATACATAGAAGTCATCGTGGACACCCCGCCGGAGGCGCTGGATCAACGCTGTGAGGAAATGGCGGAACTGGGCGTGGGCGGCTTCGTCATTGAGAACGAGGCGGATTTCCGGGACTTTCTGGAAAACAACCACCAGTACTGGGACTATGTGGATCAGGAACTGACCGAACAGTTTGCTGGGGTCAGCCGGATCAAATGCTATCTGACCGACGACGAGGAGGGCCGGGAGACCCTGCGCCGGATCCGCGCAGCCTACGGACAAGTGCAGATCGCCTATGTGGAAGACAGCGACTGGGAAAACAACTGGCGGGAATTCTACAAGCCCCTGGAGATCGGTGAGAAGCTGGTGGTGGTTCCCGAGTGGGAGCCCATTCCGGAAGGCGGCCGTCTCCCCCTGCGGCTGGATCCGGGGCTGATCTTCGGTACCGGCAGCCATGCCACCACCCGCATGTGCCTGGCCGCCCTGGAGGACTATGCCCGCCCAGGGGTCCGGGTCCTGGACCTGGGCTGCGGCAGCGGCATCCTTGGCATCGGGGCGCTGGTGTTGGGCGCCGACAGCTGTCTGGGCTGCGACATCGATCCCAAGGCGCCGGATGTGGTCATGGCCAACGCAGCCCTCAACGGGATCGGTCCTGACCGCATGCTGGCCTGTGCCGGTGATATCTTGTCCGACGCTTCCTTGCGCCGCTCTTTCGGCGGCGGCTATCAGTTGGTGCTGGCCAACATCGTTGCGGATGTGATCATTCCCCTGAGCCGCTATGTGCAGGACTTCCTGGCGCCGGACGGCGTTTTCATCACCTCCGGGATCATCGAAGGCCGCCAGGATGAGGTCCGCGCCGCCATCGAGCGGGCGGGGCTGCGCATCACCGGCCACCGCTGTGAGGAAGAATGGCACTGCTTTACCGCGGTGCGCGCGTGACAAAGGAGGCTCCCGTGAACGAACGCAAGGCCTTTCTTGTTCTTGGCATCATCGCATTGACTTTCGGCATCACCGGGATGACAGATATCGATGAGAGCAGTGACCTGGTTTTCTCTCTTATCTTCACGGTCGTCGCGCTCGTCCTGCTCGCCCTGTATTTCCGGGCGGCGCTGCGCCGCACCGTGCCAAAACGCATCACCATCCCCCTGGTTTGCGTCTGTCTGTTTTTCGGCGGTATGGGTCTGGCGGACGTCGGCAAGGATCCCTTCGGCGTTGCATTGGGGCTGGCTGTGGCTCTGCCGCTGCTGCTGGAGATCCTGCTGCGTCTGCGCAGCCGGAAATTCCCGGAGCCGATCGAGCGGAAAGCGCCCCAGGTCCAATATGATCCGAAACCGGAGCCGCAGCCTGCGCCGAGGCCGGTCAAGATCTGCCCCCACTGCGGAGCGCCCGGCCGGGGCGACATATGTGAATACTGCGGCGGCCCCATTTGAGGCCGCTGACGCGAAACTGGCGGGACCCGGACCGGGTCCCGCCAGTTTGTTGATCCTTATTCAGCCGCCGTAGATATCGATCAGATCCATCAATTCCACTTCGATCTCCAGGGTCTCGCCGTCTCGCCAGATGGTGAAGGTCATGGTGTCGCCCACCTGCAGCTCGTTCTTGAGATCGTTGATCTCCGCGGTGGTCTTGACCGGGATGTGGTTGACCTCCAGGATAATATCGCCTACCTGGACCCCCTTGGCCTCCGCGTCGGAGCCCTTGCTCACGTCGGACACATAGACACCCTCCGGCAGGTCATAGTGGCTGGCTGCATTCTGCGGGATTGCGCCTACCGTGATGCCGATGGCCGGGCGGCCCCTCATCTCGCCATAGCGCACGATGGAATTGACCACGCTGCGCACCGTGGCGGAGGGGATCGCAAAGCCGATACCTTCGATGCTGGAATAGGAAGAGCGCATCTTCATATTGGTGATGCCGATGACCTGGCCGTACATGTTGAACAGCGCACCGCCGGAGTTGCCCTCGTTCAGTGCCGTATTGGTCTGCAGCAGGGTCATGCTGTGGCCGTTATAGCCGATGCCCCGCTCGATGGCGGAAATGATGCCGTCGGTCAGGGTGCCCCGGAAGGTCTGGCCCAGGGGATTGCCGATGGCAGCCACCCGGTCGCCCACCATCAGGCTGCTGCTGTCGCCAAAGGTCGCCGCAGGAAGTCCCGTTGCCTCGATCTTTAACAGGGCGATGTCGTTGATCGAATCCGCCCCCACCAGCTTTGCCTCATATTCACTGTCGTCATAGAGGGTGACAGTGGCGCTGTCGCAGTCGTCGATCACATGGGTGTTGGTCAAAACCAGCCCATCCGCGGAGATGATCACGCCGGTACCCCAGTAGTAGCCGGCCCGCCCCTCCCGGTAGCCAGATATCGCCACGATGGAGTCCGCGCAGCGTTCATAAAGCTGCTGCAGATCCAGTTCCTCGCCCTCTGCTTCACGCAGCGTCAGTTCAAAATCCGGGAACAGCTCAGAACGAGGGATGTCGATCTGTGCGATATCGGTCTCGACCCCGGTGTAGAAGTTCTCAAAGAAGTCCTTCCAATCGTCGGGAAGCTGTTCGTTTTCCCAATCCTGGGCATCTTCCGGAACATTTCCCTTCCCCGAACCGCCGAAAATCAGCGAGGACGCCACGATCAGCAGCGCCACCAGCGCAACGATCGCCAGCACATGCCAGGGCTTCCAGCCTTTTTTCTTCTCCTTTATCGGCGCGGCTGCGGTGCCTTGGGCCGGCTCCTGCTGAAAGGGAGCATACCAGCTTTCCGTATTGTACCAGTCGTTTTTGTTCATTCTCTATCCTCTGTCGTTTATTCCGCCAGCGTCAGTGTGAAGACGAATTCCGTCATGCCGTCTTCGCTGCGCACGGCAATATCCTCATCATGGCTGTTGATGATCTCCTTGACCAGATACAGACCCAATCCAACGCCGTCCTTATCCAGGCTGCGGGACCGGTCGGACTTGTGGAAACGGTCAAAGATAAAAGGCAGATCATCCGCAGGGATTGTCTCCCCGCAGTCCTTGATGGACACATAGGCCTTGCCGTCGTCCTTGTACAGGCGCAGCGTCAGGCAACTGCCGGGAGCGGCGAACTTCACCGCATTGTCCAGCAGATTGTAGATGACCTGGGTGATAGCGTCCTTATCCGCCCGGACCAGAATGTGGTTGTCCGGCAACTGGGGATCTACATCCAGGTTCTTTTTGGTTGCCCGGCTCTCAAAGCTCAGCAGCGTCTGCAGGATCAGCTCCGTCACATCGAATACAGTCCGTCGGCTGGGGTCTGCCGCCCGGGCCTTCGCCTGGGAGACGCCCAGCATATCCCGCACCAGGCGGGACAGCCGCCGGGTCTCGTCCCGGATAGACCGCAGATATTTTTCCTGGTTCTCCGGCGGGATGGTCCCGTCCAGGATCCCGTCGGCAAAGCCTGCGATGGTGGTCATAGGTGTACGCAGCTCGTGGGAGATGTTGGCGATAAACTCGCTCCTGCGCTTTTCCGCTTGTTCCAGAGAGTCGGCCATCTTGTTGAACGAGTCGATCAGCGCGCCCATCTCATCCTCGGGGTCCTCGGTCTGCTTGACACGAACAGAGAAATCCCCCCGGGCAAATTTCCGTGACGCCGCCGCCATCTCGTCCAGGGGCCGAGCCATGTGTTTGGTATACACAAGGCTGGCCAGCAGCGCAGCGCCGAACACGCCGGCGGAAATGATCAGCGCCATCACCAGGAAGGTGCTCCAGCCGCCCAGCATGTTTTGGATCTCATTGGTAACGAAGGCAAAGCCCAGGACCGTGCCGTCTCCCACCGCCTCGATGGGGACCGCCGCCACATAGCGCTGCCCTTTATATATGCCGCCCAGGGTACTCAGCTCATCATAGTCTTCTTCCGTCACCTGTTGGATGACCTCTTCCGGAACCATCATCCCCAGGTGGCCGCATACGGGCGCCTGGTCCGAGCAGGACACGATCTTTCCCGTGGGGTCTGTGATGAATACATGGTTTCCTGTGGACTTTCCGATGGAACTGATGGACATGCTCAGCACCCAGCTGGTCAGCGAATCGTTCTGGGCCACGGCGGAGGCCGTTCGGGCCACCTCGTGGGCGCTGTCCTCCATGTCGCTGCGGTACTCGGTGATCACATAGCTCCTGGCAATGGCCATAAAGGAGAAGGCCACGACCAGAAAGCAGATGGTGACCAGCGCCGCCGTCGCCACGAAGTTGCGCAGATAAATGCTCTTCATTTCAGTCCAACAGCTCGAACTTGTAGCCCACGCCCCAAACGGTCTTGAGGCTCCATTTCTCGGAAACGCCCTCCAGCTTTTCCCGCAGGCGCTTCACATGTACGTCCACCGTCCGGGAGTCCCCGAAATAATCGAAGCCCCAGACCTCATCCAGCAGCTGGTTGCGGGTAAAGACCCGGTTGGGCGAGGAGGCCAGATGGTACAGCAGTTCCATCTCCTTGGGCGGCGTGTCCACCTTCTTCCCGTCCACAATCAGCTCATAGGAGTCCAGGTTGATCACCAGCTTATCGAAGCTCAGCTTCTTTTCCACAGGCGCGTCGGCGTCGGTGCGGCGCATGACCGCGTGCACCCGGGCCAGCAGCTCCTTGATCTCAAAGGGCTTGGTGACATAGTCGTCCGCGCCCATCTCCAGACCGTTGACCTTGTCGTTGGTCTCGCCCTTGGCTGTCAGCATAATGATCGGGGTGGAAGACTTTTTCCGGATATCCCGGCAGACCTGCCAGCCATCCTTCACCGGCAGCATGATATCCAGCAGTACCACGTCCGGCTGAAACAGGTCGAACATGGATTCCGCCTTGCCGCCGTCCGCCGCGATCATGATCTCGAAACCGTCTTTTCCCAAATACAGACGCAGAAGCTCCGCGATATTGGCGTCGTCTTCCACGATCAGAGCGCGTTTGCTCATCCGTATCTCTCCTTTATCTCAGTATTCACAATGAAATCATTATACTGCATGCCTAACCTAAAAGGTGAATATTTTGTAAAACCGATTATTGGAAATCCAGCTTTTCCAGCTCCAGCAGCGCCAGGATATATACCTTCAGTGCCTCCAGGAAATACGCCTTGCTGGCGGCCTCGTCCACGCCGTGGATGGGCCCGGCAAAATCCGGCTGGGGCCGCTCCGGGTGCTCCGGCCCGAAGGAGACCGCGTTGGGGAACATGCGGGCATAGGTGCCGCCGCCGATGGTGTAGGGCACCGCCTGTTCGCCGGTGATAGCATTGTAGGCGTCGATGCACACCTGTACTGCGGGATTGTCCAGCGGCATGTAGAAGGGCGTCTTGTTGTTGTCGATCACGACTTGGGCGGCGCCGTCCGCCTGCTGGAGCAGGATGGTCCTCAGCTTCTCCGCACTCATGGTGGTGGGATAACGGCAGTCAAAGACCTGAACCAGCCGTCCGTCCTCAATGCCGATCACCGTGCCTACGATAGTCAGCGGCTCAAACATCGAGTCCGAAGCGGCGGCTCCGATGGCACTGCCGTCACTGGCCGCGTGGAGCTTGGAGAGCAGGCGCAGGTATTTTTCCTCGTCTGCATCTCCCACATGGTTTTCCAACAAATAGTCCACCAGCAGTCCCACCGCATTGACAGTCCCCGCCGGAGCGGAGGCGTGACCGCCTACGCCGTTGGCCGTCAGCTTCCAGAGCCCCGGCTCGGTCTCCTCCGCAGTGATCCTCTCCGTGGAAGAAAGCCGATCTGCTTTTACCAGGGCCTCCGCCTTGTCCGGGATGGCGTTGGCGGCCACACCGCCCTTCAGCTTCAGGATATTCCCCTGAAGCCTGTCGGATAGGAGCCTGCCGTGGCAGATGCCCTTCTCCCCGTTGCACAGGGGGAAATTGGCATCAGGGCTGAAGCAGAACAGCGGTGCGGGATAATGGCTCAGATAATACCTCACATCGTTCATGTGTGTCTCTTCGTTGACGCCCAGCAGCGCCCGAACCGGATAACGCAGGGGGATCTTCCGATCCAGCAGATATTTCAGGGCATACAGGCAGAGTACGCTGGGGCCCTTGTCATCCATGACCCCGCGGCCGATGATATAGCCCTCCCGCTCCCGCATGGCAAAGGGGTCTTCGGTCCAGCCATCGCCGGTGGGGACCACATCCAGATGGGTGATGGTTGCAAGATACTTCTCACCCTGTCCCAGGGCGGCATAGCCGATCATGCCTTCACAGTCCACCGCGTCCAGCCCCAGCTCCCGGGCGATCTGTAAACCCAGCTTCAGGGCTTCCGTCGGACCCTTGCCGAAGGGCGCGCCCGGCCCGGGCTCCCCCTCCACGCTATTGATCGCCACCAGCCGGGCGATATCCCGGAATATATTCTGTTCATTCTCCTGTACAAAGCCCTCGATATCTCTCCGAAGCTCCTCGTTCATGCACGTTCTCCTCCCTCCGCCGCGAATCCGCCGCAGAAGCAATATATTGACCTGTTTTTGTTCCTATGCACTATATCATTCTCCCCGCTCTTTTGCAAGCAGGCCCGGTCAAACGGCAACACCGGCGGTCCTAAGACCGCCGGTGATCATGCTATTCTATTCAAAGCTCATTTATCCGGAGCTGCCTTGAAATCCGCCTCCGTGCCCTCCCGCAGCCGCTTGATGTTCGCCCTATGCTGATAGATCGCCAGCACCATGGCACAAATCGCCAAAACCAGCTTGGGTGTGCTCACATGGAAGATCAGGCAGGCGACTGTGATCGCCAAGGAAGCACACAGGGAGCCAAAGGAGACCTTCTTGGTCAGGAAAGCCGCGATCAAAAACACCGCAATGATAAAGACGAACACGCGCCAGTCTATGGCCAGGCCGATGGCCGCGCCCACGGAGATCCCCTTGCCGCCCTTAAAATCGTGGAACACGGGGAAGCAATGCCCTATGATACACGCGATGCCGGATGCCGCCAGGCCGTTGTCTCCCAGCAGCAGATTGCCGAGCCACATGGCAATCAGCGCCTTCAGCATGTCCCCGGCAAGGGTCATCACCCCGGCTTTCATGCCGAAGACCCGGGCCATATTGGTGGCGCCCGCGTTGCCGCTGCCGTGAGAGCGCACATCGCTGCCCATCACATTCCGCGACAGAAGAACCGAGACGCTCAGGGAGCCCAGCAGGTAGCCCACGACAATCACAAACAAATATTTCAAAATGTTCATTTCGCACCTCGCGAAATACTACAATTTTTTGAAGTTGTTGCCAGATATTATATCCCACTGAAAAACAGAATGCAAGGGAAATGGTCAACAGTTTATAGTTTCTTCATACTTGTCAAATTCTTCATCTCCGTCCAGGGGTACTGCTCCGGCGGCAGCCGGGTAAAGGCCAGGGCCTCTCCTGTAGCCGGATGGAAAAAGCGCAGTCCCCAGGACCACAGTGCCAGAGGGCAGGGATCCTCCAACATACTGTACTTCCGTTCCCCCGCCAGCGGCAGCCCCCGGTGGGCAAACTGGCAGCGGATCTGGTGCGTACGACCGGTATGCAGCAGGATCTTCACAAGGCTAAGCTCCCCGGTCCGGTCCAAAGTCTCATAGTCCAGCAGCGCCTCCTGGACGCCTTTGCCGGGCTGCTCCGCCACAAAGGTCATTTTCCGTGCCTTGTCCCGATAGAGCAGGTCCCGCATACTGCCCCGGTCCTCAGTGCAGCCATGGACTACAGCCAGGTATTCTTTCTGAAAGCGCCCCTCCCGGATCTGTGCAGACAGAGCTGAAGCGGCGGGCGCATTCCGGGCCAGGACCATCAGCCCGCTGACCACCCGGTCCAGGCGGTGCACCGTGCGTATGTCGGCCTTCTCATTGCCCAGAGCTTCCCGCACAAGAGACGGCAATCCCCCGGGTTCATCCGTGGACAGCACGCCGGCCGGCTTGATGCATACGATCAGATCCGCATCCTGATATACGATCTCCATAACAGCCCTCCCTTCCCGGTCCATTGTACCACAGCTTTTCCGCTTTGCAAACGCCCCTTCCTATGGTACAATGTCACCCGGCGCCTCTCGGCCCCAGTCTGTCCCGCGGCTTACAGCCGCAGATCTTTGCACGCAATTCATTTATTTACAATCAGTTCACAATATTTCCATCAACCGTTAATGCCCGGCGCAGGGAAACGGTGTAAAATACATTATTCACTCTAATCCCAGCATCCAACCAGAGCAGGAGGATCCCCCATGGACGAACAGAAAAGAAGAGACGACGAATTATTTGCCGCGCTGAACCGCTCCAAAAAGCAGCAGCGCCGCAAACGTTTGCTGACGGCATTGGCGATCACGGCGGTGATCGTGATCATTTTGCTGATCGTGTTTGCCAATCTGCGCAAGCGCGTTGAGGCGAACATCGCCGCCAATGCGGACGAAGTGCTTCGCTACGAGGTCGAATACGGCAGCGTCAGCACAACGGTCAGCGGCTCCGGCACCATCAGCGATGTGGATACCGAGGCGATCACCGTGCCCGAGGGTGTGGAGATCGACGAGGTCCTGGCCAAAACCAACACCCATGTGGTTCAGGGCGATATCCTGGCCACTGTGGATATTCCCTCCGTGCTGAGCACCATGGCGGATGTGCAGGATGCGATCGCCGAGCTGGACACCCAGCTCCAGGAAGCCAGCAATGCCGCCTCCAACGCCTCCCTTACCACGGGCACCTCCGGGCGCGTTAAGCGGATCTACGCGGAAAATGGCTCCGATGTAGCTGCCGTCATGTACGAGCATGGCGCCATCGCGCTCCTGTCTCTGGACGGCTATATGGCCGTTGATATCGACGTTCCTTCCCTCGCCGCAGGGGATACCGTAAAAGTGATCCGTGCCGACGGCAAGGAGCTCAATGGCCGGGTGGATACCCGCTCGGACCTGCAGGCGACGATCCTTGTCACCGACAACGGACCGGAGCTGGATGAGATCGTCACAATCTGCAGTGCCGAGGGCGAGGAACTGGGCAGTGGAGCGCTCTATATCCACAATGCATTGGCCGTCACTGGCTTCAACGGCACCGTCAGCCACGTGGCTGTCCGGGAGAATCAGTCCGTTTACGCGGGCGGTCTCATCTGCAGCTTGAAGGACACCTCCTACAGCGCCCGCTATGACACCATTCTCAAGCAGCGGCGGG
This sequence comes from Oscillospiraceae bacterium, assembly GCA_017470325.1. The sequence goes on from JAFUES010000007.1 coordinate 162,130, forward strand.
AAAAGGAGGACGATCTGCGGCAGCTGCTAGCGCTCCGGCAAAGCGGCGCTCTGCGCGCCCCCTTTGACGGGACAGTGCTGACCGTAGACTACGGCAACGACGAAAGCGCCGAGACTGACAGCTCTCAGTCCGGCAGTTCCATGGGGATGGGCCTCTGGGGCTTCTCCTCCGATTGGGCTTCCTTTTATGGGTCCTCCTCAGTCGGCACTACTTCTTCCACAACTGCAGACAGTGATACCGACGGCGTCACCATCGTCACCATGTCCCACGATGAACAGATGAGCGTGGTCATCAGTGTGGATGAATCCGATATTCTGGCCCTGCAGAACGGCCAGACGGCGGAGGTCAGCATCGAGTCCATCGGCGACCAGAAGTACGTGGGTACCGTGACCGAAGTGGATAAGACCGCCAACAGCTCCTCCGGCGTCACCTCCTATTCTGCCGAGATCAGCTTCGACAAAGGCCCCAACATGCTCAGCGGCATGACCGCGGAGGTGGTCATCCGTATTGAGGGCACAGAGGATGTGCTGATCGTGCCCACCGATGCGGTCCATCGCACCAGCGCCATCTCCTATGTCTATACCGAGTACGACGCCAACACCGATACATACGGCGGCATGAAGACCATCGAGACGGGCATCTCCAACGACGACTTCACTGCGGTCACTTCCGGGCTGGAGCTTGGCGACGTGGTCTTCTATACCGAGCGGGAGACCGGTTTCTTCTTCGGCTTCCCCGGCGCGGGCGGCAGCTACAGCGGCGGTTACGGCGGTCCCGGCAATTACAGACGCTGAGGGAGACTGCCATGATCGAATTACGAGACGTTTCCAAAATCTATCAGATCGGCGATGAGCGTGTACGGGCGCTGGATCACGTAAACCTGCACGTGCATCCCCACGAATTTGTCAGCGTGATCGGGCCCTCCGGCAGCGGCAAATCCACGCTGATGAATATCATCGGCTGCCTGGACGTGGCGGACGCCGGTCAATATCTGCTGGACGGCATGCCCATCGAGGCCTATTCCGAAAATGACCTGGCCCAGGTCCGCAACAAAAAGATCGGCTTTGTGTTCCAGAGCTTCAACCTGATCCCCAAGCTCTCCGCAGAGGAAAATGTGGAGCTGCCTCTGATTTACCAGGGCGTCAAGCGTGGCGAGCGTCAGGCCCGGGTCAAGGAGGCGCTGGAGCGTGTGGGGCTGGAAAACCGCGCGAAGCACCTGCCCACGGAGCTCTCCGGCGGTCAGCAGCAGCGTGTAGCCATCGCACGTGCTCTGGTCACCCGGCCCTCCCTGATCCTGGCCGATGAACCCACCGGCAACTTGGACTCCCACACCAGCCAGGAGATCATGGACATGTTCAAGGAGATGCACGAGCAGGGCAACACCATCGTGCTGATCACCCACGACAACGACATCGCCAAGCAGGCCAAGCGCGTCATCCATATCCTGGACGGCAGATTGACGGAGGTGAATCTCTGATGTTATCTCTGAAAATGGCGCTGCGCAGCATCGGCGCCAACAAGATGCGCGCTGTCTTGACCATGCTGGGCATCATCATCGGCGTCATGGCCCTGGTGGTCCTGGTCAGCCTGGTCACCAGTGCCACCAGCACTGTAACCGACAAAGTCTCCAGCCTGGGCAGCAGCCTGCTCACGGTCACCATCTCCGACGACAAGGGCGAGCCTGTCAAGTTGGAGGATCTGCGCAGCTGGGTGGATAAGGAGGACAGCGTCGCTGCCATTGCCCCCTATGCCACAGCCAGCGTCACAGGCAAATACGCGCTGAACAACGGCAGCTTTACCGTATACGGTACCACACCCGACTATTATCAGATCAACGGCCTGCAGCTGCTCATGGGCCGCTTTCTGAAAAACACCGATATCGACAACAGCAGCCGTGTCTGCGTCATCGACAAGCAGACCGCGGAGGACCTGATCGGCTACGCCGACTGCGTAGGCGAAGTGATCTCCCTGGACGGGCAGAAATACACCGTGGTAGGCGTCATCGAGACTGAGGAGATGTCCATCACTTCTCTGTTTTTGGGCGGCACCATGACCGCATATATCCCTTATACCTCTCTGATCCGGCTGTCCACCAACACCGGTACCACCATCAACAGCTTTTATATCGGTGCGGCTGACGGCTATGTGGTGGCGGATGCGGAGCGGGACATGGAGAGGCTGCTGCTGGAGCGCTTTGATGAGGATGAGGACGCATTCAGTATCTCCTCTGTGAATCTGATCGAAGAGGCCATGAGCAGCATCTCCAACGTGCTGTCCATACTGCTGGGCGGCATCGCCGCCATCTCCCTGATCGTAGGCGGTATCGGCATCATGAACATCATGCTGGTCACCGTCACCGAGCGCACACGGGAGATCGGCATTCGGAAAGCCATCGGCGCCAGCAGGCATACCATTCTGCGTCAGTTTCTGATCGAAGCGGTGGTGCTGTGCATGCTGGGCTGTGCTCTAGGGATCTTCATCTCCTGGGGCATCCTCCAGATCGGTTCTGCCATCGTGGCCGGCACCGCCATGACCTTCCGCCTGCAGGGTACCGTGGTCGTTCTTTCCGTTCTGTTTTGTTTTATCATCGGCGTGGTCTTCGGCCTGTACCCCGCCAACAAGGCGGCGAAGATGAAGCCCATCGACGCGCTGCACTATGGCGGCTGAGGGGAGGAGAACCATGAAATCAAAAAGGATCAAAAAATATCTCCCCTGGGTCATCCTCGCCCTGGTCGCTGTGTTTCTGGCGGTCCTACCCGCCATCGCCCGTTCCCGCGCGGAGGAGGCGAAGGTCAGCATCCTTTTCGCCAACGCCGAGACCGGGGAGTTGGTCAACACCCTGGCCGGCGGCGGCACGCTGACCGCTCAGGAGGCGGAGGATGTGCGTCTGCCCACCGATGTGGAAGTCACGCGTTTTCTCGTCTCCAACGGGGATCTGGTGCAGGAGGGCGACCCGCTTGCGGAGATCGACCGGGTCTCCGCCATGGCCGCTGCGATCCAGGTCCAGGAGACGTTGGACAGCCTTGCCCAGGATCTGACCACCGCCGCCCAGGAAGAACTGGCGCTGACCATCACAGCCCCTACCGCAGGCCGCATCAAGGCGGTCTACGCCCAGCGGGGCGACGATGTGAAAACCGTCATGCTCCGAAGCGGCTCTCTGGCCGTGCTCTCCCTGGACGGCCTGATGGCGCTGGATCTGAACAATGACGCAGCCCTCACGGTGGGCCAGAGTGTGACGGTCCGGCTCTCAGACGGCTCTGAATATCCCGGTCGAGTGGACACGGTCCTGGTGGATAAGACCGTTGTCACCCTGACAGACGACGGTCCGGGTCTGGACGACACCGCTGTCGTCACCGACCTGGACGGACAGGTCTTGGGCAGCGGGCAGCTTTACGTCCACAATGCCTGGGATGTGATCGCCTCCAGCGGCGCGGTGGTCTCCGTGAACGCACAAGAGGGGGGCCGCGTGTATAAGGACTACGGTCTGTTCACGCTAAGTGACATGGAGCATTCCGCAGAATATCAGCAGCTTGCCGTGCAACACCGGGACTATGAGGAGCTGCTGACCGATCTGTTCCGCATGTACCAGGACGGCGTCATCAAAGCCCCCTGCACCGGCTATGTATCCGGGGTGGATAAGGAGATCGCCACCAATATGAGCGCCCAGGGCAGCTTTTCGATCCAATTGCTGGCCGAGGAAGCAGAGGAGCCCGCTTTTTCCTACGAGATCGTTTTGATCACCCGGGTGGATGAAAAGGGCAATCTCTGGGGCAGAACCAGTCCCTGGCCCAATGACATCAACGACCCGACGCAGCTTAGCATCCTACTGGCCTCTGCCAACGCTTTTCTGCAGAACACGGAAGAAGTGCCGGTCAGCATCGAAGGTGCGGAAGGACTTGCGGGCCAGCCCCAGCCGGGCGATCTGTTCGTGATCTCCTCCAATGGCGAGGAGAGCCAGACCATCTATGTGGGAAATGTGGGCACTGCGCTCTCTTCTCTTCCCACAGATTTCACACTGCCCGGTTCCTTCGCGATCCCCTCCTTTGACCTGTCCGGCTTCGATTTTTCCGGCTTCTCCTTCCCCGGTGCCTCAACAGAGGAGGAAGAAGAACTGTTCGATCTGGACGGCAGCACGCTCTGCTCCATCACCCCCAACGAGACCATGACCATCACCATCTCGGTGGATGAGCTGGACATTCTCCAGTACAGCACCGGCATGGAGGCGGAGATCACAGTCGACGCACTTCCCGGCCAGACCTTCCGCGGTGTGGTCACGGAGATCGGCGGTGTGGGCGCCAATTCCGGCGGCAGCAGCAAGTACGATGTAGAGTTGACTCTGGATCGCAGTCCGGACATGCTGGACGGGATGAACACCTCCGTGGTCGTCTACAAGGACTCCACCACCGGATTGTTGATCCCCACCGCAGCGCTGAATAACAGCGGCTCGCGCACCTACGTCTATACCGTCTACGATACGAAGACCAAGCAGCTGGGCGCTCCGGTAGAAGTGGTCACCGGCGCTTCCGACGGAGACCTGGTGGAGATCATCTCGGGCCTCACGGAGGGTCAGCCGGTCTGGTATGCCTATTATGACAGCCTGTCCGCCGATCCCGTCCGCCCCTCCTGATTCAATTCCCATTTCAGGCAAAAGTTTTCCGGGCCTGTTCAAGCTATGAACAGGCCCGGAAATTTTCTTTATGACACCAATGCTTCGGCTTCGCCGGTTTTATAGAACAGCACCGCCATTCGGTCACCATACTTGCACATGGCGCAGTTTTGGTACTCGGTATTGTCCAAATGGGATATGGGGATCAAACGGTTATACTCCTTGGGCCGATCATAGACGAACTCCGTATTGTTTTCTCCCGGCTCCAGTTCTTCCCGATAATAGGGGTCAAACACCATAACCTTTCCGTCCTTGATCCCGGTCAGGGTTATGTAGTGCCCCACGCATAAGAGACAGTGTACGACCGCAACGCCGCCATCTTCCAAACACTGCCGGAGCTTTGACCCGGGACACAGCGTCACATCCTCACGGGCAAGGAATTCGCAGCGAATGGGAAAACCGGTCTCGCTGGCAAACAGGTTCATCCAGCCCGCTGTATACTGCATGGCCGCAGAAGAGGTCCCGCGCCGTCCGGTACGGCCCTGTCCATCAAACTCATCGTTGCAGGTTTCCACGATGCGCCGGGGGATATCCGGCGGTATGGTTTCGCAGTCGAAGAGATAACTGACAGCGTTCATCAAGGCCGTAGGTCCGCAGTCAAACTCTGTGACCTGATATCGAAGGGGTATTTTCATGCTTCCTCCTCCCGCAGCATCAGCTGCAGCACGATCTGAGCGGCCGCTGCCATCTCATCGATGCTGGTATGCTCATAGGTGGTATGGATATCCTGCATGGCATTGGCGATACACAGCCCGTCTATTCCCTTTCGGCGCAGAACATTGTTGTCACTGCCGCCGAAGCTGTCATGTGGCTGCGGTGGGATGTTCAAGTCCGAAAGGGTTTTCAAATACCGCTGCAGTGTCTTGCTGTCGGGCGGCACCCGATAAGCAGTCAGATGGATCTGGTATTGGCTTTCCAGCGTTGCACCGGAGCGCTCCACCCTCTCGCGGAAGCTCTCCTCCAGCGCTCGGTACGCGCTCAGCGCGTCCACATGCTCAGCACTTCGGATCTCACCTCTCAGATGCACGAGATCCGGGACCACATTTGTCGCTGTCCCGCCCTGGATCGTTCCGATGTTCAGCGTGGTATGCTTGTCGATCCAGCCCTGCTGCGTCTCCGCAATGGCTGCTGCCGCCGCCGCGATGGCGTGCACGCCGACCTCCGGGGCAAAGCCCGCATGGGACGCTTTGCCGTGGATCGAAAACTGGAAAGACAGCAGTGTCGGCTCTGACAGTGAAACCCCGCCGATCGGCCCGCTCAGGTCCAGAACATAGGCTTCCCGCGCCCTGCTCTGACGTGAATCAAAGACGCTGGCCCCTGCGGTATAGGCTTCCTCCCCTATGGTAAACAATACTTCTATATTCCGGTGCGGCATTTTCTCTTCCCGGATGACCTGCAGGGCTTCCAGGATCTCTGCGATCCCTGCCTGATCATCCGCTCCCAATATCGTTTGACCATCGGAACAGATCACTCCGTCTTCCTCTACATGGGCTTTGCGTCCAAGACCCGGCTGTACCGTATCCATGTGGGCGCAGAACAAAACCGTGTCCGCCTCTGAAGCATCCGGACATACCAGTCGCGCAAACAGGTTCCCCGCACTACCCCCGGTCTTGCTCCCCGCGTCATCCTCCGACACCTCGAGTCCCAGTTCCGTCAGCTGTGAGGAAAGCCAGTCTGCCATTTGCCGCTCTGAAAAGCTCAGAGAGTCGATCTCAGTCAGTCTGAGAAAGGATTCGGTCATGCGGCTCCTGTTGATATCCATATTCCCACCCACTTTCATCCAGAAAAAAAGAAAACGGCCGTGAAGCTGCTCATATGCGCCTCCGGCCGATGCTCAAAATGACTGCTATAACCCCGGCCAGGTGTGGCAAAGCACGCGACAGCAGCACACCCGCAGCAGCGTGTGCGCCCACTTGCGATCCACATTTTCGAAAACAGCCACGTACATTTCCCTCTTCTTCGATAGGTATATATGTTTTATACTCTATATTCCCTGCTTTGTCAATGGTTTTCCGTGAAATATATGATCGGAATTGCATTTGATCCTGTTTTCCTTTATAATAGATTTGAACAAATGCAGGAGGGAATGCTCTCTATGAATCTATTTATCTGTTATGACCGCTGCAGCACCTGCAAAAAGGCTGAGGCCTGGCTTCAGGCCCAGGGGATTCCTTATAAAAAACGTCCCATCAAGGAAGAAAACCCGAGCGCGGAGGAACTGCGGGTCTGGCAGCAGAAAAGCGGGTTGCCCCTGCGGCGTTTCTTCAACACCAGCGGTTTGCTCTACAAGGAGCTGCAGCTGAAGGACCGCCTGCCAGGCATGGGCGAGGAGGAGATGCTCTCCCTGCTGGCCACTGACGGCATGCTGGTGAAACGGCCCCTGCTGATCGCGGACAATACCGTTTTGGTGGGCTTTCGCGAGGCCGAATGGCAGGCTGCGCTGCAATAAGGCAAAGAAACAGGACCCTCTTTCTCCGGAAGAGAGTCCTGTTTGCTGTATCCTGTTCATGTGAAATGGATGACCCCAAAGGTTAGGGCAGTCATAATGGCCGCCGCGATGCATACGCCGGCAAAGATCACAGGTACCGCCCGCCGCAGGCGCATATCCAGCAGCGCCGCCACTAAAGCACCGGTCCAGGCGCCAGTCCCCGGCAGCGGGATGGCCACCAAAATCAGCAAGCCCCAGGAGCCGTACTTGATCACGGTCTCACTCTTGCCGTCAGCGCGTTTTTCCAGCCGGGTGATCAGCCCGTCCAGTTTGGCCCAATGCCTGCGCAGCCAGGCAAAGATCCGCCGGATATATACGATGATAAACGGTACCGGGACCATATTCCCCACAACGGCGGCGATCAGCGCCAGGGGATAATCCAGGCCCAGCGCGATGCCATAGGGCAGTCCGGCCCGAAGCTCCACCACCGGGACCATGGAGATAAAGAAGGTCGTTATGAACTTTCCCAGGGTCGTTCCCGTAAGCCACTCGATCATCATCGTACTCCGCAATCGTACTTTTGCTTGATTGTATCATAGAACAGAACATTCCGCAATGGGCCAATTTCCCGGAATGCTTTCATTATTTTAAGTATTTCTCTTGACGCGCCCACGCCCACGGTATAGAATTGGATCAAACACAGAGAAACGAGGGATGCGTATGGAAAAGATCGCGATCGTCACCGGAGGAAGCGGCGGGATCGGCCGCTGCACGGCGGCAGCTCTGCGGGATGCGGGCTGCCGGGTATATGAGTTGTCCCGCCATGAAAAGCCCGCCGACGGCATTATCCATCTGACGGCGGATATGACCGATGAAAGCCAGGTTAAGGCCGCGGTCAAGGAGGTGCTGGCACGGGAAGGCCGGATCGATATTCTGGTCAACAATGCCGGCTTTGGTATTTCCGGCGCCGCGGAGCTGACCGATTCCCGGGACGCTCATGATCAGCTGGAGCTGAACCTATACGGCATGGACAACGCTACCCGCGCGGTGCTGCCCGCCATGCGCAGGCAGGGCGGCGGGCGCATCGTCTGCATGAGCTCCATCGCCGGGATCCTGCCTATCCCCTTCCAGCTGTGGTATTCTGTCAGCAAGGCAGCCATCAACGCCTATGTGCTGGCTCTGCAGAATGAAGTGCGACCCTTCGGCATCTCCGTCTGCGCGGTCATGCCCGGGGATATCGCCTCCGGCTTTACCGACGCCCGGAGGAAGTCCTCCACGGGAGACGACGTCTATTCCGGACGCATCGAACGGTCTGTGGCCGTGATGGAGAAGGACGAGCGGGGCGGCATGCGTCCCGAGGATGCGGGGGCCTATGTGGCCAAGATGGCTCTCAAGGAGAGCAGCAAGCCTCTGGTGGCCTTGGGTCTCCCCTACAAGGGTGCCGCTGTTTTGGCAAAGCTGCTGCCCCGGCGCCTCTCCAACTGGATCATCGGCCTGATCTACGCAAAATAAAACATCTGCACAAATACGCACCGGACGGTCTGTTTGGCCGCCCGGTGCGTATTTTTTTACAGTTTTTCCATCAGATAATCGCCGAAAGCCCGGCAGGTGGCCCCATCCCGGTGGCCGGTGATCACCACGCGCCGCTCGGTCTCAGTGCAGAGCTTCATGGCCGCCGCCAATCGATCCGCCTTGTCCGGCATGGCGATGTGCCGCAGGAGCATCTCCGCCGCTTTGAGGATGCTGGCGGGGTTTGCGTAGTCTCCTTCCCCGCGCTCGATCTTCCGGGGCGCGGAGCCATGGATGGCCTCGAACATGGCGCAGCTGCCGCCAATATTAGCGCTGCCTGCAGTGCCTACACCGCCCTGGATCTGAGCCGCCTCATCGGTGATGATATCTCCGTACAAGTTCGGCAGCAGAAAGACCTGGAACTTGCCGCGGATGGCGGGATCGACCAGATTGGCCGCCATAATATCGATATACCAATCCTCGGCATGGATCTCCGGGTATTCCTCCGCCACCTCATGGGCGATGCGGGAGAACATCCCGTCGGTCTTTTTCATAATGTTGGCCTTGGTGACGATGGCCACCTCGGTCTTGCCGTTGACTCGGGCATAGTCGAAAGCTGCCCGGGCGATGCGCCGGGTCCCCGCATCAGTGGTCACCTTGAAATCCATGGTCAGCTTGCCGGGGATCTCGATCCCGCGGCTGCCCAGGGCATACTCGCCCTCCGTATTTTCCCGGAAGAAGATCCAGTCGATCCCCTCCTCCGGCACGGTGACCGGCCGCACATTGGCGTACAGGTCCAGCTCCCGCCGCAGCGTCACATTGGCGCTCTCCAGGGTTCCGCCCTTGGGGGTGGTGGTGGGGCCCTTCAGCAGCACGTCGCAGTCCTTGATAGCCGCCAGCACCTCCGCCGGTACCGCCTCCCCTGTGGCCAGACGGTTTTCCAGGGTAAGCCCTTCAATGTCCTTCAGCACCACGCGGCCGCTCTCGATCTCATCCGCCAACAGCTTTTCCAGCATACGGCGCGCCTCTTTTACGATGATGGGCCCGATGCCGTCGCCGCCGATAATGCCGATCATGATCTGTTCCGCCCCGGCGAAATCCCGGGTAAAGGCCCCCTTTTCCATGCGCTCCTGCCGGGCCAACTGCTGGCGCAGCAGGGCTTCAAACTGCGCTGCCGCCGCGGTGATTTTATCTTCCATCATTGGTTTTCCTCCCGGGTATAATTGAGCAGGCCGCCGGCTTTCAAAATGGCTTTCTGCCGCTGGGTAAAGGCGCAGCAGAGCGGGATGCGCAGACCATCCGCTTCCATGGTCAGCTTGCCGCTGTCCATACCCGCATGGATGTCCGACAGCTGCAGCTGCATTCCCTCACTGAGCATATCGTAGTCCGCCGGGTCCGCAAAGGTCAGGGGCATGATCCCGGCGTTGATGAGATTGGCCGCGTGGATGCGTGCAAAGCTCTTGGCGACTACAGCCCGCACACCCAGATAAAGCGGCACCAGGGCCGCATGCTCACGGGAAGAGCCCTGGCCGTAATTGGCGCCACCCATGATGACGCTCTGCCCCGCTGCTTTTGCCCGCTCCGGGAAGGCCTTATCGCAGACCTCAAAGCAGAACTGGGACAGCTTGGGTACATTGGAGCGGTAAGGCAGGATCTTGGAGCCCGCGGGCATGATGTGGTCCGTGGTGATATTGTCCCCCACCTTCAGCGTCAGCACCGCCGTCAGGCTGTCTTCCACCGGCCGTCCCTCCGGGACCGCCTTGATGTTGGGTCCGCGCAGGACCTCCACCTGTCCGGCCTCTTCAGCCGACGCCGGGGCCAGGATGGCACTGTCGTCCACCCGGAACGCCGCGGGCAGCTCCACCTCCAGCGGAGGCAGTCCCAGACTGCGGGGATCGGTGATCTCCCCGGTCAACGCCGAAGCCACCGCGGTCTCCGGAGAGACCAGATAGACCAGCGCATCCCGGGTACCGCTGCGCCCCTCGAAGTTCCGGTTGAAGGTCCGCAGGCTGACGCCGCCGGAATTGGGCGAAAAGCCCATGCCGATGCAGGGGCCGCAGGCACATTCCAGCAGCCGCGCGCCGGAACTGAGGATGTCCGTCAGTGCGCCGCAGTCGGCCAGCATAGTCAGCACCTGGCGGGAGCCTGGCGACACGGACATGCTGACAGAGGGGGCGACCGTTCTGCCCTTCAGCAGGGCCGCCGCCTTGAGCATATCATACAGGGAGGAATTGGTGCACGAGCCGATGCAGACCTGATCTACCTTGATACCCTTCAGGCTGCTGACCGGCACCACATTGTCCGGCATATGGGGACAGGCGATCAACGGCTCCAGGGCGGACAGATCGATCGTGATCACCCGCTCGTATTCCGCGTCTGTGTCCGGAGCGAGAGGGGTATAATCCTGCTCACGGCCCTGAGCCTTCAGGAAAGCCTCGGTCACCTCGTCGGAAGGGAAAATGGAACTGGTAGCGCCCAGCTCCGCGCCCATGTTGGTGATGGTGGCCCGCTCCGGGACGCTGAGGGTCTTAACGCCCTCGCCGCCCCATTCGATGATCCGGCCCACGCCGCCCTTGACCGAGAGGATCCGCAGGATCTCCAGGCTCACATCCTTGGCGGTGACGAAAGGCCGCAGCGCCCCTGTCAGCTCCACCTTGATGACCTGGGGCATGTTGATGTAATAGGCCCCGCCGCCCATGGCCACTGCCACGTCCAGGCCGCCGGCGCCGAAGGCCAGCATGCCCAGGCCGCCGGCCGTGGGCGTATGGCTGTCCGAGCCCACCAGGGTCTTGCCGGGGACGCCGAAGCGCTCCAGGTGTACCTGATGGCAGATGCCGTTGCCGGGACGAGAGAACCAGATGCCGTGCTTTTGGGCCACAGTCTGGATATAGCGGTGATCGTCCGCATTCTCAAAGCCCGACTGCAGGGTGTTGTGATCGATATAGGCCACCGAGCGCTCCGTGCGCACCCGGTCGATGCCCATGGCCTCAAATTCCAGATAGGCCATGGTGCCGGTGGCGTCCTGGGTCAGCGTCTGATCGATGCGCAGGGCCGCCTCAGCGCCCGGCTCCATGCTGCCGCCCACCAGATGGGCCTTGATGATTTTCTGTACAAGATTCATTCCCATGCTCACAGCTCCATTCCCGCCATGCTGTCTCTGGCATTGTTCATATGCTGCACAGCGGCGGCATATGCCCGGTCTCCGTCGTGGGCCGCCAGGGCCTCATAGATGGCCTCGTGCTCCGCGATAGATGCTTTCGCGCGGCTCTGCTTGCTGACAGAGGCCATGCGGAACTTGGTAATCTTCTTGTGCAGGGAGTGCAGCACGTTATAGTAGACCTTGCTGCCGCTGCAGCGGTACAGCAGATCGTGGAACTGGGAGTCCAGATTCCGGATCTGGTTAGAGCTGTCGGCTCCGCCTTTGCCCAAATAAAATTGCTGCAGGTCCAGGATATTGCGCATCTCCTTCAGCTCTACATCGGTAATCCGCTCGGCTGCGCGGCGGGCCGCCAGGCTCTCCACCTCCATGCGGATCTCGTACATATCCATCATATCCTCATGGGTGATGCCCACGACGATCATGCCGCGGCCGGATTCCTCCAGGATATTCTCCTGCTCCAGGCGACGGATGGCCTCACGCACCGGCGTGCGGCTGACGCCCAGCTCGTTGGACAGGCGCAGCTCGCTGAGGGTCTCTCCCCTGGCGTATTTGCCGGACAGGATGTCGTGCTCCAGCTGTTCAAAGATCTGGTCTGCAATGGAAATACTTCTATGCTCTCTCATAATACTCTCTCCTTACCGTATCTGCCCCAGCACGCCGCCGGACAGCTCCGTGATCTTGGCTTCCAGTTCCTCCGTGCCCAGGGCGGTGGTACGGCCGTCCGCATATTCCTTGTCCACCCACTCCTTCAGGGCTACTACCAGGGGCGTCTGTTTGTCCAGCTGCCGGTCGCCTTTCAGCCGGTAGTTCTGATTGATCCAGTAGGCGATGCCCGCAAGGCCGGAAGTCTTGCTGATGGCCACCATAGCCGGGCGGTCCAGCAGCTTCTCGGTGTTGAAGATGTTGTAGATCTCCTCGTCCTTCAGCAGCCCGTCGGCGTGGATGCCTGCCCGTGTCACGTTGAAGTTGCGGCCCACGAAGGGCGTCATGGGCGGGATGGTATAGCCGATCTCGTTCTTGAAATACTCCCCTATCTCGGTGATGACCGTGGGGTCCATACCGTCCAGAGAGCCGCGCAGAGAGGCATACTCAAATACCATGGCCTCCAGGGGCACATTGCCGGTGCGCTCGCCGATGCCCAGCATGGAGCAGTTGACGCCGCTGGCCCCGTACAGCCAGGCGGTGGAGGCGTTGGCCACAGCCTTGTAAAAATCGTTGTGACCATGCCACTCCAGGTATTCGCTAGCCACGCCGGAATACTGCTGCAAGCCGTAGATGATGCCGGGTACGCTGCGGGGCAGAGCCACCTCCGTATAAGGCACGCCGTAGCCCATGGTGTCACAGGCCCGGATGCGCACCGGGATGCCCGCCTCGTCCGACAGCTTCATCAGCTCGTTGACAAAGGGCACCACAAAACCGTAGAAGTCCGCCCGGGTGATATCCTCCAGGTGGCAGCGGGGCATGACACCGGCGTCAAAGGCGTCCTTGACGGTGGCCAGGTAATGTTCCATGGCCTGGCTGCGGCTCATCTTCAGTTTTTTGAAGATGTGGTAGTCGCTGCAGGAGACCAGGATGCCGGTCTCCCGGATGCCCAGCTCCTTTACCGCCCGAAAGTCTTCCCGGCTGGCCCGGATCCAGGTGGTGATCTCCGGGAATTTCAATCCCAGATCCATACAGCGCTCGATGGCCTCCCGGTCCCGCTTGCTGTAAATGAAAAACTCCGTCTGCCGGATCAGGCCATAGGGCCCGCCCAGTTTGCTCAGCAGCTTGAACAGGTCCACGATCTGGTCCGGCGTGTAGGGATTCATAGACTGCTGCCCGTCCCGGAAGGAAGTATCCGTGATCCAGATATCCTCCGGCATGGACATGGGCACGCGGCGATGGTTGAAGGCCACCTTGGGGACTTCGTCATAATTGTAAACATCCCGGTACAGGATCGGCTCTTTCACATCCTGGAGCGAGTAGCGGTAATCGTTCTCCTCCAGCAGATTGGTCTTCGCAGACAGTTCAAGCATGATGCTCTCTCCTTTGGCGCATTGCGTTCTTGTATAAGTGTATACAGTTATACCACCGATTGTCTCTTTTGTCTACCATTATTTTTCATTTAACACAGAAAAAGCGCCGGACCGAGGTCCGGTGTCGCAGCATTCCATTCCGATTCTTTTATCAGCTGTAGGGTTTACAATGATGTGTGACAGTAAGTAAAAAAGAATAGCGAATAGGAGTGGCCTGTATTAAGGTTGAGTTGTCGAGACAAAACCGAAAGGCAGGTGCCACCCTATTCGCCATGAACAAGATAACACAAACCGCCC
>JAFUES010000059.1 GCA_017470325.1 Oscillospiraceae bacterium
GCAGCCCTTTTCCAGTCTCTTAGCTAATATGGTTAGAGCTCCACACTGATCATGTGGAGGTCGGCAGTTCAAGTCTGCCAGGGACTACTCCGGGGGGATTAGCTCAGCTGGCTAGAGCACCTGCTTTGCAAGCAGGGGGTCAACGGTTCGAATCCGTTATTCTCCACCCAGTTCGCGCCCATGGGGCGCGGTCGGTCATTGACATGATGGAACAGAAGAGAGAAGGAGTGGAATCCTGGCTCATGTAAGAGCCATATTCCAAGGTATGCGCCCCGCTCCCCCATGGGGGGATGCGGGGCGGGCGAAAGCAAGAAAGGGCGCACGGCGGATGCCTGCGGCTCGGGAAGGCGACGAAGGGCGCGGCAAGCTGCGAAAAGCCCGGGGGAGACGCAAGCGGTCTTTGATCCCGGGGCACCCGAATGGGGCAACCCGGCAGTCTGACGGACTGCCATCCTCCCGGTGGGAGGAGGCGAACCTGGGGAACTGAAACATCTTAGTACCCGGAGGAAGAGAAAACAAGACGTGATTCCCCCAGTAGCGGCGAGCGACCGGGGAGCAGCCCAAACCAGCGGGATTCCGGTCCCGCTGGGGTTGTAGGACCGGGGCATGGCAAGATCCAAACGAGGGGAGGTGTCTGGAAAGTCACACCAGAGACGGTGATAGTCCGGTACCCGCAGAATGGTGAAGCCTACCGGTATCCTGAGTAGCGCGGGGCACGTGGAACCCCGCGTGAATCCGGCGGGCCCATCCGCCAAGGCTAAACACTCTCCCGAGACCGATAGTGGACAAGTACCGTGAGGGAAAGGTGAAAAGCACCCTTAGCAAGGGAGTGAAATAGTTCCTGAAACCGTGCGCCTACAAGCTGTCAGAGCGGGCTTGGTCCCGTGATGGCGTGCCTTTTGCATAATGAGCCTACGAGTTGCCTGCACCAGCGAGGTTAAGCGCCATGAGGCGCGCAGCCGCAGCGAAAGCGAGTCTGAAGAGGGCGCGTTGAGTTGGTGCCGGCAGACGCGAAACCAGGTGATCTACCCGTGGCCAGGCTGAAGTCCAGGTAACGCTGGATGGAGGGCCGCACCGATAAGCGTTGAAAAGCTTCCGGATGAGCTGCGGGTAGGAGCGAAAGACCAATCAAACCTGGAGATAGCTCGTACTCCCCGAAAAGCATTTAGGTGCTGCCTGGGGCGTTCCCCGCGCGAGGTAGAGCGACCGGTAGGATGCGAGGGCTTCGCCGCCTGTCAAGTCCTGTCGAACTCCGAATGCGCGCGGGCCACAGCCCTGGAGAAAGGGGGCGGGTGCTAACGTCCGCTCCCGAGAGGAGAACAATCCTGACCGCCGTCTAAGGCCCCGAAGTCGTGGCTAAGTTAGTCTAACGCAGTCCCTTCCCCATGACAGCTAGCATGTTGGCTTGGAAGCAGCCATTCATTCAAAGAGTGCGTAACAGCTCACTAGTCGAGGGATCGGGCATGGATAATAATCGGGTATGAAGCCACGCGCCGAAGCCGCGGGATACGAAGTATCGGTAGGGGAGCATTCCGGTCTGCGCCGAAGCCGCGGGCGCGAGCCGCGGTGGAGCGTCCGGAAAAGCAGATGTAGGCATAAGTAACGATAAGGGGTGTGGGATTCCCCCCCGCCGTAAGACCAAGGGTTCCCGGGCGACGTCAATCGGCCCGGGGTAAGTCGGATCCTAATGATAAGCCGAAAGGCGAGGCAGATGGAAGAGCCGGTCAAGATTCCGGCACTGGCCATGCGGGCGACGCGGGGACGCGGGAGTGAAACCTCCGCCGGCTGACGGAACAGCCGGTTGAAGGGTGTAGGCGCCGAGGAAGGCAGGCAAATCCACCTTCCGAGCCGAACCTGACAGTACCGGAAGGGCTTCGGCCCCGACGGACAGCGAGGGTAACCATGCCGCCGAGAAAATCCGCTAAGCATCACCGCATGGGCATCCGTACTCTAAACGGACACAC
>JAFUES010000049.1 GCA_017470325.1 Oscillospiraceae bacterium
CAAAACCCTGGACGATATCGGCATTGCTGAGATCCGGCTTCGTGACACCCTGCTCCGTGCGACAAACGCATCGGAGCTTTTTAATAAGACGCAGGCCACCGCCAATGCCGCATGGGCCAAGAACACCGCCCTGACCACAGAAGCCAACAAGCGGTACGCCACCACCAAATCCCGGCTGACGAATCTGAAGAACACGGCGCTCATGTTTGCCCGGCAGATCGGTGATGACCTGAATCCCACCATTCAGCAGATAATCGACAAGGCAAATGCCCTGCTGCAGAAGTTCCTTTCTCTGGATGCTTCCCAGCGGCAGTCCATCGTGAAATGGGCCGCGTTTGCCGCCGCTGTCGGCCCCGTCGTGCTGGTTTTGGGCAAGGTTGTGGGTGCTGTCGGCACCGTCACCGGAGCCCTGGGGAAAGCCTTCACGGCCCTTGGAAAGTTCTCTGCTTCCGTCTCCATGGCGGGCGGCGGGATTGGCGGGCTGGTGAAGGTGCTGGCCTCCTCCAAGGTGGCCATGGTTGCTCTCGCCGCTGCGCTGGTCTACGGTGCTGTGAAGCTGGTGGACGTTGCGTCCGGAGCCAAAGCCGCCCGTGAAGCGCTGGAGGGCATGGCAAAGACCGCCAAGTCCTGGAAGGAAACTGCCGCTGAAACCTTCTACGGCAACAGTCAGGGCCTGTCCTTCTTCGGCATGAGCAAGGACGATTTCAAGCGGGCCACCGGAAACAGCCGTGAGTGGCTGAACGGCCTGCTGACTGTGTGGTCGGATGGCAAGAAGGAAACCAACGAAATCGTATCGGAATGGACGGAATCCTTCAAAAGCCTGACTGCCAGCACCCGTGACGAGCTCACCAGCCTGAAGGAAACCGCCGATAATGCCGGGTACTCCTCCGTCTCCGCGCAGCTGCAGGCCGACATCGACACCCTCGATGCCATGGACAAGGAAATCGCCCAACTGCTGAAAAAGCGTCAGAACAAGAAACTGACTGAGCGGGATAAAGTCCGGCTGCAGGAGCTCATTGACACCCGTGAGGCCATTGAGGTCAAATACCATCTCTCTGCTGCTGACACAGACGGCTTCGGCACCATCCGGAACAAGGTGGAAGCGGAGATCGCCCGCGCTGAAGCCCGTGGGCAGGAAGTCAGCGCGACGGTGTATGAAAACGCCATGGTCGCTGCTGCCGAGGGCATGTCCGCTGTCAATTCTTCGCTCGATGAGCAGTATGACAAGGAATATGCCCTGATCCAGCTGATCGAGGACAGCACCGAGCGCCAGCAGGCCATGGATGCCCTGAACGCCAAGTACAACAGCGACCGCCGGGCTGCTGCCATGGAATACGCGCAGCTGATGGCCGACGTCGTGATGCCTGTCTGGCAGCAGGATGACATTCAGACCGCTAAGACCCAGGTCGGCGACCTGATGCAGCTGCTCCGACAGTACAGCGCGGCCTCCACCGACGCGGAGAAGAAATCCTTCCTGCCGCAGCTGAACCAGCTAACCGCCAGCATGGATGAAGGCGCTCTGACGGAATACATCGGCCTGCTGACACAGATCCAGTCCCTGCTGGACAGCGGGATGTCTGAATCCGAGGTACAGGCCATGTTCCCGGATATCGACTTCTCTTCCGCGCTGGAACAGCTGGCCGCGATCCTGACCTACCTGAACCAGAACAAATGGGACACCAACCTGACCAGCCTGAATGAGATGTTCGGGGACGCTATCGGCGAGGAAGTCCTGAAGATTACCACTGATCTGGATATGACCGGGGCGCAGGCCCGCTGGGATGAATGGGCCAGCAATCCGGGTGCCATCACCACGGATGCCATCATTCAGGGGTACACGGAAGCGGAAAACGCCGTAAAGCAGCAACCCATCGTGGATGCCTTTGTCAGCAAGTACACTGAGCAGCCGGAAGGCGCTGACAAAGCGTCCCTGACGCCTGCCGGGCTGGTGGCCTATGTGCAGACCTACGCGGAAGCCACCACGGGCACCGATGTGTCCGGGCTGAATCCAACCAACGTGACCGCCATGGTCAGCGCCTACAAGGAACTGGCATCCGGCACCGACGTCACCCAGTTGAAGCCCAGTGACATCACAGCCTATGTTCTCAAATACCTGGAGGAGAACGAGGTCGATACCACAGGTTTGACCCCTGAAGGCGTGACGGCTTTCGTCATGGCGTATGAGGAGGTCACAGGCGGCGCTTCCACTGCTGCCCTGAAGCCCTCCGACGTCGTGGGCCTGATCACCAAATACGCGGAAGCGGAAAACGTGGATGTGTCTGCGCTGTCCTCCGCCCAGGTGGAAGGCATCGTGACGAAGTTTGCTGAGGCAACAGGCTGTGACAAATCCGAGCTCCTGCGGGAGTTCACAGCCTACATCACGGAATACAAGGAGGCCGAGGGCGTCAAACGCCCGACGCTCAGTCTGCAGGTAGGCCTCTCTGGCTATGATCTTCTGGCCTACCGCCGCTGGCTGAAGAACAACAAGGTCGAAGTAGAAGGCATCGTCCGGCTGTCTGAGGTCTATGAAGACCCGAACAGTGTACTGGGCGAATCCGGGGTGAAATACTGGAAGGACGGCGAAGAGATCCCCGTTACGGCAGTTACTTCCGATATGCTCCGCCCCGAGGATGTGGCCATCCTGGACAAGGACGGCACCATGCACATCCTGCTGACCACGGAGATCACCGGCGCACCGGAAGCCATCGCAGAAATGCGGGAACAGGTGGCCGAAGTCGATCAGCTGGGCATGACCGCGCTGGGCACCACCCTGACGGGCATCATGCCAAAATCCCTGATGGATTATATTGACGCCGCAGAACAGCGGATCAAAAATGCCAAGGGAGATATGGATCAGTGGTACAACTTCATCTATGGCGGCAATGAAGGCATCCTCCGGACGCTGAATCAGTCCATGATCAACGACTTTGACCCGGAGAATGTGGCCCAGCTGGCCACTTATGTTTCAGAGGTTGTTACCGCCATCCAGAACGGGCAGGAAGTCAGCCAGGAGGATATCGACAACCTGAACAAGATTCTGCAGTTTGTGCAGGACTTGGATTCCGTGGGCGTCGGCCAGAATGTGACCGAGGGCATCGCCGAGGGCATGACCGCCGCCGGGTGGGACACTACAGCGGAGACGCTGGCCACCAACCTGGAAACGGCCATCAACAGCGCGTTTATCATCAACAGCCCGTCGGAACGCATGAAGCCCGAGGGCGACTACATCGCTGCTGGTATCGGCACGGGCATGACGGAATACGACTTCTCCACGGATGCTGCCACGCTGGCTACCAATCTGGAGAGCGCCATCAATACCGCCTTAGGCAGTGAAGCCTTGAATCCCTCCGGAACAACAGCCATGGCAGGGCTTGCTGGTGAATTGACAGCTTATGATATGAGTGGTGCGGGAAGCACGGTTTCTGCCAATGTGAAGAGCGCCGTATCCAACAGCATGACTGCTACCAGTCTGAAATCCATCGGCACCAACGCCATGGCAGGCCTGAAGGCAGGCATCAACGCCGGGCGGTCTGGCGTGATCAGCGCCATGCAGTCCGCTGCCCGCGCAGCCGTGAACGCCGCCAAGAAGGATCTGAAGATCGCTTCTCCGTCGCGAGTATTCCGGGATGAGATCGGCTCCATGACCATGAATGTCTTTGGAGAAGGCGTCCTGAAGGAAAGCCGGGTGCAGGCGCGGACAATCCGAAACGCCGCCCGCTTCCTGACGGGTGAGGCCAGGGAGGGTGCGATTGCTTTCGGCAGCACGGATAATCGGAAGACGTACAACCAGACGAGCTCCGTCAACCTGTCCGGCAACAACTTCTATGTGCGGGATGAGCAGGATATCCGCTCCCTTGCCATTGAGATTGCCACCCTGACGAAACGCCAGCAGCGAGGCAAAGGACTCCGAATGGCCTGATTTAACTTGACTTTCTGGGCAGGCAGAGTGAGTAATACTGCTACCCCAACGGAAGGAGGAAACGCCATGGGATTCATGATGCAGATCAGGCCGG
>JAFUES010000008.1 GCA_017470325.1 Oscillospiraceae bacterium
GTGCGCGGCGGCAGCGGCGCGGCCCAGGCCGCGGCGAACTATTTCCGCGCCCGGCAGCCGGAGCGCTTTGCCCGGCTGGAGGACGCGGCCCGAATGAGCCGGGGGCGTCTGTCCCCTGCTGGGGTGGAGGCCCTGTACGGGAGCCGCCCGCGGCTGAGCGCCTCCCGGATCGACAAGTTCGCCTCCTGCAAATTTGCTTACTTCTGCCAATATGGGCTGCGGGCCAAGCCCTATGAGCCCGCGGGCTTCCACCCGCCGGAGATCGGCACCTTTATGCACTATGTGCTGGAAAATACGGCGCGCCAGGTCAAGGACCTGGGCGGCTTCGCCGCGGTCTCCGACGAGACGCTCGGCCAGATCACCGACCGCTGGGTGGAGACCTATGTCCACGAGGAACTGAACGATTTTCAGGAAAAGAGCAGCCGCTTCGTGTACCTGTTTCGCCGCCTCTGCGGCGACGTGCACCGGGTGGTCGCGGATATGGCCGGGGAGCTGCGCCGCTCGGATTTCGAGCCTCTGGACTTTGAGCTGGACTTTTCCAAGGCCAGCGATATGCGCCCGCTGGAGCTGGGCGAAGGGCAGGAGGCCATGACCCTCACCGGCATCGCCGACCGGGTGGACGGTTGGCTCCATGAGGGACAGCTGTACCTGCGGGTGGTGGACTACAAGACCGGACGCAAAAAATTCAGCCTGTCCGAGGTGTGGTATGGCATGGGCCTGCAGATGCTGCTGTATCTCTTCGCCCTGGGCGAGGACGGGCAGAGCCGCTACGGTGCGCCAATCGTCCCGGCGGGCGTGATGTATGTACCCGCCCGCAACGCCCTGCTTTCGCTGCCGAAGGATCTGAGCGAGGATGAGGCGGAGAAAAAACGGGGCGAGGAGCTGCGCCGCAGCGGCCTGGTCCTGGACGATGCCGACCTCATCGAGGCCTGGGAGAAGGGCGAGGACAAGCGCTATATCCCGGTGAAATTCCGCGCGGGCAAGCCCGGCGGCGACTCCCTGGCCACGGCGGAGCGGCTGGGTCTGCTGGCGGAGCATATCCGCAAGACCCTGGCCGGCATGGCCGAGCAGCTGCACCGGGGCAGCATCGCGGCGGATCCTTATTACCGCAGCCAGCAGGAGAACGCCTGCCTGAATTGCGACTATTTTGCCGCCTGTCATTTCAGCGAGGGCGAAAACGGCGAGAGCAGCCGCTTCATGCCTAAGCTCTCGGAAAACAAGGTCTGGGGCCTGCTGGAAGGAGGCGAAGACCGTGCGTGAATTCAAAGCTACGCCCGCCCAGGCTGCAGCCATCCAAAGCCGGGGCAGCGCCTTGTTGGTGTCTGCCGGTGCGGGAAGCGGCAAGACCAAGGTGCTCACCGAGCGCCTGATGGCCTGGCTCTGTGACCCGGAGGAGACGGCGGATCTGGACAGCTTCCTGGTCATCACCTTTACACGGGCGGCTGCCGGCGAGCTGAAGGGCCGGATCATGGAGGAGCTGGCGGCGCTGGCCGCCGACCCGGGCAACCGCCGCCTGCGTCGGCAGAGCGCCCTGTGCCGCCGGGCGCAGATCGGCACCATCCACAGCTTCTGCGCATCCCTGCTGCGGGAACACAGCCACCTGGCGGGTCTGTCCCCGGACTTCAAGATCGTGGATGAGGACCGGGCGGCGGCTATGAAGGCGGCAGCCATAGAGCGCACGCTGGAGGCCTGCTACGATAAGCCGGAGGCCCATCCGGGCTTTCTGGACCTGGCAGACACCGTGGGCGCAGGCCGGGACGACCGGCGGCTGGCGGAGCTGGTGCTGAACCTGCATGAGAAGATGCAGTGTCATGCCAGACCGGAGCGCTGGGCGCGGGAGCAGGTGGAGCTGCTGCGCGCCGGGGCCCATGATGCCGGGGAGACGCCCTGGGGCGCTGAGATCCTGGAGCGCGCCCGACAGAGCGCTGCCTATTGGAGCAACGAGATGGAGAGCCTGCTGACAGAGATCGCCGCAGATGACAAGATGAGCAAGGCCTATCTGCCCAGCTTTTCCGAGACGGCGGACGCCCTGCGTGAGCTTCGGCGGTGTATAGAGCTGGGATGGGACCGGACCCGCAGCTGGTTCCCCGTTCCCTTCTCCGCCCTGGGGAAACTGATGAAGCCGGAGGATCCGGCTTTAGCCGAGCGGGTGAAGGCCCGCCGCACAGCCTGCAAAAAAGCCATGACGACCCTGGAAGCTACCCTCTACGCCCCCTCGGCGCAGTTGCTGACGGAGATGGCCCGCACGGAGCCTGCCATGAGCGCTCTGCTGGAGCTGGCACTGGCCTTTGACCGGGAGTATGCCCGGGAGAAGCGCCGCACGGGGCTGTTGGACTACGCGGATCTGGAGCATATGACCGCGGCGCTGCTGACAGACGAGGAGGACCGGCCCACGGAGCTGGCCCGGCAGATCAGCCGGCGCTACACGGAGATCATGGTGGACGAATATCAGGACGTAAGCCAGGTGCAGGACACCATTTTCCGGGCGGTATCCCGGGAGGGGGCCAACCTGTTTCTGGTGGGCGATGTCAAGCAGTCCATCTATCGCTTCCGGCTGGCGGACCCGGGGATCTTTACGGAGAAGTATCTCCGCTATCGGGATGCGGAACAGGCGGCGGAGGGCGAGGCCCGGCGGATCATGCTGCAGGAGAATTTCCGCTCCCGGCGGGAGATTCTGGACGGGGCCAACACCGTGTTTTCCCTGTGCATGTCCCGTGCGCTGGGGGATATCGATTACGATGAGAATGCGGCGCTCCGCTACGGCGCCGATTATGAGGGCGAAGTCCCGGCGCCGGAGCTTCTGCTCCTGCGCCTGCCTGCAGCAGCGGATGAAGAGGAGACGCCGGATAAGACTGCTCTGGAGGCAAATATGGTGGCCCGGCAGATCCGGGCGCTGATGGACAGTGGTGTCACAGTCCGCGACGGCGGGCTGACCCGTCCCCTGCAATACGGAGATATCGCCATTCTGCTGCGCTCCCCGGGCTCCGTCGGCGGAATCTACCGCCGTGCTCTGGCGGCCCAGGGGCTGCCGGTGGCAGCCGGGCAAGGCATGGGCTTTTTCCAGTCGGTGGAGATCTCCACGCTGATGTCCATGCTGGCCATCCTGGACGATCCGCATCAGGATATCCCGCTGATCGCGGTGCTGCGCTCGCCGGCCTTCCGCTTCAGTGCGGACGAGCTGTCCCAGATCCGGGCCTGCGACACCTCGGTGGATTTCTACACAGCGCTGACGTTCCGGGGTGAAGCCGACGAAAAGGTTCGGGGGTTTCTGTCCCTGCTGGACCGCTTGCGCATGGCGGCGCCCGACCTGAGCGCCGCGGAGCTGGTGTGGCGCCTGCTGGAGGAGCTGGATATGCTGGCCGTGTGCAGCGCCATGAGCGACGGCGCCCAGCGGCGCGCCCGGCTCATGGAACTGATCGGCCTGGCGGAGCGCTTTGAGAGCAGCGGCTACCGGGGCTTGCACCGTTTCGTGCTGTGGCTGCGGCGGCTGGCGGACAAGGGCCAGGAGCCCGGCCAGGGTGAGGCGGGCGAGGCCATCCAAATCCTGTCGGTGCACAAGTCCAAGGGCCTGGAATTTCCCGTGGTGTTCCTCTGCGATACCGCCCGACGTTTCAACCGGCAGGACAGCCGGGACACCGTGCTGGTGCACCCGCAGCTGGGCCTGGGACCCAAGCTAACGGACCTGCAGCGGCGGGTGGAGTATCCCACGCTGGCCCGCAACGCCATCCGGCTGCGGCTGGAGCGGGAGATGCTCTCAGAGGAGCTGCGGCTGCTGTATGTGGCCATGACGAGGGCCAAGGAGCGGCTGTTCCTGACGGCCGCTGTCAAGGACCCGGATGCGCTGATCGAGAAAAGCCAAAATGCGGTATCTGTGCCCATGGCGGCGGAGGTGCTGGCCCAGGCGGCCTCCCCGCTGCAGTGGCTGGTCAGCGCCTGCCTTGCGGATGGGCAGCGGCATATCCGCATGCGCGTCTGCGAGGCGGAGGCGGCGTTGGCCGCAGAGGAACAGGCGGCAGAGCGGACGGAAGCCGATGAGGCCGCCGCGGCGGAGCTGTGCCGG
Source organism: Oscillospiraceae bacterium (assembly GCA_017470325.1). The sequence goes on from JAFUES010000008.1 coordinate 4,061, forward strand.
CGATTGGCATTCCGCTATCCCTATGGAGACGCAGCGGCTTTGCCCTCCAAGGTTACGGCTACGGAGCTGAAGGGGCGGGCGGAGGCAGACGAAGATGCCAAGCCTATGGTATCCCCGCGAAAGACCCGTTTCCGGATGCCGGACTTTACGAAGAAGGACAAACCGGTCACCGGCGCGGAGAAGGGCACGGCCACCCACCTGGTGCTGCAATATATGGATTTTGGCAGAACGGGAAACGTGGAGGCGGTGCGGCAGGAGATTGAACGGCTGCGCACACAGCGCTTTTTGTCCGACCGGGAGGCGCAGGCTGTGGACGCGGAGGCCATTGCGAGCCTTTTTGCGTCGCCTCTGGGTAGGCGGATGCGGCAGGCGCCGGAGCTGCACCGGGAATTCAAGTTTTCTCTGCTCTGCGACGCGGGCGAAATCTTCGGCCGGGCAGCGGGAGAAGAGGTCCTGCTGCAGGGTGTGGTGGACTGCTATCTGATCGAGGATGGGGCTATCACAGTCATCGACTACAAGACCGACGCGCTGCGCAGCTCTGGCCAGGCGGCGGAGCGGGCGGAGAGCTATCGGGGTCAGCTGCTGGCTTATGCCCGGGCGCTGGAACGGATCTGCGGCCTGCCTGTGCGGCAGTGCGTGCTGTACTTCCTTTCCGTGGGTGAGGCGGTCACACTTACCATGTGATTTTGCGCGAAAATTTTGGAAAAGTTCTTGCAATCGGGTCATCCCTGTGGTACAATCCGTTTTGCGCCATGTAACTATGCCGCCTTCGGCGGGCAAATCATGACAGCCTGAGATGAGGAGATAAACGAAATGAAGGAAGGAATCCATCCCAATTACCAGCCGACCACCATTCGCTGCGCCTGCGGCAATGTGATCGAGACCGGCTCCACCAAGCAGAACATCACCGTTGAGATCTGCTCCAAGTGCCACCCCTTCTTCACCGGCAAACAGAAGCTGGTCGACACCAGCGGCCGTGTGGATAAGTTCAACCGGAAGTACGGTATCAAGTAATCGGGATCATATACCTGATGAACACAGGAAGAGCCGCGGCTTTGTGCCGCGGCTCTTCCTGCATTTTCAGCTTTCCATCTGGCGACCCAGAAACAGGGCGATGGTCTGGGCCAGCTTCTGCTCCACCTCGGAGCCGGGTGCGCTCCCCCGCGGGGTGATGAACAGGACGCAGCCCATCACATCGCCCTCGGAGAGGATCGGCGCCGCCACGGACAGGCAGTATTTGTCGTCCGCCGGGGAGACGGGGAGACTGCTGCCGCCGCTTGTGTGCCGGTAGGTCCCGCGGCCCTCCATGATCTCACCCAGCTGAGGGCTGACGGGCTTTTCCATCAGCTCCCGCCGGGCGCCACCGCTGATGGCGATGACCGCGTCCCGGTCACAGATGGCGGCGATGCCGTCAGTAGCTTTCCGCAGACTGTCGCAAATCGCGGCCGCAAACTCTGACAGCTCCCCAATGGGAGAGTATTTTTTGAAGATCAATTCCCCGTCCTTCTCCGTGAAGATCTCCAGCGGGTCACCCTCGCGGATGCGCATGGTGCGGCGGATCTCCTTGGGGATCACGACCCGGCCCAGGTCGTCGATGCGGCGGACGATGCCGGTAGCTTTCATAGGATAAAACCTCCTGCGTTTCTATCTGTTGTCAGAGATAGTATTTGCAGGAGGTTTTTTGTTATGCGCAGGAATGAAAGAGCATCCATACTGCCGCCGTCGAGGTTTTCCCGATGTTGACCCCGGGGATAGAATGTATTAAAATGAACGGCAGGAAACAAATCAAAAAGCGAGGTAAGAACGAATGATACTGGACTGTTCCCCCTACGCGGGGGCCTGTGCCTGCGGCAAGGATCACCAGCTGGAGACCAGGCTGGTGGTTGTGGAATACAACGCCATCGCCAATTTTGAAAAATACATGGAAGAAGCAGGCCTAGCGGGGCTGCGCCGCACGGTCATCTATGACAGCATCATTTATGAGCTCACCGAAGGCAAGCACATCAAAGCCGACCAGGAGATCGTGCTCCCGGCTCAGGGCCTGCGCTCGGAGGATGTGCTCATCGAGGATATGATGACCAAGCTGGACAAGCCCGAGGTGCTCATTGCGTACGGCGCAGGGACGATCATGGACTTTGGCCGCTATCCGGCCTACAAGCTGGGCATCCCCTTTGTGGCTGTGCCCACCCTGGCCAGCTCCGACGGCTTCACTGCCAGCATCTGCTCGGTGATTCTCAAAGGTCAGAAAAAGTCTATCCGCATGAAGGCCCCCGCCCTGGTGGTGGCGGACCTGGATATCATCAAGGGCGCGCCCATGCGTCTGGTGGCCAGCGGCATCAACGACATCCTGTCCAAGTACATCTCCCTGGCCGACTGGAAGATGTCCACCCTGGTCGCTGGGGAGGACTATTGCCCCATGGTGGCAGGTTTGGCCGAAGATGCGCTGCAGATCATGCGCGCCGCAGCGGACAAGATGGCTGCCACCGGCGAGGTGGACTATGAGGCCATGACCATGGCCCAGATGAAGAGCGGCTTGACCATGCAGCTGTGGGAGAATTCCCGGGCGGCCTCCGGCGCGGAGCATCTGATGGCCCACCTGGTGGAGATGCACCCGCCCCGCTTTGAAGCGGCCGAGGGCATCCATGGCGAGTGCGTAGGCGTGGGTACCTTCGCCGCCGTGAAGGAGTACCACCGCCTGGCGGCGCTGACGCCCAAAGCCAGGCCCTTTGAGCCTCTGAAGCGGGAATGGGTGTTGGAGAAGTTCGGGGAGCGCCTTTGCGACGGGATCATGCAGGAGAACGAAAACGACGTGCTGGCCACCTTCGATCCCCAGAACATTGTGGACCACTGGGACGAGATCCGTCAGATCATCGCGGCGATCCCCTCTGTGGAAGAGATGGAAGCCCTGTACAAGGCGGTGGGCGCCAAGTATCTGCCGGAGCATATCGGCATCGATCCATCGCTGGCCGACGAGATGCTGCCCATCTCCGCCGCTATCCGCAACCGGCTCACGCTGATCCGCATGTGCCGCGTACTGGACTTTGACTGAGCAGAAGCGGAGAGGAGAAACCCATGGCATATGAGACAGATTACAGCGTACTGCAGGAGAGGCTGACCGGGCTGATCCGCGGTGTCTCACATACCACTGCGAATCTTGCCAACGCGGCGGCCCTCCTGTATGAGAGCCTGGAAACCATCAACTGGGCGGGCTTTTATCTGGCGGAGGGAGAGCTGCTGGTCCTGGGACCCTTTCAGGGAAAGCCCGCCTGCATCGAGATTCCCTTTGGCCGGGGTGTCTGCGGAACGGCGGCGCAGCAAGACCGAACGCAGCGGGTGGAGGATGTGCACCGCTTCCCGGGGCATATTGCCTGTGATTCGGCCTCCAATTCCGAGATCGTGATCCCGCTGCATGCGAGAGGAAAAGTCATCGGGGTGCTGGATATCGACAGCCCGGAGCGGGCGCGTTTTTCTGCTGTCGACCAGGTGGGGCTGGAGGGCTTTGCCCGCATTCTGGAGCAGGAGCTGTTCAACTGATTAAAAAAAAGAAAACTGCGAAGGCTGTTCAGATTACAGCTTTCGCAGTTTTTGTTCGTACGGTTTAGGCCAAAGCTCTCCCCGTGAGCCAGACCCTGAAATCGTCGACCACGGTCAGCAGCCGGGGATCCAGCTTGCTTTTTGCCTGCCGGACATAGTCCTCCGGCACACCGTAAAAGGCTTCGGCAATGCCGCCGGCGATGGCCGCGATGGTGTCGCTGTCGCCACCGATGGATATGCAGTTGCGGATGACGTCCTCATAATCCGCGCCCTCCAGGAAGCAGACCAGTGCCTGGGGGACAGAGACCTGGCAGATCTCCTTGCCGTGGCCACGCCACATGCTGCGGTAGGCCTCCACGGTCATGGACAGGTCATAGTAGGCCTCCATGGCCCGGCGGATCTCATCTTTCGTCCTGCCCTGGCGGGCCAGAACGATGGCCACTGCCGTGGCCTCCGCGCCCTTCATGCCCTCCGGGTGATCGTGGGTCACGCGGGTCACCGCTGCCGAGAGGGCCTTCGCCGCCTCCACATCCCGGGCTGCGAAACCCACCGGGCTGACGCGCATGGCGGAGCCGTTGCCGCAGCTGTTGTAGGGCTGAGGATCGTCTGTAAACATCCAGTGATAAAAGCGCCGGCCGTAGCCGCAATTGGGAAACTGCCGGCCGATGCGCCGCATGGCAGCGACAGCTTTTTCCGACAGGTCCGAAAAATCCTCCTTGCTGTCCATCAGGGCCTGGGCCACAGCACAGGTCATGACGGTGTCGTCCGTGAATTCCGAGTCGGCGGTCAGAAAGGCGAAGTCTTTGCTCAAATAGTTGCGAAACTCAAAACGGGAGCCGACCATGTCGCCTAAAATGGCACCGATCATAAGCATCCTCCTTTCGTGCGTCAATACGCCCCCAACAGGGGCAGGTCCTGTTCAAACAGGTTTTCGTTGATCTCGTAAATGTTGTAATTTCCGCTTCGGATGAAGCCCTCCACCGCACGGTCCAGCGCATAGTAGCGGGACAGGGTCATCCCGGCCCGCATCAACAGATCCTGGGTCTCATGGTAATCCAACTGCAGACCGATGGCGCAGGCCAGGACATTGGTTTTGCGGGGCGTCTGGTCCGGGTGGTGCTTCATGTTCCAGAACATGGATTTGTTGATGTTGGAGCAGATATAAAATTCCTTTTTGGAGAGCCCTTTTTGTTCGCACCACCACTCGCACATCTCCGCAAAAGACAGGTCCTGCTGCGCATAGACCTCCGGTTCCTGCTCCTCCACCAAGGGAGACGCAGCGTCGGCCTCGAAGGCTGCGGCGCTGAGCGGATAGGCCTCTGACGAATCCAACTCTGCGGGCATCGATCCGAAGACAGCGTCCACCGGTTCTTCGTCTCTTCTGTTTTGCGGGGCGGAAACGTTGTGCAGCTGGAACAGAGAACCGAGCCGCGCCTTTTTCGCCTTCGGGTACGCCGGGGAGATCTGCTCCTGTATGCCGCCGTCGATCTTGCTGCCCAGCTCCACCGAGGCCTGGTCAAACAGTACCAGATAGATCATCATGTCCTCGTCGTCGGGCAGGGAGAACAGAAACTCCCGGATGCAGGCGGTGGCGATCCGATAGGCATCCTTCTTGGGGTAGGCGTAAGCGCCGGAGGAGATGGAGGGGATGGCCACCGAGCGGCAGCCGCTTTCCCGGGCCAGGGACAGGATGCTGCGATAGCAGCTGCGCAGCAGCTCCTCTTCGCCGTGCCGGCCGTCCCGGTAAATGGGTCCCACCGTGTGGATGATGTATCTGCAGGTGGGGATGCCGTAGGCGCCGGTGATCACCGCCGAGCCCGCGGGGCAGGAGCCGATTTTTGCCAGCGCTTCGTCCAGCCCGGGGCCCGCCGCGTGGCGGATGCCCGCGTCAACGCCCACGCCACCAACCCTGAACCGCTCGTTGGTGGAGTTTACGATGGCGTCAACTTCCATTCGGACGATATCGTTGCGCACGATGGTGAATGCCATGAGGATCCCTCCTGTCTGCTTCTATAAAGTATTATACCTTACTTTTTGCGCTTATGATAGTCCATATCTGCGCTCTTGCGCCAGGCCCGGTCCTCCTTCAGCCTCGCACCGCGCCGGACATTGCCGATAGCCATGCTCATGGCGGCGTAGACCTGATCGGTGCCGCCGGCGTCCGGCAGATAATCCACCGCGTGGTCCGCGTCGATGCCATAGCTTTTGGCGGTCTCCACCGCGTCGATGTTGGCCGCCAGGAAGATGAACTCCCAGCCGTACTTTTCCTGCTCGTGGCGGATCATCTGCTTCACCTGCTCGGCGGAGTAGCGGTGACTGGCGTTCTCCATGCCGTCGGTGGTGATGATGAATATCGTGTGCTCCGGGACGTCCTCTTTTCGGGCATAGCGGTGGATGCCCACGATGTGGTGGATGGCTTCGCCCAGCGCGTCTACCAGGGCCGTGCAGCCGCCTGCCTGATAATCGGCGTTCGTCATGGGACGGACCTGATCAATGGGAAGACGGTCATGGAGCATCCGGCTGTCGTTGTTGAAGAGATAGGTGGTCACCAGGGCCTCCCCGTCTTTGGCTGCCTGTTCTTTGAGCACGCTGTTGAAGCCGCCGATAGTGTCGTCGGTCAGGTGCGCCATAGAGCCGCTCATATCCAGGATGAAAACCAATTCTGTTTTGTTCATGTTCGAGCTTCCTTTCTGTTGTTGATTTTTCGTGATCACGCCTGCATTGTACCTCGCTGGGCGGGAGTTGTGGTCAAGTGGCACTCGACCGCGAAAAAGCAGCGCCGCCCGAGCGGACGGCGCTGTTTTGCGTCAGTTTTCAGGTTGTGGACAGTCGGGCTTTACCAGAGATGGGGGATCAGCCGGAACTTCACCCGCCGCATGTAATCGGCATGACCCGGCGGGCCCTGCAGACCGCCGAGAAACTTCCCGATGGCCTGCCGAAACAATGCTCTGTCCATGCTTTTGCCTCCTTTCAGTGGCAGAAATCCATGACGCGGGGAAGGAAATCCGGGGCTTCCTCGTAGAGACCGTGGCTCAGTCCCGCATACAGATACAGCTGGCAGCCGGGGATCTGCGAGGCGATCTCCCTTGATGCCTGCCCGGTGACGATAGCATCTTCTGTCCCGCCGATCACCAGTGTGGGGCAGACGATGCAGGGAAGCTCCTCCCAGGCATTGTGGGTGACGCAGGATTCGGCCTGGATCCGAAAACGATCAAAGGACTGGGGCTTGCCGATGTTCCCCAGCAGGCTGTAGCTGGGCCGCGCCCGGCGCAGACGCCTCGGGGAATAGGAACGCTCCGCCGTATCCAGCAGGATCCCCTTATAATCGCCCCGCTTTGCCATTTCCAGCCAGTGGGCGACGACGGCTTCCACCGTCGCGTTCGGCTTGGCGAGAGTCACGGTCAATACCAGGCGGCTCACCTTTTCCGGGTGATCGATGGCCAGCCATTGGGCGATCATCCCGCCCTGGGAGACGCCCAGCACCGCCGCCTCCGACAAGCCCAGTGCGTCCATGGCGGCATTCACATCCGCCGCCATTTCCCGCGTTGTGGCGTGGGGCCTGAGCTGTCTGCGGCGGCTGAACACGTATACCGTAAAATCCCGGGCCATGGCGCGGTAGAGCAGGGCGAAGGGCAGCGCCATGCCCCGGACTGTCTTCAGCCCGTCACTCACGCCGGGCAGCATCACCAGGACCCGGGGGCCCGAGCCGAAGCGGATATAGTCCATCTCGCCCGTCCCCAGGGACAGGCAGCCGTTTTTTGCATGGAGCATAAGCAGTTCCTCTTGTTGTTTTCGCTGTCTTATATTCATTATAAAAAGGGCTAGGATATTTTTCAATTGCAAAAAACCGGCGATATGGTATGATGAAAGCAGAGGAAACAAGAGGCATTTACATCTGCTGCTTGGAAAAGCGGATGTGACGAAAGAAATGGCGGTGTGATTATGAAAAAAGCGGTATTGATCCCGGATTCCTTTAAAGGCACCATGTCCTCTGCTGAGATCTGTTCTATTATGAAGTCCCGCATCGACGCCCGTTTTCCCGGCTGTGAGGTCCTGTCCATCCCCGTGGCCGACGGCGGTGAGGGCAGTGTGGACGCTTTCCTGACCGCCCTGGGCGGCGAGAAGGTTTGGCTGGAAGTCAAGAATCCGTACTTTGAGCCCATGAAGGCCTTCTATGGCCTGATCGACAACGGCAGGACCGCCGTGGTGGAGATGGCCGCCTGCGCGGGCCTGCCCCTGGTGGAGGGCCGCCGGGACCCAAGCAGGACCACCACCTACGGCGTGGGCGAGCTGATCCTGGACGCGGCACGCCGCGGCGTCAGCAGGATCATCGTGGGCCTGGGCGGCAGCGCCACCAATGACGCGGGCTGCGGCGCGGCTGCGGCCATCGGCGTGCAGTTCCTGGACAAGGACGGCAAGGCCTTCGTCCCCACCGGGGGCACCCTGATCGATGTGGACAGGATCGACCTGTCCGGCAAGAGCGAACTGCTGAAGGGGATCGAGCTGGTCACCATGTGCGACATCGACAATCCTATGTACGGTGAGACCGGCGCCGCCTATGTTTTCGGCCCCCAGAAGGGCGCGGATCCCGATATGGTCAAGGCGCTGGACGCGGGCCTGCGCCATCTGGGAGAGATCATCCAGCGCGATCTGGGCCGGGATCTGACCCGGGTACCCGGCGGCGGCGCCGCCGGCGCCATGGGTGTGGGCATGATGGCCTTCTTCGATTCCACGCTGCAGATGGGCATCGAGACCGTGCTGGACACGGTGGCCTTCGATGCGCTCATCTCCGATGCGGACGTGATCTTCACTGGCGAGGGCAAGATCGACAGCCAGAGCCTGCGGGGCAAGGTGGTCATCGGCGTGGCCCGACGGGCGAAGAAGCAGGCGAAACCTGTCATCGCGGTGGTGGGCGGCTCGGACCTGGGCATGGAGGGCGCCTATGAAGAGGGCGTCAAGGCCATCTTCACCATCAACCGGCTGCCCCAAGATCTGTCCGTCAGCAAGAACTTCTCCCGTGAGAACCTGGCTTTTGTGATGGACAACATCCTGCGTATGATGTAAATATCCACAGCAAATCCCCCGGTGGAACCAAGGGATCCACCGGGGGATTTGTCTTTGCGTTTCGCTCAATAGGAGCAGGCCAGACCTCTGGCCTCCCGGAAGGACCGGATACGCTCGTCCAGGATCTGCCCGTCCCGGATGACCATGGCCTTCTCCAAAGCCTCGGGCAGTCTGTCCTCCAAAATGTCGTCCACATAGGGGGCAAAGCCTTCACTGAGCACCTTGGACACTGTCTTGGGGAACATGGCGGGGGTGTTGTCCACCGCGTAGTGGATCACACCGTCCACCACATAGACCGGGTCGTCAATGGTAGTCTCGTGGGAGGTCTCGATCCCCATATGGGGGTCGCAGGCCACGTCGATGAGCATGGTCCCGGGCCGCATTTTGGCCAGGTCCTCCCGGCAGATCAGATGGTCCTGCCGGCTGGTGTCCCACATGACGCAGTTGACGATCACATCGTAGTCATACATCTTTTTCTTGAACAGGCTTTCCAGACGGCGCCCGTATACATCCACCCTTGCGCCCAGACCGTGGAGGATGCGCATGGCGCCCTTGGCGGTCTGGCCGTTGCCGATGATGGCCACCGTGCAGTCATAGGGCATCTTCCCGCAGTAGCGGAAGGCGTGGAGCACAGCGGCTTCGCCCGCCACCTCCCGGTTGCGGTAAAAGATGTAGCGGCCGTCCTCAAAGATCTCCTCCCAGGCCAGCACACTGTGCTTGCCCTGCAGCATGGCGGAGGTGAAGTCCACCTTCTGCACCGTATGGGCCCAGCCGATCATCAGCTTCTGCCCTTCCAACTGGTCCAGATAGTCGGCGTCTCCCAGCTTCACATCCACCAGCTTCGGGCAGCGGAGCACTTTCTCCCGGGGCGCCACTTGGGCGCCGGCGGCAAGATAGTCCGCATCGCTGCAGCCCAGGGCCAGACCGTAGCCGGTCTCAAACACCAGCCGGTCCACATGCCGGATCTGCTCCAGGTCCTGGGGCAGCAGCGCCCGGCGCTGCTCGTTGTTTTTGTGGCTGATCAGAAAACCCATCTGTTCCATATTCCGGTCTCCTTTATACTGAAATCATGGTATCGCATATTGTACCACAGGCGAGGGGTTCGCGCAATGGAAATCCTCAGGCAGCGACGAAGCCCAGGATCAGGTAGAGGACCGCCGCGATCACACCGCAGGTCAGCGCGTAGGGCAGCTGGGTCTGTACATGGTCGATGTGGTCGGAGGCGGCGCCGGTGGAAGACAGCACCGTGGTGTCCGACAGGGGCGAGCAGTGGTCGCCGAATACGCCGCCGCCGGCCACGGCTGCGAAGCAGGCGCAGACCAAAGTGGTCACCGTGCCGCCGGAGAAGGCGAAGGCCAGGGGCAGGGCGATGGGCATGCAAATGGCAAAGGTGCCCCAGGAGGAGCCGGTGGCAAAGGCCATGATGGCCGAGATCACGAAGATGATCACCGGCAGCAGCGCGGGGGAGAGGAAGCCCATGCTCAGAGAGACGATGTAATTGGCCGTGCCCATCTGGCTGCTGAGGGCGTTGATGGAATAGGCCAGCGCCAGCAGGATCACGGCGGGCACCGCGCCCTTGACGCCCTGGACCAGGGTGTCCATGACCTCCTGGAAGGGGATCCCCTGGATCACCATACTGATGCTCATGAAGATGATCACGCACAAAAAGGCCTCCATGGTCTTGGCTGAGCCCAGGGCGATATAGGTACCCAGGGCGATGCCGATGATCATCAGCACCGGCAGCAGGAAGTTCAGGAAAATGCGGGGCTTCAGCCCGGGATAGGCCTCCATCTCTGTCAGCTCCCGGCCGATCAGGGGGACGGCGCCGTCCCGCAGGACCTTGCCCTCGTTCATGGCGCGAGCCTCGGCCTTTTTCATGGGACCGTAGTCCTTGATGATGCCGGAGCCGATCAGACCCACCATCAGCACGGCCAGGATGGCGTAGAAGTTGAAGGGGACCGCCCGCAGGAACAGGGCCGCGCCGTCCTCCGCCGTGGCGATGGAGCCCACACCCACCGCCAGCCCGCTGAGATAGGCGGCCCAGCCGGTGATGGGCACCAGCACGCTGACCGGCGCGGAGGTGGAGTCGGCAATATAGGCCAGCTTTTCACGGGAGATCCTGGCCTTGTCCGTGATGCTGCGCATGGTAGAGCCCACGAAGAGCGGGCTGAAGGAATCGCTGAAGTAGACGAAAATGCCCAGCACCCAGGCCAACAGCTGAGCGCCCCGGCGGGACAGATTCCGGTCGTGCAGCTTCAGCGAGAAGCTCTGGATGGCGCCGGTCTTCTGGAAATAAGCCACAATGATGGCGATGAAAGTGTTGAGCAGCATGACCCAGGAGAAGCTGGTGGTGCCCAGACTGCTCTTGAGCAGGTTCGGCAGACCCAGCAGGCCCTCTCCGCTGAGCAAGGTGCCCACCAGACAGGCGGCGATCAGCGAGACGATGGTGTTGCGCGTCAGGAAAGAGAGCACGATCGCGATGATCGGCGGGATGATGGAAATGAAGCCCAGGGATGTCAATTCGTTCATGGTGCGTTCTCCTCTCTGTTTGTTCCTCGGGGCAAAACAAAAACGCCAGCTCCGTACGGAGTTGACGTCAGCTTGCTTTCGGGGCGGCTGCCCCGAAAAGACTGTGACCCAATAGCGCTCCGCACGGTAGTGCGACAGTCCAGGAGATGTTCTCCCCTGGCCCAGCGGAGCTCCCTTGCCGTGGACGGTCCGCTTCGGCGCCTGCGCCTTTCCCCCTCCGCCGACCGGCAAGTCATGTACGGAGCGCTACTGATCGCAAGGCGCGCCTCTATCAAGGTTTGTGATTATAGTTTACCAAAAAACGGAAATTCCCGCAATCCCCATTAATTCCCAAAAATCCCCGTGCGCAACAGGCGCTTTTGTAAGAAACTTCCAAGGAACGGCCTTTGCCCGGCCTGGTCATGGCTGCGTTTTCCGCCACTGGCTGGGGCTCTGGCCGAAGCGCAGCCGGAAGGCCTTGGCGAAGTAACTCATCTCCCGGAAGCCGCAGCGCTCGCCGATTTCGGAGATGCTGAGCGCCGTGGTTTTCAGCAGCTCCTCCGCCCGGTCCAGTCGATATCGGATCAGATAGCGATTGGGCGTGGTGCCGATCAGCTGTTGGAAGCAGCGCAGGCATTCGCTCTCGCTGACGGCGGCGCTGGCCGCGATCTGGGCAATGCGGATATCTTCTGCGTAATGCTCCTGGATGTAGAGCAGCATGGCCTTGATCCGATCCTCTCTGACCTGATCTGCCCGACCGGTCTGGCTTTCTGCCGGGCTCAGGTTTCGGGACAGGAGCAGGATCAGCCGGGACAAATGCTCCCGCACGGAAAACTCGTAGTCCTCCGACTCCGCAACGCACAGCCGCCAGGCGCTCTCAATGGCGCCCAGAGCCTCCGCCTGCCAGGGGACGTCTCCGCACAGCAGAACAGCTTCCCGAGGACAGCGCTCCAACAGGGGCGAGAGATAGCGCTGCCAGAACACGCTCTCCATACTGCCGCCCACCAGACGGGCGTGGAACACCAGAGAGTGATAGGCGCAGTCGCTGCCCTGCACCGGGACGCAGGCGTGCAGCACGCCGGAGGGGAGAAAGAAGCCGCAGCCCTCGGGCACCAGCAGCGCGCCCCGGCTGGTCTGTACCAGGGTGTCGCCCCTGACGGCGGCGACGGCTTCCAGCTCCTCGTGCCAGTGCCAGGACACATCGCTGTCCCGGAAATCATGGTCGTAGCAGGCGATGGGAAAAGCGGGACTGCCGTGGGCCGTGAGCTCCCGGCCGGAGAGGTCGGTTATGACGTCGCATCGTTTGACGGACATAGGATATACTCCTCGTATAATAAGTTTCAGAGACTGTTTTAAGTGTGCTCTGTATACACTCTGTATGTTGTCATCAGGCTTTAAGATGCCCGTGGTAAAATGCTGTTGGTCGGCAGGGCCAAGTTCTTTTTTCTCCCGTTGAACCGAAA
>JAFUES010000009.1 GCA_017470325.1 Oscillospiraceae bacterium
AAAGCGCCGCCGCCGTGAGGGGCGCTGCCGCCGTAGGTGTCCACGATGATCTTGCGGCCGGTCAGGCCGGAGTCACCCTGGGGACCGCCGATGACAAAGCGGCCCGTCGGGTTTACATAATATTTCGTATTCTCGTCCAGCAGCTCCTCGGGGACGGTGGGCTTGATGACCAGCTCGATCATATCCTTACGGATCTGCTCCAGGCTGGCCTCGGGGCCGTGCTGGGTGGAGATGACCACGGTGTCCACACGGACGGGGCGGCGCTGCTCGTCATATTCTACGGTGACCTGGGTCTTGCCGTCGGGCCGCAGATAGTCCACCAGGCCCTCCTTGCGCACCGCGGTCAAACGCTTGGCCAGCTTGTGGGACAGGGAGATGGGCAGGGGCATTTTCTCCGGAGTCTCGTCGCAGGCGTAACCGAACATCATGCCCTGATCGCCGGCGCCGCCGACTTCATCGTTGGTGCCCAGGGCGATATCCCCGGACTGCTCGTCGATGTTGACGATGATGCCGCAGGTGTCGCAGTCAAAGCCGTACTTGGCCCGGTCATAGCCGATGTCCCGGATAACGCCCCGGGCGATCTTGGCGATGTCCACATAGCAGCTGGTGCTGATCTCACCCATGATATGCACCAGGCCCGTGGAAGCCGTAGTCTCGCAGGCCACGCGGCCGTTGGGGTCCTGCTCCAAAATAGCGTCCAGCACCGCATCGGAGATCTGGTCGCAGATCTTGTCGGGATGCCCCTCGGTAACGGATTCGGAAGTGAAAAGATAGTGGCTCATATGGATCCTCCTGTATCGATAATTAATTTTAACATAGTAAAACGCGCCCCGTCTCCGACAGGGCGCGTTAAAGGTCTGCATCAAAGCCTCATCTTTCGTCTCACCGCCGGATTTGGCACCTTGCAAACTGCAGGTTGCCGGGCTTCACAGGGCCGTTCCCTCCACCGCTCTTGATAAGGTGTTCAATTGTTACGCTGTGATTATAACAACATTTTTCCCTTTGTCAAGAATTTTTATAAAAGGGCTTGACAAGGTCGTATATACTGTGTATATTGTTTATATACACAGTACGCGGGGTGAATCCATGACGATCCTGATCAACAACAGAAGCGGCCAGCCGATCTATCAGCAGATCTACAGCCAGATCCGGCAGCAGATCCTTAACGGTGTGCTGGCGGAGGATGAGGCCCTGCCCTCCATCCGGAGTCTGGCCAAGGACCTGCGCATCAGCGTCATCACCACCAAGCGGGCCTATGAGGACCTGGAAAAGGCCGGGCTCATCTACACTCTGCCCGGCAAGGGCAGCTTTGTAGCAGCCGGAGACCCGGCGCTGCTGCGGGAGGATGCCCTGCGGGAGATTGAGGAGCACATGCTTGCCATCCGGCGCCTGGCCGCGGGCTGCGGTCTGGGCCGGGAGGAGCTTCGGGAGATGTATGATCTGACAATGGAGGATGAGGAAATATGAATGCGTTTGAGCTCAAAGAGGTCAAGAAAAGCTATCCGGGCTTTGATCTGCAGCTGGATCTGAGCCTGCCCCAGGGCTGCATCCTGGGTCTGATCGGCGAGAACGGCGCCGGGAAAAGCACCACCATTAAGCTGCTGCTGGGCATGACCCACGCGGATTCGGGCAGCATCATTGTGCTGGACAGGGCCGTGGACGAAAGCTTCCCCCCGGTGCGGGAGGAGATCGGCGTGGTGCTGGACGAGCCCGCCTATCCCGAATGCCTGACGGCAAAGCAGGTGGGCGGCATCATGGCCGGGATCTTCCGAAACTGGGACGCGGTGGAATATGAGGCGCTGCTGCAGAAGCTGGACATCCCCACGGACAAGAAGTTCAAGGACTTCTCCCGGGGGATGAAGATGAAGCTGTCCATCGCGGTGGCCCTGGCCCACAAGGCGCGGCTGCTGGTCCTGGATGAGCCCACCTCCGGACTGGACCCGGTGGTCCGGGACGAGGTGGTGGAGCTGTTCAGTGAGTTCACCCGGGATGAGACCCACTCGGTGCTGATCTCCTCCCACATCGTCAGTGACCTGGAAAAGCTCTGCGACTACGTGGCCTTCCTCCACAAGGGGCAGTTGCTGCTGTGCAAGGAGAAGGATAAGCTGCTGGAGGAGTACGGGCTGGTCCTGTGCACCAAGGAGCAGCTGGAGAGCCTGCCGGTCACGGCCGTGGCCGGGACCCAGGAGAGTCTCTTCGGCGTGACGGCGCTGATCCGCCGGGAAGAGGCGCCGGAGGATCTGGCGGTGATCCCGGTGGGTCTGGAGGATCTGTTCGTGACCATGGTCAAGGGGGTGGAGAAATGAAAGGACTTCTGAAAAAAGATCTATACATGGCCTGGGCCTATTCCAAGATCGTTCTCATCATGCTGGCGGTGTTCCTCGGGGTCTCCTTCTTCAGCGGCGACAGTCTGTTTTTGATGCTCTACCCCGTGGTCATCTGCGCCATGCTTCCGGTCACACTCCTGAGCTATGATGAGAGATTTCGCTGGAACATCTATTGCGATACCCTGCCCATGCCCCGCAGCGTGCAGGTGACGGAGAAGTATCTGCTGACGCTGATCTTCGGCGCTGTCGTCTTTTTCCTGCTGGCCCTGGCCCATGGGATCCGGCTCCTGCCCGCGGGACGGACCGACGACTTTCTGGTGCTGCTGTCCATGATGGTGCTCTTCGCCCTGGTCAGCCCCGGTCTGATTCTGCCCTTCATGTTCAAGATGGGACCGGAAAAGGGCCGCCTGGCTTATTTCCTCATGTTCGGCCTGCTGCTGGTGGTGGTGATCCTGCTCACCGGCAGGACGGTGGAGGATCTGCCGCAGGTCTCCGGCGGCGTGGGGATGCTGCTGGGGACGCTGGTCTTCGGCATTCTGGTCTTCGTCGGCTCCTGGCGGCTGGCCATCCGCTGGTACGATAAGCGGGAGTTCTGAAATACAAAGTTCGCGGGAGCGGTGATTGTTCACCGCTCCCGCTTTCCATTTTTTGATTGATTTGGCAGATCGATTGCAACAGATCCCAAAAGAAACAGTCAAGCCGGGAATCGCGCCATGCGGTTCCCGGCTTGCTTTCAGTTTTCCTTATTGGGTTCTGGTATCGTTCCGGAGAGTCCGTTTCCTTCAGGGTTTCTGTCCCCTGCGCACACGACTCAGCAGCAGGATCAGCAGGATCGACACAAGCTCCAGGACCGTAAAAGAAACGATCGCCTGAAAATAGCTGCCGGTGACCGTTTGTATCCGCCCCATGATGGTGGCTGCCGTGGAAGCGAGAATGATACTGAGATTGACAATGCTGAAGTTCCGGGCATAATACCGTTTCCCGAAGAACTCCCTTGTGACGGAGGATGAGATCGGCGGCGGCGCCCCGTAGCCAAAGCCGCAAAGGATCAGAGCCGCCACAACAGCCGGGCTTTTTGCCGCCAGGCAGAGGGCCACGGCGCTCCCCGCCGCGATCAACAGGACCGCATCGGTCAGCAGCGCGGTTCGGAAGCCCTTGCGATCATGGAGCGAACCGAAAAAGATACGGCCGGCCCCATTCGCCACGGACACAAGACCGACAGTCGTTGTTGACAGGCTTTCGGAGACGCCTCCACCCACGGCGATGCCTCTGGCGTGTCCGATGATCCCCTGCCCAAAGAAGGAGAGCAGAGCGGCAATAAAGAAAAACAGCCAGAAACTGGGTGTGTGCAGCATCTCCTCTGTCCGGCAGCCGCCGGCATCTTCCGGCTCAGGGGTTTTCTTGTCCGCGGGCGCGATGCGGCTCACCATTGTACTCCCGCACAGCGCCGTCAGAAACAACAGCACGCCCGTGCCCGCGTAGATCCCACGCCATCCGCTCCCGGGAAGCTGCATCAGAGAGGCCGCCAAACTGCCCACCAGCAGCGTGCTGGCGCCAAAGCCCATCAGCATGACCCCGGACGCGAAGCCCCGTTTGTCGTCATACAACGAGATCACGGAGGACAGCACCGTGTTGTAGACCACGCCGCAGCCCAGACCCGCCAGACCGAATGCCATGTAAAGGAGCCCCAGCCGCCGGCTGTTGAGCAGGCAGGCCAGCAAATATCCCGCAAGGCTCAGCAGGCCGCCCACAAGGAGGGTCCTGGCCGGCCCCGTCTTCCCTGCGATCCCGCTGCCCAGGATCCCACCCAGGCAGAAACAGGTCATGATCACGGTAAAGCATCTGCCCAGCTGCGCGCTCGTCCATTGAAAATTGCCTGCCAGCGGCACCGAATAGATGCTCCACGCATAGATGACTCCGTAGCACAGCATGATGACCGTTCCGATCACCAGCGCCGTCCGCCGTGAAATGCTTTGCGCCGTCATGAACGTTCCTCCGTCAGGCTCCTGCCGCATTTGGGGCATTCCTGCAGCTTGAAGAAGCCCCAGAACAGATGCTTCCCACAATGGGGGCAGCGCCCCCAGATGGCAATCACGGCAAGCATAAGCGCCAGGAGCCCGATCACCGCGTAACCGACGATCTCATTGACGCCGAAGATCAGCCGTCCGGCGATGGCCACCACAAGCATAAGGACCAGCAGCGCGACTGCCACGATCCTGACTACTTCGAGCTTCATCTTTCCCCTCCTGCGCAAAAGGCCCTTCAGGCCCTCTGCGCCCGTCCAATCTCCAGTCCCTTGTCAAAGGCAGCCTTGTTGATCGGAAGCAGCTTCGTCTTGTCGGCAAACTTATGCTCGACCGTCTCCCACACGATCTGCGGATCGATCAGCTCCGTATAGCCCACATACACGCCCAACATGATGATATTCAGGATCTTGGCGTTGCCCATCTCCAGAGCCAGCTCCGTCACAGGGGCGCGGATGACCTTGATATCATCACGCGCCTTTGTCTCCTCGACGATGGAGCTGTTGACGAATAGATTGCCGCCCTTTTTCAGAATGGGCAGGAACTTGTTGTAGGACGCCGTGTTCATCACGATCAGGTCATCCATGGAATCCCCCAGGGGCGCCCCGATGAATTCATCCGAGATCACCACGTAGCAGTTGGCTGTACCGCCCCGCTGCTCCGCCCCGTAGGAGGGGAAAAAGGTGATGTTTTTATCGGTGGAGTTGCAGGTCGCATCCGCCAGGAATTTTCCCAGGGTCATGACGCCCTGACCGCCGAAGCCGGCAATACACAGATTGGTCTCCACAAAAGCACCTCCTCAATTGTCCCGAACGGTCCCAAGCGGGAATTCTTTGAACATGTTTTCTTCCAGATAGTCCAGCGCCTTCAGGGGGGTCAAGCCCCCAGTTCGTCGGACAGCTGGTAACGACCTCCACCATAGAGAAGCCCTTCCCCTCCAGCTGATTGGTAAAGGCTTTCCTGATGGCTCTCTTGGTCGCCATCACATTCTGGGGGTTGTTGCAGCTGGTCCTGGCCAGGAAGGCGGGAGCCTGCAGCTGATTCATGATCTCACACATGTGCATGGGGTAGCCGTGCACCTTGGGATCACGTCCCTGGGGCGCGGTGGTCGCCTTCATACCGATCAGCGTCGTGGGGGCCATCTGGCCGCCGGTCATGCCGTAAATGCCGTTATTGACAAAGATCACAGAGATATTCTCTCCGCGGTTGGCAGCCGAAATAGACTCCGCCAGGCCGATCGCCGCCAGATCGCCGTCGCCCTGGATGGTGAAGACCAGGCTTTCCGGATTGCTGCGCTTGACGCCGGTAGCCACAGCACAGGCGCGGCCATGGGGCGAGGTGATGTTGTCATAGGCTATATAATCCATGTCCAGGCCGCAGCAGCCCACGCCGAAGACGCAGACCGTTTTGTCGATGACGCCAAGCTCATCGATCACTTCACCGATCAGCTTGATGATGGTGCTGTGCATGCATCCGGGACAGAAGCCGGACACCTTATCCTCCTGGATGGTTTTTGTTCTGGAATAGATCCGTTCCATATCCTTATTCCTCCATCATTTTCCTGGCCGCGTTCAGCACCCGTTCACGCGTCATGATCGTGCCGCCGGAGCAGAGACAGGTCTCGATCCTGCAGCGCTCCTTAACGGCGACCTCCACATCTTTCACAAACAGGGCGGGAATGGACATCTCCACATCCAGGATCCCGCGTACCTTGCCATAGTCGATGTGCTCATAGGCCTCATAAGGGAAGGGATTGACCGTCATCGGGCGGATCAGCCCTGCCTTGATGCCATCCCGCCGCAGATGCTCCACCGCGGATTTTGCCACACGCGCGGAGATCCCATAGCCGGTCAGGATCAGCTCGGCATCTTCAACCAGATATTCCTCCGCCTGCGCTTCTTTTTTCCAGCTCTCATACAGTGCAGCCGCCTCGGTGTTGGTCTGCTGCAGGATCGCGGGGCTCCAGGTGCCCGGCTGGATCCAGGCGCGGTTCTTATAGTCCAGCTTGTGGCCGACGGCCGCCCAGGCCCGCTTGCTCTCCTTTATGGCAGCCACTTCCTCGTCGCTCTTCATCGGCGGCAGAATCACCGGCTCCATCATGGTGCCGATGACGCCGTCGCTCAGGATCAGCACGGGATTGCGGTCGCGATCGGCGTAATCAAAGGCGGCATACACCATGTCCACCGCCTCCTGGACCGATGCCGGCGCGAAAACACGCATCTGAAATCCGCCGTTGCCGGAGGCCTTCGTCGCCTGCATGTAGTCCATCTGCGCGGGCTGGATGGAACCGATGCCGGGGCCGCCGCGGGCCACGTTGATGTATACCATGGGGATGCGGGCGGATGCGCAGAAGGAGATCCCCTCGCTCTTCAGGGAAATGCCCGTGCTCGAAGAGGAGGTCATAGCGCGGGTCCCCGCCGATGCGGCGCCGTATACCATGTTGACTGAGGCCACCTCAGACTCCCCCTGCACGAAATTGCCGCCCACTTCCGGCAGACGCCTGGCCATATACTCGGGGATCTCATTTTGCGGTGTGATCGGATATCCGGCAAAAAAACGACATCCGGCGCGGACGGCGGCCTCCGCCATCGCCTCAGTTCCTTTCAAAAACACTCTTGCCATTCTCTCGCCCTCCTCACTTGTAGACTTCGATCGCGCCGTCGGGACACATCTGCGCACAGATGCAACAGCTGATGCAGGCCTCCGGATTCACCGGCGCGGCGATCTCGTAGCCCTTGGCATTGACATGCGAGCTGATTGCGAGCACATTGCGTGGACAGAACTTGACACAATAGCCGCAGCTTTTGCATCGTTCCTCAACAATTACGATCTTTCCCATTGTCTTGTCTCCTTGTATATTCATTTCCTATTGCCATTCATAGCCCATCTGCAAATGCAGGGGCAGGAGCTTTCGTTCCGTTGTCAGTTTCGACATGAGCTTCTCTTCGATACAATAAAACGCCACGCTTACATAGGCTCCCAGGACCTTATCCAATTCGTCGCAGCCGCGGAGGAATTCCTCTGCCGTGGTCTCGATCCCCAGGTTCGGATTACCCAGGAAGACAAGCCGCTGCAGGTGGATATGGGAAACGCCCAGGATCTGAGACAGGACCTGATCGATATGCTCTATGTCCGCCGACCAGGGCCGATAGCTGTTGACCACATAGAAAATGCAGGTGTTCTCCCGATTGAGGTACGGCGAATAACCGCCGATGGATCTGGCTCCGATGGCGTCTCCCCCCACATCCAAAACGGAAACGCTGCTTTCATCCTTCAAGAGACGCACTACGCCTCCTGTCAGCGTCGGCGCGTCCATATACTGCTCCTCAAAATGGACCTCGATCCCGGCTTCCGCCAGAGTCTGCGCCAGATCCCGGGAGCGAAATATCGGTTTTGTCATATCCAGGTCGAAGAAATGGACCGGCTTTTCCTGCCCGGCCGCCAGGAGTTGGGCGATGTTTACCGCGATCTCGCTCTTCCCGGATCCGGCTTCGCCGATGAACACGAAATTGGAGTACTGTCCATACTCCTGTATGAAATCCATTTCCTCTCCCCCTCGCGGACTTTGCTGTGTTCGTCGTTTCAAAGCGACCGGGTCAGGCTCGCTCTTTTCTTGATCCGATCTCTCATTCCCGAAAAAAGAAGGCACGCCAGTGTCGGCTGCCTTCTACCGGAAGAATATATGAATCGAGGTCTGCTCCATGGTTTTTTCCCAGACGCCGATTGTACTCTCTGCAAATCGTACGGACTGGATCCATATTCTCTCAGCAGATAAGCGTTATACAATTCGATGATAGCAAAGTGTTAAAAGTCATACTTCCTTCTTTTTTATTGTATAACAACTTGTATTAACAAGTCAATATGGGATAACGTGTGAAAAATCAGTGCGTTTTTGTCTGCTTCTCACGATTGCTTTCTGCGGCATGTCCTGTTGAAAGGCTTGTATAAAGCAGCGCACGACAGAATCAAAAAAGTGTGGAAAAACGTCGGGGAATTCTGTATACTGGAAAAAGAATGTGAAAGCAGCAATCGGATACAGTCGGGACGCCGCGTCCATTGCCGCATCGATGGCCGTGTCTTGTAAGACGCAACCCGCAACAAGAACGCTAAATTATGGGCGCAGTCATACGCTGTGCCTGTCTTTTTGGCAGGAGGCTCAGGAGGTCATATGAACTTGAATATCGATTTTCAGGAACAGTATCAGAAAAAGCTGCGCACTGCCGATGAAGCCGTGCAGATCGTCAAGGATGGCGACTGGGTCGACTACAACGCCTGCCTGTGCTTCCCTGCCGTTTTGGACGCCGCTCTGGCCCGCCGGCGGGATGAGTTGACCGATGTCAAGATCCGCGGCAACCTCATATTCGGTCCCATCCAGGTGGTGGAGTGCGATCCCAGCCGGGAGCATTTCCTCTATAACACCTGGCATTTGTCCGGCTATGAACGCAAATTGAGTGATCGCGGCCTGTGCAGCTTTATGCCGATGCTCTACCGGGATCTGAGTTCCTATTACCGCAAATATCTGACCGTCAATGTGGCGATGGTGGCAGTGCCGCCTATGGATAAGCACGGATACTTCAACCTCTCCCTGATGGTCGGCGTGACCAAGGCGATCCTGGACAAGGCGGATGTGGTCATCCTGGAGATCAATGAGCATCTCCCCCGCGTGCTGGGCGGTTTTGACGAGTCCATCCACATCTCCGAGGTGGACTATGTGGTGGAGGCGCCGCATCCTCCCCTGGCGCAGTTCCCCTCCTCCGCGCCTACGGAGGAAGATATCCGCATCGCCAACAACATCATCCCCTATATCACCGACGGCTCCGCCCTGCAGCTGGGGATCGGCAATCTGCCCAACGTGATCGGCGAGTGTCTGACCCGGACAGATATCAAGGACCTGGGCATGCACACCGAGCTCTGCTCCGACGCCTACTACGCGCTTTACAAGTCCGGCCAACTGACCAACAAAAAGCTCAATCTGCACCGGGGCAAGGGCATGACCGGCCTGGTATTCGGCTCCCAGCAGTTGTATGACTGGGTCGACGACAATCCGGGCGTCATCGGCGCGCCTCTCTCCTACATCAACGCCCCCGAGGTCATCAGCAAGCTGGACAACATGATCTCCATCAACAACTGCATCGCCATCGACCTGTATGGACAGATCAGTGCGGAGAGCTCCGGCTTCCGACAGATCAGCGGCACCGGCGGACAGCTGGACTTTCTCACCGGCGCCATGATGTCTCCCGGCGGGAAAGCCTTCATCTGCATGTCTTCTTCCTACCTGGACAAGAACGGGACCCGGCATTCCCGCGTCCTGCCCAATTTCCAGGGCGATATCGTCACCGACCCGCGGACGTTGGCCGCCTATGTGGTCACGGAGTACGGCGTCTGCAACCTGGCCGGCCGATCCGTCTGGGAACGGGCCGAGGGGCTGATCGGCGTCGCCCATCCGGACTTCCGGGACGAGTTGATCGCCGCTGCCGAAAAGCGGAACATCTGGCGCAGATCCAACAAACGATAAACGAAAGGGGCCCCTATGGATATCCATGCCTTATACAAAGAGAAGCTCGTATCCCCCCAGGAGGCCGTCACGCTGGTAAAGGACGGCGACTGGGTGGATTACTGCCAGACCTGCTCCTTCCCGGAGGCGCTGGACGCCGCGCTTGCAGCCAGGCGGGATGAACTGCAGGACGTCAAGATCCGCAGCGCCATCGCTATGAAGCCCGTACAGGTTGTCGAGCGGGACCCGGAGCACCTGGCCTTTACCTATCACGCATGGCATTGCTCCGCTCTGGACCGCAGCTATGTGGACAGGGGGCTTGCCTATCACATCCCCATGATGTTCCGCAACATCGGCTCTTACTATTCCCGGGGCTACGCCCCTGTCAATGTGGCCATGGTCACCGTCGCTCCCATGGATGAAAACGGCTTTTTCAACTACGGTCTCACCAACTGCTGCATGCAGGAGTTGCTGGACTGCGCCGACCATATCATCCTGGAAGTCAACAAGACCATGCCCACCATTTACGGTTTGCGCAGCGACCATATCCATCTCTCTCAGGTGGATTACGTGGTGGAAAACGATTCGCCTATCGGCACGGTCCCCAACCGGGCGCCCAGCGAGCTGGATGTAAAGATCGCCTCAATGATCTTTCCGCGGCTGTATGACGGGATCACCCTGCAGCTCGGTATCGGCGGTATGCCCAACGCCCTGGGCACGCTGATCGCGGAATCCGATCTGAAGGATCTGGGCATGCATACCGAGCTGATGAGCGACGGTTATCTCAAGCTGTACAAGGCCGGAAAGATCACAAACAAAAAGAAAAACATTGACCGGGGCAAGGGCGTGTTCTCCATCTGCAACGGCTCCCGGGAGCTGTATGATTTTCTGGACCGCAACCAGGATATCCTCTCCGCCCCCATGTGCTATGTGAACGACCCGGAGACCATCCGGCAGCTGGATCACTTCGTCTCCATCAACGGCTGTGTGGCCTGCGATCTGTATGGTCAGGTGGCCTCCGAGTCCGCGGGCACCAGGCACATCAGCGGGACCGGCGGACAGCTGGACTTTGCCACCGGCGCCTACACCGCCGGGCACGGCCAGGCCTTCCTGGCCATGCCCTCCACCCATACGGACAAGCAGGGCGTCATGCACTCCAACATCCTGCCCCACTTCACTCGGGGCGATATCATCACCACGCCCCGCTCCCAAGTGATGAACGTGGTCACGGAATATGGTATCGCGGAGCTGCCCGGCATCCCCACCTGGCAGCGGGCCGAGCGCCTGATCGCCATCGCCCACCCCGATTTTCGTGAGGATCTGATCGCCGCCGCCGAAAAGCAGAAGATCTGGCGGCGGTCCAACAAGCGCTGAGCGCTATACTCTCATGCCCGCCGTGCGTGCCTGCACGGCGGGCATTTCCGTTTGCTTTTTCTCCGGCGCCAAGGATCCGGCTGTGATTTTTGCCGCCCCCGCTTTCCATTTTCTGCCGGGTATGGTATACTTATTATCACATATTCAAAAATACACAACAGGAGGCCCATCATGATCTATCAGGAAGTATTGGAAACCGCCCGCAAGACCATCAAAAACTGCAAGGCATGTCCCGAGTGCAACGGTTTGGCCTGCGGCGCCACCATGCCCGGCCCCGGCTCCAAGGGCGGCAACGCCCATGAAAACTGGAAGGCCTGGCGTAAGATCAAGCTGGAGATCGATACCTTCGCTCCCAATACAGCCGTGGACACCTCGATGAAGCTGTTTGGGCGGGACTTCAATCTCCCCCTGCTGACCGGCCCCATCGGCACCATGCTGCAGTACAGCGATACGGACGTGACCGTGGACTTCAACGACGGCGTCATCCAGGCGGCGGCAGAGAGCGGCGTCATCGCCTGCTTCGGCGACGGTCTGGCGCCCGCCACGGTGCCCGGTGCGCTGGCCTCCATGGAGAAGCACGGCGCCGCGGTGATCCCGGTGCTCAACCCTCTGCCCAACGCTCACATCCTCGGGGAGATGGAACGGATCGAAAAGACCAGTGCCTTCGCCGTGGCCGTGGTGGTAGACAGCGCGGGCCTGGGCCACTGGAAACACATCTCCAAGGACGAGGGCCCCGGTTCCAAGACCATTGAGGATCTGCAACTGTTCAAGGCTGCCACCGCCAAGCCCTTTGTGGTCAAGGGGATCATGACCGCCAAAGCCGCCGAGAAGGCCGTCCGGGCTGGTGCCGACGCCATCATCGTCTCCAACCACGGTGGGCGGGTCCTGGCAGACGCCCCGGCCACCGCCGACGTGCTGCCCGAAATCGTCCACGCCGTCAAGGGGCAGACGAAGATCATCGTGGACGGCGGCATCCGCAGCGGCGGGGATATGTTCAAGGCCCTGGCCCTGGGCGCCGACGCGGTGCTGATCTGTCGGCCCATCGCTGTCAGCTGGTTCGGCGGCGGCAGCGAGGGCGTGCGCTGCTACTTCGACAAGCTCCAGGCGGAGTTTGCCGAGGCCATGTACATGTGCGGCGCCCGAAAGCTGAGCGACATCAACGCGGATATGATCCGGTACCAGAAGTAACATATGTGAAGGCTGTCTCGAAGGCAGACCCGACAACAGCAGCATTCACCGGCAGCCGTCCATTGGAAAAGGGGCGGCTGCCGGTTTCCTGTCAGCCTGCAAGTCAGGCCCTACCCTTTCACATGGCGCCGTGAATATTGAAATACCATGCTGACCATGCTACAATATCATAGATGATATACTAGCGAAATGGCCGCAAGGCCGGTCTGCGAAAGGAGGAACGACGATGACGATCGAGGAAAGAGCGGAATATGCCGTTGAACGAAAGCAGATCGAAAAAAGCAATTGTTGCCAGGCTGTTCTTGTGATCCTGGCGGATCAGACCGGGCTGGAGGAGGAACTGCTCAAGAGCATGGGCTCCGGCTTCGGCGTGGGCATGGGGAACATGGAAGGGACCTGCGGCGCTCTGGTGGGGGCCGTGATGGCCGCCGGGCTTCACAGTCCGGGGAAAGGCGCCATGCCTGCGGCAAGGGCCATCTCCGACAGCTTTTACACCCGCTGCGGGGCACGAATCTGCAAGGACTTGAAGCGGAAGGTAGACGGCGCGCCGGTCTGTGCCTGCGAGGACTGCGTACGCAACGCTGTCCGCGCCTATGGTGAGGTCGTGGGGCTGGTGTAAAACCGCTTGAAAACAGTTTAGACTATGCGGGCCGCCCGCAGCAGGGGCGCCCGGGTATGACAAGGAGGAACACTTATGAAAACATTGATCGCATATTTCAGCGTGGAGGGCACCACCGCACGGGCAGCCAAAGACGCGGCGGCGGCTCTGGGTGCGGATCTGTTCGAGATCCGTCCGGAGGTCCCCTACACGGCGACGGATATCCGCTACACCAATCCCCTGGCCCGCTGCAACCGGGAAAAATTCGGCGGCAAGGAAGTGCCGGTGGCGGGCAGGATCGAGCGCTTTGACGACTACGAGCTGGTGCTGATCGGTTTCCCCATCTGGTATGGCGCCGCCCCCAACGTGGTCAACACCTTCTGCAAGGGCTACAACTGGTACGGCAAAAAGATCGCGGCCTTCGCCACCTCCGGCGGCAGCGGCATCGGCAAGACCGCCGAGAAGCTGCGCCCCTATGTCAGCGGCGGCGAGCTGCTGGGCGCCAAGCTGGTCCACAGCGGTACAGAGTTGGCAGCCTGGGCCGGGGATCTGGCCTGAGAAGGCAGAACAGCAAAACACCATTTCAAATAACAGGAGGCAAGAATATGGCACTGAACGCGAGTTTGGGCTTTGGCATGATGCGTCTGCCGGTAAAAAACGGCGACCCCACCGATTTTGATTACGAGCAGCTCAACTCCATGGTAGACGCTTATATGAAAGAGGGCTACAATTATTTCGACACATCGTATGTGTATCACAACGGCAAGAGCGAGGAAGCGGTGCGCAAGGCCGTGGTGGAGCGTTATCCCCGTGAAGCCATCCGCATTGCCACCAAATTCCCCACCTTCCTGCTGCAGAGCGGTGATGAGGACAAGATCGAAGCTTACTTCCAGGAGCAGTTGGACCGACTGGGCGTGGACTATGTGGACTATTACCTGCTGCATAATTTCCAGACCCGCTATTATGACGGCTATGACGGCAAGGGCGGCGTCATCCAGTCGGAGCACCTGATCGAGCATGCGCTGAAATGGAAAGCGGAGGGCAAGATCCGGCATCTGGGCTTCTCCTTCCACTCCTCCGCCAAGCTGCTGGACCGGATCCTCACGGAGCATCCGGAATTTGAGTTCGTACAGATCGCTGTCAACTACCTGGACTGGAACTCCCAGCTGGTCCAGGCCGGCGACTGCTATGAGGTGATCCGCAGACACGGCAAGCAGCTGGTGGCCATGGAGCCGGTCAAAGGCGGCGGCCTGGCCATGGTGCCCGCCCCGGTGGAAAAGGCCCTGAAGGCCATCAGCCCCAAGCGCTCCGTGGCCTCCTGGGCCATCCGCTTCGTCGGCTCGCTGGAGGGCCTGATCTGCTGCCTGAGCGGCATGAGCACACTGGAGCAGGTGCAGGACAACATTCGCAGCTATCAGGAGTTCAAGATCGTGGACAAGGCGGAGAAAAAGTGGCTGACCGAGGATGTGGCCGCCCTTTACCGCGCTCAGGGCCCGGTAAAAGATCTGAGCAAGTATGAGGGGCTCACACTCTACGGCGTCCAGGTGGGCGCCATCATGGAGGCCTACAGTGTCTGCCAGCTGCAGCCGGATCCCGGTTTCTCCGACGACAACAACTATCTGCGCAATGCCATCGCCGAGCAAGCGCATCTGAACTTTGAAGAGGATCTGCCCCGCCAGCAGTTGATCAACAGAGAGGGCGTGGATGTGACCGAGGAAGTCTATGCCGCCTACGAGTGGCTGCGGGCGAACAGCTTCTGATCCCTCGGGCAAGCCAAACATAACTTAAGTCTGCACAGCAATTTCCACGCTGTGCAGACTTATTTTAGGTCTTTTTCTGTATTGTGATTTTTCGACACTGATAGTATACTAAGAAAGTACGGTTAACTTCGTTTACCCAAGGGGTCCCGTCGTCAGGAGGACATGCAGTATGACGATCAGAGATTTAAAACCCGGCCAGAGCGCATGTGTAACAGAGGTGGGCGGCAGCGGTTCGCTGCGGCAGCATTTTCTGGATATGGGCGTGATCCCCGGGGCGGAGATCACTGTGGTGAAGCTGGCGCCTCTGGGCGACCCCATGGAGCTGCGCATCCACGGTTATGAGCTGACGCTGCGCCTTTCGGAGGCGGAGAAGATCACGGTGCGGCCCGTAGAGGCGGCACAACAGGCCGAGGCCGGGCAAAAAGTGAAAAAAGAAAGCCATCATCCCGGTCTGGGCGAGGAAGGCAAGTTTCACCCCAAGGGCACCGGCAATCCCCTGCCCGAGGATGTGAAGCTGACCTTTGCCCTGGTGGGCAATCAGAACAGCGGCAAAACCACGCTCTTCAACCAGCTCACCGGTGCCAACCAGCATGTGGGCAATTTCCCCGGCGTCACGGTGGACCGGAAGGACGGCGCTATCCGGGGCCAGGCCAACACCTCCATCACCGACCTGCCGGGCATCTACTCCATGTCCCCCTATTCCAGTGAGGAACTGGTCTCCCGCAATTTCGTGCTCAACGATAAGCCCAAGGCCGTGATCGACATCGTGGACGCCACCAACATCCAGCGCAACCTCTATCTGACCATGCAGCTGCTGGAGATGGAGATCCCCATGGTGGTGGCGCTGAATATGATGGACGAGGTCACCGGCAACGGCGGCTCCATTGACGTCAACGGCATGGAGGCTCTGTTGGGCGTGCCGGTGGTGCCCATCTCTGCCTCCAAGAACCAGGGCGTGGACGAGTTGGTGCGCCACGCGCTCCATATCGCCCGCTATCAGGAAAAGCCCCTGCGGCAGGATTACTGCAGCGCAGAGGACCACGGCGGCGCGGTACACCGCTGCCTGCACGCGGTGCAGCACCTGATCGAGGACCACTGCCTGCGGGTGGGATTGCCGGTGCGCTTTGCCGCCAGCAAGCTCATTGAGGGCGATGAGCTGATCCTCAACCAGTTGGAGCTGGATCAGAACGAAAAGGAAATGCTGGAGCATATCGTGCTCCAGATGGAAAAGGAACGGGGCCTGGACCGGAGCGCCGCTATCGCGGACATGCGCTTTGCCTTCATCGACAAGGTCTGTCAGCAGTGTGTGGTGAAGCCCCAGGAGAGCAAGGAGCATCTGCGCAGCCAGCGGATCGACCGCATCCTCACCGGTAAATATTCGGCTCTGCCCGTCTTCATCGCCATCATGGCTCTGGTCTTCTACCTGACCTTTGAGGTGGTGGGCGCCTGGCTACAGGACCTGCTGGCCATGGGGATCGAGTGGCTGGCCGGGGTGGTGGACGCCGCACTGACCGCCGGGCATGTAAATGAGGCCATCCACGGCCTGATCATAGACGGTATCTTTGAGGGCGTGGGCAGCGTGCTGAGCTTCCTGCCCATCATCGTCACCATGTTCTTCTTCCTGTCCCTGCTGGAGGACAGCGGCTATATCGCCCGCGTGGCCTTCTTCATGGATAAGCTGCTGCGGAAGATCGGCCTGTCAGGGCGGAGCATCGTCCCCATGCTGATCGGCTTCGGCTGCACGGTGCCCGCCGTCATGTCCACCCGGACGCTGCCCAGCGACCGGGACCGGAAGATGACCATCCTGCTGACGCCGTTCATGAGCTGCACGGCAAAGCTGCCCATCTACGCATTCTTTGTCAGCGCCTTCTTCCCCCGCTACGGCTGGCAGGTCATGACCGGCCTGTACCTGCTGGGCATCCTCACCGGGATCCTGGTGGCGCTGCTGTATAAAAACACCCAGTTCAAGGGCGAGGCGGTCCCCTTTGTGATGGAGCTGCCCAACTACCGCATGCCCAGCCCCAGGAGCGTCCTGCAGCTGCTGTGGGAAAAGGCCAAGGACTTTTTGCAGAAGGCCTTCTCCGTCATCCTCATCGCCACCATCGTGGTCTGGTTCCTGCAGAGCTTCGACTTCCACTTCAACCTGGTGGAGGACTCCCAGGCCAGCATGCTGGCGCTGATCTCCGGCTGGCTGGTGCCTCTGCTCCGTCCCCTGGGCCTGGGTGACTGGCGTATCGCCACCTCGCTCATCAGCGGTTTCATGGCCAAAGAGAGCGTAGTGTCGGTACTGGAGGTGCTCTTTGGCTCTGCCGGCGCTGTCAGCGCCATGATGAGCACCTTGTCCGCCGCTTCCCTGCTGGTGTTCAGCCTGCTGTACACCCCCTGTGTGGCGGCCATCGCCTCCGTTAAGCGGGAGTTGGGCGGCCGCTGGGCGGCCATGCTGGTGCTCTGGCAATGCCTCATCGCCTGGGTCGCCGCCCTGCTGGTGCGGCTGATCGGCCTGCTGCTGGGTCTGGGGTGAGCGTATGAACACATTGGACATTCTTCTGCTGGTCCTGATCGCCGCCGCTGTGGTCCTGGCGATCCGAAAGATCCGCTCAGACCGGCGGAACGGAAAAGGCTGCCTCAGCTGCGGCGGCAACTGCGCCGGCTGCGGTCTGGACTGCCATGCGAGAAAGGAGCGGGAACATTAATGAATCTCATCGTCATCCTTCTCCTGCTGGCCCTCGTCGCCTGGGCCGTATGGCGCACGGTACAGAGGTCCCGCAAGGGCGGCGGCTGCTGCGGCGAGCATGAGGAAGCCGACAAAAAAGTGCCCGTCGCGGACCGCAACAGGGCTCATTACCCTTATACTCTCTCCCTGCAGATCGGCGGTATGACCTGTGCAAACTGCGCCCGCAAGATAGAGAACGCCCTGAATGGCCTGGACGGCGTCTGGGCCAGGGTCGCAATCGACACGCAGAGCGCCCGGGTCCTGTGCAAGACTCAGCCCGATGAGGCAGCCATTCGTGAGGCGGTACGCCGGGCAGGCTACACGATCACGGAGTACCGGGAGAGCTGAGCAATCCACCTGCTTTTTATTTCATCCGGAGGTAAGGCATGCACCCAATCGCACATTTCAAAACCATAACGGAACATCGCAATCTTGTCTGCAAGTACTGCCTGCGCTTAGGTCTGGTCTGGCAGGGTCTGACCCATGATTTGAGCAAATATGCCCCGGTGGAGTTCTGGCGCGGCGCCAAATACTATCAGGGCAACCGGAGCCCCAACGACGCCGAGCGCATGGACACCGGCATGTCCCTGGCCTGGCTGCACCACAAAGGGCGCAACCGGCACCACTTCGAGTACTGGATCGACTACATGATCACTCCCGACGGCCATGTGACCTACGGCGGCAACCGGATGCCGCTGCGCTATGTGGCGGAGATGTTCTGCGATCGGATCGCCGCCAGCAAGGTCTACCAGCGGGACGCCTATACCGACGCCTCCCCCTATGATTATTTCGTCCGTTCCAAGGCAGAGCTCCTGATCCATCCGGATACGGCGGCTGAGTTGGAGGAAATGCTGCGGGTGCTCAAGGACGAGGGCGAAGCCGCGGCCTTCGCCTATGTGCGCAAACGGCTGCGCGAAGGTGAAAAGCTATGATGCAGACGCTGATCGAACTGTATGACGAGCGGCCCTTGGAGAATGTGTTGGGAGTGGAGATGTTCAAGCCCGAGCGGGTGGTGTACATCTGCCCGGAGAATATCGCATCCAACACGCGCATCCACAAAAAGCTGCGGACCTATTTCAGCCATCGGGGCCAGAAGGTGGAGCTGATCTTCGTCAAGGCCAACATCTACGACACGGAGGCCGTGCTCCGTGTATTTCGGAAGGTGGTCAGCCAGTATTCCGACTGCGCCATGGACATCACCGGCGGCACCGATGCGGTGCTTTTCGCCGCGGGCCTGCTCAGTACGGAGCTGCCCATCCCGGTGTTTACATACAGCCGCCGAAAGAACTGCTTTTACGACATCCGCAACGCCCCCTTCGCGGCCAAGCTCCCCTGCAATGTCACCTACAGTGTGGAGGACTTCTTTATGATGGCGGGCGGCTCCATGCGCACCGGCCGGGTAGACAACGATATCCTGGTCAATTATTACAACGACATCGAACCCTTCTTCCGGCTGTACCTGGATAACCGGCGCAGCTGGACCAAGATTGTCACCTATATCCAGCGTGTCTCCCCCGGCAATCCCGACGGCCCCGTCTCCCTGGACGCCTCAGGCGCCTACACCGTCAAGGGCGAGCGGGCCGCCCGCATCAGTGCTCCGGAGGACGCCCTGCGGGGAATGGAACAGATCGGCTTCATCCGGGACCTGAAAATCGACGAGGAGAGCGGCGTATCCTTCCGCTTCCGGGATGCCCAGATCCGCGCCTGGCTGCGGGATGTGGGCAGCGTGCTGGAGCTGTACACCTACAAGATCTGCCTGGACACTGGCCTGTTCAGCGATGTGCGCACCAGCGCCATCGTGGACTGGGAGGGCGACGGCAAGCAGAACGCTGTCACCAATGAGCTGGACGTGATGTGCACCCGTGGCGTCACGCCGGTGTTCATCAGCTGCAAGACCTGCGACGTGAAGACGGAGGCGCTCAACGAGCTGGCCATCCTGCGGGACCGCTTCGGCGGCCAGATCGCCCGCGCCGCAATCGTCACCGCCGAGCGTGGGGGCGCCCCCATGCGCAACCGGGCGGGCGAGCTGAACATCGCCGTGATCGACCTGAACGATCTGAAAAACGGCCGTCTGGAAAAGCGGATCCGGGCTCTGATGAAATGAGGGCCCGCCCTGCCGTCCGACGGTGAAATCCGGGAAATCTTTAGCGAATTATCACAAAAACGTGGGAAAGATTTGTACAATCTTCCACCGAATGCAAGAAAAATATTCCCGCTACTTGACAAACAAAAACTGGAAGTTTATCATCGCAGACAAGATAGAGGCGCGAGGTTCATCAGTAAGCCCCTGCTCAGAAGCAGCTTTCGCAGGGGACGAAAGGGAACATCGCCGAAGTGAAGAACAGCAGCTGCGCTCCTCTTCGCTGGGCCGTCGGAGAATATCCGCCGGACTGTCACGCAAGTGGAGCGCTATCGAGTACAAAGACCTGGCTGGGGCCCCAGCCGTATACCTGTTTTTTGTGCCGTAAATGCTCCGTGAGCGTTTACGGCTTTTTGTTTTGCGCCTCATCTGATCCAAACTGATTTTTAAGGAGACGAAAAAGATGAGCAACATGAGAAGAGTAATCGCCATCCTGATGGCCCTGATCATGGTCCTGGCCCTGGCCGCCTGCGGCAGCAGCCAGACCTCCGCCCCCGCTGCCACTGAAGCCCCTGCTGCCGCAGAAGCGGAACCCGCTGTGGAAGAGACCGCCGAAGCCGATCCCCTGGCCTACCTGAACGGCCAGCTGCGTGTGGGCATGGAGTGTGCCTATGCCCCCAACAACTGGCAGGAGTCCGAAGCCAGCGACACCAATGTCCCCATTGAGAACGTGCCCGGCGCCTATGCCGAGGGCTACGACGTGCAGTTTGCCCGCATCATTGCCGACTATCTGGGCGTGGAACTGGTCATCGTCAAGATGGACTGGGACGGCCTGATCGAGGCGCTGAACCAGGGCCAGATCGACGCCATCATCGCCGGCATGGCCGATACCGAGGCCCGCAAAGAGGCCATCAATTTCTCCACTCCCTATCATGAGACCATTTACGCGCTGATGGTCAATGCCGGAACGCCCTATGAGAATGCCACCAGCCTGGCTGACTTCTCGGGCGCCAGCGTCCTGGGCCAGAAGGACACCGCTCTGGACTGGACCATCGACCAGATCCCCGGTGTCAACCACCTGACCGCCGTGGCCAGCGTGCCCGACATGATCGACCGGCTTAACCAGGGCACCTGCGACGCCATCGTCATCAACCTGGAGAACTTCCCCGGCTATGTGGCCTCCCACCCCAACTTTGTTGCCATCTCCTTCCCCGAGGGTGAAGGTCTGGATCCCGGCTTCCGGGGTGCCTGCGTGGGTCTGCGCAAGAGCGACGATGTCCTGCTCAGCCTGGTGAACGAGGCCCTGGCCGGTGTGGACCAGGCCCAGCGTGACGTGATGTGGGATACCGCGCTGAACAACCAGCCCACCTGATCTCCCGCACACATATCGAAGTTATCAAGAACGTCTAAGCGCCGGGGGCCTTTGCCTCCGGCGCGCGGAAGGAAGAACGGACTATGAAGCAAAAAGCCAAGGGCAATTTCATCACCCGGGATCACCCCTATGTGTATCTGGGCGGCAGCCTGATCGCGCTGCTGGCGCTGAGCCTGCTGGCCGGCCAGGCCCACCCCTACAGCTTTCTCACAGAGAGCAATCTGCCGGGGATCCTGTGCCGTGTGATCTGCTGGGCCTTTCTGGCCCTCAGCGGTCTGGCCCTGATCATCAAGATGGCCTACTGGAAGACCTACCGGAACACCTTCATGAAGCATCCGGTACTGATGCGGGTCAGCCGTTGGTTCTCCTATGTAGTAGTGGTGGCCTGTGTACTGGCCCTGATCGATCGGGCGCTGCTGCAGCTGATCTATACCGTCCACATGTGCATGGAGCTGCAGAATAACCCCACCGGCTTTGTCTCCTCCATGGTCTACATGAGCCTGAAAGGCAAGGACCTGCTGCTCACCGGCATCTGGACCACCATCCGCATCGCCCTGCTGGGCACCGCCATCGCCTTTGTTCTGGCCATCTTCATGGTCTTTCTCCGCATCCAGGAGCCGGACAAACGGGACAACGATTTTGTCAAGGCTATCAAGTGGATCGCCAATCACTTCGCCCGCTTTTACATCTTCATCATCCGCGGCACGCCTATGATGGTCCAGGCTCTGATCTTCTACTACTTTGGCTTCAACCTTTTTAAGCGCACCAACATGACGGTCACGGAGATTAATCAGGTCTGGAGCTTCTTCATCTCCGGCCTGTGCACCGTGTCCCTCAACTCCACCGCTTATATCACCGAGGTGCTGCGCGGCGGCATCCAAGCCATTGACCGGGGCCAGACCGAGGCGGCCCGCTCTCTGGGCATGTCCAACTGGCAGTCCATGATCAAGGTGGTCTTCCCCCAGGCTGTGAAGAACTCCATCCCCGCCATCGGCAATGAGTTTATCATCAATATCAAGGATTCCTCCGTGCTGTCGGTCATCGGCGTCATGGACCTGATGTATGCCACCAAGTCCGTCAGCGGCATCTACTTCCGCTCTCTGGAGATCTACTGCGTAGCGGCCATCCTGTATCTGATCCTCACCTGGCTGTCGTCCCAGCTGCTCAAGTATCTGGGCAACAAGCTGGATACCCCCTACAAGGGCATCACCAGCTCCAATTAAGGAGGTCGTCCCATGAATGAGACCGTACTGAAAATTGAAGGGCTGGAAAAGTCGTTCGGCAATCTGGAGGTGCTCAAGGGCATCGACCTGGAAGTCCAGAAGGGCGAGGTGGTGTGCATCATCGGCGCCTCGGGCTCCGGCAAATCCACGCTGCTGCGCTGCATCAACCTCCTGGAGGAGGCCGATGCGGGCCACATCTGGTTCGATGGGCAGGATCTGATGGATCTGAACGTGAACCTCAACGCTCTGCGGCAGAAGATCGGCATGGTGTTCCAGAGCTTCAACCTCTTCAACAACAAGAACGTCATCGATAACTGCACCCTCTCCCCTATGACCGTCCGCAAGGTCCCCAGGGCCCAGGCGGAGGAGACCGCCATCCGGCATCTGACCACCGTGGGTCTGGCTGACTTTATCTACGCCGACTCCACCCGCCTCTCCGGCGGACAGAAGCAGCGGGTGGCCATCGCCCGCGCTCTGTGCATGGAGCCGGAGATCATGCTCTTTGACGAGCCCACCTCCGCCCTGGATCCAGAGATCGTCGGTGAGGTGCTGGACGTCATGAAAGAGTTGGCCGCGGAGGGCATGACCATGATCGTGGTCACTCATGAGATGGCCTTCGCCAAGGAGGTCAGCGACCGGGTCATCTTCATGGACCAGGGCGTGATCTTAGAGCAGGGCAGTCCCCGGGAGATCTTTGCCAACCCGCGCAACGAGCGCACCCGGGAATTTCTCAGCCGTTACCTGGAGGATAAGCAGGAATGAAGCCTGTCGGTGAATATTTTGCCAATGAGGAAGCGTATCCGGATTTGAACATCGACGCGGCGGCGGCCCATCTGTCCGCGGCCATCCGCTGCAAAACCATCAATTATGCCGACCACAGTCTCACAGACTTTTCGGAATTTGACAAGCTGCACGCCCTCATGCGGAAGAGCTTTCCCTATGTGATGGCCGCCGGCAGCTTTGAAGAGATCGGCCACGCGGTGCTGATCACCATTCCCGGCACAGACGAGACCCTGCTTCCCTGCCTGTACATGTCCCACCAGGACGTGGTGCCGGTGGTGGAGGGCACGGAAAACGACTGGCTCCACGGCGCCTTCTCCGGCGATATCGCGGATGGGTACATCTGGGGCCGTGGCACACTGGACATCAAGGAGATGGTCTTCGGCATCCTGGAGGCCGCTGAATACCTGCTCGCCCACGGGCAAAGCTTCCGCCGCACCGCCTATTTGGCTTTTGGCGACGATGAGGAGACTTTGAACACCGGGGCACTGGCCATTGCCGAGACGCTGGAGAGCCGGGGTGTGCGTCTGGAATTCGTCCTGGATGAGGGCGGCGGCAAGATCGACGACGGCGCCGTGTTCGGCGCGCCCGGCCAGAGCATCTCCCAGGTGGACCTGATGGAAAAGGGCTATGCGGACCTGGAGCTGACGGTGGAAAGCGAGGGCGGCCATTCCAGCCGGCCCTTCGGCGGCAGTTCCCTTGAACACCTGGCCCGGGCCATCACTTCCATCACCGACCGCCCCTTCCCCTGCCGTCTGCAGGAGCCGCTGATCGCCTGTTTCGAGACGCTGGCCCCGTATATCACCGAGGAGCCCCTGCGCAGTTTGGTGCGGGATGTACGCGGCAATGCCGACGCCATCGCCGCCTGCTGCGCCGGACGGCGGGAGACCTATTCCTTTGTGACCACAACCATCGCACCCACCATGATCCAGGGCGGCAGTGCCGCCTGCAATGTTCTGCCCCAGAACATGCGCGCGGTCATCAACTTCCGGCTTGCTCCGGGTGAGACTGTGGAAAGCGTCATGGCCCATTGTCAGGTGGCCACCCGTGGTCAGCCCGTCACGCTGCGTTATCTGCAGGCCAACGACCCCTCCGCCATCGCCCGCTGCGACGGCTACGGCTATCGGAAGCTGACGGAAGCCATGGCGGCTTTCCTGCCGGAGGTGCTCTTCGTTCCCTGCATGACCGCCGGCGCCACCGACGCCCGCCGCTATGAACGCATCTGCGACACCTGCCTGCGCTGCAGCCCCTTTATAGCAGAAGCGGAGGATGTCCGCACCGGGGTCCACGGCACCAACGAGCGTCTGCCCCTCCGCTCCTATGCCCAGGGCATCCGTATCCTGATCCGGCTTATGGAGCTTGCCAATATAGAGGGCTGAATTGACAGCGAAACGCCGCGGAAGATCCGCGGCGTTTCGCGTTTTCATTGCCATTTTTCAAAATAGAAGCTATACTGTCATCGTGAAATCAAACATGAAGGAGATTGCAGCACATGAAAATCAGCCACGATCAGGAGCGAAAGCTTGTCACCGGGATCCTCACCGCCGCCCATTACAGCTTCGAAGACGCGGAGATCATCAGCAAAGTCATCACCCACTCGGACTTTACCGGCGTATATTCCCACGGCCTCTCCCGCCTGACCCGCTATCTGCGGCAGATCGACGTGGGGGCGCTGAATCCCTCGCCGAAGTTTGAGAAGGTGCTGGACGACCAGTCCCTGCTGGTCTTCGACGGGGACAACGGCTCCGGCATCATCTCGGTCAACAAGGCCTATGACGAGGCGCTGGTCAAGGCGAAGACCTTCGGCGTGGCCGTGGCCACCGGCCGCCGCAACGCCAACATCGGCTGCGGCTCCTACTACGGCTGGCGGGCCGTGGAGGACGACATGATCGGCATCCTCTGCTGCAACACCTACGCCTTCTCCGCCCCCTACGGCGGCGCGGACCGGCTGATCGGCACCAACCCCATTGTCGTGGGCATCCCCACCGGGGAGGAATATCCCATGGTGCTGGACATCTCCACCACCAACGTGGCCATGGGCAAGATCCAGGCAGCCCAGCGGGAGGGGCAGAGCATCCCCCTTGGCTGGGCCAACGACTATGACGGCCGGCCCACCACCGACCCTGCCCAGGCCTACGCGCTGACGCCCATCGCCGCCCACAAGGGCTACGGCCTGGCGGTGATGATCGACGCCTTGAGCACCCTGCTCAGCGGCGCCTGTTATGGCACGGATGTGGGACTGTTTTCCAAGCTGGAAAAGGAGAACACCGGCTTCTTCCTGCTGCTCATCGACCCCTCCCGCTTCATGCCCATCGAGGACTTCAAGCGCAATGCCGACCGCTACATCCGCATGGTCAAGGCCAGCCGCAAGGCGGAGGGCGTGGATGAGATCTTCCTGCCCGGCGAGATTGAGCGAAAAAAGTTCAAGGAATTCATGGAGACCGGTATTGAGGTCAGCGAGGCCCTGCAGGCGGAGCTGACCCAGCTGAGCCGCAGGCTGGGCGTCAACTTTGAGGGCGACAGCTTCCCGGATCTGCTGCGCCACTTCTGCGCTTGAATTCAGAGCACCAATAAAAATCCACCGCCGTCGGCCCGATTCGGGCCGACGGAGGTCTGTTTTAATCAGTCATTTCGCAGCTCAAGCTGTAATTCCTCATATAAGAGAATCTCCCCACAGTTGACCTCTTCCCGCTCCCCGGTATCGCAAAAGCCCAGGCTCTCATACAGATGCCTCGCGCCGGGGTTGTCCGTTGTAACCCCCAGGCAAATCGTCTCCGCTTTTAGGAAATCCCTTGCATAAGCGATGGCCATGCCCAGCATCCGCCGGCCGACCCCCTCTCCCCGTCTGGCAGGATCCACCAGAACAAATCCAAAGCGCAAATGTCTGGGATCCCCATCGGGATAGCGCATGATCAAATGTCCCATGGGCTTTAACGCCTCGTCGCAGGCACAGAACACCATATACTTTTGCCCGCTTTTCCATTCACGGTAAAAAGCATTCAACCGCCCCGGCGCCATCGGGTATTCTCCCAGCACTCCGGCTGACCACTGATAATATTCTTTTTCGGAGCGGATCCAACTGCGTATCAACGCTTCCTCGCAGTCCTGATACGGCATAAAACGCATAGGCAGCCTCCTTTAGAACGGGCCGTAGCCGATCTGCGTGGCGATGATCAGGAAAACAAAGGCCACGATCCACCACACCGCAAACAGTGGCAGAAGGAACTTTGCCCATTTCCGAAATGGCACCTTGCAGATCGCCAGTGCGGCCAGGATCTCGCCGCCGGTAGGTGCCATCACGTTTGTAAAGGCGTCGCCCATCTGGAAAGCCAGGACCGCGGTCTGGCGGGTAAGCCCCAGCATATCCGCCAGGGGCGCCATCAGCGGCATGGTGATGGCCGCCTGCCCAGAGCCCGAGGGGACCAGGACGTTGAACAGATCCTGCACCACAAACATTCCGCAGGCCAGCAGGGCGCTGGGCAGGTGGTTGAGCACGCTGGACAGTCCGTGAATGATGGTATCCATGATGTTAGCGTCATTGAGCAGGACGATGGCCGCATTGGCAAGTCCGATCATTATGCCGGGAAACAGCATATCGTGACAGCCCTGTTCAAAATAATCGCAGATCTTCCCTGGCTTGAGTCCGCCTATAATGCCGCCCAGAATGCCGATGGCCAGGAAGATCCCCGCCAGTTCATCGATGTAGTACCCGCGAGCAACGATCCCCCACACGGTAAAGGCAAGCCCCAGAATGAACACCGCCAGGACCAGCTTCTGCCGGGTGGTCAGCGGCGTGATCTCCTCCACATTCAGCTTTTTATCCCTGTTATACTGCAGGTCATATTCGTAGGCTCCGCTCAGCGCGGGATTTTTCTTGACA
The DNA here is from genome assembly GCA_017470325.1 of Oscillospiraceae bacterium. Next base: position 26,814 of record JAFUES010000009.1, read on the forward strand.
CGCTGTGCGTACCACATTACATAGGCGATGGATACCGCCTCCAGAACGATAAACAGCACCACGCGAAGCCCAATGCCGGAGAACATGGGCAGCCCGGCGATCCCCTGTGCAACGCCTACGGTAAAGGCGTTGGTGATGGCGCCGCCATAGCCCGCCGCCGCCGCGCAGAACACGATGCCCACTGCCGTCAGGGAGTCATAGCCCATCGTCATACATGCCGCCAGAACCAGGGGCACAAATGCCAGAAACTCCTCAAAGTTCCCGCAGAAGGCGGAACCGCAGCCGAAAATGATCATGCTGACCGGGATCATCAACAATTCTCTGCCGTGCATCTTCCGCACTACATTGGCAATGCCGGTATTGATCGCGCCCGTGCCGTTGAGGATAGCAAACATGCCGCCGATGATCAGCAGGAAAAAGATCACGTAGGCCGCGTTCTGCATCCCCAGCGTCAGAGACTGCAGCAGCTGAAACAGGGTGGTCGGCGTCTTTTCCACATAATGAAAGCTGTCCGGATCCACGATCTCCTGTCCGGTGACCGCATCCGCCACGCGGTCATAAGTACCCGCCGGTATCACATATGACAGCACCGCGCATAAGAACACGACGATCACCAAAAGCAGCATGGGATTCAGCGCTTTCAGCTTTTGCCCGGATTCCGGGGCTTTCTGCGGCAAGCTTTGTTCCGTATTCATCCGTCTTCCCCCTTTTGATTGATTGTGATAAGGATTTTTTGTAAATAGACATAGAAACGCCGGACGGAAGAAATGCTCAAACTCTCCCCGGGAGAATGCAGGTCCCAGAGCGTCGGCCCCAGAGACACCACATCCAGATCCGGCTTTTTCTGTATCAGGCAGCCCGGCTCCAGACCCGCGTGGAGGGTAAGGAGTCGGGGCTCTCCCCCGTACACTTCCCTGTAGACCTCGCCGACCTGGGCGATCGCTCTGGATCCCGGCCGATACTCCCAACTGGGATAAGCCTCTGACCAGCTGCAGTTCCCACCCAGGAGGGCCGCCAGCCGCTCCAGTTTTCGATAGACCGCAAAGCGAAGGCTCAACTGTGCCGACCGGATCTCAAAAACCAGATCCAGACTCGATTCCCCGAGCAGGACTTCACCCAGATTATCCGAGGTATCCACCATTCCCTCAATGGATGCGTTCATCTGACAGATTCCGTCAGGGCTCAGCAGCAGCGCATCCAGCAAGCGGCCAGATTCCACACAGCGTCCGGCTTCCAGTCCGTCCAAAGTCCGCAGCTTCACCGCCAGGTCAGCTCCGGATCCTGACAGTTCTCTGGCCATGCCGCTCTTTGCCGCATTGACCGCGTCCCGCACCGCAGTCTCCCGTTCCGCCGGGAAGCAGATCACCGCCTCCGCTTCCGCCGGGATGGCAAGGCGCATACTGCCCCCGCGCAGCTTACATACCCCGAAGGGAGACACGCGGCCGATCTCATCCAACAGCCGGGCCAGCAGAACGATCGCGTTGCCCCGGCCCTTGTGGATATCATCGCCGGAGTGGCCGCCCGCCAGGCCGGACAAGATCAGTTCGCAACAAGTCCAGGTGTCGGGAACGGGCCGCCATTCTACCGGCAGGTGAAGATCGGCCCGCATACCCCCACAGCTTCCGCACAGGATCTCATGTTCATTGGTGTGGTCCAGATTGATCATCAGCGTCGCCTCAGAACGGCTCATATCAAATCCAAGGGCCCCGCTCATATCTTCTTCCTCGTTTACGGTAAGCAGCACTTCCAAATCGGGCAGATCTGTGCCGTCCAATTCCAGCATGGCCAGGGCCAGGGCGACTCCGATCCCGTCGTCTGCACCCAGTGAAGTCTCGCCGCCGGTGCTCAGCACATCGCCCTCAATGACCCAGGGGATCGGATCCCTGTCAAAGTCATGGGGGCTTCCGGCTCGCTTGACGCACACCATATCCATGTGGGCCTGAAGCAATACCGCTGGACGTTTCTCCCAAGACCGTTTCTTTTTCAGAAACACATTGCCGATCGCATCACATTCAGCCTGGATATTCCGCTCCCTTGCCCAGCGGATGATCTCATTGCTGAGAGCCTGTTCCTGGCCGCTTCCGTGAGGGATTTGGCTGATTCTGTAAAACTGGCGAAAAACCGGTTCCTTTTTTAAGCTGTCGATCTTGTTTTCCATATTTTGGATTATAGCAGTCGCAGCGGTGTACGTCAATACATTAACGCATTAGCGCGAGAAAATTCCAGGTATAACGAAAGCCCGCATCGCCATCAACGATGCGGGCTTTCACAGTCTTGTCAACGAGCATTCATGCTGCGGAGTTTTCTTTCGCCGCAGGGCACTCCCTCTGCGTTTCCTCTTGGCTTTTACAGTCCCTTGATCATGGCCAGATCGCCGTAGAGGATGGAATCGTCCCCCAGGGCGGCCGGCTTCAGCTCCACGGTGGAGCGGATTTGCGGCATGCAGTATTTGTCCACCTCGGCCAGGATCTTCTCCATGAACAGATCGCTCATGGCCTCCATCACCCCGCCGCCGTAGACGATCAGGTCGGGGCTGAAGGTGTTGATCATATTGCCGGTGGCGATGGCCAGATAGTGGCAGGCCCGGTCCACAGCCTCCATGGCAACGGTGTCACCCGCCTCCAGGGCCTTCTTCAACTTCTTGCTGCGGAATACCCCGTCCTGCACAGCCTCGGCCAAGCTGCTCTTGCGGCCATGGGCCGCCTGCTCACGGATATAGGCGCTCATGCCCTTCTTACTGGAGAAGGCCTCCAGGCAGCCCCGCTGCCCGCAGCCACAGAGGGGACCCTCCGGCTCCAGGATCATGTGGCCGTACTCCGCCGCCTTGAACTGGTTTCCGGTATAGAGCTCCCCGTTCAGGATAAGGCCGCCGCCCATACCGGTGCCCACAAAGAAGCCCACTACGTTCTTATAACCCCGGGCGGCGCCGAATTTATATTCGCCCAGCACACCCAGGTTCACGTCGTTGCCTACGAAAAAGGGCACCTGGAAGCGTTTTTCCATGGCGGCGCGCATGTCATAGTTCCGCCAGGGCAGGTTCGGCGTAAAGAGCACAATGCCGTGCTCCTGGTCAATGACGCCGGGGGCGCAGGAGGCGATGGCATTGAGCTTGCTCCGGTCGATCCCGGACTCCTGGATCATCTCCTCTACCACGCTGACGATGACCTTCTCCACATCGGCGGCGCCTTCGCCGCTGTCCTTGGAGCGTTTTTTCAGCCGATAAATGATCTCATCCTTTTCGTTGAAGATGGCGCCCAGGACCTTGGTCCCGCCCACATCCAGACAAATATTATAGCACTTTGCCATGTGTAAGCCTCCTTTTTATTTTTAGCCGTGCAGCATCTGCCGCAGTTTTTGCCAGAAAGAGCCGTTCTCCGCTCCCGCCGCCGCGGCCGGGGCCGCCTTTGTCGGCAGGGTTCCGTCGGGCCGGACCCTGCGGGCACTGAAGTAACGGTACAGGGCCTCCTGAGACGAGGTCCCCTCGCCGCCCTCCTCCCGGACATAGCTGCCGTCGGAGAGCATTTTGCGGGATTTCTCCCGGTCGTTGCGCAAGGCGGTGAGCACCTGGTCGATCTGCTCCCGGGTATCGGGAGTGACCACCTCGATAAAGGCCTCCACCCGGCGCTCCAGATTGCGGTTGAGCAGGTCGCCGGAGCCGATGAACATCCTGGCGTCCTCGCCCTCGCCGAATTTGTAGATCCGGGAATGCTCCAGCCAGCGGCCCACCACGCTTTTGACCACGATATTGTCGGTCTTGCCGGGTATGCCCGGCCGCAGGCAGCAGATGCCGCGGATGAACAGCTCCACCTGGACTCCGGCCTGGGAGCACTCGATCAGCTTCTCCATCACATCCAGGTTGTTCATGGCGTTGACCTTGATGGCCACGCGTCCTTCACTGCCTTTGGCGATCTCCTGATCCAGCAGCTCCAGCACCCGGCTCTTGAAGCTGCGGGGTGCGATCCACAGCGTGTGCGCCTCCGGCGGCAGCTGGCCGTTTTCCAGGGCAGCGAAGGTGGCCTCCGCTTCCTCGCCGGCGGCCTCGTTGGCGGTGATGAGGAACAGGTCGGTATACTGCTCGCCGGTCACCTCGTTGTAATTGCCGGTGCCCACCTGGGTGATACGGCTCAGGTTCCCGCCCTTACGGCGGGTGATGACACAGAGCTTGCTGTGGACCTTGTGCTCCGGCAGGCCGTAGCAGACCCGGCAGCCGGCGTCCTCCAGCATCTCGGAGTAGTCGATGTTGTTCTGCTCGTCAAAGCGGGCCCGCAGCTCCAGCAGGCACAGCACGTCCTTTCCCCGGTCCGCCGCATAGGCCAGAGCGGCGGCGATCTTGCTGCTGCCGGACATGCGATAGAGGGTGATCTTGATGGACAGGACCTCCGGATCGTCCGCCGCCTCGTAGATCAGATCCACGAAGGGCATCATGCTCTGGAAGGGGAAGCTCATCACCAGATCCTGCTTTTCGATATAGGAGAAGTACTCCCCTTTTTTCAGTCCCAGCTCACGGGCGGGCTTGCGCTCCTCATAGCGGAAGTTGTCATGCCCGCTGATGGCAGAGCGGAAGGATAGGTCGAAGGGCACGCTCTGGGAGAACACACAGCGCTCCGGCACCCGCAGCTTTTTGATCAGCATAGCGCGGGCCTGGTCCGTGATCTTGCCGTAGATCCGCACCCGTACGGGCATCTCCCGCTTGCGCTTGGAGAGCATGCTGGACACCTTCTGGCGAAGATCCTTGTCCTCGCTCTCCTCCACGCCGGAGAGGAACACATCCGCGTTGCGGGTCACATCCAGGATCACCGACTGGGCGATGGTCTCCTTCTTCAGCAGCAGGGGCAGGAAGTGCCGCACCAGCTGTGCCGTCAGCACGATCTTCCGGTTGCCGTCGATCTCAAAGGTCAGGTAGGACGGCACCCGGTGCAGAGGAATGATGGCCAGCTTCTGCTCGCCGTTTCGGCCCAGGAAGGCGATGATGTTGGCCTCCCCGCTCCACAGGAAAGGCAGGGGCTGGTTCATGTCGATGATCTTGGGAAACAGCAGGTCCTTGATGTCTCCAAAGAGCTTTTTGCTCATGAGCTCATCCACCTTGCTGATCTTCTTGAAGTCCAGCACCTCCACCTTATTGACCCGCAGCTCTTCCCGGATGGCCTTCCAGATGCTCTCCATCAGGGACTGCTGCTCCCGGGTGACGCGCAGCACCTCTTGGATCTGGGCGTCAGGCAGCATGCCCGACAAGGGGTCCGCCTTGTCCGGCGTCAACAGGGCCCGGTGGGTCAGGATGCCCATGCGCACCCGATAGAACTCCTCCAGATTAGACTGGTAGATCATCAGGAATTTCAGCCGCTCCAGCAGCGGCACCGCCGGGTCGGCGGCCTCCAGGAGCACCCGCTCGTTGAAGGCCAGCCAGCTCAGTTCCCGGTTGATATACAGGCTCTCGGCCGCGCTGTGCTTGACCGATTCGCTTTTTTTCTCTTTTGAAGCCATGTCGAACCTCTTATGCCATGTGATCCTCGCAAGCCTTTTCCAGCGCGTCGATCACGATTTTCAGGGTCTTGATACGGGCGTATTTCTTATCGTTGGATTCGATGATGAACCAGGGGGCAAACTCCGTGCTGGTCTTCTGCAGCATCTCATCGATGGCCTCCTCGTACTGGGGCCATTTCTCCCGGTTGCGCCAGTCCTCCTCGGTCAGCTTCCACTGCTTCTCCGGAGTGTTCTGCCGGTCGTTGAAGCGCTCCAGCTGGGTGTCCTGGTCGATATGGATCCAGAATTTCAGCACCACGGCGCCCCATTCGGTCAGCTGGCGCTCAAACTCGTTGATCTCGTTATAGGCCCGTTTCCAGTCGTCCTCGGTGCAGAAGCCCTCCAGCCGCTCCACCATGACCCGGCCGTACCAGGTCCGGTCAAAGATGCACACATGGCCGCTGCGTGGCAGCCGGGTCCAGAAGCGCCACAGATACTGGCGGGCCAGCTCGTGGGGCTCCGGCGAGGCGATGGGGATCACATCGAAGCCCCTGGGATCCAGAGGCTTGGCCACCCGGCGGATGTTGCCGCCCTTGCCGGCGGCATCCCAGCCCTCATAGCAGAGGATCACCGGGATCTTCATGCGGTAGATGCGGTTGTGCAGCTCGCCCAGGCGCTTCTGCAGCTTTTTGAGTTCTGCGCGGTATTCCTCGTCTGTCAGGGTCGGGGACAGGTCCACCGCGGCCAGCTTCGGCATTTTCAGCAGAGGGAAGCTCTCCTTGAAGGGCTTGCCCACATAGCGCCCGGCCTCCAGGGCCCGGTCGATGCCCTCCACCAGCAGCTTCATAGCGTCCCGCACCGCCAGGTTTTTCCTGTTTCCGTCCAGCACATGCCAGGGGATCAGGCCGCCGGTCTTGTCCATAAAGCTCTCGTAGCTCTGCTTGAAGAGCTTATACTCCCGCTGCTGCCACAGATCCTCGTCGGTGACACGCCATGCAGTCTCGTAATCCTCCCGCAGAGCGCTCATACGCTTGCGCTGCTCCCCGGCGTCAATGTCCAGAAACAGCTTCAGCAGCAGATAGCCGCCGTGGCGCAGCTGGCGCTCGAACTCGTTGACGGAGCGGACGCGCTCTTTGTACTGCTCCTTGGTGATCTCCCGGTGGAGGTATTTGCGCACGACGTCCTCCATCCAGCCGGAATCATAGAACATGATCTTCCCGTTCTCCGGGATGGCGCAGGCATAGGGGTACAGGAAGGGGTAGCGGCTCTCTGCCTCGCCGGTGATGACGGAGGTGGTCACATTATAAAAGCGGGGATCGATCTCGCTGATCAGCTCATTGATCAGGCTGCCTTTTCCGGCGGCGGCCCAGCCCTCCACCAGTACGATGATGGGCAAGCCCTTGGCGCGGATCGCCTGCTGTTGGCTCAGCAGCCGCTCCCGCAGGGCTTTGATCTCCGCCTTCAGCTGGGTATTTTCCGCTTTTACAGCGTCTTTCTTCTCTTTTTTCATAAAAACCTCCTACATGCGCAGGTGTTTTGTATCTGTTTTTCGTTGTCTTTTATTCTACGATACTGCCATGCCGAAGTCAACAGCGGAATTGCCGGGCGCAGATCGAAAAAGTTCACGTTTCCCGCCGTTTCCCGGGGATCCCCCGCTTGCTATTTCCCGGGAATACCGTTATACTGAAACTGGCAAAATGGCAGAATATGCCGGCCGTATTATAAAAAGGGGCGTGCCCATGGATCGTTATTGCATTGCCTCTAAAAGAGATTTTCGACAGGGGGCATGGGACCGTTATGGACAAGTATATATATGACGCTTTCATCAGCTACAGCCATCGGGACCTGCACTGGGCCCGCTGGCTGCAGCGTCGGCTGGAGGGCTTTCGTATCCCCCGTGACCTCTGCGAGCTTGGGAAGGGGCGCAGGCACCTGCGCGTCTTCCGGGATCAGACAGATCTGGCGGGTGTGGAGCTGCAGCTTGCTCTGCAGAAGGAGCTGCGTGCCTCGCGCTTTCTGATCGTGATCTGCTCCCCGGCCAGCGCGGCCTCCCCCTGGGTCAACGATGAAGTCCGTTTCTTCCGGTCCCTGGGCCGCGAGGAGCAGATCATCCCCTTCATCGTCGCCGGCGAGCCGGAGAGCGACGATGAAGCCCTGGAGTGCTATCCGCCTGCCCTGCGCAGCGACGAGGACAAGCATCCCCTGGGCGCGAGTGTGGGGGAGATCGGGAAAAACAAGGCCTTCCTCAAGGTCATGGCCATACTGCTGGACCTGCGTTTCAACCGCCTTGTGGATCGGGAAAAGCAACGCAAACGCCGCACGGCGTTGATCGCCGGCGGGGTCACAGCGGCAGTAGCGGCTTTCGCGGCTGGGCTGATCTGGCGCAATATGGTGATCTCCCGGGAAAATCAGGAGCTGTCCTATGACATCTACGGCGCGGCCCTCGTCTCCATCAGTCAGAAGGACGAGATCGAAGCGGCGGATGTGGAGTTCCTGCGCGTTTCGGCAGAGGCGGGCAACGCCTACGCCGCGTTCTTCCTGGGCGACTGCTATCAAAAGGGCTGGGGGATCGAACAGGATCCGGTGCAGGCGCTGTACTGGTTTACCCGGGCCGCCGAGGCCGGGGATTCCACGGCAATGGTAGCCGTGGCCAACTGCTATTGGAACGGTACCGGTACCGAAACAGACTTCGAGCAGGCCTTCGCCTGGAACATGCGCGCCGCCGAGGCGGGAGAGTCCGGAGCCATGCTCAATGTCGGCATCTGCTATGAGCAGGGCAGCGGCGTGGAGAAGGACGAGGCGCAGGCCCTCGCCTGGTATCGCAAGGCCGCGGAAAATGGCAACGAGCTGGGCATGTACAACTTGGCCCTCTGCTACCGCAACGGCATCGGCACCGAGGTAGATCTGGAGCAGGCTTTCCATTGGATCAAGAAGCTGGCTGAAACCGGCAACAGCGCGGCGCTGTACAATCTGGGGCTGATGTACCAGTACGCCTACGGCACCGAGGAGGACCCGCGTCAGGCCTACCTTTGCTACCGCGCGGCGGCCGAGGCCGGGGACAGCGACGGGCAGTACATGTTGGGCTGGTGCACCGAAAACCACTACGGTACGGAGGATGCGGCTCTGGAGTGGTATCTGCAGGCCGCTGAGGCCGGCAGTGAGGAGGCCGCGCAGGCTCTGGAGCGTCTGGAACAGGAGCAAGCCGCGGCATCCGACAAAGCCGCAGTGGAAGAACAGGCGGAGCACGATGGCTCGTAAAAAAACCGCAGGCGCGTCTTTTGCCCGGGCGATTCCAAGGCCTGCGGCTGCGATCCGCGCCATAACGAGCACACTGCTTGATCCCTGATCAGTCCCCCCAAATGAAAATCTCCCCCGGTCGGATGACCGGGGGAGATTCACATTGTCAGCAGTTTTACTTTTTCAGCAGGTTCTTGGAGAAGTACTCCTTGGTGACCTTGGCCACTACGCCGGACAGCAGCAGCAGCGCGATCAGGTTGGGGATGGCCATCAGGCCGTTAAGGGTGTCCGCGATATCCCACATGAGGGTGCCGGAACCCACAGCGCCCACGATGCATACCAGGGCGAAGATGATCTTATAGACCAGCAGGAAGACCTTGTTGTTGTTGGTCAGGTAGCCCCAGCAGTTTTCCCCGTAGTAAGCCCAGGACAGGATGGTGGACAGGGCGAAGAACAGCAGGCTCAGCTCGATGATCTTGCCGCCCAGAGTGCCGGGCAGGATGGTGTTGAAAGCAGCGGCAGCGGCTGCGCCCTTGGAGGCGAAGGCGCCCAGGCCGCCCTCGGCGTTCAGGATGCCGGAGAGCAGAACCGCGAAAGCGGTGATGCTGCAGATGATGATGGTGTCGATGAAGACCTCGAACACGCCCCAGATGGCCTGCTCACAGGGCTCCTCGGTGGAGGAGGCCGCATGGGCGATAGGCGCGGAGCCGAGGCCGGCCTCGTTGGAGAACACGCCGCGGGCGAAGCCCTGCTTCATGGCCATCATGATGGTGTAGCCGAACAGGCCGCCGCCCACGCTCTTGAAGGAGAAGGCGCCTGCGAAGATCTGGCCGAAGACCGCGGGGATGTGGCCGATGCGCATGATGATGATGACAATACCCGCCAGAATGTAGAACGCGGACATGAAGGGCACCAGCAGAGAGGTGACCTTGCCAATGCGCTTGATGCCGCCCAGGGTGACCAGAGCCACCACGATGGCGATGATGATGCCGGAGACTAACGGCGGGATGTGGAACAGGTCGCCCAGGGCGCCGGAGATCTCACTGCTCTGAGCAATATTACCGATGCCGAAGGAGGCGAGGCCGCCCAGCAGGCAGAAGATAACGGACATCCACTTCCAGCCCTTGCCGATGCCGTTTTCGATATAGTACATGGGGCCGCCGTGGTACACGCCGTTCTCGTCCTTGACGCGGTACTTCATGGCCAGCACGATCTCCGCATACTTGGTGATCATGCCGAAGAAGGCCGCCACCCACATCCAGAACACAGCGCCAGCGCCGCCGGTGAAGATGGCGCCGGTCACGCCGGCGATATTGCCGGTACCAACCGTACCCGCCAGAGCCGTAGACACTGCCTGGAACGGGGAGATGTTGGCGCCGTGGTCCTTCTTCTCCTGCTTGCCCTGGAACAGGGTGCCGATGGTGTTTTTCATGATGCGGCCAAAATGGGTCACCTGCAGCCAGTTGACCTTGATGGTCAGAAACACGCCGGTACCCACCAGCAGCAGGAGCATCAGAGGCCCCCACGCAAAGCTGTTGATCGCGCCGTTGATGGCTTCAACCTTAGAAACAAATCCTTCCACTTTCATCCGTCCTTTTCTTGTTTTTTGAGGCAAGGGGAGTTGAACCCCTGCCGGTTTTCAGCGGCGGATTTCCGCCGACACTGCGTCAAAGTCCTTAGAAATATGAAAATATTCCCTGCGGACTTTTCCTTGTTTCGACAAAAATCCGCTGGCTGAAAACTGCCTCGCACCTGTGAGCGAGCAATTTTCGAGGGATTTTTGTCACGCGAAACGCAGATGGGCTGGCGCCCATCAAGTGACAAGGGGCAAAAAGCACCAAAAAGAGCCGCTCACAGGCGACAGGTGTTCGACTCCCCTTGCCTTAATCCAACCCACAAAAAAAGAGCTGCCCCCCAAAAGAAGCAACTCCGGAGAAAGATCAATTTTCACAACTGCCGGGCAGCTGTAAAAGACTGATGATTCCGCTCTGTCCTTTTGCCTGAGAGATTCAGCATACGCTTTGCACCTTCGGCACCCGCCTGGGCGGGATTCTCCAGAGTTCCTCCGCTTCCGGTCTCCCAAAAGGATTCCGAAAACATCAATGGTATTGAATTATGCATTAAACATACCACTTTAACGCGGTAAATGCAACAACTTTATCCATCGCGCCTTGGATTTTGTGGAATCTTACATTCCACGGAAAGAATTGCGCTTCCTCTTTTTGCAGAATATGCAATAAGACCCCTCCGAGAGGAGGGGCCTTACTGACGGTCAAGCCCGCCGGCCGCCCAGGGCACGCAGGATGAAATTGCGTCCCACCTGCATGGCGCCTTTGGGGCAGAACTCCTGACAGCAGAAGCAGTGGATGCAGCGGCTCCGGTCAATGGCGGGCTTCCCCTGTTTCATGGCGATGGCCTTGGCCGGACAGATCTGTGCGCATTTGCCGCAGCCGATACAGTCCTCCGCCTTCAGCTTCGGTTGGGGCGTCATAAAGCGCGTGGCCGCCCGATCCACCAGTTTGCCCACCGGTCCCCTTCCCGCCACGTGAAAGAACACGCTGTTCTGGGCCGGGACCGTGTGAAAGTCCGGCAACGCAAAGAGCCGGGGCTCGCCGCTGATCCTCAGCTGTGAGATGTCCGCCGGCAGCAATCCCCGGTCCATGGCGGCCCGGATGGTGGGCACCTCCCTGGGCGCAAGGCCAATGAGTCCGGCCGCTGTCATGTCCAGCATATGGCCGCTTCGGCTGGCGATCAGACAGCCGATGGCGCGGGGCGTGCCCTGGGTGGGTCCGTTGCCCTCCATGCCCACCACCGCGTCGCAGATGCAAAGCTGGGGCTTGAAAAACTCGTACAGATCCACCAGCATGGAAGCGAAATCCTCCGCCCGGGGATACTGGTAATGAAACTCCGGCTTTTGGGTGCCGGGGATGGCGCCGAAGAAATTTTTCACCGCGTTGGTCATGCCCATCATGCCGTGGCTTTTCAGCTTGCACAGGTCGATGATCGCGTCCGCGTTGGTCAGATAGGCGGTATAGGGGAAGCGGCGGGCCTGCGCGCCCTGGGGGAAGTCCGCCTCCGCCTGGGAAAAGTCGTCGTTCAGCTCCGCGCCCAGTGCTTCCGCCTGGCGCATGCCGGTGACTTCATACACATGGCGCAGGTGGGTGGGGGTGAATACGCCGCCGGGGCTGTCGCCCAAAACCACCTGGGCGCCCCGCTCCCTCAGCAGCTTCACCAGGGCACAAACCAGATTGGGATGCACCGTGGCGGCAAGCTCCGGCTTCATGGCGGCGACCAGATTGACCTTGACAGCGATGCGCATCCCGGGCTTTACGAAGTCCAGACCGCCCAGCGGCTCCAGCACCGCAGCCAGGGCCGCGTCCACCTCCTGCTGCTCATAGCTGCCGCAGGGGACGATCACCACATCAGGGCTCATGGTCTTCTTCCTCATACTGGAGCAGCATCCGCTCCACGATGTCGTTGAGCAGAACACTCAGCTCGTCCACAGATGTATCAATATCCCCGTTCATGCCGTTCCAAAGATAGTGCAGGAAGTGGCCGATCAAAGCGTAGCGGCAGATGTCGATGATCCCGTCCACCCGCTGGGGCGGCAGCTCCCGCCCTTCCACCAGGTGCTGGATGTAGGCGGTGATGGGATTACCTGTGGACGTGAACACGTACTGCTCAATCCTTCCCCGGGAAATGGAATTGTACAGGTGGTACACCTTCCGCTTGTTGGCCTTGCAGGTCCGCAGGAAGGCCTTCATCTGCTCTTCCCAAGCCGCGTCTTTTCCGTCGGTGGCAAACTTGCCGAACTCCATCTGCAGCCAGTCGTCCAGCAGCTCGTAGATATCCTGGTAATGATAATAGAAGGTATTGCGCCCGATATGACAGGCCTTGATCAGAGAAGAGACCGTAATCTTTTCAAAGGGCGTCTTATCCAGCATCTCACCAAAAGTGGAGCGGATCACGTCGCGGGTAAAGTTCGCCATACGACTGCTCCTTTCCGAAGAATTACCAGTAGTTTAGCATTTTCTGGAACAACATGCAAGCGCCTGCCGCGCCCTTTGCGCAGCTTCACGCCCTTGTCATCCTCCGCGCTTTCTGCTATACTGCTTTTATGAATGCAACTGCAGTGGGGCGCTTTGCCCCCAGCCCTTCCGGATATATGCATATGGGCAATCTTCTGTCCATGCTGTTGGCATGGCTGGACTGCCGCGCCCTGGGCGGCCGGATGATCTTCCGCATGGAGGATCTGGACCCCGCCCGCTCCAAGGAGGTCTACAAGACCGCCCTGGCGGAGGACCTGCGCTGGCTGGGCTTGGACTGGGACGAGGGCTGGCCGGATCCCGCCTATGCCCAGAGCACGCGCACGGATGTGTATGAGGATGCCTTCCGCATGCTGGAGAGGAAGGGGCTGATCTATCCCTGCTGGTGTACCCGCGCGGACCGGCTGGCCGCCGCCTCCGCTCCCCACCCCGGGGAGGCGGAGCACGATCCGGGCTGTCCCTGCGCGCGGTTGAGCCGGAAAGAACAGGCTGAACGGGAGCGCAGTGGGCGCCGCCCGGCCTGGAAGCTCCGGGTCCCCGAGGAGGCCGTCACCGTGGACGACGGGCATTACGGCCGCTTCTCCCAGAACTTGGCCCGGGATGTGGGGGACTTTATCGTCCGCCGCTCTGACGGGGTCTTTGCCTATCAGCTGGCCGTCTCGGTGGACGATATGCTGATGGGCGTGACCCGGGTGGTCCGGGGTCGGGACCTGCTGAGCTCCGCCCCCCGCCAGCGCTGGCTGATCGAGACCCTGGGCGGCGTCGCCCCCGACTACTGCCATGGACCGCTGCTGTCCTCCGGCGAGGGGAAGCTGTCCAAGCGTTTGGGCAGCCTCAGCACTCAGGTCCTGCGGCAGGAGTACCGGCCGGAGGAATTGACGGGAAAGCTGGCGCAGCTCTGCGGGCTGACGGAAACAGACGCGCCTGTTACACCGCGGGAGCTTTTGGCAGACTTCGATTGGAACCGTATCGCCCGGCAGGATATTCCCCTGCTTTGAACCTATACAGAACCCGAAAGGAGATACCACCTATGAAAAAATGGAAAGTACTGGCGCCTCTGTCCCTGGCCGCCGTCGGCGCCGCCGCGCTGGGTGTGGCGACCCTGCTGAAAAAAGAGCCTCAGACTACGGAGGGCGGTGCGAAGAAGGCCATGCCAGCCAAGGCCGCCGCGCCCAAAAATCTGCAGACCGGCAGCTACAGCTTCATCTCCGGCTTCAAGGACGCTGTTACTGTGGACGTGAGCCTGGACTATGACGCCGACAAGTACAGCTATGCCGTCATCGGCGAGGAGTTCTTGGCCTACACCAGCGACTCCCATGTGGCAGTCCTGTCCGGCGAGGATTTCAGCTTCCAGCTGGAGTATGCGGGCTATTATCACGGCGAGGGCTTCGAGGACCTGATCCGCCAGGTCAGCGAGAAGTATACGGACTTCGCCCCTGTGGCCTACGGGGACAACACCGGCGTGTCCTACACCGCAGGCGACAATGTATGCCTGTGCTTCCCCGCCGGGGAGGATCCCTACAGCTACTTGCTGGTCACCCTGCTCAAGGGTCCCGGCTGGGACGACGCGGTCACCGACCTGCTGGAGTATGCGGACTTCGCCGCCGTCATGAGCAGCCTGAAGGTCAACATCCACCGCTGAGCCAAATCTGTCCAATACAAAAGCAGACCACCGTTTTGGTGGTCTGCTTTTGCTTGTGATGGGGCTCAGCCGAACAGGGGCTGGGTCCAGTAGTGCTGCTGATACAGGTCAGTGAAGCGGTAGGTCAGGCGTACGGCGCCATCGCCCACGTCCACATTGGAGATCTCCATGCTGCTGTCGTAGGAGATGGGATCGCTGATCTGGTAGCTGTTCTCGTAGTCGCCCTCGTAGGTGTAAGCGTCCGCAATAAAGATCAGCTCGTCGCCGTCCTGCAGGGCTGCCACAGCGTCGCCGTCCACATCGCCGAAGACGTCGCTCTTGGCCACGGTCTCGGTCTCGCCGTCCACGTAGATGGTCCGGGCGCCGGTTATGGCGCCGTGGGGATTGGCTGCGTCAAAGACCACCAGCAGCTCCACCCTCTCGCCGTTGAGCAGCGCGGGGATGTAGCCGGAGATGACCTGCTCGTCCCCTTCGCCGGAGGTGTACTGGTGATAATAGGCCACCGGCCAGCCGTCCACCGCCAGCCAAGTGCGGTCCGTGGGTGCCAGGAGGTTGCCCTCATCGTCAAAGTCGAACACATTATCCAGGCCCAGATCGATATAGCCTTCACCGTCGTCATAGAACATGTTCAGGTCAAGGCCTTCCACCAGCTCCCACTGATCCTCCGCCAGGCGGATCACAGTCTCCCCGGCGTCGTTCTCCGTCCAGACCAGGGCGCCCGCGTCGAAAAAGTTGTTCTCGATGTAGGCCACCGTATCCTCGGTGCTCAGAGCGCGGCCATAGAGGAAGTTGGTGTTGGCGCCGGACAAGCCGGACACAGAGCTGACATTGCCGCCCAGGAAGGCGTTGAGCAGGGACCCGATCATCTCGGCGCTGCCTGCGGAGCTGCTGTAGGAGGAGGCCGTGCCGCCGGTGTAGCTGTTGCCGTACAGGGAGCCCAGCAGGGACGGCAGCGCGCTGTAGCTGCCGCCGGTGGCCGCCTGGCCGCTGACCTCCAGACTGGCGAAGGCGCGGATGCACTCGGAGTAACTCTCATCCATGCCGATGGCGTTGTAGGTGCTGACCGCCTTATCCACATTGGAGGCCTTGCGGTACGGGAAGTAAATGGATACGCCGTAGGAGTTGGTCATATCCGAGGAGGTGCGGTTGTACTTCACTGCGCCCAGCAGGGCGTTGGCCAGCTCCTTGCTCTCGGCGTTGCCCACATTGTTTGCAAAATGTACCAGGTCGATCTGATCGATCATGGTGCTGCGGGCAAACTCGCGGGTACCGTTGCGGGCATTGGAGACAGTCTTGTACTGGTTGTTGCTGATCATCTGGCTCAGGGACTTGGAGAAGTCCTTCATGGGCTCCGGCGCGGTGTTGGCCAGCTCCGCCAAGTCGATGACCGACAGGGTGGCCGACTGCCCGGCGCACTGGGAGGCGCAGGTGCTCACAAAATCGTCCACGATCTTCTTGCCGATCTCCACCGTGGGCTTGGAGGTGTTCTGGCTCAGCTCGGTCAGCCAGTTGGTATAGTACCAGCCGATGCCCGGCTCGGTCTCCTCGGAGGCCACCAGGTAGTCGGCAAACTGGTCCAGCATCAGGGCATTCTCCATGGTGGCCATCAGGCAGGCGTCGAAGCCGATGAAGTCAAACTTCATGCCCGCGTCCGCCAGGGCCTGGTTGATGCCGGCCAGGGACATGGAGCCGCTGGACTTATACTTCTCGTCATAGCCGTAGCCGCTGACGGAGCCGCCGCCGTGGTCCCAGAGGATCAGCTCGTTGCGGTTGGCCGGGTAGTTCTTGGCACACCATTTGATAAAGCTCGTCAGCGTGGCGGGCTTGACCATGGCGGCGCTGCCCAGGTTGGCCTCCAGCCGCTCCAGGCCGCCGTCCTTGATCTCATAGATCTGGTTGGTCTGGGCGCTGATGACCTGGTTGTTCCACTTGGTGCAGCCGCCAGTGTAAACCAGCACATGCACATTGCTGCCCAGCTTTGCCCGGGTCATCTCTACCAGGTCACGGGTGGCCATGGCGCTGCGGGACTCCAGGTCCGTTCCGCACATGTAAACCATGATGGTCACGGTGTCCCGGCCGCCGCCCAGGATCTGGGTGTACTTGGCGCGGGTGCCGCTGGCCACTGCGCTGTCCAGGGTCCCCACGTTGGCCGTCTGGCTGTTCCAGGTGGATGTGCTGCCCTGGATCAGGTTGCTGTAGGCGCTGGGAACGGTGGGCGCCGCTGTGGGCTTCGGCGTGGGCTTTGGCGTGGCCACCGGAGCCGCCGTCACCACGGGCGCCTGGGTCGCGGGCGTGGTGGTCGTGGTGGTGTTGCCGCCCAGGTTGCTGAGCAGACCGCCGCCGCCACCGCCCAGCAGCAGCACCAGCAGCACGATGATCAGCAGCGGGCTCATGCCGCCGCCGCGGGTGACGCCGCTGCGCTTGCCGCCGGTCTGCTGCTGGCCGGCGCTGTTGGGATTGGCATTCTGATCGCCCACGGGCCCGGTGTTCAGCCCGGAGCCTCTGCGGCGGATGCCTTTTCCGTTATTGGTTACATACTTGTCTCTGCCTTGGGGTCTCTTATCGTCTGCCATGGCCATGCCTCTCTTTCTTTTGCCTTGACTTGACAATGCTTGTGATTCTGTCCAGTAGTATACCAGAAGAATCCTGAAATGAACAGTCTTTTTTCTTGCCGGGAAGCGCGGTTTTCCCATGTTTTTCCGCCACGGCTTGCAATCGGCGCCGCATTCGTGTATAATTGCCTCGCAACGCGGGGCGCGTTGTTCCGCCATATCCGGAGGGTTACCGAAGCGGGGACGTTTGCGAGCGCCGCCTGCGGCGGATGAAGCGAGCAATAAGGAGTGGCAGCGGTCGAAATCTTGCGAGCGACCAGCGAGCAAAAGATTTCGGGCACCGCAACAGGACATAACGGGGCGGTCTTGTTTATAAGACAATTTCATATCGTCGTTACCTCCCATCCGGGAGTTAACATACATGGAGGGTTACCGAAGTGGTCATAACGGGGCGGTCTTGAAAACCGTTAGGGCGAAAGTCCACAGGGGTTCGAATCCCTTACCCTCCGCCAGTATTTGTCCGAAAACTCGATTTGAGTGCGAGTTTTCGGACATTTTATTATAGATGAGAATCAATTCTACACAAAAGAATACTGCCGTGTGGAAAACTTCACGGCAGTATTTACGTAATCACATCATTTTTCATTGATCCTTCACAGAACTTGATCTTCGTCACAGGGACTGTATCTCATGATGCTCTCGACCGGGCAACCCAGGATTCTGCAAAGATCGTTAATCGTCGTAGTGTTAAGCGGTTTATTCTTCCTCAGCTTATCGATTGTTGAGCTGGAAATATGGTGCTTGTTAATCAGCGTATACGTTGATTCGCTTGACGCTCTCAGCGTAGCCCAAAACGGTTCGTAAGAAATCACAACTATCACCTACAAAGATAGTAATATGCAGGCGACATCTTGACTATGATCGTTAAGAAGACTATAATGTTTACACATAATCCGTACATGAAAAGAAGGAACACCCATGCCGCAGTACAAGAAAATGTACTTTCACCTGTTTAACGCTATCACGGATGCGCTCAAAAAGCTTGATGAGCAGGATATTCCCCAAGCACAAAGTATTCTGATTGCCGCGCAACAATGGGGCGAAGATTATTACATCGAGACCGTAGAAAAAACAGATAATTAAAACACCCGCGCATCGGTTCCCTAAATGGAATCGATGCGCGAGCGCTTTTTGTATTCATTCTTCAGAATCACCACCCTCACCACTCATCTTACACAGGAATTGAAAGTTGCGAATTCCCATGCTATACTTTATCTGAACTTACGCACAATTCCCAACTTTTCAAAACGCAAAGCCGGAGGAAGTCCCCATGAAAGAAATCGAACTTTACCACCTGACCCATTGTCCTTACTGCATCAACGCCCGGCGGGCGATCGAAGAACTGAAAAGCGAAAACCCGGCCTACGCGGAGATCCGGATCCGCTGGATCGAAGAGAGCGAAGAGGTAGAATTGGCAAACAGCCGGGATTATTACTATGTGCCCACCATCTTCCATGGGGACAAAAAGCTGTACGAGGCAAAGCCGACACACAGTTACTCCCGGATCAAGCAGAGCATCCGGGACGCCTTCGAGCAAGTTCTCTCCGCCTGATGGGAGAGAACACCCACCAAGTAAAACATTTACAGGGAGGCATTGTTATGAACAAAAACACAAAGCTCTATTCTGTCATCAGTTACATCACCTGGATCGGCTTTCTGGCCGCGTTCTTTCTCAGCGAGAAGGACGACAGGATGGTGCGTCATCACCTGAACCAGGCCCTGGTCATCAACATCCTGGAGACCATCGGCACCTTCATCAGTCGGCTGGGCGGCATTTTCGGTCTGCTCGGGTCGCTCATTGACCTGGCTGTTCTGGTGTTCTTCATCATGGGCATCGTGCGCGCCGCCAAGCTGAGCGACGAGCCGCTGCCAGTCATCGGCAATTTTCATCTGATCGACTGAGCCCTGCAAAAGGTCGTTCCATCACCGCGCGGGAGGGCGAGACATGAGCATTCCGAAATCCATAGGCTGCGTTTTTCTCCTGTGCGGGCTGGTCTACGCCTTCGTGCTTGGCAGGGATCTTGTGAGAAACAGGGAGGCACTGCGTCAAGCACCGGGGGATCTGAAGGTCCTGGGCGTGTTGGAATTCATCGTTTTTTTCTTCTGTACCCTGGGAGTCTCCGATTTTCTGCTGAACACTCTGATCATTAAAAAACTTCGGCTGGCCGATGACAAGAGCATCCCCGGCTGTCTGATCGCCGCCACCATCGTGCCCGGGGCGCTTATCGCCTTCAGCTATCTGCGCACGGAGAATTCCGCCGACGCGCTGACGCTGATCCTCTTTATGGTCTGTCTGGCCGCGGGCGCTGTCTGCGGAAGCCGGGTCGTCAGCCGTATGGACGGGGCCACAGTGAAAAAGGTGATGGGCTTTGCCCTGCTGTTTTCCATGGCGGCGCTGGTGGTCAAGATGATCGTCAGCACCGGGACCACCGGCAGCGCCGTCAGTCTGCGGGGCGGGAAGCTGCTGATTATGAGCCTTGCCTGCGTGGGCATCGGCTTTATCAACATGACGGGTGTCCCCTGCAAGCCCATCGCCACCGCCATGCTCCTTCTGCTGGGGCTCTCCCCTGTGGCGGCTCTGACGCTGACACTGGTGCTGGGCGCCATCAATCCCATGAGCGGCGGTGTCGCCATCGTGCGGGGCGGGCTTTACAACCGCAAGATGGTCCTGGCCTCTATGACCGCCGGCAGCGTGGCCTCGATCCTGGGCGTGGTGCTGGCCATCTCCATGAACCAGCTGCTGCTCAACATCCTGCTGCTCATCGTCATGCTCATTGCCGTCATCAGCATTTTCAAAAACTGAGGCGCTGACGCCTCATATTGCAAAAGCAGAGGGAAGCACATTCGATCGGTGTGTGCTTCCCTCTGCTTTTCTTTAATTGCCGTAGGCTTTCTGCTTGCGCTGCTGCACATAGTCGAACCAGGCCAAAAACTCCGGTCCCAGCCGGGTGACCAGCGCCCGGGCCTCCTCCGGCTTGGCCGCCGACAGATACAGGCACTGCTGTGCCAGCTGATAGCGGCGGGCGATGCTGAAACGCGCCAGCTCCTCGTCTGTATAGTGTCCCAGGGCCGCCAGCTGCTGCTGGGCCCGGAAGAAGCGGACGAAAGCCTCTGCCGTGTCCCGCCCCACGATGGGTGCCAGCAGGGAGAAGTCGTTGCCCGAATGGTCCAGCGCCTTTGACACCATCTCCCAGCGGCGGGGGTCGGCGTGGCCCTCAGCGCCGGTGTAGGGGGTGCGCAGGTACAGGTCGTTGTTGGCCAGAAATTCCAGCACATAGGGGTTGATGCGGTTGCGCACGGCCCAGGGCATCCAGTTCTCCACGGTGGTGCGGATGTAGATGTGGGCAAAGCGGCCGAACAGCGGCTCGGCCAGGTCATGAGCCGCGCTGGATTCGCTGCGGTCGTTGCCCGCCGCCACGATCCGGGCGTTGGCCGGGAGAGGCCAGCGGTTGTTCACCACCCGCTCCAGTACGATCTTGAAGATCACGGACTGGGTCTGCTTGGTGGCGTTGGTCAGTTCGTCGAAGAACAGGATGTGGGTCTGCCCGTCCTCGCACAGGCGCTCCAGCTTCACCAGCCACACGGGCTTGACGTCGATGATCTCGTTCTTCGCCTCGTTGTAGATGGCCCGGCCGTTGATGGTCTCCGGGGTTTCGTTGACCAGCTCGATGTCCAGGGCCAGCGGATCCACCTGGCGGACGCGGTCGCTCTTGCCGTCGCCGGTCAGACCGTGTAGGAACACAGGGATATCGGCGTCCACATAGGCGCGGATCAGGCTCAGCTCGTCCCGCTGCTCATAGCGATAGGGAGCGTCCTCCGGCAACTCCTCCGCTTCCTCCGGTGCCAGTTCCGAAAGGAATGGTCCGGCCAGATAGGCCTCCGCCGCCGCCCGGTCCAGTCCTGCGAAGAGGGCCTTGCAGCAGACCAACAGGCTATTGGGCGCGTCATAGAACCAACGGACGGGCCGCAGTTCCAGGAAGACCCGCTCCCCTTCGCTGACACAGGTCCCGTCGGACAACTGGGCGAAGCCTGCGGCATAGCTGCGCTCCGCCGTCAGGCAGACGATCTGCTTGGCACCCAGCTGGTAGACCGGGACGGACTTCCCGGCCAGGGTGTAGGTCTTTTTCAGTTGGCGCAGCGTCCCCTCTTCCAGGGCGCGAAAAGCCATATCCCGCAGGGTCACGTCAAGAATGTTCATGGGATACACGCCGTATTCCACGGTGGTCAGCTCCCCCTCCCGGCGGGGCCGCCGCAGCAGAGCCTCATCCCCCGCCTCCAGCAGGATGGCCGGGCGCACCGCGCACACCGCGCATTCGCCGCTGCGGCCGAAGCGGTCCACACAGCCGCCTTCGGAAAGATAATAGTTGATCCCGCCCGCGGCGTCCACCAGAAAACCGTCGTCATCCGAGCTCAGCAGCGCCAGATCCGTGGCCGGGGCGGCAGCGCCCAGAATCTCAAACAGCGTCAGGCCCCGCTGGGCAAATACCTGCTCAGGTGATAAGAAACTCGATTTCATACTTTTCCTTCTCCTCTTTCGGTTTCACGTACAGGACCCGCCCGCCCTTGGGATAGATGGGGGAGGAACTGTAAACGACCCACACCGCGTCGCAGCGCTGCTGCGGCATCTCGGCATAGCCGTCGGTAAAAATGATCTGATTCTCCGCGTCGCCTGTAAAGGCGCTCACGGCTACGTTGAAGTCCGTACCGCCGGAGCCCCGCAGCTCCAGATTGTCGATATCCTCCTCCGTGTGGATATCCTGCCAGCCGTAGAAACGGGTATCGAAGCAGCCCACCCGCACCACGGCGTCCTCCTGCAGCAGGGCCTTGACGCCCCGCACGAAAGCGCGCAGCAGTTCCTCCGCCACGGAGGCGCTGGTGTCCAGCAGGATCTCCGCCCGGGCCACGGGATAGGGACGGAAGCGATAACCCAACACGCCGTGGCGGATGGTATCCCCCGGGAACCAGTCAAAGTCCAGGTCCATGGTGGGCTCCAGCATCTCCGCCAGCCCCGCCACTGCGGCGGCCAGGCCCGGATCGTCGATCTCCCGGGCGCGGCTCTGGGTGTTGTCCCCGGGGTTGGGGTCGTCGCTGATCGGGCGGATCTCGTCGCTCTCCTCGGTCTCACGTTCTTCCCGGTCCGCCTCCTCCTGCGGGGGCGGCTGCTCGGAGAGCAGCAGCTCGTACAACTCCTCCGCGCTGGCATCAGCCGCCTCCAGGCGCAGGTAGCTGTCCTCCGGCAGAAGGAAGCCGTCCTGGCGCAGCATCAGATTCACCACCGCGTCAGTGGCCTTGCGCCACAGGGCCTTATCCTTCCCCGCCCCCCGCTGGTCGTGGGCCAGTTGGACATGCAGCACCTGCTGGGCGATCAGGAAGGTCTG
Source organism: Oscillospiraceae bacterium (assembly GCA_017470325.1). The sequence goes on from JAFUES010000009.1 coordinate 49,189, forward strand.
GGCCGCAGGCGTATAGTATTTCATGCGGCGGCTGTTGTAATAGATGGTCCTGCCGTCGTTGTCCGCCGGTTCCAGCGTCGGCGCCTCCCGGAAGCCGACGGTCTCCAGAAGCGGCGCCCACTGGGGATAGCGGTCCGCCAGATCCCGGCGGATTTCGTTGAGATCCATAGTCTCTCCTTTTCGCGTCCCTGTGTTGCATTGGAAGCGGCTTCCATTATACCGGATGCCCGGGCGGGACGCAAGGGCGGTCTGCGGCACAATTTTTCTTTTTTCGCAGAAAACAATAGCTTCCCGGACAAAACGATGCTATAATGACCATTGTTGCGATCCGCAACCATCACCATCACGGAGCGAGGCCAGCTTATGACTGAATTCCACGCGGACGACTACGGTCTGTTCCCCCGCCAGAGCCAGCGGATTCTGGACTGCTGCCTGAACGGTGCCCTCAACGGCACCAGTGTCATGCCCAACAGTCCCCACCTGTCCGCCTGCATGGACATGCTGCGCCAGCAGAACGCGCAGCTGCAGTTGTCCGTCCATCTGAATCTGATGGAGGGGTGCTGTCTTGCGCCCAAAGAGGAGCTGCCGCTGCTGGTGGATGGCGACGGGATCTTCCGGGTCTCCTTTACCCGGCTGCTGCTCGCGCGTCTGTCGCCGCAAAAAGAACAGTACCGAACGCAGCTGAAGAAGGAGCTGCACGCCCAGATCCGGGCGCTGCTCCCTTATCTGGAACAGGAAGGGTTGCCCCTGCGGCTGGACGGACATGCCCACTGGCACATGCTGCCCATCGTCTTCGACGCGCTGATGGAACTGATCGAGGAGGAGCGGCTGCCGGTCACCTACATACGCATCCCCAGCGAGCCGATCAGTCTGTATCTGCGGCACTTTTTCCGTATCTTCCCCTTCCATCCCATCAACATCGTCAAGACCGCCCTGCTGCGTATCCTCTCCCGGCGCGCCCTGCGCCGCCACGGCCCGGCCCTGTCCCGGCTGGAGCGCAAAGTGTTTCTGGGCGTTCTCTTTTCCGGCAATTTCAGTTATGAGAAATTCCGCCTCATCCTGAAGGACGCCGAAGACTACGCCGCCGCGCGGGGCATGGGGCTGGAGCTGCTGGCCCACCCCGGCGCCGTATATGAGCCGGAGGATATCGAAAAGCTTACCAACAAGGACGACCTGGCCTTCCTCACCGCCCCCGGGCGCAGGGTCGAGGCCGAGGCGTTTCAGCGGCTGGCGGAAGAGACCGCCGCCGTATAAAGGAGGAACCCATGCTTTCAGACAACATTCAGAGAAACGAAGACGGCAGCCTGTCCTTTGCCGGGCACAATGTTCCCGCCCTGGCCCGTCAGTTCGGCACGCCCCTGTACCTGATGGATGAGGAGCGCATCCGCGCCAACTGCCGCATGTATATCCAGGCCTTCCGGGATAATTTCGGTGACGCCGCGCTGCCTCTTTACGCGGGCAAGGCCGCGTCTTTCAAGCAGATCTATCGGATCGTGGACCAGGAGGGCATGGGCGTGGACGCTGTGTCCCCCGGCGAGATCCACACCGCCCTCAGCGCGGGCTTTCCCCCGGAGAAGATCTATTACCACGGGGACGCCAAGACCGACGAGGATATCCGCTACGGCGTCAGCAAGGGCGTGGGCTGGTTCATCGTAGACAACGAGGCCGAGCTCCAGCAGCTGAACATTGAGGCGGAGCGCCAGGGCATCGTCCAGAAGGTCCTGCTGCGCATCACCCCGGGCATCGACCCCCATACCTACCATTCCATCAGCACCGGCACCGTGGACGTGAAGTTCGGCGTGGCACTGGAGACCGGGCAGGGCTTCGCTTTTGTGCACCAGGCGCTGACCATGGAGCATCTGGACGTACAGGGGCTGCACTGCCATGTGGGTTCCGAGGTGTTCGACGAATCCGTGTTCGAGGATACCATCGACATCATGGTGGATTTCATGACCCTGCTGTATCAGAAGCTGGGCTATGTGACCCGGGTGCTGAACGTGGGCGGCGGCTACGGCGTGCGCTATCTGGACACCGACAAGCAGATCGACATCCCCGCGCGCATCGCCCATGTGGCGGAGCACCTGAAGCAGCGCACCGGGGCGGCCGGACTGCCCCTGCCCTTCTTCCTGATGGAGCCGGGCCGCAGCATCGTGGCCGACGCGGGCATGACCGTATACACCGTCAGCACCGTCAAGCGCATCCCCGGCTACAAGCGCTACGCCATCGTGGACGGCGGCATGACCGACAACCCCCGCTACTGCCTGTACAAGGCCCCCTATACGGTCCTCAACGCGGACCGGGACACCATGTTCTACGCGGTCTATGACCTGGCCGGGCGCTGCTGCGAGAGCGGCGACATCATCCAGCCCGCGGTGAAGCTGCCGGACGACACCCGCCGGGGCGACCATATTGCGGTATGCACCACCGGCGCGTACAACTATTCCATGGCCTCCAACTACAACCGTCTGGGCCGTCCGCCCATCGTCATGCTCACCAAAGACAGCAGCTATGTGGCCGTCCGGCGGGAGACCCTGGACGACCTCTGCGCCCTGGACACCTGAGGAGGTACGCCATGCGATATGATGAGATCCCCGGCCGGCTGGCGCAGCTTCCGGGCGATATCGGTTTCTATTACAAAAACCTGAGTAACGGGGAAACCCTGGGCTATCGGGAAAACGAGCTGTTCGAGTCCGCCAGCGTGATCAAGCTGCCCATCTACGCAGTGCTGATGAAGCTGCGGGAGACGGGCGAGATCGACTTCTCGGAAAAGCTCCTCTGCCGGGAGGAGGATAAGTTCCCCTCCTGCGGGGCGCTGCAGTACTTCACCGGCGAGGTGAGCGTGGATATCCGGACCCTCTGCGGCCTGATGATCTCCCTGTCGGACAATTCCGCCACCAACCTGCTGATCCGCCGTCTGGGCATCGACTTTCTCAACGAACAATTCAAGACCATCGGTCTTGCTAAAAGCCATATAGAGCGCTATCTCTTCGACAGCGAGGCCTCCGCCCGCGGGCTGGAAAACCGCATTGCCCCGGCGGAGATGGGATCGCTGCTGGAGCAGATCGCCCTGCGGCGCTTTGTGTCCGTCGCCGCCAGCGAGGAGATGGAGGCGCTGCTGCGCCGCCAGCAGATCAAGCACAAGATCCCGGGCTATCTGCCCCGGGGTACAGGCGTGGCCCACAAGACCGGCGAGGACGCCGGGATCACCAACGACGTGGGCATCGTCTTCGCCAGGGAACCCTTTGTGCTCTGCTTTGCCTCCAACCGCACGGATGTGCCTCAGGCGGAACGGACCCTCCGGGAACTGTCCCTGGCCCTTTACGAGCACTGCTCCTGACAAAAAATCACTCTTGGACCTGAGATCCAAGAGTGATTTTTTATTTCCGTTTTTTTGGTTCCGGTAGCTCGTCGGCCATGGCTGTCAGGAGTTCCCGCAGGAAATCGCGGTCCTCCATCCGGTCCACCAGCAGCATCTCCTTCGCCCCCTCGTAGGGGATCTCCCGCTCCGCCTCCGGCATCATGGCCTCGGCTGAGGTCGTGGGCTTGACCAGAAGCCGATCGTCGTAGACACCGCCGACCAGCTTGCCCCGGTAATAGAGAAGATACTCCCCCATCATGGCTCGCCAGCTGACGTCGTCCAGCTCCGTCAGCTGCTCCAGGACAAAATCCAGATAGTTCCTGCTCGACGCCACAAGCTCACACCTTTCGGATGGGGTGCCGGATCACCGTGCGCCACTTTTCCGGCGCCACCTTCCGCGCATCGCTCAGGTAGATCTCATGGTGCAGCCTGGTCTCGCTCAGGTCGTTTTCATAGCCCTGCTCCCGGACAAAGGCGTCCATCCGTTCGACGGAGGCAGGCTCGTCGTCATAGGGACCCACATGGAGCAGCTGCACGCAGAGCCCCTCGTCCACGGTGAGAAACTCCGCCGCCGCGCAGTCCAGGCCTTTCTTTCGTTTGGCCTCATCCGCCGCCCAGCGCAGCTCCTCCTCGGTCACAAAGTCCGGCAGTCGGATCACGGAGAGCCAGTGGAAGGCGGCCTTGTTGGCGTAATCCACGCCGATGATGCCCTCCTGCCGCCAGAAGCCCTCCAGGGGCGGCACCACAAAATCGTAATAGCCCTCGATCCGGTGGTCGCCCATCTTGCTCATCTTCAGGGTGTAGGCCACCGCATACAGGATGGCGATCGCCTGCTTGTAGGCGCCGCCCTCCTCATTAGGGTCGCCCTGTCCCCGCACCGCCACATAGTTCATGGGCGGCACGGTCAGGATCTCCGGCTTGTTCTTCGGCAGATAAAATTCCTTGTATTCTTTTTTGAAATCAAACGCCATGTTCTTTCTCCTTATCACGCGGCGGCGGCATAGTCGTCATCCAGCCACTCCCGCAGGTCCTGCGCCACCTTCTCCAGCCGTCCGGGGGCGAAGGGACTCTCCAGTCCGCCGGCGGTCACGGTGTCGATCAGCCCGTCGTATTCCCGAGGCAGGATCTCCAGATACTTTTCCAGGCCCGCGCCGCTCTCCTGCTGCTCCAGCTCGTAGATCTGCATGGCGATGTCGTTGGACACCGGATAGGCAATGACATAGAAGGGCGAATCGAAGAAGTGGGAGATGTCGATCCAGCTCTTGGCATAGTAGTCGTCACTGTAGCCGTCGTAATAGCCGTACTCCTTGGCCAGCCGCAGATGCAGCTTGTTGAGGAATTCCGTGCTCAGCTCATCCGGGTCGGTATGATATACGATATGCTCAAATTCGGCAAAGGAGGCCTGCTGCACATAGAGCTCCAGCGTGTCCTGCATCTTGATCTGGTACAGCTCCTCCAGCTGCGCGCCGCCGAGGATCCCCTCCAGATAGCAGGGCATCAGGTATTCCATGGCCTGTGAGAAGGTCTCCGACACGTCCACGGTCTCGCTGGCGTTGTAGTTGGCATAGGCGTCCACATAGTGGCCGAACTCATGGGACAGATTCATCAGATCTTCCATATTGCCCTCAGCGCCCAGGAACAGAAACGGTGCGTCGTATTCCTCCAGGTAATCCTGGAAGGAGGTCTCCGCCTTGTTGGCTCTGGCCTCCACATCCCAGAGGTCATAGCGATCCATGAACTCGTAAGCCTCTGCGATGATATCTCCCATCTGCTCCGCGCCGGCTCCCAGGGCACGCTGCAGGCGGTTCGCGGAAAGATGGCTGGGATCCAGGCTCCAGCCTCCGTCCAGCTCTTCATACAGAGGGACCAGCCATGTCCGGATCTCCTCCAGATAGGCCTCCGCCTGCTCCGGGCTGTAGTCCCGCTCGTAGACGTATGCATAGGCCATATCTTCATAGCTGTCAAAGCCCAGCTTTTTGGCCTGCTCCTGGCGCACCTTGACCAGCTCGATGAAGATCGAAGCGGCCTCCTCGTTGTATCGCTCGTAAAACCGCATCAGGGTATCGAAATAGTCGTCCTCCCAAAACCGGTTATACAGCTCCTCTTCTTCCCCGCCGTCGTTTTCCAGCATGGGGTTGGCCATCAGGGTCCGGTAATGGGTCATCAGGACGCTCTCCTCCTGAAACAGGGCGATCAGCTCATCGTCATAGACCGCTTCCCCTTCATCGCCGTAGTCCTCGGCAAAGCCCTCCCAGAAGAAGTTCTTCTCCAGGTCCTCCGCCATGTCCGACAAGCCGCAGAGATAGTACATGTCCTCCATGATCTGCCCCACCAGGGAGATCTGCTCGTCGCACCAGGCGTACTCTCCGGCGTACCAGGCGTCGGTGACGTCCTGACAGCTGCGGATGTAGGCCAGGTTGTACATGGTCACGAAATGATAATAGTCGGCGTAGCACTCGTTCAGGATATCCGTGACGTCTTTCAGGCTCTTACCCGCATCCAGCGCCGCCTCCAGCTCCTCGATCCGCTGTGCCAGCGTATCCACGTCCGGACGCTCATAGGGGATCTCGTCAAAGGGCGGCATATCCTCCGTCTGGGCGGCCCGCTCCTCTCTCTGAAAGGCGTCGGCCAGATCCGCGATCCATTCATCCATCGAGCCACAGCCGCAGAGCAGGACCAGCGACAGCAGCAGGGCGAGAACGGCACTCATATTACGTTTCATGGCATGATCCTCCGTTGCGCCATTGATGTTTAAAATCTTACCATATTTTACGCTTTCTGAAAAGCCATAATTCCGTGAGCAGATCCCACCCTTACTTTCCCATTCCCGGCTTGCAATTCCCGTTTATGTCTCGTATAATGGCATTGATCTTACCGATCGGGAGGTTTCTTCTATGGGTGATATCTTTGTGACCGGGCACCGCAACCCGGATACCGACGCCATCATTTCCGCCATGGCTTATGCCAATCTGCGCAATGCTTTGGGCGACCGGGAATATAAGGCCGTTCGTCTGGGCGGCGTCAACGACGAGACCCAGCGCCTGCTGGATCATTTCGGCGTGGAGGCCCCGCCCCGGATCAAAAACATGCGTACCCAGGTCCGCGACCTGGATTACGATCCCACCCCCGCCTTCAACTGGTCCGTCACCATGAGTCTGGCCTGGCAGACCATGCGGGATCTGTCTCTGAACGTGGTCCCCATCGTGGATGACGACGGGCATCTGTACGGCATGCTCTCCGCCGGCGACCTGGCCGCCTACGAGATGCAGACCATGTATGAAAACCGCATCCAGGACGTGCCGCTGTTCAATCTGATCAGCGTATTGGAGGGTACCCTGGTCAACGAGTACAGCACCGAGACCAGCAGCGTCTCCGGCGAGCTGTTCATCACCATCCCGCAAAACTACGAGGACCCCGCCCTCATCAATCCCGACAGCATCCTGATCTGCGGCAACCAGCCGAAGCTGATCGACCGGGCCATCCAGGCCGGCGTCCAGTGCCTGATCGTCTGCCGGGCGGACCTCAAGCCGGAGTGGGCCGAGGCCAAAAACACCTGCATCATCTCCACCCCGCTCAGCGCCCGCCGCGTCTCCCGGGTGATCTACCTGGCCCTGCCGGTGGCCCGGGTCAGCCAGCGCAAGGACATCACCTATTTCCATCTGAGCGACTATGTGGACGACGTGCAGGAGCAGATGCTCAAAAGCCGTTACCGCAGCTACCCGATCCTGGACGAGAATGAGCAGGTCGTGGGCACACTGTCCCGCTTCCATTTGCTGCGTCCCCGCCGCAAACAGGTGGTCCTGGTGGATCACAACGAGATCGCTCAGTCCGTCCCCGGCCTGGAGCAGGTGGACATCCTGGAGATCATCGACCACCACCGCCTGGCGGATATCCAGACCGGCCAGCCCATCCACGTGCGCAATGAGCCGGTGGGCAGCACCAACACCATCATCGCCTCCATGTATCAGGAAAACGGCGTGGTGCCCTCCCCCAAGATGGCGGGCCTCATGGCCGGCGCCATCCTGTCCGACACTGTCATGTTCAAGTCCCCCACCTGCACCAAGCGGGACATCACCATGGCCGAGCGGCTCAGCCGCATCGCCAATGTCTCCCTGGACGATCTGGGCAAGGAGCTGTTCGCCGCCGGTACCTCTGACGGCAAGAGCGCCGACGAGCTGTTCAAGACCGACTACAAGCAGTTCCACATCTCCGGTCAGAACATCGGCGTCAGCCAGATCACCAGCGTGGATTCCGAGCATCTGCTGGAGCGCAAGGACGAGTTCATGGCCGTCATGGAGCAGGAGAAGAAGGAGAACGAGTTCGACCTGGTCATCCTGATGATCACCGATGTTCTGCTGGAGGGCTCGCACCTGTTCTATGTGGGCAGCGACGACGTCATCCAGCAGGCCTTTACCGTGGTGCCCAAGGACAAGCATGTGTTCCTGCCCAAGGTCATGTCACGCAAGAAGCAGATCATCCCCATGCTCACGGCTCTGTGGGGCTGACGTCAGAAGAAACTCGCTCCGTTCCGTTTCCGCCGAAGGGCGAAAACTGCACATCCGCTCCTTCCTTCTTCCTTTTTCGCGGCAAACCCGCTCCGCTGGGCTTTCCCGCGAGAGGCACGGGGATAGAAACTCGCTTCGTTCCGTTTCCGTCGAAGGGCGAAACCTCTGTTTTATCTCCTCGAAACTCAAAACTCGAAACTCAAAACTCGAAACTCAAAACTACACAAGCGGGGCTGCGCCAAAAGGTGCAGCCCCGCTTGTGTTTATATTCTTCTGAAAGTTTCCGTATACTGGCGGAGCTTTTTCGCCAGCTCCTTGCTGTCCGCGCCGGGCAGCATACGCCAGCGCCAGTTGCCCTCCGGCTTGCCGGGGACGTTCATCCGGCAGCTGCCGGGCAGCTCCAGCAGATCCTGCATCTGCACCACAAACAGCCTGGAGGATGTTGCCATGCCCGCGCGGATCATGCCCCAGCACCAGCCCTCCTCCGCTGTGATATTCATATAGCGGGTGGCAAAGCGCCGGTCCACAGGGCGCGTGCCCTTCAGCCAGCCCATGACTGTGTCGTTGTCGTGGGTGCCGATGTAGCAGACGCTGTTGGCCTGGCAATTGTGGGGCAGATAGTCCGAATCGTCGTGGGCGTCGAAAGCAAACTGCATGATCTTCATACCGGGCATGCCGGAATCCTCCACCAGCTTGCGCACCCCCGGGGTGATATAGCCCAGATCCTCGGCGATGAACTCCAGGTCGTTGAACCAGGAGGTCAGCACGCCCACCAGGCCCATGCCCGGACCGGGCTTCCACTTGCCGTTGATGGCTGTCTTCTCCCCGTAAGGCACTGACCAGTAGCTCTCAAAACCGCGGAAATGGTCGATGCGGATCACATCATAGAGCTTTTTTGCCCCGTCGATGCGGCGGATCCACCAGCCGTAGCCATCGGCCCGCATGGCGTCCCAGTCATAGAGGGGGTTGCCCCAGAGCTGGCCGTCGGCGGTGAAGGCGTCGGGTGGGACCCCTGCCACCTCCTTGGGCACGTTGTTCTCATCCAGCTGGAAAAACTGCGGCTCGCTCCACACATCAGCGGAGTCCAGCGCCACATAGATGGGGATATCCCCGATGAAGCCCACGCCCTTCTTATGGGCGTAGTCCCGCAGGGCGCTCCACTGCTTGAAGAACAGATACTGCACAAAGATCTGGAAGTCCATCTCTCCGCGCAGCAGGGCGCTGTAGCGCTCCACCGCTGCCGGGCGGCGCATGCGGATCTCCTCGTCCGGCCACTCAGTCCAGCTGAGCATCTGGAAATGCTGCTTCAGGGCCATGTACAGGGCGTAGTTCTCCACCCAGGCGTTTTCCCGCCGGAAGGCCGCGATCTCCCCGCCCAGCGCATCCCAGCCCCGCGCGAAAGCCCGGCGCAGCACCACATAGCGCGCGCCGTACAGTCTGCCATAGTCTGTCTGCTGAGGGTCCTCCCCCCACTCGATGCCCTCCAGATCCTTCGCCCGGAGCAGCTTATCCTTGATCAGCAGGTCCAGGTCGATGAAATAGGGATTGCCCGCGAAGGTGGAGAAGGAAGAATAAGGGCTGTCCCCGTGGCTGGTGGGGCAGAGCGGCAGCAGCTGCCAGTACTTCTGTCCCGCCGCCTTGAGAAAGTCCACAAAATGATAGGCGCTCTTGCCCATGGTGCCGATCCCGTAGGGAGAGGGCAGAGAGCTCATGGGCATCAGCACGCCGCTGCAGCGTTCCATAACGATCAACTCTTTTCTGCGGCTCAGGCCGCTTGATTATCTCTGCTGCGCGTAGGCGCAGGCGATCCGCCAGGCCTCCGTAAAGGTGCCGGTCATCTCGGTCCAGTACATGTCCACCGGATCCATCCCGTAGCGGGCAAGCACATCCAGAACGGCGTTGCGCCAAAGGGGATCCTCCGGGGTGTAATTAAACATCCAAGTCAAATTGGTCTGTCCCTGCTCTGCCCGGGCCACTGCCTCCATAATGAAGGGATTGGTCGAGGCCGACGCCGCCTTGAAGGGGACCGAGCTCACGCCCTGGGCCAGGGTTTTGCAGTTGTCCGCGGAGCTGACGATCCAATACAGGAAATCCAGCGCCGCCTGCTGCTCCTCTGCGGAGGCAGACCCGTTCACCGCCCAGTAGTCCCGGCAGCCGGTGCTGAGCCCTATATTCTCCTCCCCTGGGGCGCCGCAGTACAGGGGGACCATGCGCAGCTGGGAGGCATCCATCCCCGCCGCCAGGCGGTCATAGGCCCAGGAGCCCTGGGGATAGAACATGGCCTTGCCGTCAAAGAAGGCCTGCATGGCGACGTCCTCATCGTACTGGATCAGAAGGGCGGTGTTGACCTTGGAGTCCATGAGCTCCAGGTCCCAGAGCCAACGCAGATAGGGCAGGAAGCTGCCGCTGACCGTGTCGGGCGGCGTGGTCACACCGTCATTCCAAAATTCATAGAACAGCGGAATGTTGAACAGATGGTCGGCCAGTTCTCTGGCCTCCTCCCCCATCAGACTGGCGGGCGCGAAGGCGTCAAAGCCCAGCTCCCCGGCGCGGATGTGGACACCGTCGGAGATCGCCTTCAGACTGTTGAAGCCGTTCAGGGCCTCCACGGTATAGCCCAGCCTGGACAGCAGCTCGGTGTTGACTACCATGCCGTAGGTCTCTTCATCAAAGCCCAGTCCCAGCAGCGCGCCGCTGCTGTCATAAAGGCGGTAGTCGCCGTTGCTGGACTCCGCCGCGACGGCCGTGCCCGACAGGTCCAGGGCATAACCGCCCCAGGCGTGCAGGTCCACCGGGCCGCGCATGCAGAAGACAACAGGAGCCTCCCCGGCGTCAAAGGCGGCGCTGAGGGTCTCGGCGTAGCTCTCCCGGTCGATGGTCCGCACTTCCACCTCCGTCCCAGACTGGGCGGTGTAGGCCGCGGCCAGACTCTGCAGCGCCTCATCCAGCGCGGGCAGGTCGTTCCAATATACGATATGCACGGGAGGCGCAGTCTCTTCCGCCGCCGGTTCAAGCGCTTCCTCCGCAGCGGGAGGATCCTCCGCAGCGGTCTTGACGCCGCCGCAGGCGCTCAGACTCAGCAGCAGGGCCAGCGCCAATAGAATCACAATGGTTTTTTTCATCATTCGTCTGCACTTCTTTCTTGCTGCGCAAGGTTTTCAGTCAGTCTTACGGGCTGAGTGCCCATCTTATCAGCCGGGCGGTGCGAAGTCAAGCCTTCTCCGGTTCACTCCACCGTCACGTCCAGCCCCAGCTCCTGGGGCAGGAAACGGGGACAGGTATTCTCAGTGAGGGTGATCACCGAGGAGGCCAGACGCGAGCCGATATCCACCGCCTCCGGCATGCTCTTTCCATAGGTCAGGCCGATGGCCACGCCCGCACAGAAGGCGTCCCCCGCGCCGGTGGTGTCTCGGACCCGGACAGGCTTAGCCGGGCAGAAGCCCCGGTTGCCCTGCATGTCCGCGTAGACCGCGCCCTTGCTGCCCATGGTGACGATCATGGAGGGGATGCGGGCATTGGCCACCCGCTCCGCCAGATCGGCGGACAGGGCCTCCGGCTCCCAGCCTTCATAGTCGGCGGCGAACAGGATGCCCGCTTCCTGGGCGTTGCATACAAAGCAGTCGATGGATTGGAAGAAGTCCCGCCGCTGGGTGGCAATGCTCATGTTGGCCACCACCGCGTAAACCCGCTTCCGGTATTTGGCCGCATACTGGAAGACCCGCTTGACCACTTCCTGATCCACATCGATCTCTATGACGATGCTGTCGGCGTCGGCAAAGATCTCGTCCCCGTGCTCGTCCAGCATCCGGACCATGGCGTCCATGTCGGGCCGCTTGGACAGGGAGCTGACGATGTCTCCGCTGGAATCAAAGACCGCCAGCCAGATGCCCATGCCGTCCGGCACCTGGGCAACATAGCGGGTATCCACCTTGTGCCGCTTCAGCTTATCCAGCACCTCCGTGCCCTGAGCGGTGTCGTCCACCATGCTGACGAAGCGGGGCCGCAGCTCCACATTGGCGATATCCTCCGCCACGTTGCGCCCCACGCCCCCGTGCACGAACTCCACAGAGCCCGCGTTGCGCCCGGCGGGGATATATTTATTGTCGGGAAAGCCCTTGATATCCACAAACACATTGCCCACGACTACGATCGGCATCGACCAGTCCCCCTTTTTCTCTCTGTTTCGGCGGCATGATACCATAGACGTTCTGCGTCTATGGTATCATTGTCATGTTTTCCGGTTGCCCCGCAAGGGGCGAGGAAAACGACTAAAATCGATACAATAAGCGCTTTTGCGCATATTGTAGCACAAACAAACGGGTACAGTAAAGCATTACTGTACCCGCTGCCGTGAATTTTTCTTCAGTTCTGTTCCGCCACGTAGAGGCTGACGCGGCTCTGAACCAGCTTGGCCGCCTCCTGGGGGCTCTTGTCCCCGGCCAGGACCGCGGCGAATTCCTCCCGGATGATGGCCAGCGCCGCCTGGTCACACAGGGTGGTGTGTTGGATCTGGCCCAGCAGCTCATAGAAGCCCTGCACCTCACTGTCGGTCATGGGCGGGGTCAGATGCTCGCCGAAGGGATCTGTCTCGTCCTCCGTCTCCGACCTCTGCGCCTCGGCGACCCGTTCTTCCAGCAGCGGCCGATAGACCGGAAGGCCATATTTACTGTGCATCAGGCTGTATTTCAAAAACTGCCAGCAATCCAGAGGATGCTCCGAGCTGCTCATGACGCCGATGGCGTCGCTGAAGCTCAGATCTGAGCCGCAGCTGCCGTCGGGCGTGGGAAATCCAATATAGCTCAGGGGCTTGCCCATCTCCCGCTGGTCCCGGGCAAAGCTCTCGGGGCTGGTGATCATGGTCAAGGCAGTGAGCATGTAGCCGCCCTCCATCAGCTGTGCCGGCAGGCCGAAGACCATGTTGCTGGGATCCTCCGGCGTCTCCCGCATGTCCCGGCAGGCCTCCAGCAGCTTGATGAAATCCGCATTGTCGAAGTCGCAGCTGCCGCTCTGCCAGTCGATGGCGCTGCGGATAAAACGGCTGGCGCTCTCCCGCAGGAAATAATCCCGGGTCAGATTGTACATGACCATGCCGCCCTGGGGCGCCTCCCGGTCTATGCGCTGGTAGGTGTCATAATCCCAGCCCCAGACCTTGCCGAAGCGCTCCTGCAGGCCGTAGCGGGTCTCGATGGAGAAGCGGTTGCCCAGCAGATACAGGCCGCCCAGGTCGTTTTGCAGCATGGGTGCGATGACGATATCCTCCAGGCGGATATCCGGGTCGTCGGCAGCGAAGTCCTCGCCCAGATCCCGCAGCAGGCCCTTGCGCACGAAGGGGAAGGGCGACAGGCTCCAGTTGGAGAACAGAAGCATGTCCGGGCACTCCCCCGCCAGGATCCGGGTATTGAGCTTCAGTCTCGCCTGCTCTGCGTTCAGCGTCCCGCCCTCGCTGAGATCCTCCAGCTGCACGAAGCTATCGGTGCTCCAGGCGTTGAAGGCCGACACCTCCCGGACCAGATTGGCGTTGGCCATGGAAAAGTCGAGCTGCGCTCCCTCCGTATTCATGGGCAGTACGCCCAGGGTCAGTTTGGTGCGCAGCTTCAGCTCCGAAGGCTGGGCCGGGACCAGGCGCAGGGGATCGGCAAAACCGGTGAGCAGATAGCTGCCGTCCGGCTGGGCCTTCACATCCAGCAGGCCGCTGACGCCGAGGCCGCATTCCTCCCAGATCACCAGGGGATCGGCGCTGCCGTCGACCTGGATCCGGTCGATCCCCGTATCCCGAATCAGCAGGAAGGGCGCCGCGTCATCGCCTCTGCAGAGCTGGCCCCGCTCATAGCAGAACAGCTCCCGGAAGTCGGCGCCCTCCGCGTCGATGGCGCTGACAGTACCGCCTCCCTGGTCGTTTTCCTCTATGTAGTAAAGCACGCCGTCGCTGCCGGTGAGCAGCTGTCCGGCCCATTCCGCGTGGGGAATCACCGCCAGACTCGTCCCCTGCTCGTCATAGATGCGCAGGCAGTCGCTGCAGTTGAGTACCAGCCGTTCTCCATCTATTGAAAAAACCCGGGCAAAGCTGCCGGTGGGCAGCTTGGTATCGATGCTGCTCTGCACATTCCCGCTGCCGTCGATCCGCACGAAGCGAGCGGTCCAGTCGTCTCCGTCCCGAAGCTCCTCGCAGATCCAGATCCCCCGGTCCACAGGCCTGGCGCCGCACACCTGATTCGTTGTCTCATAGACCGTCTCATCATCAAGGAGCAGACGCCAACCGTCCCAGTTGTTGTAGACCCGGTATTCTTTCCCGTCAAAGGCCAGCGTCGTCTGTGTCCCATCACCCTCATAGGGCTCCAGCCGGTAACAGCCGCCCTGTCCGATCCAGTCACCTGTTTCGGCGTCCACGCCCGGTACTGTCAAAGTTTGGACCTCGGCCGTTTTCTCTTTGCCGCAGCCGGCCAGGGTCAGGAGCAGCAGGAGCGCCAGCAGCAGTGCGATCGTTCGTTTCATGTACGTATCCTCCGTATAAAAAGCCTTCACCTTATAAATGCGGCGAACAGCCAAAATGTTTCACGAAAAGGCAAAAAGCCGGGCAGGAACCGTTTCGATTCCTGCCCGGCTCATTCGTATGATATCACACAAAAGGCCTTGCGTTTCTTAAGCTTTCTTAAATCACAGATCCAGCTTCAGATCGTTCTCCTTGATCCAGCCCCACTTGCGCAGGGGGATGGCGAAGAGCCAGGAGAGGATGGCCGGCAGCACGAAGGAGACGAGCACCAGGCCCAGCCAGTCAAAGCCGGTGATGGCCGCCTTGGCGCCGGAAGCTACGTCCGCCAGCCAGCCGGAGTACACGCCGATCTGCCCCACCAGGCCGCAGGTGCCCATGCCGGAGGAGATGGCGGAGCCATTCATCTGCAGGCGGAAGATGCAGGTGGCGATGGGTCCGGTCACCGCCGCCGCCAGGGTAGGCGGGATCCAGATCCGGGGATTGCGCACGATGTTGCCCATCTGCAGCATACTGGTGCCCAGGCCCTGGGCCACCAGGCCGCCCCAGCGGTTTTCCCGGAAACTCATCACCGCAAAGCCCACCATCTGAGCGCAGCAGCCCGCCACCGCGGCGCCGCCGGCCAGGCCCGTCAGCCCCAGGGCCGCGCAGATGGCCGCGCTGGAAATGGGCAGGGTCAGCACGATGCCCACCACCACGGACACGATGATGCCCATGAAGAAGGGCCGCAGCTCGGTGGCCCACATGATGGCCTGTCCGAAGGCGGAGGCCGCCTTGCCCACCGGCGCCGCGATCAGCGCCGCGAGACCCACGCCCGCCAGGATGGTGACGATGGGGGTGACCAGGATGTCCACCTTGGTCTCCTTGCTGACCGCCTTGCCCACCTCGGAGGCAAAGATGGCCACGAAGAACACCGCCAGCGGGCCGCCGGCGCCGCCCATGGCGTTGGTGGCAAAGCCCACGGGGATCAGGGAGAAGAGTACCATGGGCGGGCACTGCAGGGCCGTACCGATGGCCACCGCCATGCCCGGGCCCACCATGGCCGAGGCCAGGCCGCCGATGGTGTATTTGACTGCCCCGTCGCCGGAGCCTAAAGTCACAATAATGGTTTTGAGAAAGCCCACGTTGAACTGGCTGCCGATGGTGTTGAGGATGGTCCCCACCAGCAGCGTACAGAACAGGCCCTGCGCCATGGCGCCCATGGCGTCCACAAAATAGCGTTTGGCCGAAAAGACGATGTTTTTCCGTTTCAAAAAGGCGCGCAGCTTATCCATGTCAGCCCCTCCAAAAGCAGAAGATTTGCCGGGATTTTTGACGCTATTATAGTTTCCCGGGCGGCCAATGTCAACGCGCAAGAATGCCAAGTTTGTAACATTTTCCAGTCGTTCAGCAAAGTGCAAAAAAGCCTGGGAGGAAAAGAGGGGAAAAATGTGTCGTTCGGTGCATTGACACAAAGCCTCTCTATTTGATAAGATAATCTTGCATGTGAGAGCATGGTTTTCAGCGAGAACTACGCGGCAACTGGCAGAGTGTCATGGGTCACCATGAGGGAACCGCGCGGGATAGTGTCGACTGCCTGGGCGGACTTATTTCTTAAAGGAATCAGTCTGTCTTTTTGTTTTTACGGATGGGAGGAGTGCGCTTTGAGAATCATTGGGATTTTTCCTGTGGGCGGCAGAGCCCTGCGCCCCGCTGCCTGTCTGCGCCCCGCTCTGCACAACAACTTGATCGCACGGCCCGAGGGCCTTGCCTTGTCCGCTTACCGGAATACAGGCGTAGCATGAAATGCTGCGTCGAAACGGTCAAGCGGATTTTTTGTTTTTCAAAAATTTAAATCATTTTTGCAAGGAGGACATTCACCATGGAAAAAACCGTTCAGCTGTATGAGGGCAAGGCCAAGAAGGTCTTCGCCACCGACGATCCGAATCTGGTCATCGTCTCCTATAAGGACGACGCCACCGCCTTTGACGGCACCAAGCGCGGCACCATCGTGGGCAAGGGCTCCATCAACAACCGCATGACCAACTATCTGATGCAGCTGCTGGAGAAAAACGGCATCCCCACCCACTTCGTGGAAGAGCTCAACGACCGGGAGACCGTGGTGAAGAAGGTCAGCATCGTCCCGCTGGAGGTCATCATCCGCAACATCTCCGCCGGCTCCTTCGCCAAGCGCTTCGGCGTGGAGGAGGGCATCGTATTTGACGAGCCCACCATCGAGTTCTCCTACAAGAACGACGAGCTGCACGATCCGCTCATGAACGCCTATCACGCCATCGCCCTGAAGCTGGCCACCCGGGAGGAGATCGAGCAGATCAAGGCCATGGCCTTCAAGATCAACGCCATCCTCAAGGAGTACTTCCTGCACCTGAACGTGAAGCTGGTGGACTTCAAGCTGGAGTTCGGCCGTCTGCCCGACGGCAGCATCGTTCTGGCCGACGAGATCTCCCCCGACACCTGCCGTTACTGGGACGCCACCACCAACGAGAAGCTGGACAAGGACCGCTTCCGCCGGGATCTGGGCGGCGTAGAGGACGCCTACAACGAAATGATGCGCCGGGTCTTCGGCGAATAATCGGAGTGCGCTATGACAGGCAACAAGGACGGCTACCTCTCCCCGCTTTCCACCCGCTACGCAAGCGAGGAGATGCAGCGGCTATTTTCGGAAAACTACAAATTCCGCACCTGGCGGCGGCTGTGGATCGCCCTGGCCAGGGCCGAGCAGCAGCTGGGCCTGGGCATCACGGACGAGCAGATCGCCCAGCTGGAGGCCTATAAGGACGACATCAACTATGAGGTGGCCGAGGCCCGGGAAAAGGTCGTGCGCCACGACGTGATGAGCCATGTGTACGCCTACGCCCAGCAGTGTCCGGAGGCCGCCGGGATCATCCATCTGGGTGCCACCAGCTGCTATGTGGGCGACAACACCGATGTGATCATCATGCGGGAGGCTTCCAAGCTGATCCTGCGCAAGGCGGCCCAGGTCATCCGCAATCTCTCCGCTTTTGCCCAGCAGTATAAGGACCTGCCCTGCCTGGCCTACACCCATCTGCAGCCGGCCCAGCTGACCACCGTGGGCAAGCGGGCCACTCTTTGGATCAACGAGCTCATCTACGATGTGGAAAATCTGGAATTCCAGCTGAGCAGGCTGCAGCTGCTGGGCTCCAAGGGCACCACCGGCACCCAGGCCAGCTTCATGGAGCTGTTCGGCGGCGATGAGGAGAAGGTCAAGAAGCTGGAAGAGCTGATTGCGGCGGACATGGGCTTTGAAGGCTGTGTCCCCGTCTCCGGCCAGACCTATTCCCGCAAGGTGGATTCCTATTTCCTCTCCGTGCTCTCCGGCTTTGCCCAGAGCGCCTATAAATTTGCCAACGATCTGCGCATCCTCCAGTCCTTCGAGGAGATGGAGGAGCCCTTCGAGAAGAACCAGATCGGCTCCTCGGCCATGCCCTACAAGCGCAACCCCATGCGCAGCGAGCGCATCTGCGCCCTGGCCCGCTATGTGATCAGCGATTCCCTCAACCCCGCCATCACCGCCTCCACCCAGTGGTTCGAGCGGACCCTGGACGACAGCGCCAACAAGCGTATCGCCGTGTCCGAGGCTTTCCTGGCGGTGGATGCCATTTTGAACATCTATATGAACGTCAGCGCGGGCCTGGTAGTCTATGAGCAGGTGGTCCGGCGCCGGGTGATGGAAAAGCTGCCCTTCATGGCCACCGAGAACATCATGATGGAATCGGTCAAGCGGGGCGGCAACCGGCAGGAGCTGCACGAGATGATCCGGGTCTACTCCCATGAGGCCGCCGCCAAGGTCAAGCTGGAGGGCGGAGCCAACGATCTGATCGACCGGATCGCCGCGGATGCGCGCATCCCCCTGAGCAAAGACGAGATCCTGGCCGAGCTGGACCCGGCCAAGTACATCGGGCGCAGCGCCTCCCAGGTGGAGGAGTTCCTCTCCCAGGTGGTCAAGCCTGTGCTGGACCGCTACGCGGGGGATGAGCTGACCGCCCAGTTAAATATCTGAACGGAGGAAAGCCATGAAAAAAGTCGGCCTTGTGATGGGCAGCAAAAGCGATCTGCCCACTGTGGAAAAAGCCGTCGAGCAGCTGAAGGCCTTCGACGTGCCCGTGACCGTGCGGGTCCTGTCCGCCCACCGCTGCCCCGATGAGGCCCGTGCCTTCGCCGCAACCGCACGGGAAGAAGGCTTCGGCGTGCTGATCGCCGCCGCCGGGATGGCGGCTCATCTGGCCGGTGCCCTGGCCGCCAACACCACCCTGCCCGTGATCGGCATCCCCCTGCGCGCCGCCGGCTCCGACGGCACCGACGCGCTGCTCAGCACCGTGATGATGCCCTCTGGCATCCCGGTGGCCACCGTGGCCATTGACGGGGCCAAGAACGCGGCCCTGTTGGCGGTGGAGATCCTGGCCGTCTCCGACGAGGCGCTGGCGGAAAAGCTGGCCGCCTTCCGGGCGGAGGACACCGCCAAGACCCTGGCCGCGGACCAGGAGATCTCCGCGAAATTCAATTGATTCTTTTGGAGGACCCAAGCATGCATGTTTTCACCGCGCGCACCGAGCGCGTTAACGCCTGATGGGCGGCTTCTTCGGCGCAGTATCCCGCCGTGATGTGGTACTGGACGTTTTCTTTGGCGTGGACTATCACAGCCATCTGGGCACCCGCAACGCGGGCATGACCATCTGGAGCAAGGAGGATGGCTTCCAGCGGCAGATCCACTCCATCAGCAATTCCCCCTTCCGCAGCAAATTTGAAAAGGACCTGCCGGACTTCAAGGGCACCAGCGGCATCGGCTGCATCAGCGATTCCGAGCCCCAGCCCCTGATGGTCCGCTCCCACCTGGGGCTCTACGCCATCAGCACCGTGGGCATCATCAACAATATGGATGCGCTGCTGGAGACCTACTTTGCAGGCCGTGGCAACCAGTTCATGGCCATGAGCTCCGGCGACATCAACAGCACCGAATTCGTGGCCGCCCTCATCAATGAGAAGGACGACCTGATCGAGGGCATCCGCCACGCTCAGGACGTGATCGACGGCTCCATGACCATCCTGCTGCTCACCTCCGCGGGCGAGATCATCGCCGCCCGGGACCGGATGGGCCGCCTGCCGGTGCACATCGGCAAAAACGAGGAGGGCTACTGCGTATCCTTTGAGTCCTTCGCCTACCACAAACTGGGCTATCAGAACGAATATGAACTGGGTCCCCGGGAGATCGTGAAGATCGGCGTGGACGGCTACAAGACCCTCTCTCCGGCCGGGGACAAGATGAAGATCTGCGCCTTCCTGTGGACCTATTACGGCTACCCCAACTCCAACTACGAGGGCGTCAACGTAGAGGTCATGCGCTACAAAAACGGCGAGATCATGGCCAGGGACGAGGAAGCCCGGGGTACCATGCCGGACGTGGACTATGTGGCCGGCGTGCCCGACTCCGGTCTGCCCCACGCCATCGGCTACGCCAACCGCAGCCACAAGACCTTCGCCCGCCCCTTCGTGAAATACACACCCACCTGGCCCCGCTCTTTCATGCCCGCCAACCAGGACGTGCGCGACCAGGTGGCCAAGATGAAGCAGATCCCCGTGCCCGAGCTCATCGAGGGCAAGAAGCTGCTGTTCGTGGACGACTCCATCGTCCGGGGCACCCAGCTGCAGGGCACCGTGGACTTCCTGTATGAGTCCGGCGCGGCGGAGGTACACATGCGCTCCGCCTGCCCACCCATCATGTTCGGCTGCAAGTATCTGAACTTCTCCCGCTCTACCTCCGACATGGACCTGATTACCCGGCGCATCATCCGGGAGCTGGAGGGCAAGGAGGGCGAGAA
Source organism: Oscillospiraceae bacterium (assembly GCA_017470325.1). The sequence continues at coordinate 69,376 of JAFUES010000009.1, forward strand.
GCACCTGGAGGAATACGCCGACAGCTCCACCGAGCGCCATCAGTGCATGCTGAAGGCCATCTGTGAGAAGCTGGGCTTCGACTCCCTGGGCTATCAGTCCCTCAGCGGGCTGCTGGAATCCATTGATCTGGACCCGGAAATGATCTGCACCTATTGCTGGAACGGAAAGGAATAAGACCATGTCCAACTCCCATTCTGCCTCCTACGCCGCGGCCGGCGTGGATATCGAAGCCGGCTACGAGGGCGTTAAACTGATGAAAAAGCACGTGCAGCGCACCATGATCCCCGGCGTCGTGTCCGACATCGGCGGCTTCGGCGGCCTGTTCGCCCCGGATGTGCGCGGCATGGCGGAGCCGGTGCTGGTCTCCGGCACCGACGGCGTGGGCACCAAGCAGCGCATCGCCCAGCTGATGGACGTGCACGATACCGTGGGCATCGACTGCGTGGCCATGTGCGTCAATGACATCATCTGCTGCGGTGCCAAGCCCCTGTTTTTCCTGGACTATATCGCCATCGGCAAGAACATCCCCGAAAAGGTGGCCTCCCTGGTGGCGGGCGTGGCCGAGGGCTGTGTGCGCGCAGGCTGCGCGCTCATCGGCGGTGAGACCGCCGAGCACCCGGGCACCATGGCCCCCGAGGACTACGACCTGGCGGGCTTCTCCGTGGGTATCGTGGACAAAGCGAAGATCCTGGACAACAACAGCATGCGGCCGGGCGACGTGGTCCTGGCGCTGCCCTCCTCCGGTCTGCACTCCAATGGCTACTCCCTGGTGCGCAAGGTCTTCGATGTGGAGCACGCGGACCTGGGCAAGGTTTACGATGTTTTGGGCAAGCCCCTGGGCGAAGTGCTGCTGACCCCCACGGAGATCTACGTCAAGCCCGTGCTGGCTATGCTGGAGGCGGCGCAGGTCCGGGGTCTGAGTCACATCACCGGCGGCGGCTTCTACGAGAACATCCCCCGCGCCGTACCCGACGGGCTCTGCGCGAAGATCGACAAGGCCGCCGTCCGTACCCCCGCCATCTTCTCTCTGCTCCAGGAGCTGGGGCAGATCCCCGAGCGGGACATGTTCAACACCTACAACATGGGTGTGGGCATGGCCGCCGTGGTGAGCCGGGACAGCGCGGATACCGCGCTGAACGCCCTGGCTGCCGCAGGCTGTGAGGCCTACGTGCTGGGCGAGATCGTCTCCGGTGCGGAGAAGGTACAGCTATGCTGAGCAAGGCGCGCATCGCCGTGCTGGTCTCCGGCGGCGGTACCAACCTGCAGGCCCTGATCGACGCCCAGGCGCGCGGCGAGCTGCACAGCGGCGAGATCGTTCTGGTCATCTCCAACAATGCAGAAGCCTATGCCCTGCAGCGGGCAGAAAAGGCCGGGATCCCGGCCCTGACCATCACCCGGAAGGACTGCGGCAGTGCAGAGGCCTTCGAGGCCGCCCTGTTGGCCGCCCTGGAGGAAAACCGGATCGATCTGATCATCCTGGCAGGCTTTATGAGCATCCTCAGCGCCGACTTTACCCGGCGCTATGTAGACCGCATCCTCAACGTTCACCCCTCGCTGATCCCCTCCTTCTGCGGGAAAGGCATGTATGGCCTGCGGGTCCACCAGGCGGCGTTGGACTACGGCGTCAAAGTCACCGGGGCCACGGTGCACCTGGTCAATGAGATCCCCGACGGGGGCCGCATCCTGCTGCAGAAGGCCGTAGCCATCCAGCCGGAAGACACACCGGAGACCCTGCAGCGCAGGGTCATGGAGCAGGCGGAATGGATCCTGCTGCCCCAGGCGGCGGAAATGCTCTCCGCCAACATCGTAAAGGAGAATCGCCATGACTGACTTTCTGGACTTTCTGAGAAACAATCCCTATCCCGGCCGCGGCATCGCCGTGGGCAGGGACCGGGTCTACTATTTTATCATGGGCCGCAGCGCCAACAGCCGCAACCGGATCTTCTCCCTGACGGAGGACGGCATCCGCACCGAGGCCCACGACCCCTCCAAGATGGAGGATCCCAGCCTGATCATCTACCACCCGGTGCGCAAAACCGAGGCGGGCCTGATCGTCACCAACGGCGACCAGACCGACACCATCCGGGACGCGGGTGATTTCCGCCAGGCCCTGATGACCCGGGAATACGAGCCGGACGAGCCCAACTACACCCCCCGCATTTCCGCCATGCTCTATCCCTGCGGCGGTTTTGAGCTGTCCATCCTCAAGCACAAGGACGGACGCTGCCTGCGGGAGTTCTTCTGCTACGAGGGCTGCGACGAGGGCAAGGGCTACTTTATCAGCACCTATCAGGGCGACGGCTCTCCCCTGCCCAGCTTCGCGGGCGAGCCCATGGAGATCGACATGCCCGAGCCCGAAGCCGTGTGGGCGGCGCTGAACGCGGACAACAAGGTATCACTCTACGCCAACGTGAAGGGCGAAGTGAAGCTGTTTAATAAAAACCTGGGGGATTGATGTGCCTGTGGCACATCAATCATGATCAAAAAGGCGTGCTGCTCGCCGCTAAAGCGGCAACCGCAGCACATGCCAAAATCTCCATCTGCCGCGGGGAGTTTTTGGTTGTCGGGAGTACAGTGAGCGGCAGAATGGAGATTGATATGCAAGAATTCGAACTGAAATACGGCTGCAACCCCAACCAGAAGCCGGCGAAAATCTATATGAAGGACGGCTCCGAGCTGCCCGTCACCGTACTCAACGGCCGCCCGGGCTACATCAACTTCCTGGACGCACTCAACTCCTGGCAACTGGTCAAGGAGCTGAAGGAGGCCACCGGACTGCCCGCCGCCGCGTCCTTCAAGCACGTCTCCCCCGCGGGCGCCGCTGTGGGCCTGCCCCTGAGCGAGACGGACAGACACATCTATTTCGTGGATGAAAACGCGGAGCTCAGTCCCATCGCCTGCGCCTACATCCGGGCCCGGGGCGCGGACCGGCTCTGCTCCTATGGGGACTGGGCCGCTCTCAGCGATGTGTGCGACGCTGCCACCGCCGCCTATCTGAAGGACGAGGTGTCCGACGGCGTCATCGCCCCCGGTTATACCGAGGAGGCCCTGGCCATTCTGAAAACCAAGAAAAAGGGCAACTATAACGTGGTGCAGATCGATCCCGGCTACGTCCCCGCCTCGCAGGAGTGCAAGGATGTGTTCGGCGTCACCTTCGAGCAGGGGCACAACGATCTGCGCATCGACGAGGCCATGCTTCAGAATATCGTCACCGCCAACAAGGAGCTGCCGCAGCAGGCGAAGATCGATATGATCGTGGCCCTCATCACCCTGAAATACACCCAGTCCAATTCCGTCTGCTATGTGAAGGACGGGCAGGCCATCGGCGTGGGCGCCGGGCAGCAGAGCCGCATCCACTGCACCCGCCTGGCCGGCAGCAAGGCCGACAACTGGTATCTGCGCCAGCACCCCAAGGTGATGGGCCTGCAGTTTGTGGACGGCATCCGCCGCCCGGACCGGGACAATGCCATCGACATCTACACCTCCGACGAGTACGAAGACGTACTGGCCGAGGGCGCCTGGCAGAAGATCTTCAAGGTCAAGCCCGAGGTGTTGACCGCCGAGGAAAAGAAGGCATGGATCGCCACCCAGTCCGGCGTGACCGTGGGCAGCGACGCTTTCTTCCCCTTCGGCGACAATGTGGAGCGGGCGCGGAAGTCCGGCGTGCAGTACATCGCCGAGCCAGGCGGCTCCATCCGGGATGACAACGTGATCGAGACCGCCGACAAGTACGGCATGTGCATGTGCTTTACCGGCATCCGTCTCTTCCATCACTGATCCAGAGCAGGAGGAACTGATATGAACATTCTGGTAGTGGGCGGCGGCGGCCGCGAACACGCCATCATCAAAAAGCTGCGGGAAAACAACTCCGTCAAGCTGATCTTCTGTCTGCCCGGCAACGGCGGCATCGCGGAGGACGCCGACTGCGTCCCCATCGCCGCCACGGAGCTGGACGGGGTCATCGACTTTGCCGGGGCTCATGACATCGACTTCGCCGTGGTGGCCCAGGACGACCCCCTGGCCCTGGGCTGCGTAGACCGGCTCCATGCCCTGGGCATTCCCTGCTTCGGTCCCGACGCCAAGGCGGCGCGGATCGAATCCAGCAAGGTCTTTGCCAAGAACCTGATGAAAAAATACGGCATCCCCACGGCGGACTATGAGGTCTTCGAGGACCCGGCCGCGGCGCTGGCGTATCTGGCGAATGCCAAATATCCCATTGTCGTCAAGGCCGATGGCCTGGCCCTGGGCAAGGGCGTGCTGATCTGTCAGGATCAGGAGGAGGCCAAGGCGGCCATCCGCCAGATCATGGAGGATCGGGCCTTCGGCGACGCGGGCAGCCGCGTGGTCATCGAGCGTTTCCTCACCGGGCCGGAGGTGTCCGTGCTGTCCTTTACCGACGGCAAGACCATCCGCCCCATGATCTCCTCCATGGACCACAAGCGCGCCGGGGACGGCGACACCGGGCTCAACACCGGCGGCATGGGCACCGTGGCCCCCAATCCCTATTACACGCCGGAGATCGCCCAGCAGTGCATGGAGCGCATCTTCCTGCCCACCATCCGGGCCATGCAGGCCGAGGGCTGTCCCTTCAAGGGCTGCCTGTACTTTGGCCTGATGCTCACCGAGGAAGGCCCCATGGTCATCGAATACAACTGCCGCTTCGGCGACCCGGAGACCCAGGTGGTCCTGCCGCTGCTGAAAAGCGATCTGCTGACCATCATGCAGGCGGTGGAAAATGAGACCCTGGATCGGGTCCAGGTGGAGTGGTCTGAGGGCGCGGCGGCCTGTGTGATCCTGGCCTCCGGTGGCTACCCGGTGGCCTACGAAAAGGGCAAGGCCATCAGCATCCCCCAGGAGCTGCCCGAGAACGTCACCGTCTACCACGCGGGCGACAAGCTGACCAATCAGGGTCTGGTCACCTCCGGCGGCCGGGTCCTGGGCGTCACCGCCACGGCGGACACGCTGCAGCAGGCACTGGATGACGCCTACGCCGCGGCAAAACAGATCCACTTCGACGGCGCCTTCATGCGCAGCGATATCGGCAAGCGGGCGCTGGCCGTATTGGAGGGTTGAGCATGGTCTATCGGGTATTTGTGGAAAAGAAGCCCGGCGTCTCGCCGGAAGCCGCTTCCCTGCTGGCCGACTGCCGGGACTTTCTGGGCATTCAGAATATAAAAGACATCCGCGTCCTCAACCGCTACGATGTGGAGAACATCGACGCTGCGCTCTTCGCCTACGCCCGCAGCACCGTCTTCTCCGAGCCCCAGCTGGACCTGGTCAGCGATGAGGCGGATCTGGCCGGCGCGGACTGCGTCTTTGCCGTGGAGCCCCTGCCTGGTCAGTTCGACCAGCGGGCCGACTCCGCCGCCCAGTGCATCCAGATGCTCCATCCCGGGGACCGGCCCATCGTCCGCTCCGCTAAGGTCTACGCCCTGTACGGCGACCTGCAGCAGGCGGATATCGACAGCATTAAACATTACGTCATCAACCCCGTGGAGAGTCGGGAGGCCGCTCTGGACAAGCCCGACACCCTGCGGATCGACTACGCCCAGCCCGCCGCCATTGAGACCATCGCGGGCTTTACCGCCATGGATGAGACGGCCCTGGCCGCCCTGCTGGACCAGCTGGGCCTGGCAATGGATCTGGATGATCTGAAGTTTTTGCAGGTCTATTTCCGGGACACTGAAAAGCGGGATCCCACCATCACAGAGATCCGTGTGGTGGACACCTACTGGTCTGATCACTGCCGCCACACCACCTTCTCCACCCACATCGACGGCGTGGAGATCGAGGATCCCGCCGTACAGGCAGCCTATGAGCGCTATCTGGCCGCTCGAGTAGAGGTCTACGGCGAGGAGAAGGCCGCGGCACGGCCCCAGACCCTGATGGATATCGCCACCATCGGCGCCAAGACCCTGAAGAAGCGGGGTCTGCTGCCGGAGCTGGACGAATCCGAGGAGATCAACGCCTGCTCCATCCGCGTCCCCATCACCGTGGACGGGGAGCGGCAGGACTGGCTGCTGATGTTCAAAAACGAGACCCACAACCACCCCACCGAGATAGAGCCCTTCGGTGGCGCGGCCACCTGCATCGGCGGCTGCATCCGGGATCCGCTTTCCGGCCGGGCCTTTGTGCACCAGGCCATGCGCGTCACCGGCGGCGGCGACCCCCGCAAGTCTCTGGCCGATACCCTCAGCGGCAAGCTGCCCCAGCGGAAGCTGGCCCAGACCGCCGCGGCTGGCTACAGCTCCTACGGCAATCAGATCGGCCTGGCCACCGGTCATGTGGCCGAGGTCTACCACGAGGGCTACATCGCCAAGCGCCTGGAGTGCGGCGCGGTGGTGGCGGCGGCTCCGGCGGAGAATGTGGTCCGTGAGCGCCCCGCCCCCGGAGATGTGATCATCCTGCTGGGTGGCCGCACCGGCCGTGATGGCATCGGCGGCGCCACCGGCTCTTCCAAGAGCCACAACCTGAAATCCCTGACCACCATGGCCAGTGAGGTGCAGAAGGGCAACGCCCCCGAGGAGCGCAAGCTCCAGCGCCTGTTCCGGAATGGGGAAGTCACCCGGCTCATCAAACGCTGCAATGACTTTGGCGCGGGCGGCGTGTCCGTGGCCATTGGTGAGCTTGCCGAGGGCCTGCGCATCGATCTGGACGCGGTACGCAAGAAGTATGAGGGTCTGGACGGCACGGAGCTGGCCATCTCCGAATCCCAGGAGCGCATGGCCGTGGTCGTGGCGGCGGAGAATGTGGACGCCTTCATCGCCGCGGCGGAAAAGGAGAACCTGGAGGCCTACCCGGTGGCCGTTGTCACCGAGGAGCCCCGCATGGTCATGCAGTGGCGCGGCGAGAACATCGCCGACCTGTCCCGGGCCTTTATCGACACCAACGGCGCTGTGAAGCACAGTAGCGTCTCCATCCCTGCGAAGGAAAATACCGTGCGTCCCCATCCCGCCTACAGCGATCTGCGGGGCATGGCGGGAAGTCTCTCCTGCGCCAGCCGCAGAGGCCTGGTGGAGCGCTTTGACAGCACCATCGGCGCAGGTTCCCTGCTGATGCCCTACGGCGGCAAAACGCAGCGCAGCCCTTCCCAAGCCATGGCGGCCCTGTTCCCGGTGCTGCCCGGCCATCACACGGAAAACGGCAGCGTCATGGCCTGGGGCTTCGATCCGGAGCTGATGGCGGCGGACTGTTACCGGGGCGCCCATGACTCCGTATACCTGTCCATGGCCTCTCTGGTGGCCGCGGGCGCGGATTACAGAAAAGCCTACCTGAGTTTTCAGGAGTTCTTTGAAAAGCTCCGGAATGAGCCGGAGCGCTGGGGCAAGCCCTTCGCCGCGCTGCTGGGCGGCCTGGACGCGCAGCTGGAGCTGGGCGCCGCGGCCATCGGCGGCAAGGACTCCATGTCCGGCAGCTTCCTGGACAAGGATGTGCCCCCCACGCTGATCTCTTTCGCCATCGCCCCCATCCAGGCGGAGGATCTGCTCTCCACCGAGTTCAAGGCGGCGGACCATCCGGTCTATCTGTTCTGCGGCGATACGCCGGAGCGGCAGAAGGCCGTCTGGGAGAAGCTGCAGGATCTGCATACGGCGGGCAAGGTCAAGGCTGCCTGGGCGGTGCAGCACGGTCTGGCCGAGGGCGTCATGAACATGTCCTTCGGCAACGAGATCGGCTTTGACGCCGCGGCAACTGAACTGGATTGGTTTGCACCCATGCCCGGCGCGATCATCGCGGAGCTGAGCGAGCCGATCGAAGGCGCGGTCCTGCTGGGCCGCACCACGGCTGAGGCCGCTGTCCGCATCGGCGATGACGCGGCTTCCGTCGCGGAGCTGCTGACCATCAACGAGGCGGTTTTGGAAAAGGTCTATCCCAACGCGGTGGAGGAGCCCCAGCAGGCGCCGCCCGCCGTGGCCAGCCACAGCGAAAAAGTGGCCGCCCCCGCGGTGAAGCTGGCCCGGCCCAAGGCGCTGATCCCGGTCTTCCCCGGCACCAACTGTGAGTATGACACCCAGCGGGCCCTGTTGGATGCGGGCAGCGACGCGGAGATCCTGGTGGTGCGCAATCTCAGCGCCGACCAGGTAGCCCAGAGCGTGGAGCGCTTTGCCAAGGCCCTGGAGAGCGCCCAGATGGTGGTCATCCCCGGCGGCTTCTCCGGCGGCGACGAGCCGGACGGCTCGGCCAAGTTCATCACCGCCTTCTTCCGCAACCCCGCGGTCAAGGAGCAGGTGGAAGCGCTGCTGGGACGTCGGGACGGGCTGATGCTGGGCATCTGCAACGGCTTCCAGGCGCTCATCAAGCTGGGTCTGGTCCCCTATGGGAAGATCATCGACACCGACGCGAATTGCCCCACCCTCAGCTACAACACCATCGGCCGGCACCAGTCCAAGATCGTCCATACCCGCATCTGCTCCGACCTGTCCCCCTGGCTGGCGGAAACCCGGGTGGGCGAGGTATACACAGTCCCCATCTCCCACGGCGAGGGCCGCTTCCTGGCCAGCGAAACGCTGGTGAAGGAGCTGGCTGTCAAGGGTCAGATCGCCACCCAATACACCGACCTGGAGGGGCAGCCCTCCATGGATACCGCGTTCAACCCCAACGGCTCCGCCTGGGCCATTGAGGGCATCACCTCCCCGGACGGCCGCGTCCTGGGCAAGATGGGCCACAGCGAGCGTATCGGCGGCAGGCTTTATGCCAATGTGCCGGGTAAATACGATATGGGCCTGTTCAGAAGTGCTGTAAAATATTTTAGATAAGAGAGGTGCACCATGGCTTATTTCTATTCCGAACCCTCCCGTACGTTCAATGAGTATCTGCTGATCCCCGGTTATACCGACGAAAACTGCATCCCCGACAAGGTCTCCCTGGTGACCCCGCTGGTGAAGTACCGGCGCGGTCAGGAGGATTGCCCCATCTGCCTGAACATCCCCATGGTCTCCGCCATCATGCAGTCCGTGTCCAACGACACCATGGCTGTGGCCCTGGCCAAGGAAGGCGGCATGTCCTTCATCTACGGCTCCCAGTCCATTGAGGACGAGGCCGCCATGGTCCGCAAGGTCAAGAACCACAAGGCGGGCTTTGTGGTCAGCGCCTCCAACCTGACCCCCGACGCCACCCTGGGCGACGTGCTGGCCCTGAAGGCGAAGAACGGCTTCTCCACCGTGGCCATCACCGAGGACGCCACTCCCAACGGCAAGCTCGTAGGGCTCGTCACCAGCCGCGACTATCGCGTCTCCCGCATGAGCGAGGACGAGGTGGTGCGGGACTTCATGACCCCCCGGGACAAGCTGATCACCGCCCCGGCGGAGACCACGCTGAAAGAGGCCAACGACATCATCTGGGACCATAAGCTCAACGCCCTGCCCATCGTGGACAAGGACGACCACCTGCTGTACTTCGTCTTCCGCAAGGACTATGCAGAGGCCAAGGAGCATCCCCTGAGCCTGCAGGATGAGCGGAAGCGCTACATGGTGGGCGCGGGCATCAACTCCCGCGACTATGAGCAGCGGGTTCCCGCCCTGGTGGAGGCCGGGGCCGACGTGCTGTGCATCGATTCCTCCGAGGGGCACTCCGTCTGGCAAAAGAAGACTATCGACTTCATCCGCGAGCGCTACGGTGACAGTGTCAAAGTAGGCGCCGGCAACGTGGTAGACCGGGAGGGCTTCCTCTTCCTGGCCGAGTCGGGCGCGGACTTCGTCAAGGTCGGCATCGGTGGCGGTTCCATCTGCATCACCCGTGAGACCAAGGGCATCGGCCGCGGCCAGGCCACGGCGCTGATCGAGGTGGCCAAGGCTCGGGACGAGTATTTTGAGAAGACCGGCATCTACGTCCCTGTCTGCTCCGACGGCGGCATCGTGCATGATTACCACATCACCCTGGCCCTGGCCATGGGTGCGGACTTTGTGATGCTGGGCCGCTACTTCGCCCGCTTCGACGAGTCCCCCACCCCCAAGCTGATGATCAACGGCCAGTACGTGAAAGAGTACTGGGGCGAGGGCTCCAACCGGGCCCGCAACTGGCAGCGCTACGACCTGGGCGGCAAGAACACCCTGGCCTTCGAGGAGGGCGTGGACTCCTATGTGGCTTATGCCGGCAGCCTGGCGGACAATGTGGCCAAGAGTCTGTACAAGGTGAAATCCACCATGTGCAACTGCGGCGTCACCAACATCCCCGACCTGCAGAAGAACGCCCGGCTCACTGTGGTCTCCTCCACCAGCATCGTGGAGGGCGGTTACCACGACGTGACCCTGCGCGCCACCGTAGGCAAAGAGTGATCCATAAAAAGCTGAAACAGGAGGCAGTTTAGTCGGAACTGCCTCCTGTTTTGCGTTTGACTTTTATGTTTTAATCCTGAGAAGCCGCTTCGTAATAGTAATTCACCAGCAGGTCCACGCAGGCGCCGTAGCTGCGCAGGCCCAGGACCTGGTCATAGCTGTGGAGAAAGCCCTCGTAGACCGTGTTGGACACCGTCTGCACCGGGGTGTCGAACTGCCGCCAGTAAGCCCGGTCGGCGGCGAAGTCCAGCCGCACCGGCTCGCTGAGACTGTTGTAGATCTCCTCCCAGGCGCCGTAGTCCGCCGTGTACAGGGCGTTGCCCAGGTGGGTGTAAGCCAGGAGACTGGCGGAGTATACGAAGTCCGGGTCCCCATAGCTGAGGCAGGCCAGCACCGCCACGAAATTCGCCTCCTGCTCCTTGGCCACGCCCCGCTGATGGGCCAGCTCATGGGCCACAGTGGAGGCAAAGAGACAAGGCGGAAAGTCCGTGTTCACATTGGCCTCCGCCGTAAAGGGGAAGAAGAAGCCGGTGAAATCCGTATAGCTCAAAAGTCGGGAGAAGTGCACGCCCTTGGCAGGGAGCGGCGGCCCCTCCAGGCAGGGAAAAGCCACCTGGGTCTTGTCGTAAAGCTCCGTGGACAGAGCCAGGATGCGGCTCCGGTCCGTGGCGCAGACGCCGTTTGCATCCCGGGGCACCTGCCCGGCGTACTCGTTGGCAAGCTCCGCGAAGTATCGCGTTACCGCCGCCAGCTCCTGGGCGGAGATCTCCTCCGCCTCCAGACCACTCCGTGCGGAAAAGTCGTCGCCGTAATAGTACACGCCCCAGAGCAGGCAGAAGCCTGCGTAGACCGCCAGGCCGAAAGTCGCCAGTGTCATAAAAATTATGTAAACTTTATGAAGCCCTTCTTTCAGCCGGATTAGCCGCACGATTGATAAGATTATGTAAACTATCAGGCCGATCCCCGCCAGGCCGATCAGCAGCTCTGCCACGGAGAATGGGACCTTGGCCGTAGCAAGGCTCAGCGCCCGGTGGACCCGCCTCACAAAATGCTCCGACAGCCAGACGTTGAGGGCGTGATCACCCCGGGTCAGCAAGTGCAGCCCGATGACCAGAGCGCTGAGCAGCACCAGACAATGCCGCAGCGGGCAGAGTCGAAATATGGCGGCCAAGCCGCGTTTTTCCGCCGTTTTCTTTTCCATGGACCTATCATACACCCGGCGTTTTCATCCGGCAAGATGGAAACACTGGAAAATCTCTGCCGAACAGGAAATCCGCAAAAGCGCCCTGCCGGACGGAACAGCTTCCGCCCGGCAGGGCGCTTCTATGGTTTATCCGTACGAGCGAGCTACTTGAAAAAACCGGTCCCCCAGAAACCCGCGCCGCTTCTTTTTGCCTCCAGCTCCAGCTTCTCGAAGCGGGCGGCGTAGCGGTCGTTGGGCTCCATGGGCATGATCTGCGCCATGCCACCGCGCAGCAGCTCATCCTCCACCAGGGTCTCTCCATCGCTGAGCCAGACGTAGGCCAGCAGCCGGTCGTAGCGGTCCTCCCGCTGTTCATCGAATTCCAGATAGACCCGGCTGTTGTTCAGCCGGTCCCGCAGCCACTGGGAGGCCTGCTTTCCTTCTTCCGTGTTTTTGCTCGCGTCCCAATGCACACTCTCCGGTGCATCCACACCGATGAGCCGGACTCGGTGCTCCTCCTCCCCGATGCGGACGTTGATGGTGTCGCCGTCGTAGACGTAGACCACGGTATAGGGCCCTTTCAGCTCTCCCCGCTGCTCGCTGCTGGGGAACAGGATCTCCCAGAAAGCCCGCACGGGTTCCGGGAACAGCTCCGGCCGCAGGCACAGGGCGGCGGAGAGCAGAAGCAAAAGCAGGACCAGCAGCCGCAGCAGGGTCCTCTTTCTCCGCCTGCGGCTGCTTATGTTTTTCCCTGTCCGCTTTCTCATCCGGCCCGCACCCTCAAAGTCATTCTTTGCACATCTCAGGGATCGCCTGCATGCTCACACGCTATGCATTCCGGCGTGAGCATATGCAGCGCCTCTCTTTTCTATGCTGCCGTCATTCTATCATTTCCTCCGCCGCTTTTCAACCGGGGAAGCCGAAAGGCGGGTGGGTGCTTTGGTGTATCCTCTCCTGGGATTTCTTTTATTGCAGCTTTTTCCGAAGTCCCGGCAGGGCCGCCAGTCCGCCGCCGCCCACCAGGGTCCCAAGGACCCATGGCCAAATACTGCCAGCGTCCCCGGTGTAGACAGAGCCGGAGTCGGCCCGCCGGAACTGGTACCAGCTGGGGTCTGCCACTGCACTGTAGCCGGACTTGCCGGAAACTGCTGTGGGCCTTGCCTGTGCCGGGGTCTGCGTGACCGTGTACTCATAATTGACACTGTTATATTCCCGGGACCGGTCCACGTTGAAGGTCCGGGAATGGTCATGGATGATGGACAGCCGGTTGTTGCTCCGATCCTGCATCTCGTTCTCCACCGGGATGCTGATATCGTGGTTGATGGTGTCATCCGTCAGAAAGTCGTCTGCATTCAGATCCACGTCCAGATCCAGCCCCAGCAAATCGCCCAGAAGTCCTTTCACCGGGCTGCTCTCCTGCCGCTCCGTCTCGCTGCTGTCCTGCGCGGCCCGCTCCGCAACATGCTCCACCGCCTTGGCAGCCAAGTCCTCATAGGCCTGCCGGGCCTGTTCCAGCGTCTCCTGGTCGGGAAGGGAGATTGCGGGAGCCGCCTGCTCTTCGCCTGTAGGCTCCGCCTCGAAGTCCGGAAGCGTCCCGCTCTCCGGCTGCGCTTCCTCTGTTCCCCGCTGACTTTCGTATCGGTCTAAGGCGCTTTCCAGGTCGCTGCGGAGATCCTCCCGGATCTCCTCCCGCCGCTCCTCATGGCGGGTCTGGATGTCCTCCCGGACCTGCTCCTTGACCTCCTGCCAGGCCTGTACCTCCTCCTGGCTCATGTCCAGCCGCTCTTCCAGCCGGGCCGCCAGCAGCCCCTCAGCGCAGGCTGTACCCGCGCCGCAGGTCGCCATCCAGGCGCCCGTCAGCATAACGCCGCAAAGGGCGGCCGTTGTTCTCTCGATCCTGATCCTGCTCACTGTGATCGCCTCCAAAAATCCTGGCGCCGCGGATCCCGGCGCTCTTTGATCCCGGTATAGCACCGGATCTGGGTTTTGGGCAGGAACAGTTTCCGGCAACTGTCTCAGTTCCGGTCATTTGGGCGCATCCGCTCCATTTTGAAACACTTTGCCGGATTTGCTCAAAACAGCAAAACGCCCGCCGCTGAAAACAGCGGCGGGCGCGTAAGCGTTATTCGAATTACTTCGCGGCCTTGGCCATGTCGCACAGGGCGGTGAAGGCGGCGGGATCATGGATCGCGGTCTCAGAGAGCATCTTGCGGTTCATGTCGATACCGGCCAGCTTCAGACCGTGCATGAAGGTGGAATAGTTCATGCCGTTCATCTTGCAGCCCGCGCTGATACGGGTGATCCACAGCTTGCGGAAGTCTCTCTTCTTCTGCTTGCGGCCTACGTAAGCATAGCGGCCGGACTTCATCAACTGCTCATTGGCCATCTTATAGTGACGGGACTTGTTGCCCCAGTAACCCTTTGCAAGACCGAGAACCTTGTTTCTGTGCTTGCGGGTCATCATCGCGCCTTTAACTCTTGCCATTTGTTTATCCTCCTATATCGCGTCTTCCCTTATTTGTAAGGGATCATTTTCTTGATGGTAGCAGCGTTGGTCACGTCGGCGTAGGTCTCGGAACGCAGACGGCGGCAGCGCTTGGTGTCCTTCTTGGTGAGGATATGGCTCTTATACGCGTGGGCGCGCTTTACCTTACCGGTCTTGGTGAGATTGAATCTCTTCTTTGCACCGCTGTGGGTCTTCAGTTTAGGCATGGTTGTTTCTCCTTCCGTATGGCTTGCAGGAACTCCTGCGGTTTTACTGTTTTTCTTCCTCGACCACGGGGGCCTTGGGGGCTTTGGGCTTTGCCGGCTTTTTCGGCGGGGTCACAGGCTTGGGAGAGAGGAACATGGACATGTTGCGGCCCTCCAGCTTGGGGGCCTTATCCATGTTGGCGATGTCCGCGCACTTCTCCGCAAAGGTCTTCAGAAGCTGAGCGCCGATGTCCGTATGGGCCATCTCACGGCCGCGGAAGCGCACGGAGACCTTGACCCGGTCGCCGTCGGCCAGGAACTTCAAACCGTTTTTGAGCTTGGTGTTGAAGTCGTTCTCGCCGATGCTGGGGCCCATGCGGATCTCCTTGATCTCGATCACGCGCTGGTTCTTCTTGGCTTCCTTCTCCTTCTTGGTCTGCTCGAAGCGGAACTTACCGTAGTCCATGATCTTGCAGACAGGGGGATTGGAGCCCGGAGCGATCTTGACCAGATCCATCTCCCGCTCAGCCGCGATCTTCAGCGCCTCTTCAGCGGACATGATGCCCAACTGCTCGCCCTCATCGCCGATCAGGCGGACTTCCTTGTCGTGGATCTCATCATTGATTTGGTGAACCAAGTTTGCGATAAATAACACCTCCGAAAAATTGCGGAAACAAAAAGCGCGGACGCACAGCATCCGCGCATAAAAACAGCGTGATTCTCCCTTGGGGAGGCGTTGCTTTTATTGACCACGGCTGGCTGATGCGCCGCCGGGTGAGGCCGGGGATGCCGTCCTTCTTCCTTTAAGCTCTGACACTATACCAGTTCAGAGCGCGTTTGTCAAGTACTATCTGGCTAAGTTTATGCCCTTTTTCCGGGAAAAATGCCTCAATACGCCTCGTCCGGCGCACCGGCCGCGTTCTCCATCTCCATAGCCAGCTTCACGATGCGGCTGGTGCCCAGGCGCTCCGCCCCCAGGGCGATGAAATCCTCCGCGTCCTGCAGGCTGGAAATGCCGCCCGCCGCCTTGACCTTGACCCGCTCCGGGCAGTTTTCACGCATCAGCTTCACATCCTCCCGGGTGGCGCCGCCGGTGGAGAAGCCGGTGGAGGTCTTGATGTAATCCGCCCCGCAATCGGACACGATGCGGCACATGGTGACCTTCTCCTCCTCGGTCAGCAGGCAGCACTCGATGATGACCTTCAGCAGCTTGTCCTTCACAGCCTCGCGCACGGCGCGGATATCCGCCGCCACCGCGTCCCAGGCGCCGTCCTTGACCATGGAGAGGTTGATGACCATGTCGATCTCGTCCGCGCCGTTGCGCACCGCGTCCGCCGCCTCGAAGGCCTTGGCCGCCGTGGTCATATAGCCGTTGGGGAAGCCGATGACCGTGCAGATCTTCAGCCGGTCGCCCACATAGCGCTTGGCCCCTGCCACATGGCAGGGCGGGATGCAGACGCTGGCACAGTTGTATTTGATGCCCTGGTCACAGAGGGCGCGGATCTCGTCGCTGCTGCAGTCCACCCGCAGAAGGGTGTGGTCGCATTTTTCCAAGATCTCTTTGATTTCCATATATCTCATGCTCCTTTTCACTTTTCGGATGCCTGTATTATAACATGCTTCTTCGGGCATATTCAAGTGCCCGCCGCGAATAGGATGAACCATCAGTTCAAAGGAAAAGGACGGCAGCGAATATGGACATGGATCATGAGACCAACTACACCCGGCTCTGCGGCAATCTGGCCGCCCCGCCGGTTTTCTCCCACAGCAGCCGGGGGCAGGCATTCTACACCTTTCCGCTGGAGATCCGGCGTCTGTCCGGAGCCGTGGACACGGTGAACATACTGGTCCGGCAGAGCCAGCTCATGGCGCTGGAGCTGCGGGAAAGTGAAAAGCTCCTGGTGGAGGGGCAGCTGCGCAGCTTCAACAACCGCAGAAGTGAGGGGGCGCGGCTGGTCATCACAGTGCTGGCCCGGGAGCTCAGCTTCTGCGATGAGGAAGACAGCAACCTGGTGCAGCTGTACGGCACCCTGTGCAAGCCGCCCAATCTGCGCACCACGCCCATGGGCCGGGACATCTGCGACCTGATGCTGGCGGTGAACCGGCGCTACGGCCGCTCCGACTATCTGCCCTGCATCTGCTGGGGCCTGGCCGCCCAACAGGCCGCCCGGTGGAACGTGGGCGACCGCGTGCAGCTCTCGGGCCGTCTGCAGAGCCGCCGCTACATCAAGCTCACGGAGGCCGGCGCCGTGGAAAAGACCGCCTTCGAGGTCTCCGTTTCGGAGATCGTCCCGGAAGCAGAATAGAACTTCTGAGGGCTTTTTCACCAGTTTTGTCGAAGGCCTTGACCCCGCGGTTTTAATATATTATGTTAACCGCGGAGGTGGTCATATGACTGGTAAAAAGCTAGGGCTTCTGGGACTTGCGCTGCTGTTGCTATTCGTTTCCAATCTGCACCTGTACTGCCGGATCACGGTGGACGGGCGGCAGCTGGATGGGCTCTATGCGCCCGCCGCGGTAACAAGGGCCGGGCAGATCGCTGCCCAGGCGGCTGAGGAGCTGCTTCCCGGCGAGGTGGAGGTACCCCGCTGCCGCAGGGCCTACCGGCTGAGTCTGCGGCGGCCCGACGGAGACTCAGCCGCTTTGACGGATGCGCTGATCCTGGCCTATCCCGGGATCGTGCTGGCCGACGGCGTTTTCGTCAACGGAGTCCATCTGGGCACCGTGGAGAGCGGCGCCGTGCTCCGGGAGCGGCTGCGCTCGTCCATCCTGGGGCAGATGCCCAACGCCGCCGTCTTCGGCAATATCAGCGGCGATCTGCGGATCCGGCCCATCTACAGCCGGGCCGGACACGAGACCAACTACGATGACATGGTGCTGCTGATCTCCGGCATGGCTCCGGTGATCTACGTGGACCCGAACGGAAAACTGGTGTGAACAGGCAAGGACCCTGCGGCATATCCGCAGAGTCCTTGCTTTATATGAGTTTATGTACTTCGCTTTCGCCGTAGACCGGGATCCCGGCGGCCAGCAGCTTCTCCGCCGCCGTGCCGTTGCCGGGCACCAGGGTGCCGCTGAACGTGCCGTCATAGATCCTATCATGGCCGCAGGAGGGGCTACGCTCCTTCAGCAGCGCCGCTTTGCAGGCGTTCTGCCGGACCAGCTCCAGGGCGATCTGCGCGCCCTTTTCATATTCCGCCGTCACGTCCCGGCCGCTGCGGCTCCACACGCCGCCATCCTTCCGCTCGCTGGGCTCCCTGGGTGTGGGCAAACCGCCCGCGTTCTCCGGGCAGACCGGGACCAGGCAGTACTTCTCCCGCAGCTTTGTCAGAACATCCTCCGGCAGGGCGTTGTTGCCGCCATCGTACTTGCAGTTGACGCCCAGAAAGCAGGCGCTGATCAACAGGCTCTCCATGCCCTCACCTCATGCTCAGGCCCAGAAAGGCTCCGCAGAGGCCGCCGATGATATGGGTCAGCTGGGAGACGTTGTCGCTGAGGACCACCCCGTCCACGATCTCGCCGCCCACGTACAGAACCAGCACCAGGATCAGGGTGATGGGGATGTAGCCGTCCCGCATGCCTGCCAGAGAAGCCATGACGATCATCATGAACACGATGCCCGAGGCGCCCATCAGCGCCGTGCCGGGGAAGAACAGCCACTGCACCAGCCCGGACACCAGGGCCGTGAGGAAGATGGCCCAGAACAGACTGCGGCTGCCGTACTTCTCCTCCAGGCTGGGTCCCACCACCAGGATCATCATCATGTTGCCTATGTAATGGGAGTAACTGCTGTGCCCCAGCACATGGAGCACGAAGCGGGGATAGGTGAAGAGATCCGTCAGGGAGGAGCGATAAACGCTGAACAGCAGCGCGTTCGTCCTGCCGCCGGTGACCTTCCCCAGCAGCAGTGCCCCCAGCGCCGCCAGGGCGAAGGTCAGCACCACCGGGGAATTGTACTGCAGGCGGACCATCCGCTTCATATGCCGGCCTCCAGCGCCTTCAGCGCCGAAACATAGTGGCTCTCGGTCTTCTCGTCAAAGCAGACCATGCTGACCTGCTTGATCTCCTCGTGATCCTTCAGATAGTCCGCGATGGTAGAGATGGCGATCTGAGATGCCTTATCCAGGGGAAAGTGATACACGCCGGTGCTGATGGACGGGAAGGCCACAGTCTCGCAGCCGTTTTCCGAGGCCAGCTCCAGGCAGGAGCGATAGCAGGAGGCCAGCAGTTCCGGCTCTCCCCTGCCGCCGCCGTGCCACACGGGGCCGGGGGTGTGGATCACATACTTGGCGGGCAGCTTGTAGCCGCCGGTGATCTTGGCCTTGCCGGTCTGGCAGCCGTTCAGAGTCTGGCACTCAGCCAGCAGCTCCGGACCGGCCGCCCGGTGGATGGCGCCGTCCACTCCGCCGCCGCCCAGCAGGGAGCAGTTGGCGGCGTTGACGATGGCGTCCACCTTCTGTTTGGTGATATCGCCGCGGCGAATGATGATCCTCTCAGACATGTTCATCCCTCACATTCCACATGCACTTTGTCGTCCTTTGCGGACAGACGCACGGTGCGGATCGCCTGGCCCCGGTTCTCGATGACCCGGGCGGCGACCTCGTCCTCGATCTCCTTCTGGATCAGGCGGCGCAGGTTCCGGGCGCCGTAGGTGACGGAGTAGCCTTTTTTGACCAGATAGTCCACCAGGCTCTCGTCCCAAACCAGCTCCATATCCTTCTCCCGCAGCACGTCCCGCACTTCGCTGAGCATCAGGGCCGTGATGCCGCGGAAGTTCTCTTCCGTCAGCTGGTTGAAGCAGACCACCTCGTCCACGCGGTTGATGAACTCCGGACGCAGGAACTCATTGAGGGCCTTCAGCGCCCGCTCACGGCTCATATCGCTGAGGGTACCGCCGAAGCCCACGCTGCCGGTCTTGTTGCCGGAGCCCGCGTTGGTGGTCATGATGATGATGGTGTTCTCGAAATTGACCGTGCGCCCCTGGGCGTCGGTGATGCGGCCGTCGTCCAGGATCTGCAGCAGGATGTTCATCACGTCCGGGTGGGCCTTCTCAATCTCGTCGAAGAGCACCACGCTGTAGGGCTTGCGGCGGATCTTCTCGGTCAGCTGACCGGCCTCGTCATAGCCCACGTAGCCCGGAGGAGAGCCGATGATCCGGGAGACGGAAAACTTCTCCATGAACTCGGACATGTCAAGCCGGATCAGGGACTCAGGACTGTCGAACATATCGGCCGCCAGGCGCTTGACCAGCTCCGTCTTGCCCACGCCGGTGCCGCCCACGAAGATGAAGCTCACGGGCTTGCGCTTGACCTTCAGGCCCACACGGCTGCGGCGGATAGCGGCGCAGACCGCGTCCACGGCCTCGTCCTGGCCCACGATGTGGGCCTTGAGCCGCTCGTCCAGTTTGGCCAGGCGTTCCAGCTCGTCTTCCTTGATGCTGGAGGCGGGGATCTTGGTCCAGAGCTCAATGATCCGGGCCAGGTTATCCACGGTCAGCGCGGGCCGCCCCTTGGCGTTGAGCTCCTCCAGCTCATGCTCCAGCTGCATCTCCCGGCTGCGAAGCTGTGCGATGCGGGCATAGCGCTGGTCCAGCTGCTCGTCGCTGAGCTCGGTGCTGCTGTCACTCATGAGCGCTTCCCGCTCAAAGCGCAGGTTCTCCAGATCCCGCTCCGCCAGCATGCGGCGGTTGATGTCCGCGTCCTTCAGATTCACGTCGGAGCAGGCCTCGTCGATCAGGTCGATGGCCTTGTCCGGGAGGAAGCGGTCGGTGATGTAGCGCTCGCTCATGAGGACCGCCTGACGGCACATCTCGTCGGAGATGGACACGCCGTGGTATTCCTCGTAGTAATGGGCGATGCCCCGGATGATGGCGATGCTGTCCTCGATGGAGGGCTCGCTGACGGTCACGGGCTGGAAGCGGCGCTCCAGTGCGCTGTCCTTCTCGATATGTTTGCGGTATTCGGTAAAGGTGGTGGCGCCGATCACCTGGATCTCGCCTCTCGACAGGGCGGGCTTGAGGATGTTGGCGGCGTTCATGCTGCCCTCGGCGTCCCCGGCGCCCACGATGTTGTGTACCTCGTCGATGACCAGGATGATGTTGCCGTGCTTGCGGATCTCCTCGATGAGGCCCTTCATGCGGCTTTCGAACTGGCCGCGAAATTGCGTGCCCGCCACCAGAGCCGTCAGGTCCAGCAGGAAGACCTGCTTATCCTGCAGCTTGTAGGGCACGTTGCCCATGGCGATGCGCTGGGCCAGGCCCTCGGCGATGGCGGTCTTGCCCACGCCCGGTTCGCCGATGAGGCAGGGGTTGTTCTTCTGGCGGCGGTTCAGGATCTGGATCACGCGCTCCAACTCCTCCTCCCGGCCCACCATGGAGTCCAGCTTGCCCTCCCGGGCCCGCTGGGTCAGGTCGATGCAGTAGTTGTCCAGGAACTTCCGCTTGGCGCCCTTGTTGTTGGGCGCGGCCTGCTCCTGCCGGGGCCGCTCATTGCTCTGCTCGCCGGAATTGGCGTTCTGCCCGCCGGGGCCGCCGAAGAGCCGGTTGAGGAAGGGGAAAGTGGCGGTCTTGCCGTCGTCGTCCTCGCCGCCCTCGTCGCTGTTATCCATGTTCAGCAGTTCCTCCGCCCCGTTCAGAGCAGTCATCATATCGCCGGACAGGCTCTCCAGATCCTCGTCGGACAGGCCCATCTTGTTGATCATATCGTCCACGGGCTTGATGTGCATCTCGCGGGCGCACTTAAGGCACAGGCCCTGGTTCTGGGCCTGGCCGTTTTCGATTTTGGTAATGAAGATCACCGCCACGTTCTTGCCGCAGCGGGAGCACATGGTCGTTTGCATGGTGTACCTCCAGGAGAAAATGCAGCCGGAGTCCCCTCCGGCTGTCAGGCTCGGGAAAAGGTCTGTCAGACCAGACCGTTGGTGATGAAGTGGAAAGCCAGGAAGAAGCGGGCCAGGGTCGTATGCTCCAGGGTGTTTTTCCCGATCAGGAAGCCCAGGAAGCTCAGCAGCCAGCACAGCAGCACGCAGTACAGAAAGCCCTTCACAAAGCCCAACACCGCGCCGCCGATCTCATCCAGCAGCTCCATATTGGGCAGGCGGAAGGAGAGGTTGCCGATGTTGGCGATGGCCACGATCAAGATCAGGATCAGCAGAAAACCCAGGACCAGACCGCCCACATAACTGATGGTATCGCAGAGCACAGCCACCACGGCCTCGGTCATGTTCACGCCGTTTTCGTCGGAATAGGCCACCGCCCGGTCTGCCAGATCCTCCGCGCGCTTGTCGTAAAAGCCAACGTCCTTCAGGCTCTCATAGGCGTAGTCATAGCGCAGGGAGCTGTCCTCCTCCAGAACATCCTCCAGGGACAGGTCGCTGTGGGCATAGCCCAGCTTCTCCAGCATCACGTCCCGGTTCTTCTGCGAATCCACATAGCCGTCCACAAAGGGCTCCAGCGCGGGGATCACCTCATGGGCGTAGGCCGAGGACAGCAGGCTGCCGCCAAACAGCGCGATGATCACAGCCAGGATCCCGGCGATACCGCCGATCAGGCCCTTTTTGTAGCCGCTCCAGGTACAGAGCGCCACGATCACCAGCAGAACAATATCAATGATCAGTCTCATCATCATCTCATCCTTTTATGTATTCGCGGCAGGGCCGCGGCAACATCAAATTAGGCTTACAATATAGTGTACCACATATTTGTGAACAAATATAGGGTTTCCCGTCATTCCAAAAACATCCGGCCCACAGGCTCCTCATACCACACCCGGTTGAGATACAGGCCCTGGGGCGGCATGGTGGGTCCGGTCAGGCGCCGGTCCCCTTTTTCCAGCAGTGCGGGGATCTCCTCCGGGCGGAGCTTTCCGTAGGAGGCGTAGACCATGGTGCCCACCATGGCCCGGCACATGTTGTAGAGAAAGCCGTCGGCGCAGATGGAGACCGTGATCAGGTCGCCCTCCTTCTCCGCCCGGCACCAGTACACCGTGCGCACAGTGGTTTTGGTCTCGGTGCCCACGCTGCGCACCGCGCGAAAATCGTGGGTGCCCTCAAAGGCGCGGGCTGCCTGCTGCATCAGCGACAGATCCAGGTTCTGGGGATAGAAGCACACCCGCTTTTCCAGAAAGGGATCCCGGATAGTGCTGTTGAGTATTTTGTAGACATATTCTTTTTTTATGCAGGAGCCGATGGCGTTGAAGTCCTCCGGCGCCTCCACGGCGTCTACCACCGCGATATCCCCCGGCAGGCGGGAATTCACCGCCAAAGGGATCCGCTCGGTGGGGATGCGGCAGTCGGTGCGGAAATTGGCGCAGTAGCGCAGGGCGTGGACGCCCGCGTCGGTCCGCCCGCAGCCCACGGTCTTCACCGGATGCTCGCAGATCTTGCTGAGCGCCTCCTCCAGGGTCTGCGCCACGCTGATGTCATTTTTCTGCACCTGCCAGCCGTGGTAGCGGCTGCCGTCATATTTCAGGCGCAGGGCGATGTTTCTCATAGCAGCCTCACAGTCCCAGCCGTTTGCCCAGGATCATCCCCGCCAGAAACAGCAGCCCCAGCACCAGGGCGATCGCGTCCCGGCCGGCCATCTTCAGCTGCTTCATGCGGGTGCGGCCTTCGCCGCCGTGGTAGCAGCGGCTCTCCATAGCCACGGCCAGCTCGTCCGCCCGGCGGAAAGCCGACACGAACAGCGGCACCAGAATGGGCAGCAGGGCCTTGGCCCGCTGGATCAGGCTGCCGTTTTCAAAGTCCGCGCCGCGGGCCTTCTGGGCGGACATGATCTTGTCCGTCTCCTCGATGAGGGTGGGGATAAAGCGCAGGGCCATGCTCATCATCATGGTCATCTCATGGACCGGCAGCTTCACTTTTTTCAAGGGATCGAGCAGCAGCTCCAGACCGTCGGTCAGGGCCATGGGGCTGGTGGTATAGGTCAGCAGGAAGGTGCCGGTGATCAGCAGCACGATGCGCAGGATCATCTTGGCCGCCCGGTCGATGCCCTCCCAGGTGATGATCCACCCGGGCAGGACGGGCGTGCCGGCGGTGTAGAAGATGTTCAGCGCCGCCGTCAGCACGATGATGAACATCATGGGCTTGAGGCCCTTGAAAATGGTCCCGAAGCGGATGCGGGACAGGGCAAGGCAAAGCACCGTCACCAGGACCACCAGGGCGTAGGAGATCCAGCCCTTGCCCTGGAACAGGGCGATGATATACACGATGACCAGGATGAGCTTGGTGCGCGGGTCCAGCTTGTGAACGATGCTGTCGCCGGGGAAAAACTGGCCCAGGGTGATGTCTTTCAGCATGCGTCCACCCCCTTGGTCCTGAGGATGGCGGCCAGCAGCTGCTCATGGGTGTAGACCGCGCCCTCCAGGGCGATCCCCTTCTCCCGCAGCGCCATAGCGATGGCGGTGGACTGGGGCACGGCCAGGCCGATGTCGATCAGCTCCTGGGGCCGGGAAAAGACCTCTTCCGGCGTGCCGTCCATGGCGACGCCGCCGTGGTCGAATACGATGATCCGCTGGGCGAGCCGGGCGGCGTCATCCATATTGTGGCTGACCACGATGACCGTGGCGCCGCTCTCCTTCTGATAGCGGCAGATGTTATCCATGATCTGGCGGCAGCCCCTGGGGTCCAGACCCGCCGTGGGCTCGTCCAGGATCAGCACGCCCGGGCGCATAGCGATGACGCCCGCGATGGCGATGCGGCGCTTCTGACCGCCGGACAGCTCCAGCGGCGAGGACTGGAACAGGCTCTCGTCCACGCCCACGAAGCCGGCGGCCTCCCGCACCCGCTCCTCGATCTCCTCCGCGCTCAGGCCCATGTTCTTCGGGCCGAAGGCGATATCCGCAAACACCGTCTCCTCAAAGAGCTGGTATTCCGGGTACTGGAAGACCAGACCCACCTTCTGTTTGACGCGGTAGCGGGTCTTTTTATCCTGATTGATATCCTCTCCGTCCACCAGCACCCGGCCGGAGCTGGGCGTCAGCAGGGCGTTGAGGTGCTGTATGAAAGTAGATTTTCCGGAACCTGTGTGTCCCAGCAGGCCCACGAACTGCCCCTGGGGGATCGTCAGATCGATCCCCTGGATGGCCGCCTTCTCGAACGGGGTCCCCGCGCTGTACACATGGCTCAGATTCTCTACGATGATCTCTGCCATAACGTCTTGTCCTTTGAATTTGCTTTATTGGGCTTGGAGCAGCCGCGCCACCCGCTCCGCGCAGGCGTCGATATCCAGGATGCCCAGGGGCAGGTCACAGCCCTGCCGGTTCAGGTCATACAGGAGCTGTGTGGTCTCGGGCACGTCCAGCCCCTCCCGCTGCATCAGCTCCACCTGGGAAAACACGTCCTCCGGGCTGCCGTCGGCCGCGATGGCGCCCTCCGACATGATGATCAGCCGGTCCGCGCCGATACACTCCTCCATGTGATGGGTGATCAGCACCACGGTCATGCCTTTTTCCCGGCACAGGCGGGTGATGGTGGAGACGACCTCCCGCCGTCCCTGGGGATCCAGCATGGCGGTGGGTTCGTCCAGCACCACGATCCGCGGCCGCATGGCGATGACGCCGGCGATGGCCACACGCTGCTTCTGTCCGCCGGAGAGCAGATGGGGCGCGTGCAGCCGCAGCTCATACATGCCCACCTGCTTGAGGGCCTCGTCCACCCGCCGGCGGATCTCCTCGGGGGGCACGCCCAGATTCTCCGGGGCGAAGGCCACGTCGTCCTCCACCACATTGGCGACGATCTGGTTGTCCGGGTTCTGGAAGACCATGCCCACCCGGTGGCGTACCTCCAGCAGATTGTTCTCGTCCGCCGTGTCCAGGCCATCCACCAGCACCCTGCCCTCGGTTGGCGTCAGGATGACGTTCATATGCTTGGCCAGAGTGGACTTGCCGGAGCCGTTGTGGCCCAGCACCGCCACGAAGCTGCCCTCTTCGATCTCCAGATCGATGCCGGTCAGACTCTCTTTATCGTTGTCCGGATAGGTAAAATGTACGTTTTCAAAACGAATGATCGCACTCACAGTGTTGGTTTCCTTTCGAGGCGTGGGTGAAATGTTCAGCTTATGCCGCCTTGCCGCCCTCCCTCCGAGCGGAGCCCAGCACAGCGGGTCCGCGAGGATAAAGGAAGAAGGAGGGAGCGGAGCGCCGCTTTCGTGACACTTCACGGAAGCAGAGCGCAGC
>JAFUES010000003.1 GCA_017470325.1 Oscillospiraceae bacterium
CCAAGGTGGACCGCAGCGCCGCCTATGCCGCCCGCTGGGCTGCCAAGAACGTAGTGGCGGCGGGCCTTGCCAAGCGCTGCCAGATCCAGCTGGCCTACGCCATCGGTGTGGCCCAGCCGGTGTCCGTGCTGGTGGAGACCTTCGGTACCGGCACCGTCTCCGATGAGACGCTCAGCCGCGCCGTACAGCAGGTCTTCGACTTCACCCCCGGCGGCATCATCCGGGATCTGGATCTGCGCAAGCCCATCTACCGGAAACTGGCTGCCTACGGCCACATGGGCCGGGAGGACCTGGGCGTCCGCTGGGAGAATACCGACAAGGTGGAGGCCCTGCTGGCCGCTGTGCAGTGATCTGATAGGAAAACGACGCGCACCCGATCTCTAACAAAGGGGACCGGGCGCGCGTTTTTCGTTGACAGAAGCGCGGCGCTTTACTAAAATGGAAAACAGAAAAGGAAAACATCGAAAGCGGGGAGGGACGCTTTGTGTACCTGAATAAGGACAAGCTGCGCGTAGCTGCGGCAAAAAACAAACGGAGGCTGATATGGGCCATCGTGCTGACGGCCTTCTTCGCACTGGCCACCTTCTGGGCTGTCATAGATTATGACGGCTTGCGCAAGCATCTGGAGGTCTACGCGATTTTTCTGGTCCTGGGGCTGGCGCTGCTGGCCATGGCCATCGCGGATCGCCGCCGTTTGAACACGGCCCAGATCTACGCCGCGACCCTGGAGGGGCAGCATACGCCGGAGGTCCCCGTGCACCAGTTGGCCGAAAACCTGAACAAGAGCAGCGATACGGCGGAAAAGGAGCTGCGTTGGCTGCTGAACAGGGAGCTTCTGGTGGGTTGCCGGCTGGCTCTGGACGCAGCGCCCCGGCTGATCCTGGAGCATTACCGGGATCCCAACGCGGATCTGGTGGCCGTGGAGTGCCCCCATTGCGGCGCCACCGTGCGCCTGCACCGGGGCCGCAGCGGCAAGTGCGAGTATTGCGGCGGCGCAGTGCTTGGACAGACGAAGGAATGAAAACAGGAGTGCGGAAGAAATGATCAGTTTATGCAACGATTGGACCTTCACCGAACAGTGGTCGGAGGACTTTTTGAATGGAAAAACAGAGGGGCGGCCGGTGCGCCTGCCCCATACCGTGCGGGAGATCCCGCTGCACTACGCCGGTCCGGAATACTATGAGATGCTCTGCGGCTACCGGCGGCAGCTGCACATTCCGGAAGCCTGCCGGGGCAAGCGGCTGTTTCTGCAGTTTGACGGGGCGGCTCATATCGCCAGGGTCTACTGCAACGGGCAGCTCTGCGCCCAGCACCGCTGCGGCTATACCGCTTTCCGGGTGGAGATCACGGAGCTGGTAAGCTGCGGCGCCGACAACGAGCTGGCCGTGGAGCTGGACTGCACCGAAAACCCGGAGATCCCGCCCTTCGGCTTCGTGATCGACTATCTGACCTACGGCGGCCTCTATCGGGAGGTCTGGCTGGATGTGCGGGAGCAGAGCTATCTGGAGGACGTGTTTGTGTACACGCCGGGCCTGGACCGGCTGGAAGCCCAGGTGAGCGTCAAGGGTGACTATGATACGGTGCGCCTGCGCGTCTGGGACGGGGACAGGCTGCTGGCGGAGGATACCGCCCGGGAGCACTTCAACTTCCGGGTGCCCGGGGCCCGGCCCTGGACGCCGGAGACGCCGGAGCTCTTCCGCTGCACGGCGGAGCTGCTGTCCGCCGACGGCGCGGTACTGGATACCTGGGAGCGGAAGATCGGCTTTCGCACCGTCTGGTTTCAGGCCGACGGCTTTTATCTCAACGGGAAGAAGACTTTTCTCCGGGGCCTGAACCGGCACCAGAGCTGGCCCTATGTGGGCTATGCCGCCCCGAAGCACCTGCAGCGGGAGGACGCCCGGATCCTGAAGGAGGAGCTCCGGTGCAACGCGGTGCGCACCTCCCACTATCCCCAGAGCCAGCACTTCCTGGACGCCTGCGATGAGCTGGGCCTGCTGGTCTTCACCGAGATCCCCGGCTGGCAGCACATCGGCCCCTCGGCCGGCTGGAAGGACCAGGCGGTGGAGAACACCCGGGATATGGTGCTCCAGTACCGCAACCATCCCAGCATTGTCCTCTGGGGCGTGCGCATCAACGAGAGCCAGGACGACGATGCGCTGTACCGCCGCACCAACGCCGTGGCCCATGCGCTGGATCCCAGCCGCCCCACCTCGGGCGTGCGCTATCTGGAAAAGAGCAGCCTGCTGGAGGACGTCTACGCATACAATGATTTTTCCCACACTGGTGACAATCCCGGCGCCAAGCCCAAGAAGCAGGTCACGCCGGATATGGACAAGGCCCTGCTGATCTCTGAGTGCAACGGCCACATGTACCCCACCAAGCCCTTTGACACTTGGCAGCGGCGGCAGGAGCACGCCCTGCGCCATGCCCGGGTTCAGGACTCGGCCCTGGCTGACGGGGAGCATGCGGGCTGCTTCGGCTGGTGCATGTTCGACTATCCCACCCACAAGGATTTCGGCTCCGGGGACCGAGTCTGTTACCACGGCGTGCTGGACGCCTTCCGCAATCCCAAGCTGGCCGCGGCCCTCTACGCCAGCCAGGGGGAGGGGAGCCCCGTGCTGGAGGCGGGCTCGCCCATGGACATCGGCGACTATCCCGCGGGCAACACCGGCAAGATCTATGTGTTCACCAACGCCGACCAGGTGGACCTGTATAAAAACGACAACTATGTGGCCACCTTCCGGCCCAAGGAGTGGAAGGGCCTGAAGCACGGGCCCATGCTCATCGACGACACCATCGGCTGCCTGCTGGAGACAGTAGAGGGCTTTCCCGCCGGGAAGGCCAAGGCCGTCAAAGAGGCTCTGAACGCGGCGGGCAAGTATGGCCTGGCCGGGATGCCCCCGGCGGAGAAGGCCAAAATGCTCTACTGCATGCTCCGCTACGGCATGCGCATGGAAGAGGGCGTGGCCCTCTACGGCAAGTACGTGGGCAACTGGGGCGGTGAGGCCACCCGCTGGCGCTTTGACGGCAAGGTCAACGGCCAGACTGTGGTGTCCCAGACCCGCTGCCCGGGCCGGGAGCTGCACCTGGAGGTGACGGTGAGTCAGACAGAACTGACCGAGGGGGCGACCTACGACATGGCCTCGGTGCGCCTGCGCATACTGGACGAGCACGGGAACCTGACGCCCTACGCCCAACTGCCCGTGCGCTTTGAAGTGGACGGCCCGCTGGAACTGGTGGGGCCGGAGCTGGTCACCGCGGAGGGCGGTATGTGCGGCACCTATTTGCGAACCACCGGCAAGGCCGGCAGCGGCAGCCTGCGCATCACCACCGGCCAGACGGAGGCCGTGACCGTTCAGCTGCAAGTGCGGGAGGAATGGTAAATGGAGAGGATCAAGTATCGGATTATCATAAAGGGGCAGGCCCCCATTGAGGGCAGCTGCCCGCTGCGCCTGGGCCGGCTGACCATTGCGCCTCAGCTGCCCGAGGGCGTTCTGGAATCCGTCACCGCCACCATGCACGTGGACCTGACAGCCGGGGAGAAGATCTTCATGAACGGCTTCCAGACCTGGACCTATTGCCCGGAATATGACCGGGAGGGCTACACCCGGAAATGGGCGCCCCTGCCGAAAAAGGTGGTGGATCACTACGGCCTGGACCGCTACGGGGACTACCACTTTGTGGATTATCCCCGGAAGGGAGGTATCACCCACGGGGAGAGCTACTGCTATTTCCGCCGGGGAGAGAGCTTCCGCCTGATCGCCTCCCTGGACGAACGGCCGGGCTACACCCTGCTGCGCTATGATAGCGGCAGCCATGAACTGCGGCTGGAGCGGGACTGCGCTGGCCTGCGCTGCAGCGGGGTCTTTCACGCCTTTGACCTGTTTCTGGCCAAGGGGGACGAGGACGCGGTTTTCGACGCCTGGTTCAGGGAACTGGGCGTGCAGTGCCGCACCAAAGAGAAGATCGCCGGCTACTCCAGCTGGTATAATCGCTACCAGAACATCGACCAGCTGAGCATCGGTCAGGAACTGGAAGGCTGCGCGCTGCAGCTGCATACCGGGGACCTGTTCCAGATCGACGACGGCTGGGAGCCCGCCGTGGGCGACTGGCTGATAGCGGACGGGAAAAAGTTCCCCGACGGCATGAAGAAGGCGGCGGACGATATCCACGGCCGGGGCCTGCGGGCCGGGCTGTGGCTGGCGCCCTTCGTGGCGGAGAAGGACTCGGCGCTTTTCCGGGAACACCCCGATTGGTTCCTGCAGGTGGACGGGGGCCCCTGGCGCTGCGGCTGCAACTGGAGCGGCTTTTACGCCCTGGACATCGACAAGCCCCAGGTGGTGGATTACCTGGAGCGGGTCTTTGACCGGGTGCTGAACGAATGGGGCTACGACCTGGTGAAGCTGGACTTCCTCTACGGCGCCGCCCCCTTCGGCAGCGAGACCGAGACCCGGGCGGGGCGCATGATCCGCGCCATGGAGCTGCTGCGCCGTCTGTGCGGCGACAAGCTGATCCTGGGCTGCGGCGTGCCGCTGATGCCCGCCTTCGGCCTGGTGGACTATTGCCGTATCAGCTGCGATGTGAGTTTGGACTGGGACGACAAGCCCCACATGCGCCTGGCCCACCGGGAGCGGGTCTCCACCCGCCAGGCCATCGGCAACAGCATATTCCGCCGCCAGCTCAACGGCAGGGCCTGGCTTAGCGACCCGGACGTGTTCTTCCTGCGCCGGGACAACGTAAAGCTGAGTGAGGAGCAAAAGCACATCCTGGCCACAGTCAACAGCCTCTTCGGCGGGGTGCTGCTGCACTCGGACGACATGTCCAAATACGACAGCTTGGCCAAGGCCCAATATGGGCAGCTCCTGCGGAACCGGAACGCAACGAACATCCGTGTCCACGCGGACGACGGCCTTTTGGTCAGCTATGAGCTGGACGGCGCGGAGCACAGCCTGCGGATCGAATAAACGGCAATCAGCACACATCCCGGCGGAAAGGAGGAGCCCATGCCCAACGCCACCCATAAGCTGATCCTGGACACCTTTGGACGACAGCTGGAGCGGATGCCCTTTGAGAAAATCACCGTCTCCGGCCTGATCAAGGAATGCGCCATCAGCCGCAACACCTTTTATTATCACTTTGAGGACATCTACGACCTGCTGGACCAGTGGCTGGAGCAGGAGCTGGGAAAATATACCGACCTGACCGACCAGGCGAACTGGACCGAAAGCGTAAAGCGCTTCCTCCACAGCTGCAAAAGCCGCAAGCGGATGATCTATCATCTCTTCGACTCCCTGTCCCGTGACCGGCTGGAGCGCTACCTCTTCACCACCACGGACAGCGCCATCGATCAATTCGTGGCCCGGCGGGCGGAGGGGATGGACCTGCCGCCCCAGCGCCTGCAGGTCATTTCCGATATCTGCCGCTACGCGGTGTTCGGCTACTTCATCCGCTTTTTGTGGAACGGCATGAACGACGATATCGACCGGGGCGTGGACGAGCTGAGCCAGGTGTTCACCCTCATCGTAAACGAGGCCATCGCCGCCTCTGCAGCGGGGCAGGAGCCTTCATCGAACGGTTGACCGGAAGCGCGTAAAACGCTATAATAGGAGACACAACACGACAGAAAACGCGGCTAAGAAACCAGGAGGCTGCTATGATCACCTTTGCGGAAATCACATCATCGAAAACCCTGCGGCGGATCAAAAACTATCTGCTGCTGGATCTGGAGACCACCGGCCCCGATCCGGAGCTGGACAGCATCATCGAATTGGGCATGGTGCGCGTCACCGATGGGGAGATCGTCAATCAGGCGAAGACCCTTGTCAACCCCGAGACGGCCATTCCCCCGGAGGTCACGGAGCTTACCGGCATTTCCAACGCCGACGTGGCCGCCGCGCCCACTTATGCGCAGATGGCCGCCAGCCTGTCCGATCTGCTGATCGGCGAGGTGGTGGTGGCGGAGAAGGCACACATGGGCTTTATCCGTACCCTGCTGGAGGAGAGCGAGTATTCCGGCGAGATCCGCACCGTGGACCTGCGCCGCTTTGCGCAAGAGGTGCTGCCGGAGCTGCCGGACGATGAGCTGGACACCCTGGCCGCCTGGTACGATCTCAGCTGCGACGAGCCCTCCCGGGTACTGCACGATTCGGTGCTGCGCTATGAGATTCTGCAAAACTTCAAAAAGGTCTGGGACGAGGCTGCCGAAAAGCAGGCCGCCGGGAAACCGGGCGAGCGCCGCTTCTTTGCCGGCGTGGGCACCCGGCCTCAGGGCAAGCGCCGGGTGGTCAAGACCAAGCCCCTGACCACCATGGAGATCGTGGAGAGCGTGGCGGCGGTGGCCTGCCTGCTGGGCTCCCTGGTGCTGATCCCGTCCTTTTCCTGCCTGCTTCTGCTGTTGGCGGCGGCGGTGCTCTGCCCCTTCCGTCCCCTGCGGATGAAGCTGCGCAAGCGGGGCGTGCAGAACTGGATGTACGCTGCTGTGGGCGCTGTGCTGGTGGTGGCCGCCCTGCTGCTGCGCCCGGTGGACGCCGAGAGCAAGCAGAAGGACGCCAAGACCACGCCGCCCCCCTATATCATTCTCAGCTGGAACGAAGCCGGTGCCTATGGCGAGGAAGTGGTAACCGACCCGGACGCGGATCCTCCAGAGAGCGTCATCATTTTCCGCATCCCGGCGGGCAATTACCGGGTGCTGAACAACAACTCCAACGCGGCCACCATCACCGTCCAGTCGGACGACGCCGAGGCGGAGGAGCTGGTTTACGAGGAGCCGGACAACGAGTTTGAGGAGGCCATCGTCACCCAGCGCAACGGCTCCTATACCATCCTGGGCAACAAGAGCCAGACCATCACGGTGGAGGCCGACCAGTATGTGACCCTGTCCGAGAACGCGGAGAAGGTCATCTTCCAGTACCTGTCCGAGATCCCCGAGGTGGTGGAGGAGCTGGACGAGACCGGCGAGCCCATCGACAAGGAGCCGGACAAGATCGCCTATGTCAACGGCAAGGAAGTGCGTCTGCGCCGCAGTCCCTCTGTGGACGCCTATATCATGACCACCTATGACACCGGCAAGGAAGTGGTGGTCCTGGGCGTGACCGGCGACTGGACCCAGGTCAAGGTGGACAACCGCCAGGGCTACATCTACTCCAAGTATCTGTCTGACACCAACCCCCTGGCGCCGGAGAGCACGCCGACGCCCGAGCCGGAGGCCACGGAGGAACCGGCGGAGAACACGAAGGCGCCAGCTGAGACCGAAGCGCCGGAGGCGGAAACTACCGAGACCGCCGAGACGGCTGAGAGCGGCGAGTAATAAATTAAGGGCCCCCGGGGGTCCTGCGGAAAGGAAGCGAAGCCATGCTGCCTCAGGATCCCATGATCCTGCTCAGTTACCTGAACACCAAGCTCCGGGACGAGTATCCGTCACTGGAGGCGCTGTGTGAGGACAGTGAGCTGGACCAAAGCGCTCTGGAGGAAACCCTGGGCGCTGTGGGCTTCCAATATGATCGGGAGCATAACCGCTTCCAATGAGAATAAAAGCAAGAGGCTCTGCGGCACGAACGCCGCAGAGCCTCTCGCTTTTGCTGCCTTTATTTCGCTTTCTTCTTTTTCCTCAGCTTGAAGATCAGAAGATACAAGATCGCCAGATACAGCGCCGCCAGGCCCATGACCAGCCAGCACATGGCGTCCGAGCGTGGCGCGATGCCCACCAGGATCAGCACCGGCGCGCCCAGGATGATGCCGAAGCTGCTGCCGGTGATCAGGTTGTTGGCGGCGGGGGTAGCCAGATCCGGGTCGATCTCCCGCAGCAGCAGCACGCCGGAGCTGATGGTGCCGGTGAGCATGCCGTACATGGAGATGAGCCCCTCGTAGTAATAGTCCTTGTACACCTTCTTGCACACGATGCTCAGATGAATCCAGGTGACGATGCCGCCGCCAATGGCCAAGAGCAGGAAGGGGACCCACAGGCCTCGGATATCCTCCAGATTGATGGAGCCGATGCCCGCCACGATCATGATGTCGAAGAAAAAGCCGGAGATGCGGTTGAGCAGGTAGTTGTTCTGATACTGCCGCTGAATGAGCCCGGACTTGCGTCCCTTCTCCAGCAGCACCCGCAGCAGTATGGCCAGGGCGGAGCCGATGATGAAGTTGAAGCCCCAGATCAGGGTGTTCAGCGTCCCGGCCAGGCCTGGTGACACTGCGGCCAGACCGGAGGTCACGCCCCAGGCGGCCAGGTAGGTGCACAGGTACACCAGCATCACCATGGCGATCTGCACCGACAGCTTGTCGATGGAGTCGGAGATGGGGATCTCATTGGGACTTTGGAAGAAATCCGCATCATACTTGGTGTCCTGAGCGGAGCGGGTACCGCTGACCTTGCCCTTGCGGGAGAGCACGTTCAGGATGATGACGCCCACAATGCAGGCCACCAGATAGCCTGCCGCGGCGATGGCCAGACCGAAGCTGCGTCCGCCGGTAAAGCCCAGGGCCTCATAGCTGGAGCCGATGTTGTTGGCCTGACCGGGGCCCTGGCCGTAGCCCATGGGCAGCAGCAGACCGCTGGCCTTGAACAGGCCCGGCATCACCGTGTAGGCCAGCAGCAGGCTGATCAGCAATCCCGTGACCCCCTGGGCCATATAGGAGCTGACGATGACGGCGCCGGACTTGAGCCCGGTCAGGTCCCCATCCTTCTTGCCAGCCTCCGCGGGCACGCGCAGGCTCATGGCGATGAAGCCCAGGGCGATGCCGTGGTACACCAGCATCTCCATCAGGTTCGTGTCCACCCGGACAAGGCCGATGTAGCGGGCGATCAGCAGCAGGAAGCCGCCCAGCACCGCTATGGGCATCAGGCTTTTGCGGATGAAGGCCAGCTTCTGGCGCAGAAAGTTTGCCAGCAGGATGGCGCCTGCAATCAGCCCCAGCTGGACGATGATGTTCCATAGGGCCTGGTTGGCGGCAGAATAATCCATTATCGTTCCTCCCAGATCTCTGAATATTTCCGCAGATTCGCACCCGTGTCCGAGCGGATCTGCCAATAGGCGTCCTGATAGGTGAACAGCAGCAGGTGGGTCAGCACCATGGACATGCTGCGGATCTCCGCCAGGGGGAAGCTGTATGCGCCGCAGCAGAGGCGGTCCTCATACTGCCGCAGCTCGCCCCGGCCCAGATCCTCCTCGCTGTGGTCCGCGCCTACACGGCTGAGAAGCACTTCCCCGTCGGAGAACAGGCAGTCCCCGTGGAGGAAGTCCCGGGCGTGGAGGGCGGCCTTCTGCCAGTCCTCCCAGTCGGCGATGGTCGCAAAGGGCTTGTCCGGCCGGAAAAAGCCGGTCTCCGTGTATTCCAGATCCAGCCCGCAGGAGCAGAAAATGTGATCGCCCCTGCTTTGCAGCGTCCCGATCCTTTTGCAGCCAGGGCACAGGTACATGGCCCGTTCCAGCCCCTCGGCCCGGCGCTTGCCCTTGAAGGCCACCGGCTCCTGCCGCTGGCGCTGCCAGGCATCCTCGTACAGGTCCCGGGCCAGGGCGGCGTCCACCTCCGCCGCGCTCATGGTCTTCAGGACCTCCGGCGGGTAGATGTTTACCGGGTGGATGTGCATCTTGCCCCGGCGCACACCCTTGCCCCAGCGGGGCAGGCTCAGATAGCCGCCCTCCAGCTTGAAGGTCACCAGGGTGGCCCCGGTGCTCTTGGCCAGCTTCCCGGTGCCTGGGAAAACGGCTGCGGTCCGCCCGTCCCAGCACTGGGCGCCCTCGCCGAAGATACACACCGAGTGCCCGGCGCGCAACTGCCGCAGCACGGATTTAACCGTGTCGGTGCCCAGGGAGGCCTTGCGGCGGGGGATGGGTGCCACCAGGTAGTGGATGAGTTTTGTGACGAAGCCCAGGCGGAACAGGTGCTCACTGGCTACGTAATAGACATGCTTGTCCTTCAGACTCATGGCAACCAGCAGCGGGTCCCAGGCGCACACGTGGTTGGGGATCAGCAGCACCGGCCCCTCCACATGCAGGTCCTCATGGGTCAGATTGAATTTCCGGCAGAGCCAGGGGTGGACCAGATGATACAGGATCTTCCACACCCGCAGGTGTCTCTTATACTCGTCCATATCAGAATCCGTGCTCCCCGTAGTAGTTTTGGGCATAGCGCAGCAGGATCTCCGAGGCCTGGTTGCGCACCCAGGCGTTCTCGGCGCCCAGGAGGACCAGCACGATGGTGTGGGTCTCGCCGCCGTGGCTCACCGGCAGACTGACGGCCAGGCAGTTGCCGGCCTTGTCGGTGTTGCCGGTCTTGAGCCCGTTGACGCCGTCCAGATTGAATACCAGCGGGTTGGAGTTGGCAGTGGCATAGTCCAACTTCTGCATCTTGCTGTATTTCTTCGAGGTGATCTCGGTGATCTCCGGGTGCTTTTCCAGCAGGGTGCGGATCAGCAGGAACAGATCCTGGGCGCTCATGCGGTTTTGGAGCTTGGCGGCCAGGGCGTTGCGGGTGAAGATGGGCAGACCGCTGCAGCTGTAGAATTCCGCGCTGCGCAGGCCCAGCTCCGCTGCCTTGGTCTGCATCTGTTCCACAAAGGCCTCCTCGGACCCGGCCACATACTCGGCCAGGGCCAGGGCGCACTCGTTGCTGGAGGCCAGCAGCATGCCGTCCAGCAGCTCATAGGCGGGGACCTGGCTCCCCTCGTGCAGGACGATGTAGCCGTCGGCCGACTTGGAGAGCCGGTCGGCGTTCTGGGAAATGGGGATCAGATCGTCCCGGTGGAGCCGCCCCTCGTCCATGGCGTCGGCCAACAGATAGTATCCCAGGAGCTTGCTGAGACTGGCGATGGGCAGCACCCGGTTGGGGGCGTTGACGTACAGGGCCCTGCCGGTGTCCGCGTCGGCCAGGACGATGCCGTTGAACACGTCGAAATAGCCCTGGGCGGCCAGCGCCTCCAGATCCGGCGCGAAAGGCCGGTCAGGGTAGACGCGGATGGCGCTCTCCGATACGATCTCCACGGTCAGATTCAAAATCAGCTGCAGATCGGTGAGATTCATATACAGGTCCCGGTCCGTGGAGCGGTAGGAGTAGTATTTCCGCTCACTCTCCCCAACATAAAAGCGGTGGCGGGCCAGACCCAGATGCTTGACGCCGATCCGGCTGTCTACCACCAGCCGGGTCATGCCGGTGACCGGGGCCGCGGCCTGGCCGGGGAGGACGGTGAAGGATTCCCCATCCTCGTTGGTATAGTTGTAGTTCAGGCGAAACTGGGCCGCCGTGCCGCTGAGGGCCTGGGATAGATCCAGCAGAGACAGGTAAAGGTTGCCCTCGTAGGACTCCTGGTAGGCGCGCACGGTGGCGTCATCGCCGCCGTCGATCAAAAGGGTGAGCTCAAACGGGGAGGGGCTGCTGTCGGCGTAAGCCGCGGCAGGCAGCGACAGGAGTATGACGGCGCAGAGAAGAAACGAAAAAAGCTTCCGAAGGCTGTGCATAGGCTACCCTTCTTTCTGTAGGCGGAAAACATTTCCAACTCATGGCGATTATACAGGGAAAGCCGCGATCACGCAAGCAATTTACGCACAGGCGGCGGTACTTGTCCCAAGACAGGGGATATTTCCCATGCTATAATATCATAATAACACAATCCTTCAAAAAACAAAACCTTATATTCATGGAAAGGAGCGCCTATGAAAGAGAACCGATCCAACGCCCCGCAGATCGACAGCAGTCTGCGGCACATCCTGCGCATGCCCGCGGAGTGTTACGCAGCCTCGGGCATCGTCATCAACGGCCGCCGGATCAAGACCCTGGTGTTCACCACGGACCTGGCCATCATCCGAAACTGTGACGCAGACGCCGTCTTCGCGGTCTATCCCTTCACACCCCAGCAGGCCATCAGCGACGCCATCATCCGGGCCTCCTATATCCCCGTGTTCTGCGGCGTGGGCGGCGGGACCACCCGGGGGCTGCGCACCGTGTCTCTGGCCAAGGACGCGGAGAGCCAGGGGGCCATGGGCGTGGTGCTCAACGCGCCGGTGACCAATCTGAATCTGGCCGCCGTGGCCGCGGCGGTGGATATCCCCGTCATCATCACAGTGATCCATGAGGATACGGACGTGGCGGCGCGGCTGTTGTCCGGCGCCGCCATCTTGAACGTGGCCGGGGCGGAGCGGACGCCCCAGATCGTGCGGAAGATCCGTGAGGCTTACCCGGAGGTGCCCATCATCGCCAGCGGCGGCAACCTGCCAGACACCATTCGTGAGACCATCGACGCGGGGGCCAACGCCATCACCTTCACGCCGCCCTCCACCAAGGAGCTGTTCTCCGCCATGATGGAGCGGTACCGGGAGGAATAAAGCGCACAAAAACCGGGGACTTTTCCCCGGCTTTTGTGGAAGATACGCCATATGCAAAGGCTATCGTAAAAATATGGAAAAGATATTTCGCAAAAGCGGACAAAAGGTTTGACAATTTCTTAACGTTACACTATAATGATTTACAATGCACCGGGTATCTGTGCAGACATTTTTTTCCGTTTGTAAACAGGTTTTCCTTGAAAGCGGATACCGGATGCGGTATTATAAATATAATACCGATAGCATTTTTACATCGCAAAAAACCATGGAGAGAAGAAAAAACATAGAGGGGGTGTGCCAATGTCATTTGAAGCAATTACCAACATCACCGACGCCGAGGCCCAGGCGAAAGCCGCAGTGGCCGGGGCAGAGGGCAAGGCAAAGCAGATGCTTGCCGATGCGCAGGATGCCGGGCGTGCCGCGCTGGATGCGGCGGTCGCCAAGGCGGAAAGCGAACTTGCCGAACTGAAGCAAAAGACGGAGGAGAAGGCCTCCGCCGAGGCGGAGGAACTTTCTCAGGTGCTGGAGAGCCAGAAGGCTCAGCTGCGTGAGCAGGCGAGCGCCAAGCTTGACCAAGCAGCGGCTCTCATTGTGGAAAGGATAGTGAACAACTGACATGGCCATTTTAAAAATGAAACGGCTTCGGCTCATGGTTGTCCGCTCCCGGAAAGAAGAACTGCTGCGTGAACTGCAAAGACTGGGCTGCGTGGAACTGTCGGAGATCGGCCAGGAGCTTCAGGAAACGGAAGCCCAGGGCCTGGTCCGGCGGGAGAGCGGCAGCGTCATGGCTCTGAAAGGCCGCCAGAACACCCTGGACCATGCGGTGGCGCTGCTGGATAAGTACGCGCCGGCCAAGTCCAAGCTCCTGTCCCCAAAGCCGGAATTTGCTGAGGAGGAGCTCCTCAGTGACGCCGGTGTGGAGGATGCGCTGAAACTGGCGGAGGCCATCGCCGCCGCCGATGAGCGGGTCCGCAGGATCGGGGCAGAGGAGAGCAGGCTGCAGAACCTGATCGAGAGCCTGACTCCCTGGAAGGATCTGGACCTGCCCCTGGAGACGGAGGGCACGGAGCGCGCATCGGTGCTGACCGGGTCCATCTCCAGCCGCATCCCGCTGACCGAGGTGACCAACGCCCTGGCGGAGGCCGCCGAGGAGGCGGAGCTGTTCTCCATCGCCCAGGACAAGAGCGCACACTATGTGCTGCTGGTCTGCATGAAGGAGAGCCTGACGGCGGTGCAGGAATGCCTGCGGGGCTTCGGCTTTACGGCCACGGCCTTCACCGGCATGACCGGCACGCCCAAGGAGGGCATCACCCAGGCCCAGGAGTCGCTCAAGACCCTGGCCGAGGAAAAGGCGGCCTGGACGGCGGATATCGCCGGACGGGGCGGCACCCGGGACGAGCTGAAGCTGGCTTCCGACCGGGTCGGCGTGCAGATCGCGGCGGCCGAGGCGGAGGACCGGATGTTCGGCACCGAGACCACCGTGGTCCTGGAGGGCTGGATGCCCGAGGAAAAGGAAGCGGCCCTGGAGCAGGTGCTGGAGCGGTTCGACTGTGCCTGGGAGACCAGCGAGCCGGACAAGGACGAGTATGACCAGGTCCCCGTACAACTGAAAAACAACGCATTGACCAATTCCCTGAACATGGTCACCAACATGTATAGTCTGCCTGCCTACGGCACGGTGGACCCGAACCCCCTGATGGCGCCTTTCTTCATCCTGTTCTACGGCCTGATGATGGCGGACATGGGTTACGGCGCACTGATGGTGATCGCGGCCATCGTGGCCATGAAGAAGATCAAGCCCCGGGACGGCACCCTGGCCTTCTGCCAGCTGCTGCTGTACGGGGGCATCTCCACCTTCATCATGGGCGCTTTGACCGGCGGCCTCTTCGGCGACGCTCCCTACCGGATCGTACATATGTTCAATCCCAAGAGCACCTGGGAGGGCCTGCCTTATCTGTTCAACCCCATTTACAACAGTGAGATGGTGCTTTACGGCGCCATGGTGCTGGGCGTCATCCACCTGAATGTGGGCATGATCGTCAGCGCTGTGGAAAAGGTCCGCGCCGGCAATCCTCTGGACGCGGTCTTTGAGGAGGGACCCTTGTGGGTCATCCTGCTGGGCGGCATCCTGTTCGTCCTGCCCAAGCTGGGCATCGCCCATTTCCCCACAACGCCCGGTCTGGTCATCCTGATCATCGGCGCTGTGATGCTGATCTTCGGCGCCGGGCGCCACAGCAAGGGCTTCGGCAAGGTGACGGCGGCCATCGGCATCATCTACAACACCCTCACCGGCTGGTTCGGCGATATCCTGTCCTACTCCCGTATCATGGCCCTGATGCTGGCCGGCGGCGTCGTAGGCCAGGTGTTCAACACCATCGCGGCCATGCCCGCCGAGGGGATGGGCGTCAACCTCTTTACGATCCTGGTCTTTATCCTGATCTTCCTGGTGGGCCACGCCATGAACTTCGCGTTGAACCTGCTGGGCTGCTTCGTGCATGACCTGCGTCTGCAGTGCCTGGAGTTCTTCGGAAAATTCTATCAGGACGGCGGCCGGCCCTTCCAGCCGCTGAAGATCAAAACCAAGTATGTCCGCGCAAAAGAAAATTAAAAATATTTGAAAATCTGTCAGAACTATTTTTAGGAGGAAGAACAAATGGATTTTCTGAGCATTTTTAACGGCTACGCAATCGGCCTTCTGGGCGCCGGCCTCGCGGCGGCCCTGGCCTGCAGCGGCTCTGGTCTCGGTACCGGCTACGCCGGCCAGGCGGGCGCCGGTCTGGTCTCTGAGGACCCCAGCAAATTCGGTAAGGCGATGATCCTGCAGGTCATCCCCGGCACCCAGGGTCTGTACGGCTTCGTCATCTGGTTCCTGGCTTTCGGCAAGCTGGTCCCCGATATGACCGTGCTCCAGGGCTGGCAGATCTTCGGCGCTTGCCTCCCCATCGGTATCGGCGGTCTGGTGACCGGCGCTGCCCAGGGCAAGGTGGCCGCTGCCTCCATCAACATCCTGGCCAAGAAGCCGGATGACTGGTCCAAGGGCATGATCCTCTGCATTACCGTCGAGTTCTACGCCATTCTGTCTCTGCTGGCGTCCTTCATGATGCTCAACGCCATCACGATTTGATCGGCCAGCACACAAGGAGGATACCATGAAAGGCACTGAAAAAATCATCGCGCATATCCAGGCCGACGCCAAGGCCCAGGCCGACGCGATACTCGCTCAGGCAGAGCAGCAGTGCGCGAGTATCCGCGAGGAATTTGAGAAAAAGGCCGGCGAGCTCTACGGCGAAAAGATCCGCGCCGGTGTGAAGGCCTGCCAGGATCAGCTGGACAGCCAGCAGCGCATCGCGCAGATGGAGGCCAAGAAGAGCCTCCTGGCGGTCAAGCAGGAGATGGTGGCCGAGAGCTTCGACAAGGCCCGGGATCAGATCCTGAACCTGCCCAAGGAGCAGTACATCGATTTTCTGGCAAAGCTGGCGGCCAAGGCCTCTGTCAGCGGCGATGAGGAGATCGTCCTCAACGCGGCCGACCGGGAGTCTGTGGGCGAGCAGGTGGTCAAAGCGGCCAACGAGAAGCTGAACGGCGGCAGGCTGAGCCTGTCTCAGGAGACCGGCAGCTTTGACGGCGGCCTGCTCCTGCGCCGGGGCAATGTGGAGGTCAACTGCACGGTGGAGCTTCTGGTGGAGCTGTGCCGGGGCGAGATGTCTGCCGAGCTTGCCTCCGTGCTCTTCGCATAAGAGCGCGGACACATCCCGATACAGGGAGGGAAGAAATTGGCTAAAAAGGCTATAAAACAAGACGCGTATCTGTGCCTGTCCGCTATGCTGCGGGCGCGGGAGCCGCGGCTGCTGAACGATGACCGGGCCCAGCGGATGCTGGACGCGCCCAGTTTCGAGGAAGCGGCCAAGATCCTGGCCGACTGCGGCTATGAGGACATGTCCCAGATGAGCGCCAAAGAAGTGGAGGACGCGCTGGCAAAGCACCGCAACGAGGTGTTCGCCGAGATGGCCCAGCTCGCCCCCGACAAGAGCATTGTGGACGTGTTCCGCATGAAATACGACTACCACAACGCCAAGACCATCATCAAGGCCGAGGCCATGGGGACTGACAGCGAGCGGCTGCTCAGCGGTTCCGGGCGCGTGTCGCCGGAAGCGTTTCTCAGCGCCTACGGCGAGGGCCGCTTCGGCGACCTGCCCAGCGTGCTGGGCCATGCCACCGAGGAGGCCAAGGGCGTGCTGGCCCGCACGGCCAACCCCCAGCTGGCGGACTTCGTGCTGGATTCGGCTTACTTTGCCGAGATGAAGGAGATCGCCCGGGAGAGCGGCAACAGCTTCCTGGAGCGTTACGCGGAGGTGCTCATCGACAGCACCAACCTGAAAAGCGCCGTGCGTACCTTGCGCATGGGCAAGGACGCGGCCTTCCTCAGCTCGGTTATCATCCCCGGCGGCGGCGTCTCCGCCGAGCGCATCACCGGCGCCTCCGACAAGGAGGCCATGGCGGCGCTCTTCGCCCACACCAAGCTGGAAAAGGCTGCGGCTCTGGGTGTGGACGCGGTGGACGGCGGCAGTATGACCGCCTTCGAACTGGCCTGCGACAACGCGGTCAACGATTTCCTGTCCGATGCCAAGCTCGTCAGCTTCGGCTGTGAGCCGCTGGTGGCGTATCTTGCCGCTGTGGAAGGGGAGATCACCGCGGTGCGTATGATCCTAACGGGCAGACTGGCGGGCATTTCGCCCGAGGTCATCCGGGAAAGGCTGCGTGATCTGTATGCTTAAAATCGGCGTAATCGGCGGCAGAGAGACCGTCATGGGCTTCAAGGCCCTGGGCCTGGAGACCTTCCCGGCTGCGAACGCTTCCGAGGCCACCCAGATCCTGCGGCAGGTCACCCGGGAGAGCGACGAGTACGCCATCCTCTATATTGAGGAGACCCTGGCTGCTCAGATGTCTGCCGAGATCGACAAATTCAAGGACAGCCCCACCCCGGCGATCATCCTGATCCCCGGACGGGAGGGCTCCATCGGGCTCGGACAGTCGGCGCTGAAAGCCGCGGTCGAGCGTGCCGTCGGCACAAATATCCTGGGAGATTGATCCCCGCTTTCAATTCTTATAAAAAGGAAGTATGTGTATGAGCGGAACTATTACCAAAGTATCCGGACCGCTTGTCGTGGCCGAGGGCCTGGCGGACGCCAACGTCTCCGACGTGGTGCGTGTAGGCACTCAGCGACTGATCGGCGAGATCCTGAATATGACCGGTGACAAGGCTTCCATCCAGGTCTATGAGGAGACCTCCGGCCTTGGACCCGGCGCCGCCGTCGAGACTACGGGAATGCCCATGTCCGTGGAACTGGGACCCGGCATGCTGGATAACATCTACGACGGCATCCAGCGCCCCCTGCCCGAGATGCGCGCCCTGTCCGGCGACTCCATCACCCGCGGCACCGACGTGCCCGCCCTGAACCGGGAGAAGAAGTGGGACTTCGTCCCCGTTGCCAAGCCCGGCGACAAGGTGCGCACCGGCGACGTGCTGGGCACCGTCCAGGAGACCAGCGCGATCCTGCACAAGATCATGGTGCCCAACGGCGTCTCCGGCGAGGTTGTCTCGGTGGAGAGCGGTGAGCACGTGGTCACCGACGTGATCGCCGTGGTGAAGGACGACAAGGGCAAGGACCATGAGCTGACCATGATGCAGCGCTGGCCTGTGCGTATTGCCAGACCCTATGAGAGAAAGTACGTGCCCAGCCG
This sequence comes from Oscillospiraceae bacterium, assembly GCA_017470325.1. The sequence continues at coordinate 18,063 of JAFUES010000003.1, forward strand.
GCCCATGAACTCCGGCCAGCGTATCATTGACACCCTGTTTCCCATTGCCAAGGGCGGCACCGCCGCCGTCCCCGGCCCCTTCGGCTCCGGCAAGACCGTTGTGCAGCACCAGTTGGCCAAGTGGTCTGACGTGGACATCGTCATCTACATCGGCTGCGGCGAGCGCGGCAACGAGATGACCGACGTTCTGATGGAGTTCCCCGAACTGAACGACCCCCGCAATGGCGAGCCGCTGATGAAGCGTACCGTGCTGATCGCCAACACCTCCGATATGCCGGTGGCTGCCCGTGAGGCTTCCATCTATACCGGCATCACCATCGCCGAGTATTTCCGCGACATGGGCTACGACGTGGCCGTTCTGGCTGACTCCACCTCCCGCTGGGCCGAGGCCCTGCGTGAGATGTCCGGCCGTCTGGAAGAGATGCCCGGTGAAGAAGGCTACCCCGCTTACCTGGCCTCCCGTCTGGCGCAGTTCTACGAGCGCGCCGGTGTGGTCGAATGCATGGGCTCCGACTCTCGTCAGGGCTCCGTCACCGCCATCGGCGCCGTGTCGCCTCCGGGCGGCGATATCTCCGAGCCTGTCTCCCAGGCCACCATGCGTATCGTCAAGGTGTTCTGGGCACTGGACTCCGCCCTGGCCTATGCCCGCCACTTCCCGGCCATCAACTGGCTGACCTCCTATTCTCTGTACCTGGATACCCTGGCCCCCTGGTATACCGAGCAGTTCGGCGAGGGCTATATGCAGAACCGTACCCACGCCATGCATATCCTCCAGGAAGAGAGCGAACTGCAGGAGATCGTCCGTCTGGTCGGTCAGGACGCCCTGAGCCCGGCTGACCGTCTCACCATGGAGACTGCCAAGATGATCCGTGAGGACTTCCTGCAGCAGAACGCCTTCGTGGATGAGGACGCCTATTCCTCCTATGCCAAGCAGTACAGACTGTTGGGCATGGTGCTGCGCTACGACGATTTGTGCCGCGACGCGCTGGACAAGGGCGCTGACATGAACGCCCTGTTCGCCATCGACGCCCGCGAAAAGATCGGCCGTGCCAAGATGGCCGACCCCGCCGCCTTCGAAGAGGCCTACAACGAGATCGAGGCACAGATGAAGAAAGAGATCGAGGATGTCATTGCCGGAGGTGAGGACGCATGATCAAAGAGTATAAGACTATAAGAGAGATCGCCAGCCCTCTGATGGTGGTCGAGCATGTGGAAGGCGTCACATACGACGAGCTGGGCGAGATCGAGCTGCCCAACGGCGAAGTCCGCCGCTGCAAGGTGCTGGAAGTGGAAGGCGACAAGGCCGTCGTCCAGCTGTTCGAATCCGCCCAGGGCATCAATCTGGCTGAGTCCAAGGTCCGTTTCCTGGGCCACCCCCAGCAGCTGGCCGTGTCCGAGGACATGCTGGGCCGTGTCTTCAACGGCATGGGCCTGCCCATCGATGGCGGCCCCGCCATCCTGGCCGATGCCCACATGGACATCAACGGCCTGCCTATGAACCCGGCTGCCCGCGCCTATCCTGCGGAGTTCATCCAGACAGGCGTCTCCACCATCGACGGCCTGAACACCCTGGTCCGCGGTCAGAAGCTGCCCATCTTCTCCGGCTCCGGTCTGCCTCATGCGGCTCTGGCTGCCCAGATCGCCCGTCAGGCCCGCGTGCTGGGCGACAATGAGACCTTCGCCGTGGTGTTCGCCGCCATCGGCATCACCTTTGAGGAGAGCGAGTACTTCATCAACGACTTCCGCCGCACCGGCGCCATCGACCGTACCGTGGTCTTCTCCAACCTGGCCAACGACCCCGCGGTCGAGCGTATCGCAACCCCCCGTGTGGCCCTGACCGCCGCTGAGTATCTGGCCTTCGAGAAGGACATGCAGGTGCTGGTTATCCTGACCGACATCACCAACTACGCCGAGGCTTTGCGTGAGGTTTCCGCGGCCAAGAAAGAGGTCCCGGGCCGCCGCGGCTATCCCGGCTACCTGTACACCGACCTGGCCACGCTCTACGAACGCGCCGGCCGTCGGCAGGGCAAGAAGGGCTCCATCACCATGATCCCCATCCTGACCATGCCGGAAGACGACAAGACCCACCCCATCCCCGACCTGACCGGCTACATCACCGAGGGCCAGATCATCCTCAGCCGTGACCTGCACCGCAAGGGCATCGTGCCGCCTGTGGACGTGCTGCCGTCTCTGAGCCGTCTGAAGGACAAGGGCATCGGCGAGGGCAAGACCCGTGAGGACCATTCCGGCACCATGAACCAGCTCTTTGCCGCATACTCCCGCGGCAAGGACGCCAAGGAGCTGATGACCATTCTGGGCGAGGCCGCTCTGTCCGAGGATGACAAGCTGTTTGCCAAGTTCGCCGATGAGTTCGAAAAGCGCTACGTCAGCCAGGGCAACACCACCAACCGCAGCATCCAGGAGACCCTGGATCTGGGCTGGGATCTGCTGCGCATCCTGCCGCGGCGTGAGCTGAAGCGTATCAAGCCCGAGCACATTGAGAAGTATTTAGGGTCGGATTAACACCGCCTCACGTTTGAATCAAGAATGAAGGGAGTGGTGTAAGTATGGCAAGTACCGCGATAACCCCGACCAGAATGGTGCTCAATCAGCTGAAAGGCCGTTTGAAGACCGCACGGCGCGGCCATAAGCTGCTCAAGGACAAGCGCGATGAGTTGATGCGTCAGTTCATGGACGTGGTCAAGCTCAACAAGCAACTGCGTATCCGCGTGGAGGAGGGCCTGACCGGCGCCTTCGCATCCCTGCAGGTGGCCAGCGCCATCATGTCTCCCGAGATGCTGGAGCAGGCGCTGCTGTATCCCCGCCAGAGCGTGGAGCTGGGGATGAAGTTCAAGAACATCATGAGCGTCAACGTGCCGCAGTACAGTTTCCAGACCAAGAACAACGATCCCACGGAGATCTACCCCTACGGCTTTGCTCAGACCTCCGGTGAACTGGACGACGCGCTGGACAAGCTGGCGCGGGTGTTTGAGGATATGCTGGAGCTGGCGCAGGTGGAAAAGACCATGCAGCTGCTGGCGGAGGAGATCGAGAAGACCCGCCGCCGCGTCAACGCCCTGGAGTATGTCATGATCCCGGAGCTGGAGAGCAATATCAAGTATATTGCCATGAAGCTGGAGGAGAACGAGAACTCCACCAAGGTCCGTCTGCTGAAGGTCAAGGAAATGGTCCTGCAGGACGCGCACCATTATCAGCAATAATGAAAAAATGCAAAAAGCGCCCGGAACTTTCCGGGTGCTTTTTGCGTCTTTAGGGTGGAACGGTGAGGAGGGCCGCTCCACCTCCGGGCGCACAGGTTCGACAGATCTCTTTTGATGCGTACACCGAAGAGAGCAGACTTTGTTAATTCTGTGATGAAAAATGCTGCTTATCTATTGAATTTTTCGTAAGACTATAGTATAATGACGCCCGGTCTACAGAGTGACCTACAATTGAATATCGTCACCAAAATCTTTTTCAAAAACCGGTTCCCGAAAGGGACCACACATTGACCCCGGATACCGGGGCAGTGATGAAAGGAGAAGTATCATGAAAAAGAGAGTTTTGGCAATCACCCTTGTTTTGGCGCTGGCGCTCACGCTTCTGGCTGGATGCGGGAAAAGCTCCACCCCGGTAGCAGCGACCACGGCAGACACCCCGACCGCTTCGGATGCGGCGGAGCGTCCCAACGAATTGAGCATCGGCGTCGCACAGGACTTCGACAGTCTTGACCCCCACCACGCAACGGCGGCAGGAACCAAAGAAGTGTTATTCAACGTGTTTGAGGGGCTTGTTAAGCCCACCAGCGAAGGACAGCTCGTTCCTGCAGTCGCATCCGACGTCAAAGTTTCGGACGACGGCCTGACGTATACCTTTACCCTGCGTCAGGGCGTGAAGTTCCACAACGGCGATACGGTAGACATGCAGGATGTTGTTTTTTCTATCGATCGCAACCGCGTTGCCGCTGAAGGCGGCGCCGCTTTGATCCCCGCCCTCGGCGTCATCGAGGATCTGTCCTATGACGACACCACCCTGACCCTGAAGCTCAGCGAGCCCAGCCTGGAGCTGCTCAGCTATCTGACCTTGGCGATCATCCCCGCCGACTATGACCAGCAGGAGACCGCGCCTGTGGGCACCGGCCCCTTCAAGTTCGTCTCCCGCGAGGCCCAGGACAACATGGTCCTGGAGCGCTTTGCCGATTATTGGGGAACCCCGGCCAAGCTGGACAAGGTCACTTTCCGCATCATTGAGAACGTGGAAGGCCTGGTCATGGGTCTCCAGAGCGGCGCCCTGGATCTGGTCATGCATCTGACCAGCAACGAGACCGCGCAGCTGTCTGACAAGGATTTCCATGTGGAAGAGGGCAGCATGAACCTGGTGCAGGCTCTGTACCTGAACAATGCGGTCAAGCCCTTCGACGATGTGCGCGTGCGCCAGGCTCTGTGCTACGGCGTGGACAAGCAGGGCATCATCGACCGTGCCTTTGACGGCTACGGCATCCCTCTGGGCACCTCCATGTTCCCCTCCTTCGGCAAGTACTATGACGAGAGCCTGACTGATTACTACACCCACGATGTGGAAAAGGCCAAGGAGCTTCTGACCGAGGCCGGCTATCCCAACGGCTTTGATATGACCATCTCCGTGCCCAGCAACTATCAGCCCCATGTGGATACCGCTGAGGTCATCAAGGAGCAGCTGAAGGACATCGGCGTCAATGTGACCATCCTCCCGGTAGAGTGGGGCGTGTGGCTCAGCGACGTGTACGGCGCCCGGGAGTACCAGAGCACCATCACGGGCCTGACCAGCGACAACATGACCGCCCGCAAACTGCTGGAGCGCTTTGGCTCTCAGATCGGCAACAACTTCACCAACTACAACAACAGCGAGTATGACGAGATCCTGGCCAAGGCTGTGACCAGCACCAGCGATGAGGAGCAGACCGCCCTTTACCGCCAGCTGGAGGTCAACCTGACCGAGAACGCCGCCAATGTCTACATCCAGGATATGGCGGATCTGGTGGCCGTGCGCAACGGTGTGGAAGGCCTGACCTTCTATCCCCTGTACGTGCTGGACGTGTCCACGCTGTACTGGGCTGACTGAAGCCTGTGCTGAAGCTTTAAGCGAACATCTTCAAATCCCCGCCCCCGCAAAGGGCGGGGATTTTGCAAAACTGGGATAAAGAGGGCTTGCCCTATGAGATATACATTCAAACGGATCGGCCTGCTGCTGATCACCATGCTGCTGGTATCCTTCCTGACCTTCCTGGCCTTCACGCTGGTCTCGGGAGACCCGGCCCAGACCAAGCTGGGCACTGAGGCCACACCGGAGCGCCTGGCCGCGCTGCGGCAGGAATGGGGCTTGGACCAGCCGTTTTTCACCCGATACTTCCGCTGGCTGGCCGGTTTCTTTTCGGGGGACCTGGGTGTCTCCTATCATTACAGCAAGCCCGTCTGGGATCTGATCGCCTCCAAGGTGGAGGTGACTTCGTGCATGTGCCTGCTGAGCTTTCTGATCATCACAGTGGTGTCCATCCCTCTGGGGATCTGGTCTTACCGCTGGGTGGGCGGCCCCTTTGACTGGCTGCGCACCGCTTTCAACCAGCTGTGTATGGCGGTCCCGCCCTTCTTCACCGGCATGCTGGTGTCCTATGGCTTCGGGATCGTGCTGCGCATGTTCGTCCCCGGCGACGTGCCGGATCTGCATACCCATTTCGGGGCCGCGGTGAAACATCTGTTCTTCGCGGCTGTTTGCATTGCCATCCCCCGTATCGCCATGACCATACGCATGATGCGCTCTACCGTCATCAGCGAGATGAACAAGTCCTATGTGCGTACCGCTATCTCCCGGGGCAACGACCGCCATGCCGTGCTGACCAAGCATGTGCTGAAAAACTCCCTGGTCTCCACCATCACCTTCCTGGGGCAGACCATGGCGGAGATCATCGGCGGCAGCATCGTGGTGGAACAGGTCTTCGGCATCCCGGGCCTGGGCCGCTTCCTGGTGGCCTCCATCGGCTATCGGGATTACCCGGTGGTGCAGACCATCGTGGTCCTGCTGGCCTTCTGGGTGGTCCTGGTCGGCACTATTGCGGATCTGCTGAACCAGACCATTGATCCGCGCCTGCGGCTGGGAGGGAAGGCATGAAGAACAAGAAACTTAACGGCTATCTTCTGGCCGGTATCATCATAACCGCCTTTCTGCTCCTGCTGACCGTCTATGGCGCCATCCATACGCCCTATTCTCCCACCGCCTATACAGGCATGAAGTTCGAGGCCCCCTCCGCTGCCCATCTTTTCGGCACGGACAAGCTGGGACGGGATATCTTCAGCCGCGTGCTCAAGGGCATGGGGACCACGCTGTCCGTGGCCCTGATCACCGTGATCATCGGCGCTGTGGTGGGTACCGCCGTGGGTGCGGTGACCGGTTATTTCGGCGGCCTGGTGGACGACGCTCTGATGCGCATCAACGACGCGCTGACCGCCTTCCCCAGCATCCTGATGGCACTGCTGGTCATCAGTCTCCTGGGGCCCGAGCGCAAGTCCAGCTTGATCCTGGCGTTGGGCATCGTATTCATCCCCAGCTTTGCCCGGGTCACGCGCACGGCCTTCGCCTCCCTGCGGGACGTCAACTACATCACCAGCGCCCGGCTGATGGGCGCGGGCAACGGGCGCATCCTGCTGGTGCACCTGCTGCCCAATACGGGCAGGGTCCTACTGCCGGCACTGACCATCGGCTTCAACAACGCCGTGCTGGCAGAGGCCAGCATGAGCTTTCTGCGCATCACGCCGCTGGAGACCTCTCTGGGCTATATGCTCTCCGAGGCCCAGGGCATGCTGGCCACCGCCCCCTGGTACGCCCTCAGCACCGGTCTGGTGATCGCGCTGCTGGTCTTTGGCGTGGGCCTCATCGGCGAGGGACTGCAGCAGCGGAACAAGGAGGCGTGACCATGCTGGAGATCAGAGATCTGCATGTGAAATTTCACAGCCGGGACCGGGAAGCGGTCTCCGGCGTTTCCCTGCGCATCGAGGACGGGGAGATCCTGGGCCTGGTGGGCGAGAGCGGCAGCGGCAAGTCCGTGACCGCCATGAGCGTCGCCGGCCTGCTGCCTCGCAAGCAGTGCACCCTTTCCGGCGATATCCTGCTGGACGGGGAGGACCTGCTCCATGCGGACCGGGCGCTGCTGCGTCAGATCCAGGGCAAGAAGATCGGCGTGGTGTTCCAGGAGCCCATGAGCGCCATGGACCCGCTGATGCGGGTGGGTGAGCAGGTGGGCGAGGTGCTGCGCATCCACACCGACCTGAGCAAGGAGGAGAGAAAGCAGCGTGTGCTGCAGGCTATGGAGTCCGTGGAGCTGCAGGATCCTGAGGCGGTTTACCGCAAATACCCCCATGAGCTGTCCGGCGGCATGCTGCAGCGCGCCATGATCGCCGCTGCCATCGTCATCGAGCCGGAACTGCTGCTGCTGGACGAGCCCACCACGGCTTTGGACGTGACCATCCAGGCCCAGATCCTGGAGCTGCTGAAAAAGCTCAACCGGGAGCGGGGCATCTCCATGCTCTTCATCTCCCACAACCTGAACGTGGTGCGCAAGCTCTGCTCCCGGGTGGCGGTGATGCAGAAGGGTGTCCTGGTGGAAACCGGCAATACCGAAGACGTGTTCTTCCATCCCCAGCATCCCTATACCAAAAAGCTGATCGAGGCGATCCCCACCCGCCACGGAAAGGAGACGGCATGAGCGAAGACAATGATCTGATCCTGGAAGTCCGCCATGTCAGCGGCGGCTACCGGCCCAACAGTCTGTTCGGCCGCTCCAAAGCCTATAAGGAAGTCCTGCACGATGTGGACTTTGTGGTGCACAACGGAGAGATCCTGGGCCTGGTGGGCGAGAGCGGCACGGGCAAATCCACCCTGGCCAAGATCATCCTGGGGCTTATGGAGCCCGAGGAAGGGGAAGTGATCCACTACTCGCCCCGCCCCCAGATCATCTTTCAGGATCCTTACAGCTCCCTGAACCCCGCCTATACCGTGGAGTGGTCCATCGAGGAGCCGCTGCGTATCTACGGGAAATATGACGCCGCCGAGCGCAAGCGCCGTGTCCGGGAGATGCTGGAGCGGGTGGAGCTGCCCGAAGAAGTCCTGAAGGCCAAGCCGGACGAGCTGTCCGGTGGCCAGCGCCAGCGCGTCAGCATCGCGGCGGCCCTGATCCGCCGCCCTCGTTTCCTCATCGCGGACGAGCCGGTCAGCGCTCTGGACGTGACCATCCAGGCCCAGATCCTGCGGCTTCTGCGGGAACTGCGGGAGGAGCTGGACCTGAGCTACCTGTTCATCTCCCACGATCTGAACGTGGTCTATCAGCTCTGCGACCGGGTGTTGGTGATGAAGCGCGGCCGCATCGTGGAGCAGGGGAGTGTGGAGGAAGTTTTCAACAATCCTAAGGAAGACTATACCAAGCGGCTGCTGGCCGCGGCGGAGTGAGTAAGCATGAACATCCGATATATCGCGGATATGCACTTTGATCATGAGAGCATCCTCGCCTACGACAACCGCCCCTTCAACAGCGTGGCGGAGATGAACGAGACCATGATCGCCAACTGGAACCGGGTGGTGGGTCCGGAGGACAGCACCTGGATCCTGGGGGATTTTTGCGCCGGCGGTCCTGAGCGCTGGCGGGAGCTGCTGACGGCGCTCAACGGGAAAAAGTCCCTGATTCTGGGCAATCACGATGATGCTGTGGCGGTGGAGGCCGTGCGGGACCTGCTGGAGGATGTGGCCGAGTACCGGGAGATCCTGGATGAGGGCCGCCATGTGGTCCTCTGCCACTATCCCATGGTCTCCTTCCATGACCAGTATTTTGGCTGGTATCACCTCTACGGCCATGTGCACGGCTCCTATGAGTGGAACATCACGGAAAACGCCAAGCGCCTGCTGCGGAATCTGTATGTGCGGCAGGACCTGTGCCGCATGGCCAATACCGGCGCCATGCTCCCGTATATGGATTACACGCCCCGCACTTTGGACGAGCTGCTGCCCCAGTGCTGAAAAAGGGTATAAAAAGAACTGCTGTGAACGTTTTCGTTCACAGCAGTTCTTTTATGATCGGGAACTTATAAGCCGCAGTGCTCGTGCAGCTCGTCTTCCTCGATTTCCTTGAAGTCCTCGGGATTGTACTCGATGCCCTTGCGGTCGTAGTAATCCTTGACGGCGGCACGCACGGCCTGCTCGGCCAGGACGCTGCAGTGGATCTTGTGGGTGGGCAGGCCGTCCAGAGCCTCCACCACGGCCTTGTTGGAGAGCTCCAGCGCCTGGTCGATGGTCTTACCCATGATCATCTCGGTAGCCATGGAGCTGGTGGCGATGGCGCTGCCGCAGCCGAAGGTGTTGAACTTGATGTCGGTGATGACCTTGCTGTCATCGTCGACCTTGATATACATGCGCATGATATCGCCGCACTTGGCGTTGCCCACTTCGCCGATGCCGTCGGCGTCATCGATCTGTCCCACATTGCGGGGATTGCGGAAATGGTCCATTACTTTTTCACTATAGAGTGCCATGATCGTTACCTCCTATTTTGATTCCGTTTATCGTTTAAATCAGATGCTGGCGCTGGCCCTTCTGCAGCTCATCCCACACCGGGGACATGGCCCGCAGATACTCCACCACCTTGGGGACGGCCTCGATGATATGGTCGATCTGCTCCATGGTGTTGTACTCGCCGATGGACAGACGCAGGGAGCCGTGGGCTACCTCGTGGGGCAGGCCGATGGACAGCAGCACATGGCTGGGATCCAGAGAGCCGGAGGTGCAGGCGCTGCCGGACGAGGCGCAGATGCCCTGATCGTCCAGCATCAGCAACAGACTCTCGCCCTCGATGCCCTCAAAGCACATGTTCACAGTGCCGGGCACATGGTGCTCCAGACTGCCGTTGATCTTGCTGTGGGGGATCTTCGATAGCTCGGCAAAGAGCTTGTCGCGCATGGGGATGATCTTGGCGGTGTTCTCCTCCATGTGGTCGCAGGATTCCTTCAGCGCCGCAGCCATGGCCACGATACCGGCCACGTTCTCGGTGCCGGCGCGCTTGCCGCGCTCCTGAGCGCCGCCCTCAATGATGTTGGTCAGCAGCATGCCCTTTCTGGCGAAGAGCACGCCCACGCCCTTGGGCGCGTGGAACTTGTGGCCGGACATGGACAGCATGTCGATGTTCATGGCCTTCACGTCGATGGGCATATGGCCGGCGGCCTGGACAGCGTCGGTGTGGAAGGGGATACCCTTACTGCGACATAGAGCGCCGATCTCGGCGATGGGCTGCACGGTGCCGATCTCATTGTTGGCGAACATGATGGTCACCAGGGCGGTATCCTCCCGGATGGCGGCCTCCACGTCCTCCACCTTGATCACGCCGTCGGCGTGGGGATCCAGCAGGGTGACCTCAAAGCCCTCTTTCTCCAGCTTGGCCAGGGTGTGAAGCACCGCGTGGTGCTCGAACTGGGTGGAGATCAGGTGCTTCTTGCCCTTGCGCGCGCCCAAACGGGCGGCAGAAACGATGGCCTGGTTGTCCGCCTCGCTGCCGCCGGAGGTGAAATAGATCTCCTTGGGATCGGCATTGATGCAGGCGGCCACAGTCTCGCGGGCCGCGGTGAGAGCCTCGGTAGCTTTCTGACCGAAGGCGTAGAGGCTGGAAGGGTTGCCGTAAAAATCGGTCAGATAGGGCAGCATGGCGTCCAGCGCGGTCTTGCTGACGCTGGTGGTCGCTGCGTTGTCTGCGTATACAAACATGGCGATGGTCCTTTCTGTATGGTTTGTTTTTAAAATATTCCTACAAAGTCAATGGGAATTATAGCACAGTCTGGAGATTTGTCAATGCCCGGCTTTCCATTTTTCACCAGTGAGCAGGTCTGCCAGGGTGACGCCGTCCAGATAGGCGTTGGTGATGTCGTCCAGCTCCTTCCACATGGGGATGGTCATGCAGGCGGACGCCTGCTCGCAGTGGACGCTGCCGTCCTTGATGCAGGCCACCGGGGCCAGGTTGTCCTCCAGAGAGCGCAGGATCTCGCCCACCTTATAGTCCGCCGGGCTGCGGTTGAGCTTGTAGCCGCCCTCCTTGCCGCGGGTGCTGTCCACCAGCTCCGCCTTTTTCAGGCCGCCCACGATCATCTCCAGATATTTCATGGATATGCCCTGCCGGTCTGCCACGGTCTTCAGCGACACATAGCCGTCCTCCGGGTGCTGGGCCAGGTCCAGCATAACACGCAGCGCATAGCGCCCCTTGCTGGTCACGTTCATTGGATCACCTCCGATTTCCAACGGTAATATACCACAAGATTAGTAGGAATTAAACTGCTATTTGCAACAAATAGTACCGCTGTGCAAAATTTGCACAGCGAAGCGGTCGGAAGCTATTGCTTTATTTCGCTAATGTGATATCATACTGATGCAATTTATTTTTGCATAATGGAGGAAATAATATGAAAAAGATTCTTGCAATGCTGCTGGCTCTGGTGATGGTAGTCGCCCTGTGCGCCTGCGGCAGCTCCGGCAGCACCGCTTCCGCACCTGCGGTGACCTACGGCTTCCTGGATGAAACCCTGGGCGTGGAATCTTACGCCATCGGCTTCCGTATCGGTGACGATGAGCTGGCCCAGACTGTCAGCGCCGCCGTGAAGGCCCTGGTGCTCGACGGCACTTACGATAAGATCGGTGAAAAGTACCCTGATATCAAGGATTATCTTTGCCTGAGCGGCCTGAGCGCTGACGAAATCGACGCGCCCAATCTCCCGGCAGGGGGGAACTTCGGTTCCGGCTATACCTTCAAGCACGGCTTTGATCTGGATTATCCCCCTTATTCCTACCTGCAGGATGACGGCAGTGTGGGCGGCTTCGACGTGGAGCTGTGCCAGGCTGTCTGCGCGTACCTGGGCTGGAACTATGAGCCCGTTCCCTTCAACTGGGACGCCAAGGACATGGAGCTGAATGCGGGCAGCTGCGACTGCATTTGGTCTGGCTTCACCAAGGAAGGCCGTGAGGACAGCTACACTTGGGGCATTACCTACTCCAACAACACCCAGGGCATCCTGGTTGCCAGCGACTCCGGCATCAAAACCCTGGCTGATCTGAAGGATAAGGTCGTTGGTGTTCAGACTGCTACTTCCGCCATGGATATGCTGGAAGATTCTCAGGCGGATCTGGCTGAGACCTTCGCCGATCTGAAGATCTATGAGACCTACACCATTGCTTACAACGATCTGAAGGCTGGCGCCATCGACGCCATCGCCATCGATATGACCGCCGGCGCTTTCCTGATTGCAAGCGACGCCGGCTGATATGAATCCACAAAAAGGGGCTTGGCTTTGCCCAAGCCCCTTTTTTGTTTTTGAGGTGTGATTTATGACTTTTTCCACCATGCTTAGCACCATGGCAGTGGGCATGCTGCGAACCTGCGGCATCTTCTTCCTGACGCTGCTGTTTTCTTTACCTTTGGGTATGATCGTGATGCTGCTGCGCCGTTCGCGTATTGCCGTTGTGCAGGGGATTACCAAGGTCTTCATAGCCATCATGCGCGGCACACCGCTGATGCTCCAGTTGTTGGTGTGGTATTTCGGGCCGTACTATCTGTTTGGCTGGTCCATCCGCGGCTATCGGTTTACGGCTATCATCCTGGGCTTCTCCATGAACTACGCGGCTTACTTTGCTGAAATTTACCGCGGCGGCATCGAGGCGATCCCTGTGGGCCAATACGAGGCGGCGGAGGTCCTGGGCTACAGCCGCAGCCAGACCTTTTTCCGGATCATCCTGCCCCAGGTGGTCAAGACCATCTTGCCTTCCGTGACCAATGAGATCATCACCCTGGTCAAGGATACCTCCCTGGCCTTTACCCTGGCCTATAACGAGATGTTCTCTCTGGCAAAGCAAATCGCCGCATCCCAGACTTCTTTTACGCCCTTTGTCATCGCCGGCGTGTTCTACTTTGTGGCCAACTACGCGGTGGCCTTCGGCATGGAGCGAGTTGAGAAGGCCTTTGATTATTACAAGTAGGGAGGCGACAGCTATGGTTTTGGAAATGAAGAATATCCGGAAGTCCTTTCACGACCTGGAGGTCTTGAAGGACATCAGCCTCCATGTGGACAGCGGCGAGGTGGTCAGCGTCATCGGCCCCTCCGGCTCCGGCAAGTCCACACTGCTGCGCTGCGCAACCTTTTTGGAGACCATCGACGGCGGCGAGATCCGCTATATGGGGGAGACGGCTGCCCACACGGATGACAGCGGTAAGGCGGTCTATGTTCACCCCAAGGAGCTGCGGCATTTTCGCAGCTACTGCGGCCTGGTGTTTCAGCAGTTCAATCTGTTTCCTCATTACAGCGTGCTGAAGAATCTGATCGACGCACCTATGCAGGTCCGCCGCATCAGCAAGGATGAGGCGGAAGCGACGGCCATGGAACTGCTGCGCAAGATGGGCATAGCGGAAAAGGCCAATGCCTATCCCTACCAGCTTTCCGGTGGCCAGCAGCAGCGTGTGGCCATCGCTCGCGCCCTGGCCATGAAGCCGGAGATCCTGTTCTTTGACGAGCCCACCTCGGCCCTGGACCCGGAGCTGACCGGCGAGGTGCTGAAGGTCATCCGTCAGCTGGCGGAGGAAAAGATGACCATGGTGGTCGTCACCCATGAGATGCCCTTCGCCAAGGCGGTCAGCAACCGCGTCATCTTTATGGCCGGCGGCGTGATCGTGGAGCAGGGCGACCCGCTGGAGGTCTTCGACAATCCCAAAGAGGAGCGGACCAAGCAGTTTCTGCGGGTGTTCGAGCGGGCATGAGCAGAGAGTTGATTGTAGAACAGAGCGATCCCCTGCAATACAGCATCTTTGACCCCACGGGGAATATCACCGCACTGGTGGAAAGTCCGGTCCCTGTCGTCCGGCAGCCTGCTGTGGCCGCGGAACTGATGGCGCGGCACCCGGAGGTGGAGCAGGTTGGATTTGTGCGCTATGCCGATCCCGCGCCGACAGATGGCTCTGCCCCTGCGGCACTGCGTATGGCGGGCGGCGAGTTCTGCGGCAACGCGGCTATGAGTGCCGCGGCACTTTATTTGCTGCGCCGCGGGTCAGAAGCTGTGGAGCCGGAAACCGTGCGGCTCCAGGTTTCCGGGGCGGCTGAGCCGGTGGAAGTGCGCCTGAGCCGCGAAGATGCAGATTGCTTCCGCGCCGCGGTCCGTATGCCCCCGGCACAGGCTGTGGAAGAAAAGAAGCTGCGTTTTGCCGACCTCTGCGGCAGGCTCCCCCTCGTCCGCATGGAGGGAATTTCCCACATCATAGTGGAACCCGGTTCCCTTTTTTTCCCGCTGCTTGAGGATCGGGCGGCTGCCGAAGGGGCCGTGCGCGCCTGGTGCAGAGAGCTCTCGGCGGATGGCCTGGGACTGATGTTCCTGATGGAAGATGCAGACGGCTATCGGCTGACCCCGCTGGTCTATGTGCCCGGCAGCGGCACCGTGTTTTGGGAAAATGCATGTGCCAGCGGCAGCTCCGCCGTGGGCATGGCCCTGGCCGTACGGACAGGCAAAGCCGTGGACCTGAGCCTGCGCCAGCCGGGGGGACTTCTACGGGTGGAGAGCGATCCCGCAAGCGGCGAGACCTGGCTCTACGGCAGAACAAGACTTGTAAAATGAACAACAAAGCACCGCTGGGATCCGACCGGATCCTGCATCTGTCAACCAAAAGTAGACAGTAAAAAAGAATAGTCAAGGAAAGCCCAGTTCGGTTTTGTACTGAACTGGGCTTTTGTAGCCCAGAGCGGCGTGCCGCCGCTGGTTGTTGAAGAAGAAAACATACTGATCCAGGAG
>JAFUES010000010.1 GCA_017470325.1 Oscillospiraceae bacterium
GTCCCCCCGCGGTAACGATGATTTACTCGCATCCTTCCAAGAGAACGACCTCATCCGTCACGGCGCTGCGCGCCGCGCCACCTTCCCCTGAATCGGCAGCTTCGCTGCCTGGGGAAGGCTTTGGGGACCGTCGCCAACAGCGCGACAAATCAGTATTTGTCCAACAAAAAGCTACCGAAAGAGGAATGATTATGAAAAAAGCGATCATCGTCGTCAGCTTCGGCACCACCCATGCGGATGCCGAGGAAAGCTGTATTCGCCCGGTGGAGCGGGCGTTGGCTGCGGCCTTCCCGGACCGGGAGATCCACAGGGCGTGGACCTCGCGGATCATCGCCCGCAGGCTGGCGGCCCGGGGAGAGACCGTGGAAAACGAAACAGAGGCGCTGGCGCGCCTGCGCGCGGCGGGCTGCGAGGATATCACCTTCGTGCCGACGCACATGATCCGGGGCCAGGAATACGAGCGGGTGCTCGCCGTCGCGGACGGCCTGCCCGTATCCGCGCCGCTGCTGGACACCGAGGCGGATTTGAAATGGATGGCCGGATTGCTGGACGGCATCGCCGCCGAGGAGGGCCGCACGCTGCTGGTGATGGGCCACGGCACCGACCATGTGGCCGACGAAACCTACGCCCGACTGAGGTCGGTTTTGACCGATCGGGTGAAGCTGGCCTGCGTGGAGGGGCGACACGCCCTGGACGGCATACTGGATGCGCTGGAAGCCGTGCCCGGCAAGCGGCTCACGCTGATGCCGCTGATGCTGGTGGCCGGGGACCACGCCAGGAACGACCTGGCGGGCGACGCGTCGGACTCCTGGAAGAGCATACTGCTGGCCAGGGGCTTCGATGTTCGCGCCCGCTTGACGGGCCTGGGCGCGCTGAAGAGCGTACAGCGTCGTTTTGTGGAAAAGGCCGGGGAGGCAATGAAGGGCTGATAGCAACTATTATTCAGGAGGATGATTATGAAACACATGTCACTCAAACGCCTTGCGGAGACAGTGATCAGCCGCAGAAAGGCGCTGAAGCTGTCCCAGGCGGCGCTTTCCCGGATGACGGACATCAACCGATCCATATTATCCCGGCTTGAAGCGCAGGATTACAGCCCTTCCGTGGACCAGCTGCTCGCGCTGTCCGAGACGCTGGGCTTTGACCCGTCGGATGTCATCGTGGACGAAACGGCCAGGGCTGTGGCGGTGGAACGCCAGCGGATCGCCGTGGCCGGGACGGGCTATGTGGGCCTGTCCCTGGCGGTGCTGCTCTCCCAGCACAACGACGTGACCGCCGTGGACATCCTGCCGGAGAAGGTGGAAAAGCTCAACGCCTGGAAAAGCCCGATCCAGGATGAATACATCGAGCGTTACCTGGCGGAGCATGAGGCCAGGGGGTTGAGCCTCGCCGCAACGACGGACGGGGTGGCGGCCTATGCCGACGCGGACTTCGTCGTCGTGGCCGCCCCCACCAACTACGATCCCAGAACCAACTTCTTCGATTGCTCTGCGGTGGAAGCCGTACTGACGCTTGTCAGGGACGCGACATCCGGCCGTGAGAACAAGCCCACCGTCGTGATCAAGTCGACGATCCCCGTGGGATATACCGCGGCGGTTCGCGACAAGCTGGGCATGGACAACATCATCTTCAGCCCGGAGTTCCTGCGGGAGTCCAAGGCACTCTACGACAACCTGTATCCCAGCCGGATCATCGTGGGCTCGGACGACGTAAACAGGCCCGCGGCGGAGCGCTTCGCGGCGCTGCTGCAGCAGGGCGCCATAAAGACCGATATACCGACGCTGTTCATGCACACCACGGAGGCAGAGGCCACCAAGCTGTTCGTGAACACCTACCTGGCGCTGCGCGTCAGCTTCTTCAACGAGCTGGACACCTATGCCGAGGTGAAGGGGCTGGAGACCGCGCCGATCATCAAGGGCGTGTGTCTCGATCCCCGGGTGGGGGACTATTACAACAACCCCTCCTTCGGCTACGGCGGCTATTGCCTGCCGAAGGACACGAAGCAGCTGCTGGCCAATTACCGGGATGTGCCGGAGAACCTGATCCAGGCCATCGTCGAATCCAACCGAACCCGCAAGGACTTCATCGCCGACCGGGTGCTGGAGATCGCCGGGGCCTACGGCAACAGCGAACCCTGGTCGGCGGAGAGGGAGAACCACCAGAAGGCGCTGGTGGTCGGGATGTACCGGCTGACCATGAAGTCGAATTCCGACAACTTCCGCCAGTCCTCCATACAGGGCGTCATGAAGCGGATCAAGGCCAAGGGCGCTATCGTGGTGATCTACGAGCCGACCCTGGAGGACGGCAGCACCTTCTTTGGCTCCCTGGTGGTCAACGACATTGAGAAGTTCAAGCGGATGTGCGGCTGCATCGTCGCCAACCGCTACGATGCGGCGTTGGACGACGTGAAGGAGAAGGTCTATACCCGCGACCTGTTCAGGAGGGATTAATGCATGCGCTGTGAAGAAGTTTTCCGTGAGATTTACAACCGAGATCCGGATGGCGTCGCCTTTTGCCCCTATCGCATTTCCCCGCTGGGGGCGCACATCGATCACCAGTACGGCAAGATCAACGGGCTGGCCCTGGACAAGGGCATCCACATCGCCTTTTCGCCCAAGCGCAACGGCGTGGTGGAGCTGAAGAGCCTGAACTTTCCCAAGCGGGCGCAGTTCCACGTCAACGGCATTCCCGAGCAGAAGGTTGGAGACTGGGCGGATCATATGCGCGGGGCGGCGAAAATGCTGGGGGAGAAGTATCCGCTGCGCACAGGCCTGTCCGCGGTGATCGAGGGCACGCTGCCGGTAGGCGGCCTGAGTTCCTCGGCGGCGGTCATCATCGCCTTCCTGACCGCGCTGGCGCAGGTCAACGGCATCGCCCTCGGGGAGTGGGAGACCATCATGATGGCCAAGGCCGCCGAGAACCGCTATGTGGGCGTCAACTGCGGCAAGCTGGACCAGAGCTGCGAGGTGCTGTGCCGTAAGGATCAGTTGCTGTACATGGATTGCCGGGACGACAGCTATGAGCTGATCCCGATGAATCCCGCCATGAAGCCCTTCAGGATCGCGGTGCTGTTCAGCGGCTTGGAGCGCTCGCTTGCCACCAGCGCCTACAACCTTCGCCAGGACGAGTGCAAGGCCGCGGCCTACAGCCTGCTCGCCTGGGCTGGCATGGAATACGGCAAGTTTGGGGATACCCGGCTGAGGGACGTGCCGGTGGAGGTGTTCGAGGCCTACAAGGATCGCCTGCCGGGCAGCTTCCTCAAGCGGGCGACCCACTATTTCACCGAGATCGCCCGGGCCGAGGCCGGCGCGGAGGCCTGGCGCAGGGGCGACCTGGACGCCTATGGCCAGCTGGTCTTCGAAAGCGGCAGGAGCAGCGTGGAGAACTACGAGTGCGGTTGCCCGGAGCTGATCACGATGTACGACATCATGACCGCCACCGACGGCATCTACGGCGGGCGCTTCTCCGGGGCGGGCTTCAAGGGCTGCTGCATGGCGCTGATCGACCCGGACAAGGCAGAGGATGTCCAGCAAACCGTGACGGAAAAGTACCTGAGGGCGTACCCCCACCTGGAGGGAAAGTACAGCTTCCATCTCTGCGACAGCGCGGACGGGGTGCAGCTATGAAGACGGTCATACTCGCTGCGGGCTATGCGACCCGCCTGTATCCTCTGACGGAGAATTTTCCCAAGCCGCTTTTGAAGGTGGGCCAGAAGGCCATACTGGACTGGCTCATCGACGACATCCACACCTCCGGACTGGTGGACGAGTATGTGGTCGTCAGCAACCATAAGTTCGCCGGACATTTTCTGGAATGGGCGGAAGGGAGCGACAAGCCCATCACCGTCGTGGACGACGGCACGTCCACCAACGAAACCCGGTTGGGCGCAGTGAAGGACATCCAGTTCGCCGCTGAAGCCCAGGGCCTGCGCGACGACGCGCTGGTCATCGCCGGCGATAATGTGCTGGACTTCAGCCTGGTGCCGTTTATCCGCTTCGGCATTGAGAACAATTGCTCCTGCATCATGTGCTACGAGGAGAACGATCTGGCGAAGCAGCAGCGCACGGCCATCATTTCGGTGGACGGGGAAAACAGGATCACCGCCTACGAGGAGAAGCCCAAGGCGCCCAAGAGCAACCTCGCGGTGCCCCCCTTTTATTTCTATAAGGCGCAGGACCTACAGCGGATCCCGGAAGCCCTGGCGGCGGGCTGCGGCTATGACGCGCCGGGGAGTTTCGCTGCGTGGCTGTCCACGCAGACGCCGATGAAGGCCTGGCCCATGCCCGGAAGCCGCTATGATATCGGCAATCTTGAAAGCTATGAGAAGATTCAAATAAGCTATAGGGGTGTGAAAGCCTAAATTTCGTCTCAGCAGCACAGTAGACATCGCGCTTCGTTTGTGGTATGATAGCGTTGAGGAAAACCCATTATGGAGAAGAATTGTTATGATGGAGAACATTAAGAAGCGCTTGCGCTCCGATCTGTGGATCGTGCTGCTGGATATCATCGCCGTCAACGGGGCCTATCTGCTGGCCCTGCTGATTCGATTCTACGTGCACTTCAGGTTCACGTCGGGTATCGGTGATTTCAGGGAGTACTACCTGCAATTTACGCCGTACTATACCGTGCTCTGCCTGATCGTGTTCTATGCCTGCGGGCTGTACAACGGCATGTGGCGCTACGCGGGGCTGGACGATATGAACCGGATCATAGTGGCCAACGCGATCACCGCCGCGATTCACGTGTTCGGTACGAAGTGGTTTGTGCACAGCATGCCGACCAGCTATTATCTCATCGGCGCCTTCCTGCAGTTTCTGATGACCGCCATGATCCGCTTCGCGTATCGTTTTTTGCACATGCACCGGCAGCGGGGCGAAAAGATTCGATCGTGGACGATTCCGGCCATGGTGGTGGGGTCCGGGGATACCGGAAAGGAATTCATACGCTATTTGGAGGACAATTCCCCGTTCCAGGTGGTGGTGATCGTCGGCGAGCACAGCGGAAAGACGATGGACGGCATTCCGATCGTCGATTACGGCTCCATCCCGGCGCAAATCCAGTACCAGGGCATCAGCATCGTGTTCATTGCCGACGAGAGCCTCAGCCCGGAAAAGCGTGAAGAAATCCGCCAGTCGGCGAAGGGTGTACCCGTCAGGGATTACCTCGAATATCTCAGCGACCTGCCCGGCAAAATGCCGCTGAGTGCGCTGCTGGGCCTTGTGGAAGGGCCAGTGACGGTGACGGTGGACGGCGCCGACCGCGAGTTTTCCAACCTTCAGGAGTGTGTGGCCGTGCTCTCTGACCGGTACGAGGTCAAGTGTATGCGCGGCGCGAAGATCGAGGTCGGGCCGATCAAGGCGGCGTGAGCCGGGGGTGCCTATGAAAAGGCTGCTGATCATCGGCGCGGGCGGCCACGGACAGGTGCTGGCCGAGGTCGCCATGGCCTGCGGCTATGACCGGGTGGACTTCCTGGACGACTGCAATCCCTGCGCCGTCGGCACGACGGACCGCGCCGAGGCGCTGGCGGGCCGCTATGACGGCGTGATCGTCAGCATCGGCAACAATGACCTGCGCCGGGCGTTTATCCAGCGCCTGCAGGCGGTCCACGCCCCCATCGCGACCCTCGTTCACCCGAGGGCCTTCGTCGCGCCATCCGCGAGCCTGGGCGAGGGAAGCGTCGTCCTGCCCGGGGCCGTGGTCAACACCCGTGCGCGTGTGGGGAAGGGCTGCATACTGTCCATAGGCGCGCTGGTCGACCACGACGCCAGGATCGACGATTTCAGCCACATCAATGCGGGCGCCATCGTCGCCGCAGGGAAAAGGGCAGGCGGAAAGATCGACCCCGGCGGGGTCGTCGGATGAGCGCTTTTGAGTGTAATCGGCGTTCAAATGATTGAGATCATTTGGACGCCGATTTTTCTGTTCCTCTCCCTGTTATTTCAAAGGGTTTCATTGTAAAAAAACTTGGGCAAACTGTGAATTTTGGGGCCTGGGATATGGACTTTATACCCTTTTCCATGATATAATATATGTGGGTTGGTAGAATCGACTATATATAGATGGATTTTGCCACATCCACAATGATTTTCAACCGATATGGCCGGAATGCATATTCCGCGGAATCGGTTGGAGGAACGGAATAATGGGTTTCCGTCTGCAGATAAAATAATGCAGGCGGAGTTTGCCATATAAAAATGGCTTCTGCTTTTTGGAGGTAGACCAGATGAAGGACTATCGAAATATAGAATCGAACCGAGCGCCGCGGGACTTGGAATCGTGGCGGCACGGACCGTGGCGGGGATGGATCAACAGGCGTTTTGCGAAGCGGCTGTTCAGCATGCTTGTGGTCGTATGCCTGCTGTCCAATACCCTCGGCCTTGTGGTGGACGATATCAACGCCGCCCAAACCCGACTGGCGTCGGCTGAGATCCTGGAGATCAATCCCGAACCCTTTGCCTTTGCCGAGGACCTGGAGACGGATACCTCGCTGGCGGATGCGTATGACGATGCCCTCGACCAGCTGGGCGATCTCTCCCTTTCGAACAATCTCGCGTCAAATGCGGCGGGAGACGGGAAGACTTATGCCTATCGTCTGGAGGATGAGACCAGGCTGCTGCTCAGTGATCTTATTGTGAAACTGGAGCTGCCGGTCAGGCAGTTGAAGGACATCCAGAGCGTCTCCCTGCAGAACAACGGCGCCAATACGGGCATCGACATGTCCCTGTTTGTGGCGATTGCCGAGGTGGAGGACGATTATCTCATCGTCCTGAAGCCTCTCTTCGCGGAAGCGCGGCTGACGGTCTATACGGTTGACGGCATGTTTAACCTCAGGCTGGTCAACGATCCGACCCTGACGGCGGAGGAGGTGGCCAAGGCGGCCATGGCGCTTTCGGAGGATCCCGAGGGCTTTGGTCCGCTCTTCAGCTGCGACCTCCGTGACGCGTCCTCGAAGATTCGTCTCAGCGCGCTGCTCAAGCGCGCCGGCTTACCCATTAAGGTCAGTGATGTTGTGGATCTGGGCGTGATCGAACACAACGGGAAAGAAGGGCAGTGCCTGACCATTGAAAAGGGCAAGAAGGATTACCGGCTCACGGTGATTCGGAGCTTTAACGAGATCGAGCTTGCCGTGTTTACGGGCAGCAAATCCTATACCATTGTTTTGCAGAACGGGCGGGCATCGGATTCGGAACAAACAGAAACCGATGTTTTCGACAGCTCACTGGAAATACCTGAAATCGATGACATTGGGTTGGAGGATGCCTCATCCGGGGATTTGATCGAAGTATCCGGACAGAATGACGAACTCGGCATTGATATCGGTGTTGATCTTGACGTTGAACAGGTAGAGACGCCTGTCTCGGAAGCCGAGCCGGAGGTTGAGCAGATACAGGAGCCGGAAGCTGAGGCGGAGGTAGAACCGGAAGCTGAGCCGGAGGTGGAACCGGAACAGGAACCGGAGACTGAGCCAGAGGTAGAACCGGAACAGGAACAGGAAGCTGAGCCAGAAGTTGAACAGATAGAGGAGTCGGAAGCCGAGCCGGAGGTAGAACAGATCGAGGAGCCGGAGACGGCACCAGAGCAGGAGCCGGAGGCCGAACCGGAGGTTGAACAGATAGAAGCGCTGGAGGCGGCACCTGAGCAGGAGCCGGAGATTGAACAGATCGAGGAGCCGGAGGCAGCAACTGAGCAGGAGCCGGAGGTTGAACAGATCGAGGAGCCTGAGCAGGAGCCGGAAGCTGAGTCGGAGGTTGAACAGATAGAAAAGCCGGAGACGGCACCTGAGCAGGAGCCGGAAGCTGAGCCGGAGGTTGAACAGATCGAGGAACCTGAGCAGGAGCCGGAAGCTGAGTCGGAGGTTGAACAGATAGAAGAGCCGGAGACGGCACCTGAGCAGGAGCCGGAAGCTGAGCCGGAGGTTGAACAGATAGAGGAGCCTGAGCAGGACCCGGAAGTAGAGCCGGAGGTTGAACAGATCGAGGAGCCTGAGCAGGAGCCGGAAGCTGAGCCGGAGGTTGAACAGATAGAGGAGCCTGAGCAGGAGCCGGAAGCTGAGCCGAAGGTTGAACAGATCGAGGAGCCGGAAGCAGCACCTGAGCAGGAGCCGGAAGCTGAGCCGGAGGTTGAACAGATCGAGGAGCCTGAGCAGGAGCCGGAAGCTGAGCCGGAAGCTGAGCCGGAGGTTGAACAGATTGAGGAGCCGGAAGCAGAGCCTGAACACGAGCCGGAAGCCGAACCGGAGATTGAACAGATAGAGGAGCCGGAGGCGGCACCTGAGCAGGAGCCGGAAGCTGAACCGGCGGTTGAGCTTGAGCAGGAGCCGGAAGCAGAGACAGAAGCAGAGACAGAAGCAGAACCCACTCAGGAATCCGGGGGCAGCGATGACGCTGAAAGCGGGATTCGGCAGGAAGCGGTGAGCAGCCCCGAAGCGACGCAGGACGGCGCTCTTGAAATTGTGCCTGAAGATGGAGCGCAGGAGGAGATCGTATCCGAGGAAACGCCGAAGCAAGAAAGTGAAGACGAGGTCGACGACGTGTCAGCGGTGGAACCTGAAGCGCTGCCTGAGGTCGAACCCGGAACTGAAGCCCAGACCGACGAACCTTCGCCCGAACCCGAGACTGCCGTCAGCTGGCCCGCCGCCAGCTTTGCGGCCCGCGCCTCGGGCGTCAATGTGACCGTGACGGCGGATGAAGGCGCTTTCCCCGAGGGCACCACGATGTCGGTGCGCCGTGTATGGGATGCGGACGCCCTCTCCGAAATCCGCGAGAGCGTGGCAGACGACTTCGTGAAGGTCCGCCGCGTTCAGCTGGTGGACATCGCCTTCTACGACGCAGAGGGCAATGAGATCGAGCCGCGCATCCCCGTATCGGTGGTCATCTCGGTCAGCGAGATCAATGACGACCAGTCCGCCGTGGTCGTCCACATGGACGACGAGGGTCAGACGCAGATCGTCGCCGATACCGACGTCGAGAGCGCGAGCGGCAGGACAAACCTGAACGTCGAACTGCCTGCTGGCGACACGGAACCGGGCGAAGTCGAAATTGAACAGACCGAAGTCGGCGTTGGCGACGTCGAGACTGGAATCAGCTTTGATGCCGACGGCTTCTCGCTGTACGCTGTGGTGGTCACCGAGACCATCTCCACTCATTACATAGACGCCTCGGGCAACACCTATAGCGTGGAGGTCAGCTACGGCCCCGAGGCCGGCATCCCCTCCGGGGCGACCTTGAGCGTCTCCGAGCTGACCGGTGAAGCGGCGGAAGGGTATTATAATGAAGCGCTGAAGGCGGTAGAAAACGACGGAAATAACGGCGAAAACGCAGGAAACAACAAGAAAACGACCCTGAAATATGCCAAGGCTTTGGACATTTCCATCCTGAAGGACGGGGTGGAGGTGCATCCGGTTGCGCCCGTTTCCGTGTCGATTAAGCTGCTTGACGCGCCCTCGACAGACGAATTTGACGAGGCGAATGTCGTCCATTTCGGCGGTGAAGCAGAGGTTGTTGAAAGCAACATACAGCGAGAAGCCGTCAGGTTTGAGACGGACGGTTTCTCAGTGTATGTGGTTACATACACAATCAGCACCTTCTATTTGGACGCCTCCGGCAATACTTTTAACATTGAATTTGAATATGACCGGGAGGCCGGCATTCCTGAGGGTGCGGGGTTGCGAGTATCCGAACTTGAGGGAGATGTAGCGGGCACATACGCTGCCCAGGCCGCCGAGGCGCTGAACGTCGCCAGCAGCCAGCTGGCCTACGCCAAGGCCCTTGACATCGCCATCGTGAAAGACGGCGAAGAGGTCCAGATCCAGAGCCCGGTGAAGGTGTCTATGAAGCTGCTGGATGCCCCGGAGGTGGATGAAAACACCAATGTCAACGTGCTGCACTTCGGCGAAGAGGTGGAGATGGTGGACTGCGCCCTGAACGGGGAAAATGTCGAGTTTGAAGCCGACGGCTTCTCGGTGTATGTGGTGACGTATACAAAGGACGCCTCCAAATATACTGTTGCGGTCGACACAGAGATCAGCGGTTCAGTCATGCTGAGTGAAGTGCTCGGGAAGCTTCAAATTACCATGCCTGATGATTCCGGTGATGCTGTGACGGTTGACAAGATCGAGAGCGTTCAGAACAGTGACGACAGACTACAGGTGACGGAGAGTACAGATGGTGGCGTCGCGGATAGGGATTGGACGATTGTGCCAACAGACGCGTTTGATTCCGTTGCCCTGACTTTGACGCTGAAGGATGGCAAAGGTACGGTTGTTGTCAATGTTAAATCCGCATTGCGGGTTGCTGTGACAGTGACGATTACCGGGCACAGCGTCGAAGCGACCTACGACGGTGAGGCGCACACGGTCAGCGGTTACGATGTCTCTATCAGCGACCCGCAGTATACCGAAAGTGACTTCACCTTCAATGGCAACGACAGCGTGAGCGGCACGAACGCGGGCAGCTACGGCATGGAGCTGACCGTTGATGATTTTACGAATACCAATGTCAACTATGATGTGACCTTTGTCATCGTGGACGGCGCGCTGACGATCAACCCCGCTGAAGTGACCCTGACGGCGAACAGCAACACAGAAGCCATTACCTACGACGGGACGGAAAAGACCGTCACCGGCTTCACGCCCAGCGTCGATGGATTGACCTTCGACGGCGTGTCTGCCAGCGGTAGCGGCACGAATGCGGGCAATTATGATGTGACGTTCACGGGCGTCGCCGTGAATGAAACGAAGGATTCCACCGGCAACTACGTGGTTACCGGGACGACCGACGGCAAGTTGGCGATCAATAAGAAATCTGTTACCGTTTCTGGCATTACTGCCGTAGACAAAACCTATGATGGTAAGACCGCTGCGGAGCTGGATTATACCAACGTATCTTTTAACGGCATTGTGGAGCACGACATACTGACGGTCTCCGCCGAAGGTGCTTTTGAAGACACTAACGTCGGCACAAACAAAACCGTCACGCTGTCCAACCTGAAGCTTGGCGGCGCTTCGGCAGTAAACTACGAATTGGCGGCGGAAGGCCAGCAGACAACGGCGACGGCGTCCATTTCACAGCTTGACGTGACGGTCAAAATCGTGGGCGCGAGCAATATCGCGGTCTATGACGGTGCGGAGCACACCGCAAGCGGCTATTCGGCTACGGCGTATTACAAGCCGGACGGAGAAACGGAAGAAGTTTGTGATTTCTTCGAGGTGGATACCAATGTCACTTTTACCGGCACAGCAGAGGCAAAGCGCAAGAATGTGGTCGAAGGCGAGGATGCGGACGGCGTCACATACATGGGCCTGATGGCTGACCAGTTTACCGTTACTGTGGGAGAGGAAAGCAATTATGGCACTGTCACCTTTGAAGTGACCGACGGCTATCAGGCCATTACGCCTATGCCCGTCACTCTGATTGCCAACAGCAGATCTGAGCAACAGGTTGACCCAAGCAATCCGCAAGAAAAGACCGTTTCCGGCTATACCTGCACCACCACGGCCAGCGATGGACACGCTGAAACGCTTACGGGCCTGACCTTCGAAGGCGTATCTGCCTCCGGAAGCGGCACGGATGTCGGCATGTACGAGGTCACCTTTACCGGCGTTACAGTTAAAACCAAGGATCAGCCTGGAACCAAGGATACCACCGGTAATTACGAGGTTACAGAGGCGATCAGCGGCATGCTGATCATTACCGATGGCGTAAGCAACCCAATCCAAAAGTCGATGGCTGACGAAGACGGCAACAAGACATTCAACGGTAATCTGGCGACCTACAGGATAGTTGTTAATCAAGGCGAAGATAGGCTGAATGATGGCAATGACCTCATCTTGAAGGATACCTTCAGCAGAAACCAGTCCATCATCTACAGCAGCATCAGGGTCGAAGCGGATGACCCCGATGACGCCACAAAGGTTACCTATGACTACAGTGGCTATACCGGGACCTTCACCATTCCCGACGAAACGAAAATCATCATCACTTATACCACCCGTGTGAGCGGTGAAGCAGGCCAGACGGTGAAGTTCGATAACACTGCGCGGTTGGGTAAAAACGGCGACAGCGGTTTCGTGGGCTGTGCGTCCACGGTGAACGAAGAGGAAATCGTCACTCCCACCGGCACCGACATCACCGGAACGGACGGTGTTTATAACATTCAGCTGTACGTCTATCCGGATGGTCAGATGGAGACAGGCCTGGACGGGGCCGTGTTCCGCTTGCTGGATTCAAACCAGAGGCCCATTCAAGTGAACGGCAGCGACGTGACCTTCGAGACCGGGGCGAACGGGGCTAAGCACGGTTACCAGACGATCGCTCTCACAGGAGATCAGGCTATCCGAAAGAACACAGCCTACTACCTGGAGATGATCACGGCACCTTACACCGTGGAAAAGGACGACAACGACGAGGATGTCTACACCTACTACCAGAAGGACAACACCCTCTACAGCTTTGTGATCACCGACAGTCCAAGCTATAGCATGGCGGGCGTATATACCTATTACAACAACGATACAATGAAGGTGCGCTGTTATCCGGAGACATCGGGCGTAAACGTGACCAAGCGCTTCTCGGGCAACTATAGCCTGACGGAGGCACAGAGGAATGGCATCGAGTTCGTTGTGCAGAAGGAAGACACGGAAGCGACCACGGAGAAGTGGGACGATGTCGACGGCACCCGCTATACCTACGATAAGGCTTCCTATGGCACGTTGAACTTTACGAACAACAAATGGATCGACGGCGAAAACTGGAAAGCACTGCGATTGGAAAACGGCGCCAGCTATCGCGTAGAAGAAGAAAAGGCGGGCACGACTGATCTCGACCTGCCGGATGGAGTTGAGCACAAACCCAGTTATACCATCAGCTATCAGAACAATAAGCATATCGTTGAGGAGGAAGGCAATAGCTTTATCGTCAACCCGCGAGATGTGGCCTTTAGCTACAGCGTCGTGGTGAACAACGAATACATCGAGCACAAGCTGACCCTGGGTTTGTTGGACGAGGACAAGGGAAAAATGCTGCCGGGGGGCACTTTTACAGTCTATGCCGCAAGTGACCCCGCGACGCCCATCGCCACCTATACCACCGGCGAAGATGGCATGGCGGATATCGGAAAGGGTAACGTTTATGACGACGATACGCTCTATTTCGCCGTGCAGACCGGTGTGCCCACAGGCTACCTACTGCCCGATGAGCCGGAGCGGGTGCGGTTCTATTTCTCCCAGAGCGACATACCGGCGCTGGCGGACGCGATCAATCTGACGACCTCGTATGACACGGTGATCCAGGGCAATCGCGCCAGTGTGGTGCGCGTGCCTGTGACCGTCACCTGGGGCCTGGAGGAGAGCAGCGTATGGCCCGAAGGCGTAGATTACGTCGTGCTGGCGCTGACAAAGTCAGTGGACGGCGGAAAGACCTACAGCAGGGTTCAGAAGGACGGCGCTGACTGGACCATTAAATTGGATAAGAAGGGTTTCTTTGACAACAGCACGTTTGTGAACCTGCCCGCGCAGTCGGAGGAAACAGACCCCGAGGATCCGGAGAAGACGATCCTCAAGGATATCACATACTCTATTGAAGAGACGGCGGTTTACAGCGCCACCACCGACATCACTACACAATACGCCGCCACCTGCAATGTCAGCGGCACCGGGTGGTATGTGGTGAAGCACCAGTCTGCCGTCAGCGTGAAGGTAGAGAAGCGGTGGTATGCTTTGAAGGAAAATGAAAGCGACCCGGATGTTGAGCTCACAGGCGATGATCTGAGCGCGATGGAGTCGGTAACGGTTGACCTCTATCAGCTGAAGAATGCCCTGGAGGACGGCTCTACTGATTTGACCAGGGACGACATCGAGGACGCCTTGGACGGCGCTAACCCGATCCGCAGCGGATTGGTTCTGGGCACAAGCAACAGCTGGACCGTGACGGTGGATTCCCTGCCGGCCGCCTACCTGGATAACTCCGGGGCGGAGCAGGCATACCACTATTACGCCCTGGAAACAGACGTGCCGGACAACCACGAGGATACCTATGCCCTCGCGGAGGATACGCAACCGCGTACCCTAACCGTCAAAAACACGGCGACGCCCATTACCATAAACGTCAACGCGACGAACATGAACAAGATATACGGCGATGACGATCCGGAGTATGCATTTAAAGTGAAGGTGCAGGACGCCGGTACGACGATCAGCGCGGTGGAAGAGACCGGGCATTCCAGTGTATCGGGTCCGGACGCCGACGGATACTATACGGTCAGCGGAACCAACGTAAAGGGCCAGTATGACATAGCGGTGACTACCGGCAGCGAAGAACCAAAGACAGTCATATTCACTTGCAACCGCGCAACCGGTGAAAACGTGGGCGACTATGTAGTCACGCCTAAAGGAGACGCAAGGCAGGAAGGCTACCGCGTCACCTATAAAGAGGCCAAGCTGAGCATCGGCCAGAAACAGATTACCGTCAAGGCGGACAAGTCTAAGATCTACGGCGAAGAAGACCCCGAGGTTCTTGTGTCGTTCTATTACACAGATGTCGAGACGGGGGAATTGATAGAGTATACCGACGCCCTTGAAAACGACGATCCCTTTACAGTGATTGTCTACAGCGCCGAGCGCGTGGAGGGCGAGGATGTAAACGATTACGAGGTTTACGTCAGTGGCGCTGCCGATCAGGGCAACTATCGTGTTACCTTTGTGGAGCAGGGTGTATTTACCATTAATCCGAGGGAAGTCACTGTCGTGCCGAACGACGGCGGAAAGGTGTATGGCGAGGAAGACCCGGATCTGACGGCTGCGGTCAGCGGTTTCCTCTCGCCCGATACGGCTGACGATTTCGATTATGATTTGACGCGCGAGGATGGAGAAAACGTTGGCGAATATATCATCACTGCGGCGACAAGTTCTGCGATCCAGGGCAACTATACCCTGAATTGCGAAGCAACGGGCACGTTCATCATAACGCCTGCCAGCGTTACCCTGAAGGCGGAGGACGCCAACAAGATCTATGGCGAAGATGATCCCGAAGAATGGAGCGTGGAGATCGAGGGGCTGGTCGGCAGCGATACCGTTCGTTACGAAGTGACCCGTGCCGAGGGAGAGGACGCGGGGGCATATGCCATCATGCCCGTCGTGATAGACGAAAATAATGATCCCATTGAACCAGTTGTTATAGAAGCAGATTCTTCAACAGGGTCGGATAAAGAGACGTATTACCCGCAGGGCAATTACCGTGTCTATGTGGAAAGCGGCACGCTGACCATCGACAAGGCGGACCTGACCGTCACGGCGGACGACAAGTCGAAGGTGGAAGGCATGGAGGACCCGGTTCTTACTGAGACGCTTGAGGAATTGGTTACCCGCGATCGCAACGGCGCTCTCACCCGATCTTCCACCTTTGATGAATCGACAAAGAAATGGACTGTGACCTACAAAAGAGGAACCGCGGAAGAACCCGAGATCAGCTTTACGCTGGCGCGTGAAGAGGGAGGAGACGCGGGGGAGTATGCCGTCAGCGTCGATGATGTTTTTGCAAAGAATTACACCGTTGAGCCTGGAGATGGCGTCTTTACCATACTGGAAAAGCACGACGTGGACATCTCCCAGGCGACGGTTGATCCCACGGACGCCAGCGCCAATCCCGGCTATACCTACGTGTGGACGGCGGTGCTCGCATCCGCCGGTTACAGCGAAGCGGGTAAAATAAGCCTGCCCGATACGGCTGAGGACGCGCAGAACCCCAACACCGCCACCATTCAGGTGGCCCACGGCGCCACGCTGACGGTGACCCAGCAGGCCAATGCTGCCGCTGACGCGAACTACGAAACCATCCTGACTATCGATGGCAAGCCATACGATAACCAGACCGGCATTCCCAATACGATACGGCAGGTTGTGGACGATTACTATGCCCTGACCTTTACCCATTCCCAGAACTGTCTGCCTGTATACGCGAAGACAGAGCCGGAGGTCGGGGCGGAAGGCGAACCCGAAACCGTGGTCGGCAGCAGCGGCTTTGTATCCATACCTGAAGACGTGCTGACCGTGGAGGACTACGAAGAGGATTACAGGGGAACCATCGATCTGCCCACTAACATGTACTATGTGTTCGACTACGCCGCTCTGTTTACAGCCGGCGGTACCGCCATTGAGGGCGCGTCGCATGTCACGGGCGTGCGGTACGTTGCGGCGAATAAAAAGTGGCAGTACACGCTTGCGGAGGATCCCACATCCGATGACGCGGTATTCTCCAATGTGGACGCGGGCGCGCAGCTTGTGATGTTCTATAAGCCGAAGTATATCTGCAAGATCGGCGATGACCACAAATTCTATACCCTGAATCAGGCGATGGAATATGTCGCGAGGCAGGAATCGCACACAGCCGTCATCGAAATGCTGATCGAGAACTACGAGATGTCGAACGCGGACAAGGTGATCATTCCCGCAGACGGAGGCTATGGCATTACCATCAAGACCGCGCAGACGGAGTATGATGGAGCAGAGGGTACCTATGCCACCATCACCCGCGGCGCGACCTTCACCGAAGGCGATATGTTTGAAAACTTCGCCTCGCTGACGCTCGATAATATCGTCATCGACGGCGGCGGCGTCAATGCCGCCAATGTGATGGTGTCCACAAAGAAGAAGAGCGACTCTGAGACGGAACCCTTGTTCAAGCTGGGTGAAAAAGCCACCTTGAAAAATGCAGCTGGCAACAATGGCGCGGCGGTGTATGTTGACGGTGGTACGACCGCCATCAAAGGCGCCGTGGTCGGCAATAACGCCGCCAACGGCGCGGCGCTGTACGTTAAGAGCGGCACTGTCACGGTGAACGGCACCCTGGGCGGCACGGCGGAGGGAAGCGCCAATAGCGCGACCGACGGCGGCGCGGTGTATGTGGCGGGCGGCGAGGTGACCTTCACGGAGGACAGCCATGTCGTCGGCAATATCGCCAGTCGCAACGGCGGCGCGGTGTACGTCAACAACGGCGTCGTCAACATGAAGGGCGCAAACGTGACCGGCAACAGTGCAGCCCAGGGCGGCGCGCTGTACATGAGCAGGTTCAACAACAACAGTGTTACCATCGTAACGATGAACGGTGCCATCGGTGCAACCGTCGAGGGCAGCGCCAATACGGCGGCGGACGGCGGCGCGATTTACGTTGCGGCGGGCAATCTCACCGTGAATGGAAGCGTCCTCGGCAATACCGCGACCGGCAATGGCGGCGGCCTGTACGTCAGCGGCGGCACGGTGACCATGAACAACGGCAGCGCCGTCGGCGGCACAGGAGAGGGTAGCGGAAACAGCGCCGTGAATGGCGGTGGCCTCTATGCGGCGGGCGGCACGTTGAATTTGAGCGCCGGCAGCATCACCGGCAATACCGCCAGCGGCAACGGCGGCGGCGTGTTCACCACCGGCAGCCTGACCATCGGTTGCGTTGTCACCGGCAACAGCGCCGTGAACGGCGGCGGCATCTACGCGAGCGGCGGCACGCTGGCCACGACCGGCGACATCACGGGCAATACCGCCAGTAATAACGGCGGCGGCATATACATGGCCAGCGGAACCCTCAACCTGAACGGCGGCAGTGTGTCCAGCAACACTGCGACCGCCGGCAACGGCGGTGCAATCTGCGCACTGAACGTCTCGACGACGGTCATGGGCGGCGCTACCCTTCAGGGAAATGACGCTACGAGCAGCACGAACGGCCTCGGCGGCGCGTTGTACATGGATGGCGGCACCCTGACCGTGAAGGAAAACAGCGCGCTCACCGGCAACAATGCCAATAAGGGCGGCGCTGTCTACGCCACCAGCGGTTCGATCACCGTCAGCAACGGCAATCTGACGGGCAATACGGCCCAGAACGACGGCGGCGCGATCTATGCTAACAGCGCTTCGATCACGGCCAATACCGTTTCCGTAACCGACCCCGTTACCGGGGAGACGAATACGTTAGAGGCAAGCATCACCGGCAACACCGCCACGTCCGGCAATGGCGGCGCGATTTATTCCGCAAGCGGCGCCGTGACCATTTCCGGCGGTACCTTCAGCGGCAACAAGGCAACAAACACTGCCAATGGCCTTGGCGGCGCGGTATATGCCGGCAGCGGCAACGTCACCTACTCCGGCGGCACGATCACGACGAATGAAGCGGTGAACGGCGCGGCGCTCTATGTCGGCTCCGGCGTTGCCAATATCACGGCGAGCATTACTGAGAATACTCCGTCGAGCGAAAACGGCGGCGCGATCGGTGTCGGCAGCGCGGATGCGCGACTGCAATTTTCCGGGGGTGCACATGTTTATAACAATACGATAACGATCAAGGTCAACAATAAGGATACCCGTGTTCAGAGAAACGTCTGCCTGAACGTGGACTCCGAGAGCGTGATCGTTGCCACGGGCGTCACAAATGGGAAGATGATAGGTATCTATGTGCCCGGTGGTGAAAGCAGTGAACTTGTAATCAAACGCGGGGATATTGGCGGATATTTCGGCGCGTATACCAGCGAAAGCAATGTGGATTCGGTGTTCAAGAACGACCGTTTCCCCACAGTGGTGGCCCGTCATCAGAACGACAGGCTGTACTGGTCGTCGCAGTTGGTCTATGACGTCATCTATCGGGAAGCGTTTACGAGCACAGAACCGCCGACCGCAGGGGACAGCTATAACAATACGAATTCTTATAAGACCATAGCCATCAACAAGGGGTATTATCCACACGCGGTCGATAATAATATCTATGACCTGGTCATGGAGATGGGGCTGTACAAGGCGTATACCTCTCAGTTCGCCACTGCAGCCGGCAACGCTACAAAAGCGGCTACCTCCGTATATGCCTATACCTATGCGGACAAGGCGAATAACTCCAAATTTGAGTCGGGACTGACCTTCGACGATTATCTGACCAAAGTCACCTGGGATAGAAGTACGCACAAGTGGAAGTTTGAAAAACGGGATGGAACCGTGATCACGGATAAAGACAGGATCGTGATTATCTACGCCGCCCCGGCCTACCTGACCATCGTCAACAATACCGACCCAGCCCTGAACCTCAAGCTCACAAACCTCACCGTGCTTGAAAGGGACGAAGCGGGCAGCGGGCATTACGGATTTGTGACGGCGAGAAACGGAGCCACAGCGGAAACGCTGAACCCCATTGTTCCTTCCGATCTGGAACTGTCGTCCGGCGATTCTGTCAAGCTGCTGTTCCCGGGCGCTGCCGGGCAGAGCTTCACACTGTCAGGAACGTTTACCGGAAATAATGTTGAGACAGCGACTGTAAAGTACACGATTACGGGACAAGCGGAAAAGACGTTGACGGCGACCTCGCAGACCGCTGACGGCCTGATCTTTACGCTGCCTGCGAACGAATGCACCCTGACTTCCGACGCCACGACGAAGGAGGTTCGCTTTGGCAGTCCGTTGCCCATCTGCAAGATTGGAAATGAGACCTTCCCGACGCTTATGAAGGCGATGGAGTATGCCCAGACTCAAAAGACATTGACAGGCAACAAGGCTTACACCATCGAAATGATGGTGGACTACCTGCAGCCAAACGGCGACCGCCTGATCATTCCTGATGGCTTTGATATCACGGTGACGACGGCGGCAAAAACCGGCTCCAATCCATATACCGGCAATGGAGATCGTGCGACCCTCAGCCGCGACGTGGGCAATACAGGCGGTCCCATGATCGATTCAAACAACGGCACTTATTCGGACGGCGCGTATGTGTCCAGCCTGAAGGTCACGAACCTGATCTTCGACGGCAGGGATCTGGGCGGAACCGGCAACGGCGGCGCGGTACGTGCCAAAAACATGCCTGTGAAAATCGACAACTGCCAATTCAAGGGCTTTCAAGCGACGAATGGCGGTGCGGTATACATCGACTACGATACCGGCAGCGCTGCTGCAAGAACAGTGTACTATGCGCATGGAACGCTGGAGATTAAGAATTCTGACTTCACCAACTGCAAATCCAGTTCGAATGCGGATAAAACGGGCGGTGGCGCCGTCTGGAACAAAGCGACGTCCATGACGCTGGATACATGCACATTCGAAGGGTGTGCCTGTACTGTTAAACTGGCACAAGGCGGCGCGGTGTTCCACTTCTTCCAGCAGGATTATTCCGCAGGATCTCAGTCGATTCTGCGAAACTGCACGTTTAAGGACTGCTATGTCGTACAGGCGGCTGCGGGAGCTATTGAAACGGAAGCGTATGATATAACCGTTGATAATTGCTCTTTTACGAACTGCTATTCGACGATGAAGAACGGCGGCGCGATTAACACATGGCATGATAATAAAGAGAACTCAACCTCAGCGACGCATATGACCATCAGCGGCTCATATTTCAAAGGCTGCCACAACCCGACCAATGGTGGCGCGGTTCGCACTACCGTAAAGGAACTGAAGGTGGAGAACAGCAAGTTTGTCGGCTGCTATGGCAGCAATGGCGGCGCCATTGCCATGACCAATCCTAATACCAGTAAAATCGAGATATACGGTACCACGTTTACCGGCTGCTATTCGACCGGCAACGGCGGTTGCGTCAGCGCGCCTGCGCCTACGGTGATCATCGGGGATGGCACGCCAGGCACTTACAGGGACAACAGTACGAACGACGGGCATACGTATTTTCTCAATGCCTACGCAAATATTGGAGGCGGAGTCTATAACAATAAAGATGGTTCGTTCACTTCGACCAATGCCGTTTTTGACAATTGCGAATCGAGAACCGGTTCGGGCGGCGGTATATATACCAATGCCAAGACGCTCAACATATCTGGTACAGGACTGGTTGCCAATTTCAACAACTGTTCGGCAGCGAGTCATGGCGGCGGCGTTTTCCAGAACAAGGACGTCAGTGGAAGTATCGCAACACTGAATGGCGTAGTCTTCAACGGATGTACCGCAAAGGGCGGCGGCAACGGCGGCGGCATGTATTCCAATGCCAGAACTGTGAAAGTCAATATTCAGGAAAGCAACGGTGTTGATACCGTCATCGCGAATTCTCATAGTGCCTTTATCAACTGCAAGGCGCAGGGAAGCGGCGGCGGTCTGTATCATGGCAACGCGAATAATTACGTCACCATTGCCAACTGTGACTTTGAAAACTGCACGGCGGAGGGTGCGCAGGGCGGCGGCCTGTGGACAAGCACGAAAAAGCTGTCCATTATCGGTGACGCCAACAGCTTTAGCGGCTGTACGGCCCAGACGGGCGGCGGCGGCGTTTATCAGAGCAGGGGAGAGACGGACAGTGAAGTCAGTTTCACAAACTGTGCCTTTGACAGCTGCGTTACGAACGGCAACAACGGCGGAGCGATCTGCGCATTGACCAAAAAAGCGTTGACGTTGACGGATTGCGATATCAAGAACAGCTCGGCTCCTGCCAACGGCGGCGGCATCTGCATCAGCAATGGACCTGCCGTCACCTTTACTGGCGGTACCATCAGCGGCAATACCGTTACCAACAGCGACAGCAAGGGCGCGGGCATCTATATCGGTGGTGGAACGACCACCTGCAAGGACACCGAAATCTATAATTGCACGGCCACGGGCAACGGCGGCGGCATCTACCTAAATGCCGGTACGCTGATAGTACTGGGCGGCGTCGTCCATGGCACGGCATCCAACGGCGGCGGTATTTATCAGCATGACAGCAACGCGAATGTCTATCAGTATGGTGGACAGGTGGGCGGCACGGCCACGGCCAACGGCGGCGGCGTCTACAAGAACAACGGCACGTATACGCTGGGCGACGGCACTGTGGACGGAGTGACTTACTCCGGCGGCAGCATCGGCGGCAGTATTTCTATTGTGGAAGTGACAGGAAAGGACGAAACGACGGGTGACGATATCACCCAGACGACAACTTATACCTCCTCCGCGGTCAACGGCGGCGGCGTGTACCAGAACCAGGGCACGTTCAACCTGAATGCGGGCGGCAGCATCGGCCAGAAGCTGACGGACGCCGATACAGGGGATGTCACCTACACTGCGACGGCCAGCGGCAACGGCGGCGGCGTGTATAACTTCAACGGAACGTTTAACATGACCGACGCATCCATCTGCGGCTCTGCCAGCGGCAACGGCGGCGGCGTTTGGAACGGGGTCACGTTCAAGCAAAACAGCGGCGATATCGACGGCTCCGCGACCAACGGCGGCGGCTTGTACCAGAGCGGCTCCACCGCCTTTAACTTCACCGCCGGAACCATCACGGGAACGGCTGCGGAAAACGGCGGCGCGGTCTACCACGCGGGCACCAACACCTTCACCATTAACAACGACTGCACAGTGGGCCGGAAGACGACCACCGACGGGGACGGTAACGAGACGGTTGCCGCGTCGAGCTCCGCGACCAACGGCGGCGGCGTGTATCTGGCGACCGGTACGGTAACCGTACTCAGCGGCGGCAGCATCGCCGGCGCGACGGCCAGCGGCAACGGCGGCGGCGCGTATGTGGCGGGCGGAACGCTGAATCTGGGCAACGCAAGCAACACGGCATACTCCGGCGGCGACATCACCGGCAACGGTGCGGCCAACGGCGGCGGCGTGTACGTAAACGGCGGCGCGTTCTACCTGCGCCAGGGCAATGTCACCAGGAATACGGCTTCCCAATACGGCGGCGGCGTGTATCACGCGGGCGGTACGTTTACCATGTCCGGCGGCACCATCGGAGGCGCGCCCACGGGCAGCGGGGAAGAGGCTGTAGAGAACGGGAACACTGCGGCGAAGGGCGCGGGCCTGTTTGTGGCGGACGGGCAAACCGCTTCGCTTAACGGGTGGATCAAGGAGAATGATGCCTTTATTGGCGCTTATATTACCCATAACCGCGCTTCTGTTGAAGGCGGCGGCATTGCCGTGGGCGGGACAGGAACCCGGTTGAGCTTTACCAATAAAGTGGTTGTCAGTGACAATACATTTGGTGCAGACAATACGTTCTGTAATGTCTACCTGGACCAGGACAGCAACGCTATCATTCAGAAGGCTTCTCTTGATTCCGCCTCTTATATCGGCGTTTATACCTCGAATGCGCAGGATTCAGAGCACGGTTTATCGGGCAAGCATTTTGGCACGTACACGAACACCAATGTATTCAATCGCTTCATCAACGACCGCAGGCCCTATCTGTACGGCGTGCAGGGCGTGGCGGATGATAATAATACCGCGCCCATCGACTGGGCGACCTTCAAGTGCAAGATCACCGATGCCGAAGGCAACCTGCTGTATATGGACGCAAATGGCACTCCGGCGGTGTTTACCAAGCTGGAGAACAACGGAGCTGCCGGGACGGACAGCGCCTTTGGCGTGCTTTACGGCGGAACGCCGCTTTACAGCAGAGTGGAGACCGAGGATGGCCAGGGGAACAAGACCGTCTCTTATGAGCTATATACCAGTGGGAGCAGCACTTATCCCACGGACGGAACCACGCCCCCTTACCAGGTGCAGATGCTGGTGCCGCGCTATGAGCAGACGCAGAAGATCGGCCTCAAGACCGGCATGAATGTCATGCTCACTACCGCTTCCACCACGGAGGACGAGTGCGGCTTTAAATACAGCGGCAACGTCAAAGAGACGGAAGCAATCGTCATCCGACATGCGAACAACTTTAGTATGATTGCGACTGGCGGCGGTAATTTGACGCTGAGCAGGATAATCCTTGACGGCGGATCGGACGAGGGATATTCGACCAATGCCAATGGCGGAATTCTGTATCTGACGAGCAGCAGTATAGTCAATGTGAACGCAAAAACCACGTTGTGCAATTCCAGTATCATTACAACAGGAAAGTGCGGTGGCGGTGCTGTACGCTTGGATGGTACCTCTACCTTGAATCTGAATGGAGGCACCATCAATAAGTGTAGCCTAACCAGTGGATCCCAAGGTGACTGGGGTGGCGGCGTAGGTATTAGCGAGGGATGTATCCTGAACATCAATGGCGGGAGTATCACCAACTGTTCCTCGAAAAACGGCGGCGGTGTGCGCGTCGATGGAACGATCAACATGAACAGCGGCACCATTACTGGCAACAACGCCACAGATGACGGCGGGGGTATCTCCATCGGCAAGGATACCGCAAGGATAAACTTCCAAGGCGAATGTGTGGTTAAGAACAATACGCTGAACAATACCACGCCGTGTAACCTTGAGCTGAACAGGGGAAACACGGGAATAATCAATCTTGTCGCTCCCCTGAGCGGAAATTCTGAAATCGGCGTATATACGAAAGTAGGGAATATGCGCAGCAACTACGGCGTTGCGAATAAACCCTTTGGAACATGGTCGAGCGATGAAGGCCTTTACTGCTTCATCAACGACTGCGATAAGCAGCTGCGCGGCGGCAAGAAGTCGGATACTGATACGCTTATCTACTGGCTCGCCAGTCCGATCCTCAAAGTGACCAAGCATGTGGTCAGCGACTGGGCGGAGGACAGCAATAAGCCGTTCAGCTTTACGGTGCAATTGGAAGGGGCTGGTTTTACAAAATCGAGCAATCGCTATGGCGACTTGGTTTTCGATCAGTCGGGCAAGGCGGAGTTTACCCTGACGGCAGGAGAGACGAAGACCGCCGCTGGTTTCCCCACAGGCTATATCGGCACTGTAGGCTATACCGTGACGGAAGAGATGTCTGAAGAGGAGCAGGTGAATTATCCCACCACCGATATCGAGAAGGACGAGACGGCGTATATCCCTGAATCGGAGACGCCCTATGCCGTCACCGGTACGCTGGGCGAGAATATCGACAATACCGAGGCCTCCACAAGCACCTCCGCGGTTGAGTTTACCAATACTCGTAGGACGGCGTCGCTGACCGTCTCCAACGAAGTGGTCAGCAGCAGCAGCGCGGATCTTGAGCAGGTATATAACTTTACCCTGTCGCTGCCGGAGCTTGCGGATGACGCGGTCGAGGCGAGCAAGGGATACAGCTACACAAAGATAGACGCAGATGGAAACACGACTGGCAGCGGAGAGCTGACGTTTAGCGAAGAAAAGACATACGCCTTTACACTTGGCAACGGGGAATCCTTCACCTTCGAGGGCCTGCCCAAGGAGATGCCCTATACGGTGACGGAGACCCTCACGGACGCCCAGGCCGGCACCCGAACCCGCGTGAGCGTGGACGGAGGCGATCCCGAGCTGTTGGAGGACGCAAGGGAGAAGAGCGGAGAGATCGGTTCTATCGAGCCTGCCGGGGGCGAGAATGGCTATACCTCTACCATGCGTTTCATCAACAGCAGGATGAACATCGTCTGCAAGATCACCAGCAGCTCTAGATCGCTGCTCAAGCGTAAAACGGGGGATGAGGACGCAGTTTATGAGCGGCTGGAGGACGCCTTCTCTGATATCGCCAACAACGCGCTGAAAAACGCCAGCGGTACGCTGCGCATCGAGATGGTTGTTCCCGAATACACCATGACGGAAACGGCCACGCTCATCAGCGGCAAGACGGTGATCCTGACGACGGCGCTGCCCGGGGATACGGATGGCTATCCTTACAACGGCGGCACAGACGACGATAACGGGAACAGGGCGATCGTTTATCGTGGCTATGATGGCGGTAGTATGATCGTTGACAACGGCACTTTAACCGTCGATAACATCGTGCTGGACGGTGTCAGTGAGGGGGATGAAACCTTTGCTGGCTCCGACAACGGCGGTATCATACAGGTGAACAACGGCGTGAGGCTAACTGTGAACGCCGGCGCTGTGCTGCGCAATTCCAGCGTGACCGAAACGACGGTCGAGGGCGAGACTGTTCCGGGTTTGGGCGGCGCCATCTGGATGAACAGCGGTTCGCAGCTGGTGATGAGCGGCAGTATAGAAAACTGCTCCGCCTCCGAGGGCGGCGGCGTGTATGCCGTGAATGGCTTCAGGACTATCAATGTAGCGGGAACCATTACAGGCTGTGAGGCAACCGAAGGGAATGGCGGCGCGATCTTTGCGGGCACGAGCACAGCGTCTTCTCCCATCACCGTCAACCCAGATGCGCAGATCACAGGCAATAAGGCTTCGGGCGACGGTGGCGGCATCTACTCGAGCGCCAATATCAATGTGAAGGGCGGCGAGATTGCTGATAACACTGCCACCGGCAACGGCGGCGGCATATACCTGAATATGGACGCGACCTTCACCATGTCCTCGGGCAGCGTCAGTGCCAACAGAGCCATGAACGGTGGCGGCGTGTACGCACAGAGCGCCGTGAGTATCAAAGGCGGCAGCTTCACTGACAACTCGGCGGAGGCGGACCAAACCGTGACAGGCGGCTTGGGCGGCGCGGTGTATTACGCCGCTGAAACCGCGACGGCAACCATTTCCGGATCAAACACAACCTTCACCAGAAATTCTGCCCGCGTTGGCGGCGCGATCTACAATGGTGGCGCTCTGACCATTTCCGCGGGCACTATGAGCGGCAACACCGCCAGCGAGGCCGGCAGCGCCGTGTACGTGGCGGCGGAAAAGAGCCTTACTATGTCCGGCGGCAGTATCACCGGCAATACCTCGCCCCAGGGCGCTGTCGCTACAGGAGACGGCAGCGTGCTGACCTTCTCCAAAAACGTGGTGGTCAGCGGGAATACCATGACTGACGGCAGCACTGCCATGAATGTGTACTTGGGCTATGACAACAATACGATCATCCAAACGGCGGGCCTAGGCAGCGGCGCGGACATCGGCGTGTACGTGGGTGAGCCGGACGACGCCGAGGATAAACCCATCTACTACGATCACGGCATCGCGGGCCGACCCTTCGGCACCTATACCGGTGCAAGCGCTCCTGGCAGCGGCGTAAGGCTGAATAAATTCAAAAATGACAGACTGGAT
The DNA here is from genome assembly GCA_017470325.1 of Oscillospiraceae bacterium. Next base: position 26,822 of record JAFUES010000010.1, read on the forward strand.
CGCGGCGTCAGCCTGACTGGCGCGCCTGGCCGCGCAAAGACGGGAGAGGAGGGCACTGGCTACTTCATCATGTGGCCGGGCAGGAGCCTAATCCTGACGGTTACGTATGAGGATGAAAACGGGATGAAGCAGCCCGTCAGCGGCGCGCAGTTTACCCTGACCAACCTTCATACGCTTAACGGTGAAGATGGTCAACCCTACAGTGAGGACGACGTACTGGTGTGGACCGGCGCCAGCGACAGCAATGGTACAGTCACAGTCCCATGGAGAATTCAGGAGACGGAAGACGGCGGTGCGGCGACCTTCCTGGCCGGTAGTATATATAAATTGGAGGAGACTGCTTCCGCCGGCAATGCCGTGCGCCCTGCGGGCACATGGACGGTGACCGTCGGCAGAGACAATTCGTTGACCTGGGACGATACACAGTCTGATCAGAGCGATGTCAACCGCACCCTTGAGATTGTGGCGGAGTCCTACTTGGGAGAAGCTGTGGACGTCTCCAACGACATAAGACCGACCATAACCTACGATTCCAACGGTGAAAAGACTATCGAAGACGGCGTTGTGACCAGTGACGCGAAATTGGCGGACGGCAACGTGACCCGTTCCGATCCGGTGCAATTCAAGGCTGTAGAAACCAGCCATGAATACACCATTGGCGAGCACAACCCCAGTAGACCCGGATATGTGTTTGTGAATTGGACAGTTGAGGGAAACACTTCGGCGGAGAGCGAGACAGGAATTGTCCAGTCGGAGGATGAGATTGAGACAGAGGACGATAGCAAAGGGGAATATATCTACGGGGATATGTATACATTCCACCGAGGCAGCGACGACGACAGCAACGTGACATTCAAGGCCAACTGGCTGCCGGTCAAGTGCAAAATCACTGACGTATCCGACCGGCTGCTGTACGTCAACGGAAGCCCCGCCGTTTACATGACAATGTGGGAAGCTTTCAGGGATTTCAACGAAGCAAGCTTCACATTGGAAAACGGGCGCAGTAGGGGCACACCCAGAAAGATCAAGATGCTGGTATCCGAGTACACCATGGCGCAGCAGGTGGAGTTGAATGCCATCCTTCCCTGTGTGCTGACCACGGCGTCGAGAAATGATACCGACGGGTATCCTTATACCGGCAAAGAGGGCACGGTATGCACGGTTACGAGGGGCTTTGAGGGCGATGCGATGATCCGGGATGAGTTTAACCTCACCCTGACCAACATCACGCTTGACGGCGCGAAGGGAATCTATAGCGGCAGAATTATTGACGTGGAATACGGCCTGCTGACGGTGAGCAGCGGCGCCACGCTGCGCGATTCCAAGGTGACCGGCAACGGTGGCGCGATCTACGGTGACGGGAATTCCACCATTCAGCTCAACGGCGGTGCCATCAGCAGCTGCGAAGCCACTGGCGACGGCGGCGCGGTGTACAGCCTTGGTACGGTGAAAGTGGCTGGTACCAGTCTTACGGGCAATATGGCTTCCGGCAATGGCGGCGCAATCTTCGCGAAGGGCTTGTTGACCATGACCGGCGGCAGTATCGGCGCTTCTGGTACGGATAACGGGAACAGCGCGCATTATGGCGGCGGCATTTATGTCGACGGCGACGCGGGCATCTCCGGCGGCACGATTGCTTATAATACAGCGGAGAACGGCGGCGGCGTGTACATGGCAGCGGGCGATCTGACGGTGTCCGGCTCTGCAAGCGTTGCTACTAACGCGACGACCAATGGCAACGGCGGCGGCGTGTATTTCAGTGGCACGAGCTTCACATTCTCCGGCGGCTCTGTTGGCGGAGATACCTCCGCAAAGGGGAACATCGCCAGCGGCAATGGCGGCGGCGTGTACATGGCGTCGGGCGACCTGACGGTGTCCGGCTCTGCCAACATAGCCTCCAATACAGCGACCGACGGTGGCGGCGTGTACATGGCGGCGGGCAATCTGGACATGCAGGGCGGCAGCATAGCCTCCAACACTGCGACCAATGGCAACGGCGGCGGCGTGTACTTCGGCGGGACGAGCTTCACCTTGTCCGGCGGCTCTGTTGGCGGAGATACCTCCGCAAAGGGGAACAGTGCCAGCGTCAACGGCGGCGGCGTGTACATGGCGGCGGGCAACCTGACGGTGTCCGGCTCTGCAAGCATTGCCTCTAACACAGCGACCGACGGCGGCGGCGTGTACTTCGGTGGCACGAGCTTCACCTTGTCCGGCGGCAAGATCGGCGAGGCGAACAAGGCCAATAGCGCCAGGAACGGCGGCGGCGTGTACATGGCGGCGGGTACGCTGTCCATGTCCGGCAGCTCTGGCGTCGATTACAATACAGCCAGCGTCAACGGCGGCGGCGTGTACATGGCGGCGGGTACGCTGTCAATGTCCGATTCTGCCAGCATAGCATCCAATACGGCGACCACCGGCGACGGCGGCGGCGTGTATGTGGCGTCGGGCGACCTGACGGTGTCCGGCTCTGCCAGCATAGCCTCTAATGCAGCGACCAATGGCGACGGCGGCGGCGTGTACTTCGACGGGACGGGCTTCACCTTGTCCGGCGGCAAGATTGGCGAAGAGAACAAAGCCAACAGCGCGAAGAATGGCGGCGGCGTGTACATGGCGGCGGGTACGCTGTCCATGTCCGGCAGTTCCGGCGTGGATTACAACAGCGCCAGCGTCAACGGCGGCGGCGTATTCCTGAACGGTACAAGTGCGCTGACACTTTCCGGCGAGGACACTGAGATCAGCGGTAACACAGCAACCGACAATGGTGGCGCGGTCTATCAGAACAGCGACGGCGCTTCCGGCAAGCATGGCTTCACGATGGAGGACGGTAGCCTCACAGGCAATTCCGCCAGCTTGGGCGGCGCGGTATATGTCGCCGCCGGCAAGGCGTTTGAAATGAAGGGCGGCGAGATCAGCTCCAACAGCGCGACCGCTACCGACGGCGGCGCGATCAACGTGGGCGGCGCGAACGCGAGGCTGGTCTTCTCCGGCAGTCCGGTGGTTTATGACAACCCGAGCACCCAGGCGGGTACTCAGCAGAAGAACGTAGTGCTGAGCGTCGCAGACACGAATGTAATTCAGTCGCAGGGGATCACCGGGAGCTATGGTACGGCGAAGATCGGCGTGTATGTGATCGACGGCGACGACAAGGCGCTTTACATGGCCCACGGCATCTACGACAAACCCTTTGGCAATTTCACGGTCGACGGGAACCTCGATGTGTTCCGCAATGATCGCAACGGGTCGCTGTACGGCGTGAAGAAGGAAGACGAGAAGATATACTGGCTGAATGTGGTCTGCAAGCTTACGAACGGCAGCGACGCGCTGCTGTACGAGGATCAATACGGCTACACTCCGGCGGTGTACAAGACCGTGAAGGAGGGCTTTGCCGCAACCGGGAAAACCCTGTATTACAAGGATGGCTCGACTTATAAAGGATACAACGGGGCGTTGAAGCTGAGAATGCTGCAGGACTATGAGCTTGACGCTGATGAGATCATTACCTACAGCACTGCTCGTGGCCTGACCTTCACCACGGCAGAGACGGACATCTCCACAACGATGAGTAGCAACGGAGATGTGTACATCTATGTGCCCGCTTCCACGACAGATGAAGAGACAGGCGAAACGACAGTAACGGGTGATGCCGAACGCGCCACCCTCACGAGAACGCAGACCGAATACTCCATGTTCACAGTGAATAATGCTTCCCACAGCTTCACCGTGACCGACCTGATCATTGATGGCAACGATACGCAAACGACTGTCGACGGCGGCATCTTCCATGTCGAAGCCGGCGAGTTGGTCGTCGGTTCCGGCGCGAAGCTGACCAAGAGCAAGGCTACTAACGGCGGCGCGGTGTACGTGGCGGCTAACGCGGTCATGACCATGACCGGCGGCGAGATCATCGGCTGTTCCGCGACCAAAGGTGGCGCGGTGTACGTGAAGGATGACGCGACGATGGAGCTGAAGGATGGCTCTGTCACAACGGGCGGCATGACTACGACGACCAGCGGCACCATTAACGGCAACATCGCCACCACCGCCGGCGCCGGCATCTACCTGGAGGAGGGCAGCACGCTGAATCTGAGCGGTAGCCCGAGCTTTGGCGGAACCGGAAGGAAAACTGACGATGTTGATTCGCAGATCATCATCGAAGACGATGACGGCAATCCCATCGGCAACTTTACCACAGGCGTGACGCTCACCGATGCAGATAACGGACAACAGGACTACACCAAGGCCCGTCAGGATATCTTCATTGCCGGGTATAAGGATGCGGATGGCCATGAAGGTGAAACTCCGGCGACGTCCATCGTCCTGACAGGCGCGTTGAATGTGGACGGCGGCTCCATCTGGGTGTGGGCTGGCGAGAAGGAGCATTACGAGATGCTCAAGCAGTTCGCGGTGTTTGCCGACGGCGTGGCTGCCAATGAAACGACCATGCAGGCCTTCCGCAATGCCTGGGACGACGATAGCACCCTCTGCGGCGCGGACTACCTGACCGGCCAGGAGGGCGACGACCTGACGGATGGCACGACAAACTGGAAGTGTATCTACTGGACCGGCGGCTTCGACTTCGTGTTCAAAAAGATTGGACCTGATGGAGAAGCGCTGAACGGCGCGACATTCACGTTGTATATGTCCGCGCAGAAGGACGACGGCAGCTATGTGCCGGGCAAGAAGAACGCAACCACTGGGAAATATGAGCCTGCAGCAAGCGAAGCAGAATGGGAAGCTTACCGGCAGACGCCCGAGGGAGGCGGCGAAAAGACGGACGCTACGGCCACGTCAAAAACCATCGCAGCTTCGGATGCCGTGACCATCAAGGTGAACACGGGGACGGAGGCTGATCCGGTACTCATGACCCCGGATCCGGAGGTCTATGGCGAAGGACTCGCCGTCTTCAGGAAGATCCCGCCGGGAGTGTACTTCATGAAGGAGACAACAACTGACGGAATCGCTACGATTGGTGACGAGAAGTACAAGCCCGTCGAGGATATGTACATGGTCGACATCAACGGCAAGGGCTTCTATACCATCTACGTGGCGACCACAGTTGGCGGTAATACCGTTTGGGAGGAACCTGTTCCTGTGACGGCTTTCGTACCAAATAGCGGTAAATATTCGCCCGGCGCTGACAAACCTTCGGTGACCGCCTATGAAAAGGGCAGCAATGGGAAGTATAGCTTGCCTACGGGTACGGCTGCCGCAGACGCTAACAACGTACCCATTCCTACCTTGCTTAACCTGTCGGCTCTAAATCGCAAGGTCATCCTGCGGAAGGTGGATGGCGACGATTATAAAGCTTTGTCAGATGCGAAGTTCACGGTCTATTCCTTCGACAGGCGGGTTATGCAGGTTGAGAACGCAAGCGGCGTCAAGGAACGACTGGAAAATCTCGAATCCGGCGCGGCAGGCGCGTTCTGGATCGGTAACCTGCCCTACGGCACGTACTATCTGCGTGAGACGACGATACCGAGCGGGTACACTCCGACTATTGACAAGGATGATGGCAACTGGTTCATCCTGACGGTCAGCGAGGATGGCGTGGGGACTCAAAAAGACGATGAGACTTTCTCCAACACGCTGAATCCTTTGATTAAGGAGCCGTAACCTCATCAGATGATCGGACGACAGAACAAAGTGGCGCGGAGGCGATGGATATGAATAGAATAAAGAATAAACTGCGGTCGGAGACGGGCGCGTCCATCACCTTCGCGTTGCTGTTGTTCCTGGTGTGCGCTATCATCAGCAGTGTTGTAATCGTGGCAGCGACAGCATCAGGAGGACGCTTGAGCCAGCTTGCGGAAACTGACCAGAGGTATTATGCCGTCAATTCAGCGGCAGAGCTGTTGAGGGATGTGTTGGAGGAACAGGAAGTTGTTGTGACCATAAAAACGACAACTGAAACAAAAATAGATCAGGATGACGAAATAGTGGAAAGTGGCACACCTACCCCAGAAAACGTAATAGAACCAGACAATACCACCTCTTTTGTTACGAAGGTGGCACAGATTGTGGCTGGGGTAGATGGGATAGCCTTGAGTAATAGTGATAGTCTTACACTGGCTGTATCTTCTGGTATTTCGGATGAAGCAACCAAATCAGCGCTTGCAGCTTCAATAACTCCAATAGCGCCAATGCTTGATAAAACAAACCGAACGTTGATTTTGGATGTCTCGAATACCAAAGCCGGCGGCGTATATACGCTCCGACTGACCTTTAAAGCGAACATCACGCAGGATAAAAATGAGAGCACAACGTTTAGCGCACCGTTACCGACAACTGACGATGCTGGGAAAATCGTTGAGGGCAAGTACACACGAAAAAAGACGGAAGTGAAAGAAACAGTTTCGACGATCCGATGGAAGTTGATCGATCTGCAAACCGTTATTGCCACAGCATCCACAACGGGGGGTGGAGAGTAATGAAGACGAGAATTATCTCAAGGATAACTTCGCAAACGGGCGAATCCATCGGTGAGACGCTGGTGGCGCTGCTGATCTCCGCCCTGGCGCTGATGATGCTGGCGGGCGCTGTGAGCGCGGGTATGCGTGTCGTTACCAACAGCAAGGATAAAATGGATGTATACTATAAGGTCAACAATGCTGTGGTTGAGCGCGCAACGGAAGCTCCGACTGTAAATGGGGCGCAGGTTACTACTTTCAGCAACGATACGCTTTATATCAACATCCCCAATTTGTTGCCGACGGGAACGATTCCCCCTGTGCACTATTACAGGAACACAGAGTTCAGCAACGTCCCTGTAATCGCCTACTCAAAACCTACACCTGTTCCGTAGTCTCGCATACAGTACGTACGATTCGGAGGCATGCCGACATGACGATAAAGAGAAGGCTAAAGAGTAAATCAGGCTTCACACTGGCAGAAACGCTGCTGGCAGTGTTGATTTTGATGCTGGTTTCCCTTATTGTGGCAAACGGTATGCCGACGGTGCGGAATGTTTATAATAACGTCATTGTGGGGGCCAATGCTCAAATGTTGCTTTCTACGTCAGTCACAGCTCTCAGGAACGAACTGGGGACAGCACGTGATATTGTAGTAAAAAATGGAACAACTGTTTCTTATTTCAACGGTAATCCTAATAGACAGGCGTATTCAAAGATCAGCCTTGCTACAAGTGCACCGAATAAAATTGTGGTTGACCCATACATTAATTCTCTGGACAAGACAACTCCATTGTCAGGTTCCAAGCAACGGGATTTGGTATCATACGCCGCGTCTAACAAGGATTTGTATATCACTTATGAGAAAGTAGAATATGACGGTACAAATGATTCCGATATAATCGTTTTTAAAAATCTGGAAGTGAAGAGGATAAATGATAGTAGTTCGACACTTGCTTCTCTGTCTGAATTGAAAATCAGGCTTATCCCGGTATCGGCTTCGGTCGTATAGGAGCCTCAACCGAAAAGGAGCCTCAACCGAAAGGAAGCCTCAATCGAAAAAGAGCCTCAATCGAAAAAGAGCCTCAACCGAAAGGGAGCATCAATCGAAAAAGAGCCTCAATCGAAAAGGAGCCTTAATCGAAGGGGAGCCTTAATCGAAGGGGAGCCTTAATCGAAGGGGAGCCTTTACCGAAAAGGAGCCTCAACCGAAAGGGACCCTCAACCGAAAGAGAGCCTCAACCGAAAAGGAGCCTCAATCGAAAAGGAGCCTCAACCGAATGGGAGCCTCAACCGAAAGGGAGCCTCAATCGAAAAGGAGCCTCAATCGAAAAGGAGCCTCAATCGAAGAGGAGCCTCAATCGAAAAGGAGCCTCAATCGAAAAGAAGCCTCAACCGAAAAGGAGTTTTGGCGCATAGGAGCTTTGGTGTAACGGAGCTTCAGTCGTATAGGATGGTGAATGGATATGAAAAGAAATAAACGCGGCTTTACAATGGCCGAAATGCTGATAGTGGTGGCCATTATCGGCGTGCTGGGTGCGGTGGCTTTTGTCGCTGTGAATCAGCACCAACGCAACATGGAGCGCCTTGAACGGGACTCTGTGGCCCGAGAAATATTCGTCGCAGCGCAGAATCATCTGACCATGGCCCAAAGCCAGGGCTATATGGGATTGAGTGGCAACATTACGGGTAGTCCAGATGAAACAGACGGCGTGTATTACTTTTCCGTCTATAAGGGAAGTGGATTTGCAGTTACGCCTACAACATTACTTGATCTGATGCTGCCTTTTGGCTCAATAGATGAAACTGTCCGTGGCGGCGGTAGCTATATTATTCGTTATCAATACGACACTGCGACGGTCATGGATGTGTTTTATTGTTCGACCGATACACGGTATGGTTATGATTTGAGAAGTGCCACCCTTTCTGACCTGATTGCAAACTATCGGGATGGTAAAGAATCCGACCGCAGGAATTATGCAAACGGTAAAGTCCTCGGTTGGTATGGAGGCGCAGAGGCGGAGTCGTTGAATGTCAGTACAGAGCCGCTTAAAGACCCTCAAATAGTTGTGGAGAATGGGGCGAAATTGTGGGTCGGTATCACAGATGCCAATTCAAATAACTCGCTGCAACTTATCGTTACTGGTATGACAAGCAAGGTGCAAAAGGTCATTACGCTAAAGAGTAATGATTCCAGTGTCACCATTGATAAGACCAGATGGGACGAGGCCAAAACAGAGGTGGACGGTGTGGCGTGTGATTTCGCCATTGTGATTGACGATATTACCACGAAAGATCTTCACTTCGCCGATTTGAGAGGTGGAACGGCTAATGATACCCCCTTCACTCCCGGCGAGGACATTACCGTGCAGGCCATCGCGTTCGACAACACGAAACTGATCAACATTGGCTATAGCGCTGAAATCACTGTCAACAGCCTGTATGAAAAGCTTGAATTGACGGATGATACAGCGAACAGCGAAACCTACATGACTGCCTACATCAACAATATCCGCCATCTTGAGAATTTGGAGGAGGATATTTCAATAATTGCGGAAAGGAAGGTTGGCGTAGAGACGTATCCCCTCCAAAAAGCGGTACAGACTTCGGATATGAGCTGGAAGGATTTCAGATCTGATACCAATGGAAATTCGACACAAATATATAAGCATAATTCAGATGATGATACCGCATTGACCACAGCGGGGAATTATATGCCCATCAGTCCTGCAAATCTGCTCTCCTATGATGGACAGAAGCACAGCGTATCCGACATTCAGGTTTCCTATGCCGGGGATGCCGGTATGTTCAGCACTCTGCCCAATGACAGCAGCGTGAAGGATTTAAGGCTTATTGATTTCGATATTACATCAACAAGCGGCAATGCTGGTGCATTGGCGGGCACACTGACACAGAGTGATGCATTGCCGAAGGATGCTACTACAAATAAAGCCATCCCAAATGTGAGTAATGTTGTGGTCTACAACACAGCGACTTTTGATGAAGCAAAGAACTATGCTGAAACCATATCCTCTACCGGTGATGTGGGCGGCCTTATCGGAAAGGTGAACGGTGCCTATGCCACCATTGAAAAGAGCGCTGCATCGCTGGTGGTCCGCAGTACCGGCGGCAATGCAGGCGGCCTAATTGGCACAACCTCAGGTGGAAAGATTACTGCATGCTATACCGGCGGGCACACGAACAAAGGTTCTTATTATAAGGATGATGGCACGACGCCGAACTACAATGTCACCGCCGAGAGCGGTAATGCGGGCGGCTTGGTCGGCAATGCTGGAAATACTGACATTGATCACAGCTATTCCACGTGCTCTGTTTCCGGTACGACTGTGGGCGGATTTGTTGGCACCGCTGCCGGTAGTATTTCCTATTGCTATGCCACGGGGCTTGTCACGAGCACGGACGCGACACCGAAGGAGGGCGCGTTTGCCTACACGATCGCTGAAGCAAAGGTCAGTAATTGTAAGTATATGGAAATCATGAACGCACGACCCGAGAATGATGATTACCCCTATCTATCACCGCATGGCTACAAACCGGATGTTTCAACCGGCTTCACAAAGATCGACGAAGACGCAGCTTCTTATGACGCTTTTGTCGGTGCTCCGACAAATTGGAAAGACGCCAGCGCCTATGATACCAAGTTGATTGAATACTATGGCGGTAAGTACAACCTGCAAACGGTATCGCAGCTTGATTCAGGGAATACATTAGGAATTCTTGAAGTCGATTTCGTCTCCACCCACTACGGCGACTGGCCCGCGCCGGAGATCTTTGTGATCAACAAAGCGAGCTGACGGCTACGCTCTTGCGGTTTCTTGTGGATCCACGAACACACGAATCCACGAATGCGGGTCCGCGAATGGGGCCATAGAGGCCCATGAGAAGGGGCCATAGAGGCCTATGAGAAGGGGCCCATAGAGGCCCATGAGAAGGGAGCACACGGGGCTGTCCTGGCAGGGCATCAACGGATTGTTTAATTCGCCTCAATGCATAATCCTGGGGCTGTTTGTTGCTGGGATTATCAAGAGGGACGGGCGCGAAGTTCCCTATGATTACAGCAAGATAAAGAATGCCATCGAAGCCGCAAACGCAGAGGTGGCGGAACAGGACAGGCTGTCAGATACGATGGTCGGCTTTGTTGTCGGCAGGATCGAGAAGAGGATCGAAGCCGTGGGCCGCAGTGTCAATGTTGAAGAGATCCAGGACATGGTGATCGATGAACTGGATCAGGCCGAGGCCCACAGGCTCGCCCGACATTATTCCGATTATCGGCTCCGCCATGAGCTTCTGCGGAAGCAGAATAGTACGGATGCCAAAATCCTGTCTCTCCTGCGTCACGACAATGAGCTGGCGAGACAGGAGAACGCGAATAAGGATCCTGTCATCAACAGTACCATGCAACACTGAATTCTTATTACGGCACAGGAACCAAAGCAGATACTACCAGATATGTATTACAGACTGTCGGGCAGCTGGGATATTCCCCTGTATACGCTGAAGATCAATTGGATGCTGATGGAAATATAACAGCCTATGCTGACTTTGTTATTCAGCACTACGGCGACTGGCCTGCGCCGGAGATCTTTGTGGTCAATACCAAATAGGCTGTGTACCGGGGGCGGCGGGAGCCGCCCCTATAAAATGAATGGGGTGAAGGAATATGAAGAAACTCATTGCGCTAATCCTTGCGGCCCTGCTGCTCCTTTCCAGCGCCGCTCTGGCCTCGGACAAGTACGACCTGGATAACTTCGGCTATCGCACCGTCAAAACCCGGGGGCAGGAGAAGCTGGTGTTCCAGTCGAGGCCGAGGGGCTCGTTTATGTCGGAGTATTCCTTCAGCGACGGCGACCGCATCTTCGTGAACCTGGACTGGCGGGAGGACGGGTATGCCATCGCCTATGAGAACGGCGACTACGGCTATGTGGACGCCAGCTACATCGACTGGGGCGGCGACAGCCGCGGTGGCGACGACGTGCACGATCTGGACAACTTTGTCTACCGCACCGTGGAGATCGACAACGGCGGCGCGCTGGTGTTCCAGAGGACGCCCCGGGGCACGTTCATGTATGACCATCGGTTCTATGACGGCGACGAGATCTTCGTCAATGAATACTACCGTGAAAGCGGCTACGCCCTGGCCTATGAGGGCGGAAGCTATGGCTATGTGGACGTCCGCTATATCGACTGGGACGACGGCGACGACGATGACGACGATTGGGACGACAGCGTCCACGACCTGGACAACTTCGAATACCGCACGGTGGAGATCGACAACGGTGGCGCGCTGGTGTTCCAGAGAACGCCGCGGGGCGAATTCATGTACAAGTACAAGTTCTATGACGGCGACCGCATCTTCGTGAACGTGGATTACCGCGAAAGGGGCTATGCCCTGGCTTACAAGAACGGGGTCTACGGCTACGTGGACGCCGGCTATATCGACTGGTGAGCCCAGGTATACGCGGTTCGCGACAGGGCTCGCGCATTCATGCGCGGGCCCTGTGCTCTGCGGGCGCGGCAGTTGACTGAGGCGGGTTTCTGTGCTACAATTCATATGGAGAGGCAGGTGGCGTCGCGGTGGATCGGGAAGCATCGCAGAAGGAGCGGGAATACCTTCGAAACCTGGACCGGCTGCGCAGACTGCGGCCGATCGACGATGATTTCATGCGCTGCCTGTTTCGGGATAACAAACCCTTGGTGGAGTTTGGCACGATGTGATGGGCAGGGGTCAACCGGCCTATCCGGTTGAGCGGATGGTTCTGGACGCCATGGAGCCCTTTGGGGACGAGGCGCATATACTCTATATCAATGGCGAATACCGGGGAGACGGTCCGATCGGCAGACTGATGCACGATTTTAACTGCTCAGACCCGTCGCAAATGCATTTTCCGTTGATGCGGCAGGCAACCCGATACTACAAGGAGACGCCGGAGGGGGTGCGACAGATGTGCACGATATTTGAAGAAATCAAGCGGGAAGGCTATGGGCAGGGCATGGAAAAGGGCATGCAGCAGGGCATGCAGCAGGGCATGGAAAAGGGCATGCAGCAGGGCATGCAGCAGGGACGGGACGAACAGGCGCAGGCGGTTTATGAGCGATTGCTGGCGCTGAATATGCCCGAGGCGCAGGCGCGGGCAGTGGCCTTTGGATAAGGCGTGTTTTTAAGGAAATACCGCACAATACGGCGGCACATCTGGCGGTGCCTTTTCCGACATCTGCTGCTTGCAGATTTCTCGATTTACCGCCAGTAAACCTTCGAAATCTGCAATTGCATCTGTCGAAAAATTCACTCGCCAGCTGA
>JAFUES010000060.1 GCA_017470325.1 Oscillospiraceae bacterium
ATCAGGGAGGGAGCCAGACGCTTCCATTCCTTCTTTGCTTCCGGCATCAGCCAGGCAGGACACTTCACGTTGTCCTGGGGCGGCGTCGGCTCATCCTTGTTCAGCGGTCGTCTGCCCTTGCCACGGTCGCCCTCCAGTTCTTTCAGGGCCGTAGGCAGGGGCTTTCTTCCTCTGGTGGCCATCTGGTTTCACCTCCGTTTCTTTTGAAAAGTGTGTTTCTCCGGGGATAGTGTCTGGATACTGTCTGGGAAAAGTGTGTTTCTGCGGCACTGTTACTTGCTTACAGCAATACTGTCGTAGGGCAGTGTCTGGCCGTCGCGCAGTACTGTAATCTCCTGAGCCGGATATTCGAGCCGGAACCTCTCAACGATGACCGTCGCGTACTTCGGGTCAAGCTCCATCGTCCGGCAGATCCGGTCGGTCTGTTCGCAGGCGATGAGGGTGGAGCCGCTGCCGCCGAACAGATCCATCACCACGGCGTTGGGTGCGCTACTGTTCTTAATGGGATACGCCAGCAGCGGGATCGGCTTCATGGTCGGATGGTCAGCGCTCTTCTTAGGCTTATCAAAGTTCCAGATGGTGGACTGTTTCCGGTCGGCGAACCACTTATGCTTCCCGTTGGGGAGCCAGCCATAGAGCACGGGCTCGTGCTGCCACTGGTATGGACTGCGGCCCAACACCAGGCTGTTCTTCACCCAGATACATACACCGGAAATATGAAAGCCGGACTCCTTGAAAGCCCGGCGAAAGTTCAGCCCTTCGGTATCCGCGTGGAAGATGTACGCGCTGCCGCCCTCGGCCATGTGTGCCGCCATGTTCTGGAAAGCAGCCAGCAGGAAGGTGAAAAACTGTTCGTCTGCCATGCTGTCGTTCTGGATCTTTTTCCCGTCAGCGGATTCATACGCCACATTGTACGGAGGATCGGTCACGACCAGGTTGGCCTTGATGCCGTCCATCAGCGCATCCACCGCGTCCGGCGAAGTGCTGTCGCCGCACATCATGCGGTGCCTGCCCAGCGTCCAGATGTCGCCGGGCTGTACATATACGTTGACCGTTTCCGGATCGATTTCACAGTCATCGTCATGCACATCCTTGTCATGCACCTTAGAGAAGAGATCGTCCACCTCAGCGGCGTCAAAACCCGTCGCACCAAGATCATATCCGGCACTCTGCAGATCCTGCAGCAGGTCAGCCAGGGCCGTGGGCTCCCAGTCGCCTGTGGCTTTGTTGAGCGCGATGTTCAGGGCCTTTTCATCTGACGGGTTCTCGATGTGCACCACAACGCAGTCCACCTCGGTCGCGCCTTCAGCCTTCAGCACTTTGAAGCGCTGGTGACCGCCGACGATGTTGCCCGTCACCTCGTTCCAGACGATGGGATCGACGTACCCGAAGTCGTGCAGGCTGCGCTTGATCTTCTCATACGCTGGATCGCCCGGCTTCAGGTCTTTCCTGGGGTTGTATTTCGCAGGCTTCAGCCGGTCAATCGGCATGGTCTGCATGTTCAGATTCGTATTCACGGTTCCTCCTTCTGCCGTCCTTCGGGGCGGCTTTTTTGATGTCCGGGCGGGCCGATACCCCCACCCCCG
>JAFUES010000050.1 GCA_017470325.1 Oscillospiraceae bacterium
ATTAGTCCTCAGCATTCATGCGACGCTTGGTGACCGGGGGCCACGCTGGCCCGGCAGGATCGCAGCAGCCAGAACCAGGATGGAGCCGCCAACATACAGGATGGTGGTGTCTCTGCCGCCAGTGGAGTAGGGCCAAAAGGCTTCCCCTTTGGGTGTGCGAAGCCATGCCCTTGGGCGGAAGCTGTCTGCGAAGCAGACTGAAGAGGTCCCCTTACGTTGGCTTCGCGCCTTTATCGTGGCAGAGGCGCGGGGCACGGCGTTTGGGGAGGACCTCATCCGTCACGGCTTCGCCGTGCCACTTTCCCCATCGGGGGAAGGCTGTTGGGGACGAAAACCCCCGAGCCGAAGCCCGGGGGTGGGTCGGTCATTCAGCGGGGCTGAATGGCCTTGGATTCATCCTTGCGGATTAGTCCTCAGCGTTCATGCGGCGCTTGGTGATCTGCAGGATCGCGGCAGCCAGAACCAGGATGGAGCCAGCCACGTGCAGGATGGTGGTGCCCATGCCGCCGGTGGAGGGTTGACAGGGTCGTGGAATTACGATAGAATAGAATTGCCCGCAAGGGCCGAAGGGCGAACACAAACGCGCAGGCGGTTGCTCCTACATCTCCGAAAGGAGGTGGGGACCATGCGAATTACATTCCACATCGGAAGGTATACCGTCACGATAATCGTGTACGAGCGCAAAAAAAGCAACCGCCACTCTGGCAAGTGACGGCTGTTTTCGTGATTCGAAAGAATCACATTCAGAGAATAGTTAGAAACTGAGGAGCAACCGCGTGCGTGGTTCGCTCTTCGTTTTTTATTATAGCGTCGGAAGGGGGATTTGTCAAGCGCGAAAAATCCCCACCCGCGAGGGGTGCGGAAGGGTGAAGCGATACTGCTTCATGGTTGCTCTTGCTGATTAGTCCTCAGCGTTCATGCGGCGCTTGGTGACCGGGGGCCACGATGGCCCAGCAGGATCGCAGCAGCCAGAATCAGGATGGAGCCGCTGAGGTACAGGATGGTGGTGCCTGTGTTGACGGTGGAGGGGCCAAAAGGCTTCCCCTTTGGGTGTGCGAAGCCATGCCCTTGGGCGGAAGCTGTCTGCGAAGCAGACTGATGAGGTCCCCTTACGTTGGCTTCGCGCCTTTATCGTGGCAGAGGCGCGGGGCGTAGCGTTTGGGGAGGACCTCATCCGTCTTGCCGCTTTGCGGCAATCCACCTTCCCCATCGGGGGAAGGCTTAGAAAGTGAAAACCCCCGGGGTTTGCCCGGGGGTGGGTTAGTCATTCAGCGGGGCTGAATTGCCTTGGATTCATCCGTGGGGATTAGTCCTCAGCATTCATGCGACGCTTGGTGACCGGGGGCCACGCTGGCCCGGCAGGATCGCAGCAGCCAGAACCAGGATGGAGCCGCCAACATACAGGATGGTGGTGTCTCTGCCGCCGGTGGAGTAGGGCCAAAAGGCTTCCCCTTTGGGTGTGCGAAGCCATGCCCTTGGGCGGAAGCTGTCTGCGAAGCAGACTGAAGAGGTCCCCTTACGTTGGCTTCGCGCCTTTATCGTGGCAGAGGCGCGGGGCACGGC
>JAFUES010000061.1 GCA_017470325.1 Oscillospiraceae bacterium
AGGAAGTTCATGGCCAGACTCAAAGCGACGATGGCCAGGCCCGGATGGGGCACGACCCGGTTGGCCAGGGCGAAAACCACCTCAAAAAACAGCTCCAGCGGCCCGATCAGCAATTTGTAAAGAGCGCTCCAAAATGACATGTGTTGATTACTTCCTATCTTCAAGCATGAGGAAACTCAGTAGTCTCCGAGATATTGCCAGTTGTTGACGTCCAAAATATTATCGTGTACGGAAAACCAATGGCCGGGCAGGAAAGCGTTGCCGTGATTTTGCGCAATGCTCCAGGTGACCACGTACTGGACCTGCTGCTCCGGCTCCTGCTTGGCCTCGCCGGTGACCGGTGTGCCGGTGGCGGGGTTGACAGGATCTTCGATGATCCCGTCGAAGGCCAGCAGGGGCACGTCGCAGTGGGTCATAAACCGCGTGTCCACCTGATACGCCTGGCTTTCAAAGTCCTTGACCATGAGCAGAGGGTTGAAGCGCATGGCGTCGGCCCAATTCTCCGGCCCCAGCTTCATCTCCTCGTAACCCAGGTTGTAACCGTGGTCCGCGACGATGATGATGCGGGTATTGTCGTACACGCCGTTTTCCCGCAGCGTGTCGAACCACTTACCCAGTTCCCGCAGCCCCAGCATGTTGATGTGGTAGGAGATGGCCTGCAGCTCGGTGGAAAAGCCCAACACGCGCCCGTCACCGGAATAGCGGACGGGGTGGGCGGCGTCATATTCGGTGTTGTCCACCTTATAGGACAGGGCATAGTCCGGCAGCTGCAGCAGCGTGGGCTCATGGGTCATCTCACTGCACAGCATCATAAAGGTATTGCCGTCATCCTCCCGGATCTCCGTCATGGCGGACAGATTGTCCAGCACGGCGTAGTCCTGCAGAAATTTGGGCTTGAGGCCGCTGGCCCTGGACGGACCGTCCAAGGTCTGGATGGACATCTCGGTCCCGGTACGGGTACCGGAGAGCGCGTCGGCCTCGTTATAAAAACCCTGGGTATACAGAGAGGGCTGACAGATCAGCGGCGCGATCTTGTAGATGCTGAAGCAGAAGAAATTGCGGTACATGGACTTCTCCGTGGCCTGGTCCAGTGCAAGTCCCGCGGAGAACTTGCCCCGGGCGTAGCAGGCGTGGATGTCCGGATGATCGTCATAGATGCTCAGATCCATGGGGAATTCCTTATACCCCGCATAGGTGGGATCGCAGACCGTCACCTCGTAGCCCGCCTCGTCAAAAAGCACCGGCATCAGCCGCAGAGCCTCGTTTTGCTCCTGGACCAGGGGCTTGTCCGCCCGCTTGTTGATCTCCGTGGGGCGGTACTCATAGCCGCCAAACAGCGCTGCCGTGCCGATGTTGGTATTGGAGCCGTAGGAGAGCGTGTTGGGATAGAAGGTGAAACCGGCGAACTGCTCCTGGAGCTGGGGGTCCTCCTCCATCAGAAAGGGCACCAGATAGCCGATGGCTCGATCCATCATCAGGACGACCACATTCTGCCCGTCTTTGCTCAGGGGGATCACCGGCATGTCTCCGGAGCTGGCGTCCAGCGAGGCCTTGACGGTTCGCAGATCCCTATGGATGGCGCCCAGATTCAGAACGGACATGCACAGCACAGCCAGACACAGCGTCAGCCCCGCGACATTGACCAGGGCGGCTTTTTTTCGCCAGGCCAGATAGAAGACCGCGGCCACGGCCAGCAGTACCAGCAGGTTCAGCAGGATCTCCTTGCCCGTGCTGACAGGGAAAATGTCATAGACCAGCGTGGAGGAGATGTCCCCGTAATGGGTGCCGAAGAACATATAGTCGGTCACCGCGGCGCCGGCCAGCACCCAGGCGGCCAGGCCGAACAGCCTGCGCCCCTGGGGACCGGACAGGCGGTAGAAGATCCCGCACCAGATGAGGAAGGTGCCGGCGGCCAGCAGCGCCGCGCTGAGCACGTACCACAGGGGGGAGCGGTACAGCGTGACGTTTACAAACTCCGCCGGAGAAGATCGGATCACCGCCGAGGGGATCAGCGCGCCCGTGAGGAGCGCCAGGAAGACGCAGCATACGGCGAAGATCCGGTCGTCGGTCTTGTCCGCCGCGGGGAGGTTGGGCAGCCGGCCCTTTCCCTTGAGCCAGCCCAGCACCAGCGGCAGCTCCAGCAGTAGGGCCGCGA
>JAFUES010000011.1 GCA_017470325.1 Oscillospiraceae bacterium
CCGAAGATGCTGCCCTGTTGGTAATCCCATGGTGTTCAATCCATGAACCCATGTTTGCATATTTTGTTTCTATGAAAGGGTTTGCAATCTTAACTTCTGGATGGCGACTGCTCCAACCGGAACTTAACTTTGCAATTCAACACGGAATAAAAAGCAGGGAGGGTATCTCTATGGCAGACAACAACATCCGGAAGGGCGGTTTCCTGCAGAATAACTGGTTCTTCTTTACCATGATCCTTGGCATCGTCCTGGGCATCGCGGTGGGCTTCGCCTGGCCCGGCGCCGGTGCGCTGGAGCCTTTGGGCACGCTGTTCATCAACATGATGTTCTGCGTGGTTGTGCCGATGGTCTTCTTCTCCATCTCCTCGTCCATCGCCAATATGAAGAGCGCGCGCCGCGCCGGCAAGCTGATGGGCACCACGGTGCTGACCTTTATGTGCACCACCATCATCGCCTCGGTGATCATGTACATCATCGTGCGCTTCGTGCCCATCTACATGGGTGATCCGGCTTTTGAGGCGGGCGCCTCCGAGCCCATGAGCGCAGGGGAAATGATCGTCGGCTTCTTCACCAAGTCCGACTTTCCCGAGCTGTGGAGCCGCCGCTCCATCCTGCAGCTGATCATCGCAGGCATCTTCTTCGGCTTCGGCGTGCAGATGTGCGGCGGGCCCGAGACCCAGGTGGCAAAGCTGCTGAGCGAGATCACCAATGTGCTGATGAAGGTCATCAAGCTCATCAGCTACTACGCGCCCATCGGCTTCTTTGGCTTCTTCGCGGCTCTGGTGGCCGCCCACGGCGCGGACTTCGTGTCCAGCTACGCCCGGGCGATCATCCTCTATTATGTGGTGGCCTTCGCCTACATGTTCCTGTGCTTCCCGCTCTACGCCCGCTTCGGCGGCGGCAAGGGCGCAGTCCGGGTCATGTTCAAGCATCTGTTCCGCCCGGCGGCCGTGGCCTTCGGCACCTGCTCAAGTGTGGCGACCATCCCCACCAACATGGAGGTCTCCGAGGACACCGGCATCTCCAAGGACGTAACCGACATCGTGCTGCCCATGGGCGCCACCATGAACATGGACGGCTCCGGCATGAGCGCCATCATCAAGGTGGCCTTCCTCTTCGGCATGTTCGGCAAGGACTTCGCCACCACCGATGCGCTGCTGGCCATCGTGGTCGCCACGATTTCCTCCGTGGCCATGAGCGGCATCCCCGGCGGCGGCGGTACCGGCGAGCTGGTGCTCTGCTCTCTGTTCTTCCCGGAGCAGCTGGCCGTAGCCTTCCCCATCGCCCAGGCCATCGGCGATCTGGTGGATCCCCCTGCCACCATGGTCAACGCCGCCGGCGACTATGTGGCCTCCTTCGTGGTCTCCCGCTTCAACGACGGCAAGGATTGGCTGCAGAAGAAGCTGCGCGCGGATTCCGGAACCTGAGATGCGCTATACCAAGATGCACGGCGCGGGCAACTCCTTCCTGCTGACGGAGGACCTGCGCGGCGAGCTTCGGGGCGAGGACCTGTCGGTCCTCGCCCGGCGGCTATGCGATGAAAACACTGGCCCCGGTGCGGACGGGCTCCTTGTCCTGGAGCCTGCCGACGACGCCGATGTGAGCATGCTGTTTTATAATGCCGACGGAAGTCTCGGGGAAATGTGCGGCAACGGCGCCCGCTGCCTGGCTCGCTACTGCGTGGAGCACGGCCTGTCCGCCGATCCGGAGCGCATCCGGATCCGGACCACCGCGGGCCTGGTGCTGGGCCGCCGGATCGACCGGGAGCAGTACCAGATCCGGCTCAACGACCCCAGCGTGATCGAGCATCGGGATGTGCCCCTGGGGGACAGGACCATTGCCTGCACATACGTAGAGCTGGGCGATCCCGGCATCCCCCACGCGGTCACGGAAGTGCCGCCGGAGGCCCTGGAGGATCTGGACGCGCTTCGGCCTTTGGGCCAAGCCTTGCGGTACAGCCCGGTTTTCCCCAAGGGCGCCAACGTGACCTTCCTGTGCTTTGACGGGCCCGACAGCGTCCGGGCCGTCACCTTTGAGCGGGGTGTGGAGGACTTCACCCTGGCCTGCGGCACCGGCTGCGGCGCCAGCGCGGCCAGCCTGTATCTGGCCGGACGCCTGGCGGGGAACACCCTGACCATCCACATGCCCGGCGGCACCCTGTCCGTGTCCCTCCGGCCGGAGGGCGATACGGTCCGGGATCTGCTGCTCACCGGCCCCACCGCCCTGGTGGAGACCGGGGACTGGCCTCTATAACGCCACCCCTCATATGCAAAAGAGCCTGCCTGCGGATTGGTCCGCAGGCAGACTCTTTTTCTCTTGTCCTGGTCAGATCAGCAGCAGGAGGAACACCGCCGCGATGCCCGCCAGCACGCAGAGCACCATGGGGCATTTCTTCCAGGCCAGCAGCCCCGACACCGCCACGCCTACCAGACCGATCCAGGGCCGGGCCGCATCCATGCTGAACACCCCGGGAAACACCAGCGCCGACATGGCGGTATAGGGGATCAGCTTCAAAAACTTCTCCGTCCGCGGGCCCAGCTTCACCTTGCCCAGCAGCAGCACCGGCAGCATGCGGGGGATGTAGGTCACCACCGTCATGCCCAGGAACAGGAGCAGCGCCGTCTTATTGCTCATGGGCCGCCTCCTCTCCCAGGTCCACGAAGAACACGCCCGGGAAGGCGCACAGCAGCGTGGACACGATCAGCGCCCAGCTGGAGGCCATGACGCGGCACAGCAAGGTGTTGCACACTGCGGTCAGCACCGCCAGCGCCGCCAGACGGCCGTTGCCCTTGAGCCCGGGTACCAGCAGGGCGATGAACAGCGCATACAGCGCCACCCCCAGGCTGGCCGACAGGATCGCCGGCAGGAAGTTGGTCAGGACCGCACCCAGCAGCGCTCCTACAAACCAGGCCACATATGTGACCAGGCCCAGGCCCAGGAAAAACCAGACTGTGAGATCTTTTTTCTCCGTGCCGGTGGTAAACATGGCAAAGCTCTCATCCGTGACCCAATAGGCCGCCAGCAGCCGCGGCGCCTTGGCCGAGGGCTCCATCTTCTCGAACACACAGGTGCTCATGATGATATGCCGCAGATTCAGCAGAAAGGTGGCGATGATGATGGCCGCCAACTCCGCCCCCTGGATCAGCATGCCCGAGGCCATGATCTGGCTGGCGCCGGCAAAGACCGTCAGGCACATGAGCCCGATCTGAAAGGTGCTCATACCCGCCTGCCGGGCGATGATGGCATAAGAGATCGCCACCGGCAGAAAGCCCATGACAATGGGCGTTCCGGCCTTCATGCCCCGGATAAATTGTTGCCGCTTGCTGTTCATATCGTCTCTCCCGGATAAAGTGTTCTCATGATACCGCGCCTGTCAAAAAAAGTCAACGGTGCCCGGCAGGAAAAACAGTTCTCGTTTCCCGCCTCTGTTCGCCCGCTTTTGCACAAGATGTGGTGTATGCTCCCGGTATAGAACCACTACATAAAGGAGGTCATGGGATGCAAAGTCTGCGTACACGGCCGGGGCTGCGCCGGGGCGCCGTCCTCTACCTGCGCCCGGAGGACATTTCCCCCAACCCGGTACAGCCCCGGCGGCATTTTGACCAGGAGGCGCTGACGGAGCTGAGTGAGAGCATCCGCAGCTATGGGATCCTCAACCCGCTGACGGTCCGGCAGCGGGGCGGGCGCTATGAGCTGGTGGCCGGAGAGCGCCGCCTGCGGGCGGCCCGCATGGCCGGGCTGCGGGAGGTGCCCTGTATTCTGCTGGATATCGACCTAGAGGACGCGGGGCTGCTCGCCCTGGTGGAAAACCTGCAGCGAAAGGATCTGGATTTCCTGGAGGAGGCGGAGGGCCTGCGTCAGCTGATCGACCGCTTCGGTCTCAGCCAGGAGGATGCTGCCCGGCGCATCGGCAAATCCCAGTCGGCGGTGGCCAACAAGCTGCGCCTGCTGCGGCTTCCCGGGGATATCCTGGAGGCGCTGCGGGACAACGGCCTGACCGAGCGGCACGGCAGGGCCCTGCTGCGCCTGCCGGACGCGGACAGCCAGCGCGCCGCCCTTGCGGTGATCCTGGAGCGGGGCATGACCGTGGCTGCGGCGGACGCCTACATCGACGCCCTGCTCAGCACACCTGAGGAGGCGGCGGAGAGCGAGAAGCCCCACCGCACCTTCGTGCTCAAGGACGTGCGCATCTTCCTCAACACCCTCAGCCGCAGCATCGATCTGATGAAGCAGGGCGGCATCGACGCGGGCATGCGCCGGGAGGAGACGGACGAGGCGCTGATCCTGACCATCTCCATCCCCAAGGCCCGGCAAACGACATAAAACGAGCCCGACCCCCGTATACTGGCAGTAAGCCAGTTTACGGGGGTCAAGTCATGATCAGTTATTTTTCATCTCTGCGCTATAAGGAAGTCATCGATATCCACAGCGGTTTCCGCCTGGGCTATGTCTGCGATGCGGAATTCGACGAGAAGGAAGGGCGGCTGCTGTCCCTCATCACGCCAGGCCGTGCCAAATTCTTCGGGCTCCTGGGCCGGGAGGACGACTACATCCTGCCCTGGCCCTGCATCGTACGCCTGGGCAGCGACATCATTCTGGTGGACGTGAAGGAGGATTTCTGCCGCCGTAAGCGCCAGAAGCGCCGGCCCTTCTGAGCGCAAAACCGCCCCGGAAGCTCCGGGGCGGTTCGTTTTCACTTTGCGTAATCGACAGCCTTGGTCTCGCGGAGAAGATGGACCTTGATCTGACCGGGATAGGTCAGCTCTTCCTCGATCTTCTTGGCGATGTCTCTGGCCAGCAGCACCATCTGGTCCTCGCTGACCTTCTCCGGCTCCACCATGATACGGATCTCGCGGCCCGCCTGGATGGCGTAGGAACTGGAGATGCCGGGGAAGCTCTTGGAGACCTCCTCCAGCTTTTCCAGACGCTTGACATAGTTCTCAATGTTCTCGCGCCGGGCACCGGGGCGGGAGGCGGAAATGGCGTCCGCCGCCTGGACCAGGCAGGCGACCACGGTGCGGGGCTCCACGTCGCCGTGGTGGGCCTCGATGGCGTGGATGACCGCCTCAGACTCCTTGTACTTGCGGGCCAGGTCCACACCGATGGTCACATGGCTGCCCTCCACCTCATGGTCGATGGCCTTGCCGATATCATGCAGCAGGCCCGCCCGCTTGGCGGTGGCCACGTCCACGCCCAGCTCGCTGGCAAGCAGGCCCGCGATATGGGAGACCTCGATGGAGTGGTTGAGCACATTCTGGCCGTAGCTGGTACGGTACTTCATGCGGCCCAGGAGCTTGACCAGCTCCGGATGCAGACCGTGGATGTTGGTCTCAAACACAGCGCGCTCGCCTTCGGCCTTGATGGTGGCGTTGACTTCCTTCTGGGCCTTGGCCACCATTTCCTCAATACGGGCGGGATGGATGCGCCCATCGGCGATGAGCTTCTCCAACGCCAGTCGCGCCACTTCCCGGCGGACCGGGTCGAAGCTGGAGACGGTGATGGCCTCGGGGGTGTCGTCTATGATCAGGTCGCAGCCGGTGAGGGTCTCGATGCTGCGGATGTTGCGGCCCTCGCGGCCGATGATGCGGCCCTTCATCTCGTCGTTGGGGAGAGGGACGACGGAGACGGTGATCTCGCTGGTGTGGTCGGCGGCGCAGCGCTGGATGGCGGTGGTGATGATCCGGCGGGCCCGGTCATCGGCCTCCTCCTTGGCCTGCGCCTCGATCTCCTTGATCTTCATGGCCATCTCGTGGGTCACGTCGTCACGGACGCTCTCGATGATGTAGGCCTTGGCCTCTTCCACGGAGAAGCCGGAGATCTTTTCCAGCATCTCAAGCTGACTCTTTTTGATGAGCGCAACTTCCTGCTGCTGGGCTTCCACTGCGGCTATCTTGTTGTTGAGCGTCTCGCTCTTCTTCTCGATAGCGTCGGTCTTGCGGTCGAGGGATTCCTCCTTCTGCTGAAGGCGGCGCTCCTGCTTCTGCACCTCGGCCCGGCGCGCCTTTTCCTCCCGCTCGAACTCCGAGCGGTTTTTGTGTATTTCTTCCTTTGCCTCCAAGAGAGCTTCTCTCTTCTTGCTCTCCGCGCTCTTTATAGATTCATTAATAATACGCTTGGCTTCTTCCTCTGCGCTGGCGATCTCCCGCTCGGCCACCTTCTTGCGATAGGTGAAGCCCAGGAAAAAGCCCACAACGGCACAGACGGCTAAAATAACAATCCATAAAACAGTTGGCATCGTAAGTAAACACACCTCCATTCTTTTAGAATTTTGCGGTGGTTTATTGCCCAAGATTCTGTTTTGATCTAAAGCAAGACGATCCATCAAGCGAAATCGTCGAAGTTGAAAAGAAATATATCAGCAGGGGTCTCCCCAAGACCCCAATAATATATCCAATTTATTTTAGCCTTTCCTCGGCGTTATGTCAAGCGAATTGCCCAATAAAATTTTGATCCATTTTTCAGCGCGGCACTTGTGCCCCGTCGGAGAGACCATCCCGGCCCCGCTCCACATCTAGAATCAGTCGACCATTTTCCACCCGGGCACGGATCCGGTCCCCGGCCCGGGCCCGGCCGTCAAGCAGCAGCTCTGCCGCCGCGTCCTCAAGACTGTGCTGCACCGTACGGCGCAGGGGCCGGGCCCCGAAGCGCAGGTCCGTCCCGGTCCGGGCCAGGAAGCGGGCCGTCTCCTCCGGCACCTCCAGGGTCAGCCCCAGAGCCGCGAAGCGCGTCTGGATAGCATGCAGCTGCATGCGGGTGATGCGCAGCATATCCTCCCCATCCAGGCGGCGGAAGATGATGGTCTCATCGATGCGGTTGAGAAATTCCGGCCGGAAGGTGGCGCGCAGTTCCTCCCGCACCTGCCGCTGCCGTGCCTGCTCATCCGCGCTCTCGCCGCCGGCAAAGCCCAGAGGACTGCGGTTTTCGGTGATGGTCTTGGCGCCGATGTTGGAGGTCATGACGATGACCGTGTTGCGAAAGTCCACCCGCCGCCCTGCGGCGTCAGTCAGATGCCCGTCGTCCATGATCTGCAGCAGGATCCCCCACACGTCCTCATGGGCCTTCTCGATCTCGTCGAAGAGCACCACCGACCAGGGCTTGCGCCGCACCTTTTCGGTCAGCTGTCCGCCGTCCTCGTAGCCCACATAGCCAGGGGGCGAGCCGATCAGCCGGCTGACACTGTGCTTTTCCATATACTCCGACATATCCAGGCGGATCATGGCCTGCTCGTCGGAGAACACCGCCGCCGCCAGAGCGCGGCACAGCTCCGTTTTGCCCACACCGGTGGGGCCCAAAAACAGGAAGCTGCCCACCGGGCGGCCGGGATCCCGCAGGCCTACCCGGCTGCGCCGGATGGCCCTCGCCACGGCGGATACTGCCTCATCCTGGCCCACTACCCGCTTTTTCAGCTCCGCCTCCAGATCCTGCAGGCGGAGCTTTTCATCCTCATCCAGCGCCGTCACTGGGATGTTGGTCCACTGGGATACCACCCGGGCCACCTCCGCGGCACCCAGGCTTCCGGTCTCTCCCTGCACATGCAGGGCAGCCGCGGCCTCATCCAGCAGATCGATGGCTTTATCCGGCAGATAGCGGTCCGGGATATAGCGCACGGACAGCTCGTAAGCGGCCCGCATGGCGTCATCGCCGATGCGTACCCGGTGGTGCCGCTCCAAACCGCTGCGCAGGCTCTGCAGCATCTCCATGGTCTGCGCCCGATCCGGCTCCTCCACCCTGACCGGCTGGAAGCGCCGCTCCAGGGCGGCATCCTTTTCGATGTGGCGCCGGTACTCCTCCGGCGTGGTGGCGCCGATGATCTGGATCTCGCCCCGGCCCAGGGCCGGCTTGAGGATGTTGGCCGCGTCGATGGCTCCCTCGGCGCTGCCCGCGCCGATGATGGTGTGCAGCTCGTCGATGAACAGGATCACGTCCCCGGCCCGCTTCACGTCCTTGAGCACGGACTTGACCCGCTCCTCAAAATCGCCCCGGTACTTGGTCCCGGCCAGCATGGCCGGGATGTCCAGGGAGACGATGCGCTTCTGGCGCAGATCCTCCGGGGCCTCGCCTCGGGCAAAGCGCAGAGCCAGACCCTCGGCCACGGCGGTCTTGCCCACGCCCGGCTCCCCTACCAGAACGGGATTGTTCTTGGTGCGGCGGGACAGGATCTGCACGGCGCGGCCGATCTCGTCGCCCCGGCTGACCACCGGGTCGATGCCCCCGGCAGCTGCCAGCTCTGTCAGGTCCCGGCTGTACTGGTCCAGCACACGGGTCTCCGTCCGGCGCAGCACGCCCCGGGCCGTACCCGTCTGGGGGCGGCTGTCAGAGGCCGGGTGCCCGAACACCGCCAGCACGTCGGTGTAGAGGTCGTTCAGATCCAGACCCGACTGCCGCAGGAGCAGAGCCCCGCCGCAGTCCGGCTGACGCAGGATCCCCAGCAGCAGATGCTCTGTGCCGATATAGCCCCGGCAAAGGGCGGCCGCTTCCGCGGCGGCCCGCTCCACGGCAAAGCGGGCGTGGCTGCTGAGTCCCTGGGGCGGCACGCCGGGCGCGCCCTTGCCGCAGCGCTCCGCGATCTGGCGGCGCAGGGCGTCCTCCTCCAGTCCCCTCTGGCGCAGGATCCGGGCTCCCAGGCCCTCCTGTTCCACCAGGATGCCCAGCAGCAAGTGCTCCGTGCCCACATAGCTGTGACCCAGGGCCCCTGCCGACAGCCGCGCCTTCTCAATGGCCACTTCCGCCCGCTGTGTAAACTTCTCGTTGCTCTTCATGATGCTTCCTCCCTGCGAGGCTTTGTCTTTCATTATAATGATCATTATCGCCCGGAACTGCCGCCGATTGGGGCGAAACCGGGCCTGTCCGAAAAATTATTGCCACAAAGCTTTGCTTTTAACGAGGGGGCTTAAAATTTCATTTGCATTTTGCGATAACTGTGCTACAATGGTGCTGTCCAAAAAGGCAAAATACATAAGGAGGTAACATCAATGGCTTTTGTTATTACTGACGAGTGCCTGTCCTGCGGTTCCTGCGCTGCGCAGTGTCCTGCCGAGGCGATCGACATGGGCGAACTGCACTATGAGATCGACGCTGAGAAGTGTCTTGAATGCGGCTCCTGCGCTGCACAGTGTCCTGCTGAGGCTATCATCTCCGAGTGATAGTCTAACGGGGACCCGGGCGATCTTCGATCGCCCGGGTCATCTTTTTTATGGAGAACTTTTATGGCTGATGTTCAAGAGCTTTGGCCGGGCGGCCCGGTCTTCGCCCAGGCGGCGAATTTTCGTCTGAGCACGGACTCGGTGCTGCTGGCCGATTTTATCCATACATGCGGCGCGGTGCGGGGCATCGACCTGGGCTGCGGCTCCGGTATCCTGGCCCTGCTGCTGCTTTGGCGCACGGAGAAGCTGCACATGACCGGACTGGAGCTGGACGGCGAGGCCGCGGCCCTGGCTGCAGAGAACCTGGAGCGCAACGGACTTACGGCGCGGAGCAGTGTCCTGACCGGGGACATCCGACAGTATCGGGCGCTGTTCAAGCCGGGCAGCTTCGATCTGGCCGCCGCCAACCCGCCCTACTATGCCGCCGGCAGCGGAGGGATCTCGCCGGACCCGGCCCGGGCAGCCGCCCGGGGTGAAGTCTGCTGCACACTGGAGGAGCTCTGCGCCACCGCGGCCTGGCTGCTGCCCAGCGGCGGTCGCTTCTGTCTGGTACACAAGCCGGAGCGGCTGTCGGAGTTGCTGTGTACCATGACTGCCCAGGGACTGGAGCCCAAGCGCCTGCGCCTGGTCAATCACCTGGCCGAGCGTGCCCCCAGTCTGGTATTGGTGGAGGGCCGCCGGGGTAGCCGCCCTGGACTCACCGTGGAGCCGCCGCTGATCCTCGCCGACGCCGACGGCGGGGAAAGTGCGGAATACCGGAGGATCTATCACAGGTAAGCCCAGCCCAGCATTCAAAAAAGCAAGAGATGTGGACCGATCACATCTCTTGCTTTTTATCTTGTCAGGCTCAAGGGCAGTTCCATGCGGTGCCCTTCCAGCAGTTCTTTGTCCCGCAGGATCACTTCGGCCGGTCCGTCGGCCACGATCTGTCCGCCGTCCAGCAGGATCACCCGCTCGCAGGTGTCCAGGATCATGTCCAAGTCGTGGGAGGTGATCAGTTTGGTCTGGGGCAGCTCCCGGATAGTGTTGATGACGATCCGCCGGTTATAGGGGTCCAGGGCGGAGGTGGGCTCGTCCATCAAAATGGCCTTCGGCTCCATGGCCAGAATGGTGGCGATGGCGGCCATGCGCTTCTCGCCGCCGGAGATCCGGTGGTTGTGCCGGTGCTTCAGGTCCTGCAGGCCCAGTCTGTCCAGCACCGCGTCCACCCGCCGATCTGTCTCCTCCCGAGTGGCGCCGTAGTTGAGAGGTCCAAAGATCATGTCCTCGTACACTGTAGGCATGAACATCTGGTTGTCGGAGTTCTGCAGTACAAAGCCCAACTTGCCCCGGATCTGGTACAGATTCTCCCGGGTCAGTTCCTCCCCGTCGATCAGCACCCGGCCCTGCCCGCTGCAGAGGCCCAGGATCAGCTTCATCACCGTGGACTTGCCCGCGCCGTTGGCACCGATGAGCCCCACGGACTCTCCGTCGGCGATCTTGAAACTCAGATCCCGGATCACCGGCCGGTCCTTCTCATAGGAAAACGATACGTTTTTCAGTTCGATCATCTTGATCACCTCACGAACAGGCTGCCCAGCAGTTGGGCCACATTCACCAGCCGCAACAGCAGGAACAGTCCTACACAGCAGAGAGTATAGAGTCCGTCCCGCCCGGTGCAGGGCTTGATATCCGCGTAATGGAAATGCTCATGGTAGCCCCGCAGCTGCATGCTGCTGTACAGCTCCTCCGCCCGGTCCATGCTGCGCAGCAGCAGCTGCCCCAGGAAGGAGCCCCAGGCGGAGATGTGGATGCCCTTCTGCCCGGGCGCCCGCAGATGATAGGCCTCGGTCATGATGGCCAGCTCTTCAGTCATCACGCCCACATAGCGGTAGGTCAACAGCAACAAGGTCACCAGCATACCCGGCACGTGGAGCTTGCGCAAGGCCGCGCACAGGTGGTCGATGGGCGTGGTGGCCATCAGCAGGAAGGAGGCCATCAGGCACAGCACGCCCTTGACCATCAGCGTCAGCATGGAGATGACGCCGCCTGACACCGCCACATTTCCGATCTGCAGCATGGCCGCCCGGTCAAAGAAGGGATTGAACAGGCCCACGGCCATCACCAGGGGCAACACGATCCGCAGCTTGTAAAAGCAGGTGCGAACGGGGATGCCGCTGAGCTGGAACAGGAACACCGGCCAGAGTACCATGGGCACCAGACCGCTGAGATCGTACTTGTGGAAGGACACCACCACGATGATGTATGCAATTGTACTGAGCAGCTTCGCCATGGGACACAGCCCGTGCACCGGCGAGCGCTGCGCTGCCAGATCGTCCATCTCGGACAGCTCATACAGCGCTTTTTCCATCTTGTTCATGGTATCTTCCCAACATGCCGATAAGGGGCATCCTCAGATGCCCCTTTGGCGTATTTTTTTATACTTGTTTATCTACCGGGCTGTTTTCTTTTTCCGGAAGAAGCCGCCCGCCAGGCAGATCAGCAGGGCCACTCCCGCCACCATGGCGGAGCCGACGATGCCGGATACCGTGGTGCCAGCAGCGCTGTCGCTGCCCGGGAAGGCATAGTCCGGCAGGAAGGAGGTGCTCTCCTGGATGCTGCCCGCGGTGTCCGCCGCGGCGCTGGCAACGCCGAAGTCCTCCTCATCCAGGCCCATATTCTCCGCATAGCCCTCCTCGGCGTTGCCGAAGAGCGCCCACTCCAGACCGTCGGGATTGCCGCTTGCCAGCAGGCTCAGCCCGCCGCCCACGATCAGGGCGACCACGGCCAGGATGGCGATAGTGGCCTTCAGGGAGCGCTTGCCCTGGCCTTCAGCGGCGTCCACATCCCGCAGCAATTCGGGCCGGGACTCGAAGACGAACACCAGCACCGCAGAGGTGATCAGGCCCTCGACAAGACCGATGGCCAGATGGATGGGCTGCATCAGCGCCATAAAGGCGCCGAAGGGCAGCTCGGTGATACCGGAAAGGCTGGTCTCCAACACCACGGAGAAAGCGCCCAACTGCAGCGTAACCACACAGCCGATGATGGAGGCGGCGATGATCCGCGCCCGCTGCGCGCCCTTGCCCTCACCGAACCAATGGCTGTGCATGATGGGCCGCCAGATCAGATAATAGCCGACGAAGCAGCCGTAGAAGGCCATGTTCCACACATTGGCCCCCAAAGCCATCAGGCCGCCGTCGGCGAAGAAAAGACATTGGATCGCCAGGATCACGATCATGGACAGGAAACCCGCCTGGGGTCCCAGCAGGGCGGACAGCAGCATGCCACCGCACATGTGGCCGGAGGAGCCGGTGCCGGGGATGGTATAGTTGATCATCTGTCCGGCGAAGACCAGGGCGGCTGTGACCGCCATAGTGGGCAGCTTCTGGGGCTCGTCGTCCTTTTTCAGTTTATGGATCGAAACGCCCGCGGCAGTGCCGGAGGCTACGTACATGGTCGCTGCCACGGCCGGGGCCAGCAGCGCGTCTGCCATATGCATGCAAACACCTCATTCTCGATTGAATTTGATGCATCTGTTTGCAGAGTACCATGGTTTTATCTGCCCCGCAAGCCCCCCGGGGGGATATAAAATGCAAAAAAATGCGCCCGGCTGTCCCGAGCGCATGAAAGCTTCTCTTAAATTTCCTTGAGCTTCGCGATGCAGGCGGCGCACACATTGCGGCCCTTGAAGCTGGTGATCTCCTTCACACTGTCGCAGAACACACACGATGCCTGATACTTGCGAAGAATAACGCTGTCCCCCTCCACATATATTTCCACTGGATCCTTTTCCGCGATATCCAGCGTGCGGCGCATCTCGATCGGCAGAACGATTCTGCCAAGCTCATCGACCTTGCGGACGATACCTGTAGATTTCATACTCTTTCCTCCATAGAATACGCCGGCAGGCCTCTATCTGCAGCGGCGTAATTTATCATATGATGTTAATTATTATACCATAATCACGAAATGGGTCAATGTTTATTTTCTTAAAAATTTATCTTCTTTTTATGTTCTATGCAACATTTTTACAAAGGGAGGCGGATTTCTCATCCTGATCTCGTTCATTCTTCTAAGTATCTATCTGCTCTGCACCCTGTTCTCCCCGGTGTTGGGGACAACAACGGCGGCAGGCGCCGCAGTGCTGGAGGGGGCGCAGGAGGCCGTCCGTTTCTGCATCACCCTGGCCGGGGGCGTATGCCTCTGGAGTGGCGTCATGGAGCTGCTGGAGCGCTCCGGCGCCGCGGCGGGCCTGGCCCGGCTGCTGCAGCCGCTGCTGCGGCGGCTCTTTCCCCGGGCTGCGGCCGACAGAGAGACCCTCTCCGCCCTGACGGAAAATCTCAGCGCCAATCTGCTGGGCCTGGGCAACGCCGCCACTCCGGCGGGCATCCGCGCCGCTCAGGGCATGGCGCGGCAAAGCGGCGGGCGGCCATCGGACGAGCTGTACACCCTGGTGGTACTGAACACCGCCTCCCTCCAGCTGCTGCCCAGCACCATCGCCTCCGTCCGGGCGGCGGCAGGGGCCGCCTCGGCCTTTGATATTCTCCCCGCGGTATGGGTCTCCTCCCTGTGCTCCGTGGCCGCGGGGCTGCTGGCAGCCGCCGCGCTCCGACGGCTATGGCCATGAGGAACCTGCTGGATCTGACAGCGCCTCTGCTGATCGGCGCGGTCATGCTCACCGCGGCGCTGCGGGGTGTGGATCTGTATGAAGCCATGTTGGCCGGTGCTCGGAAGGGGCTGCAGATCATGGCCGATATCCTCCCGGCCCTGCTGGTGCTGTTCCCCGCCATCCGCCTGCTGCGCGCCTCCGGCCTGCCCGAGCTGCTGGTCCGCCTGCTCTCCCCGCTGCTGGACAAGCTGGGCGTCCCGGCGGACACGGTGCTGCTCATGCTGCTGCGGCCCATTTCCGGCAGTGCGGCTTTGGCGGCCGCGTCAGAGATCATCCAGCGCTGCGGACCCGACTCGCTGACCGGACGCACGGCGGCGGTAATGATCGGCTCCAGCGAGACCACGCTCTATGTGGCGGCGGTCTACTTTGCCGCCGCCGGGGTCCGGCGCAGCCGCTGGGCCATCCCCGCCGCCCTGTGCGCGGACCTGGCCTGCTTCCTCTCCTCGGCCTGGATCTGCCGGGCCCTCTGGGGATAGCAAAGCGCCCTGCCAGTGTGAGGCAGGGCGCTGGTTCTGCTTTGGATTCACGCCAGGTTCAATTTCTTCTTCAGGCTCCAGGTGGTGATGGCGTACAGGATGCCGCCCTGGACCAGCTCGCCCAGCAGGCCACGGGCTGTCACATTTTGGGCCAGCCGCAGGCCCTCCCGCGCGGTCTCCATGAAGCTTGCATCTTCCAGGTTGATCATCAGGCTCACATTGACGCCGGTGTGCAGGATGCTGAACAGGAAGCTGATGGCCACGAAAAACACCACGCTCAGCAGCACCTTGTCCTTGGAGAAGATGTGGCCCAGGGACATGGCCGCGTAGAAATGCAGGCAGGAGGCCAGCGTAGCCAGGATCATGGCCAGCAGGAACTCGCCGCCCAGGAGCCACAGATCGCTGCTGCGGATCCCGAACTCTGCCATGGCTTTGCGGATCTCCGCCCAGCTGGGGAGAGAAGCAAAGATCTCACCCAGATCGGTACCGGTCTGGATCAGAACCGTCAGGAAGACGGCCAGGCAGATCACCAGCCAGGTGACCAGCACCCAGACCAGGGAGACGATCAACTTGGACCAGACCAGCTCATGGACGTTCACCGGCAGGGTGTGCATCAGATAGCCCTCATCCCGCAGCAGGTTGCGGTAAAAGCGCAGGATCATCAGCACCAGGGTCATCACCGCCGCGGCCACCATGCCGATGACGAAAGCGGCGATCACCAGGCCGAACAGAATGGTCAGGAAGGTGCTGTCCGTCACCTGGATAAAGCGGATGGAGAAATTGGCCAGCACCGCCAGGGCCAGCACCGCGCCCAGCGCGGGCAGCATCAGACGCCCGGTGGCGCGAAATTCATGCTTCAAAAGTTTGCCTAACATCTGAACACCTCCCGGAAATAAGCGTCCACGCTCATGCCCTTTTCCTCGCGGATCTGGTCCACCGAGGACTGGAGCACCACGCGTCCGCCGTTGATGAAGATCACATCGTCCAGCACCTGCTCCACATCCGCGATCAGGTGGGTGGAGATGATCACCGCGGCCTCGGGGTTGTAGTTGCGGATGATGGTATCCAGGATGTAGTCCCGGGTGGCCGGGTCCACACCGCCGATGGGCTCATCCAGCAGGTACAGGCCCGCCTTGCGGCTCATGACCATGATCAGCTGTACCTTCTCCCGGGTGCCCTTGGACATCTGCTTGATGCGCATGGCCGGGTCGATGTTCAGCCGCAGCAGCATCTCCATGGCCCGGTCCCGGTCGAAGTCCTGATAGAAGTCCTCAAAGAAATCCATCAGCTGTTTGGCGCTCATCCACTCGGCCAGGGTCTCCCGGTCCGGCAGGTAGGATACCAGCGCCTTGGTCTCCGGCCCCGGCTTCTCCCCATAGATCAGCAGCTCGCCGGATGAAGGCGTCAGCAGGCCGTTGGCCAGCTTGATCAGCGTGGTCTTGCCGCTGCCGTTGGGCCCCAGCAGGCCCACCACACGGCCCGGCTCCACCCGCAGATCCACATTGTCCAGGGCCTGCACATTGCCGAAGCGCTTGCTAAGCCCTCTGCATTCAAAGATCGGCATCTTGTTTCTCCTCCTTCTCCCCCGCAAGCAGTGCGAGGATCTCCTCATGATCGCAGCCCAGCTTTTCCATCGCCTCCAGGAAACTGCGCACCTGGACCGCCGCCAGGGCCTTGCGGGCCTCCTGGATGCGAGCGATATCCTCCGTCACAAAACGGCCGGCGGTGCGGTTGGCGTAGACCAGGCCCTCCCGCTCCAGCTCCTGCAGCGCACGCTGCATGGTGTTGGGATTGACCCCGGCCTCTGTGGCCAGGTCCCGCACGGAGTTGAGCCGTGCGCCGGGAGGCATGGCGCCGGAGACGATGGCCTGCTTGATCCGCTCCACCAGCTGGGAATAGATGGGCAGATCGTTACGGAATTTCCAATCCATCCGGGTCCTCCTTTTGTGTTATTGTATTAGTCGCTTAGTACAATAACACAAAAGAGAAATTTGTCAAGCCCTTTTGCAAATCTTTTTCAAAAAAAATTTTTGCCCCCTCGGGCGAGGGGGCAAAACGCATTTCTTTCACTGTTACATTTTTTCCGGGGCAGTGACGCCGATCAGCCCCAGGGACAGAGCGATCACCCGGCGCACGCAGTCCGCCAGCAGCAGCCGCGCCAACAGCAGCTCCTCCTCCGCGTCCTTGATGCGGCAGGCGGTGTAGAAGCGGTGGAAGCGGGCGGCAAGCTCGGTGACATACTTGTTGATGCGGCTGGGGTCGTAGTCCCGGGCCGCCAGACGGATCTCCTCCGGCAGGGCCGCCAGCTGCTTGATGAGCTCTTTTTCGGTCTCGTGTTGCAGCAGGGACATGTCCGCCGCCTCCGGCACCCGGTGACCCTCCGCCGCCAGGGCGGCGATCAGGGTGCAGATGCGGGCGTGGGCGTACTGGACGTAGTAGACCGGGTTCTCGCTGTCCTGCCGGACCGCCAGCTCCAGGTCGAACTCCACCGGGCTCTCGGGCCGGGAGTTGAAGAAGTAGCGGGCCGCGTCCACTGGGATCTCGTCCAGCAGGTCGGTGAGGGAGATGGCCTTGCCGGTGCGCTTGGACATGCGCACCACTTCCCCGCCGCGGGTCAGCTTCACCAGCTGCATCAGCACGATGTCCAGCCGGTGCTCCCCGTCCAGACCCAGGGCGTCCATGGCGGCCTTCAGCCGGGCCACGTGACCGTGGTGGTCCGCGCCCCAGATGTTGATGGCCTTGTCAAAGCCCCGCTGGGCCAGCTTGTTGCGGTGGTAGGCGATATCTGCGGCAAAATAAGTGTAGAAGCCGTTGGCCCGGCGCAGCACGTCGTCCTTCAGGGCCAGCTTCTCGATATCCGCCTCGCTCTTACCGGCAGCGCGCAGCTTGTCCCCCAGCAGCCGGGAGGTAGCCAGCCACAGGGCGCCGTCCTTCTCGTAGGTGTAGCCCCGCTCCGTCAGCGCGGCCACGGAGTCGGCCACATAGCCGCTCTCGTGGAGGCTGGACTCAAAGAACCACTGGTCATACTCGATGCCGTAGCGGCGCAGGTCGGACTGCATCTTGGGGATGTTCCGGTCCAGGCCGAAGCGGGCCATGACCGCGTGGCGCTCCGCCGTGTCCTTATCCAGATACTCGTCGCCGTACTTCTCCCGGAACAGGGCGGCCAGCTCCTTGATATCGTCGCCGTGATAGCCGTCCTCGGGGAATTCCACCCGGTCCTCGCCCAGGATCAGCTGCTGATAGCGGGCGTCGATGGAGGAGGCGAACTTCTCGATCTGATTGCCGGCGTCGTTCACATAGAACTCCCGCCACACATCGTACCCGGCCCGGTCCAGGACGCTGGCCAGGGAGTCGCCCAGTACGCCGCCGCGGGCGTTGCCCATGTGCATGGGGCCGGTGGGATTGGCGGACACGAACTCCACCATCACCTTCTGTCCCCTGCCCTCGTCGCTGCGGCCATAGTCCGCGCCCTCGGCGTTGATGGCGGCGATCACGTCGCCGTACCACTTGTCCGACAGGCGGAAGTTGATGAAGCCCGGCCCGGCCACTTCCACAGACCGGAACCAGGAGCCCTCCAGCTCAACGTTCTCCGCCAGGGCCTCGGCGATCTTCCGGGGCGCCATGCGCAGGGCCCGGGCGCCGGTCATGGCGTGGTTGGCGGCAAAGTCGCCGTTGGCGGTATCCTTGGGGATCTCCACCGTGCCGCTGAGCACGGCCCCCGCGGGCAGCTGCCCCTTCTCCGCCGCCTTCTCATAGGCGCTCTGCAGGATCTCGCTTACGCGCTCCTTGGCGCTCTGGATCAAATTAGCCATTGGTACTTCCTCGATTCTCCGTCTCTTTCACGGTGATCTGAAACTTGTTGCGCGCCACCACGGCGTGCTCCACATCCAACACATAGTCGATCTCCACCTTGCCGCCGTTCTCGTCCATGCTGCGGAAGATCTTGCGGGTGTCGATGCCCATGGTGGCGTTGCCGTAGGGGGTCTCGTACAGGAAAGAGTTTTTCAGCCCCTCCTTGAAGATCATGCGGCTGGTGATGAGCCCGTCCCGGTCCACCACCACCTGGTCCGGCATGACGATCATGCTGGTGCGGGTCCCCTCCAGGCCGGTGACCTCGCTCTCCTCATAGCTGAGACAGCCGATCCCATCCTCATAATAATAGTAGCCGTCGGTGGTAAATTCCACATGGTCCTCATTGTCCTGCTCGTAGCCATGTATGCTGTTGATGGAAATCCAAACGTCCTTTAGCATCTCATACCTCCATGACCGGGACTTCCTCGACGCCGTCGATCTCCCGGCCCAGAAACAGCGCAGCCTTGCGGGCGAAATCTTCCCCGCTGCCGCTGGTATAGTAGCGCTCCCGGCCCTGTCCGCCGGTGAGACCGCTTTCCTGCAGATAGTCCCGCAGGGCCGCCGCGCCGCAGTCCGCCGCGCCGTAGAGCGCCGCGTCCTCTCCCAGGTAAGCCCGGATGGCCGAAGCGATGATCCCGTAGTGGGTACAGCCCAGCAGCACCGCCGCCGCCCTCTGCTCCTTCAAGGGTGCCAGGCAGTTTTCCACGGCCCAGCGCAGCAGGGGGTCCTCCGCCTCCGTGTGCCCGCTCTCGATCAGCGGCACGAAGCTGGGGCAGGGTACCGCCAGGATCTCCCGCCCGGGGCAGGCCGCCTGCAGGGCCTTTTCAAAGGCGCCGCTGCGGATGCTGGCCTCGGTGGCGATGACGCCCAGAGGTGCCTCGCCCGGCACGCCTGCCATAGCCTCCACCCCCGGCGTCAGCACGCCGAAGGCCGGGACGGCATAGCTTTGCAGCAGGTCCGGGGCGTTGCTGGAAATGGTGCCGCAGGCCACCAGGACGGCCTTCACCCCGAAGCCCGCCACGAAATCCAGGTCCTGCACCGCCATGCGGCGGATCTGCTCCCGGCTGCGGCCACCGTAGGGCACGCGCCCGGCGTCGGCAAAATATATGATATCCTCCTCCGGCATCAGCTGCCGCAGGGCGCGAAGCGCCGTGAGCCCGCCCAGGCCGGAGTCGAAAATTCCGATAGGTCTGTTATCCATATAGGTCTCCTGACGAAGTGTGACAATTAAATATACCGCAAAGCCGCCCGCAATACAAGAAAAAATTGTTTGTCGCCGGGACTTGTTCTTTGATAAAATAGGTATATAATATCTTTTACCGCTTTACCGCATTTCCCAAGGAGGGATCGCATGAACATCGAATTGACGGAAAAAGAATTTCGCAGGCTGCTGGACCTGGTGTACATCGGCAACTGGATCCTCAACTCCGCCCGGGGCGAGGACCGCTTCGAGGACTATGACCTGCTGCAGGAGAAGCTGTTCGCCCTCTGTCCCAGCCACGGTATGCGCTCCCTGGTGCAGCGCTGGCAGGGGCACATCTTCCCCTCCCGCGCCTACGAGGAGGGCGGCATCCACGAGGCCATCGCCGACTATGAGGACGCGGTGTTCTTCAACATTCTTGCCGAGGAGCTGGCCCGGCGGGACCTGGGGCTGGAGGATTCGGACCCGGAGGACTTCACCGAGCTGAGCGAGCGGATGGAGGAATACCTGGCGGAATTCGACCGCAACGGCCTTGGCGCCATTCATATCGATATATAATATTTAGGAGCAAAACGACGAAATTATGCATGATGAACTGACAAAAGAAGACATCCGCAAAATGCAGCAGGAGCTGGACTACCGGCGGCTGGAGCTGATGCCAGAGCTGATCGAAGAGGTCAAGCGCACCCGTGCCTTCGGCGACCTGAGCGAGAACTTTGAGTACAAGGCCGCCAAGCAGGCCCAGAACAAAAACCGCAGCCGCATCCGTTATCTGGAGGGCATGATCAAGACGGCGAAGATCATCGACGACAGCTCCGCCGAGGACCAGGTGGGTCTGTTCGACAAGGTGGAGATCTACATGCCCGAGGACGATGAGACCGAGACCATCCAGGTGGTGACCACCGTGCGCTGCGATCCCCGCAAGGGGCTTATCAGCAAGGAGTCCCCCTTTGGCAAGCAGGTGCTGGGCAAGCGCGTGGGCGATCGCTTCACCGTCCAGGTCAGCGACACGTACAGCTATCCGGCGGAGATCCGCTCCATCACCAAGACCGAGGACGACGGCTCCGCGCCGCTGATGGGATATTGATATGACCGCAAGAGGGCGAGAGCCGAATGGCTCCCGCCCTCTTGTACTGTTATAAGCT
Source organism: Oscillospiraceae bacterium (assembly GCA_017470325.1). The sequence continues at coordinate 20,469 of JAFUES010000011.1, forward strand.
TACCCTTCCGCCAGCTCCGGGGAGAGGCCCGGAACATAGGTGGGCGTCAGATACAGGGTCATGTCGCTGTCCGGGGCTTTGAGCGTCATGCGCAGCAGGCCGTCGGCTTGCAGTTGGAGCTTGACGGAGACCTTGTCCGCCGTCCAGGTCAGCGCGCCGTCAGCAAAGCTCATATCCACGGTCACATCTCCGAACAGGGGACCGCCCAGGGCAACCCGGGGCACTGGCTCTGCGGGAGCGGCAGTGGTCTCGGCGGCGTCTGCGCCCTCGTCGGCGTCCTCCGCTTTCGCGGCGGGGACCTCCACATACACGTCGGTCTTGTCGCCCAGATCAGCGGCGGAGAGGATCGCGCCGTCCGCGTCCACATAGAGGCTCGTCCAGTAGCCGTTGAAGAGCTCGGCGGTGATCCCGTCGCTCAGCACGTCCGCGGGGACATAGGCGTCAAACTCCGGCTCCTCTGATGTGAGGAACAGCTCCAGGGCCAGCCAGTACAGTTCGTCCTCAAGGGGGATCAGGCTACCTTCCTTCTCCCCGTCCAGGGCGATGAGGCCGTCCTTCAGCTCCCAGACGCCGGACTTGGTCTCCCCGCCCTGGGCGAGGGTATAGGTCCCGTCGGAGGACAGGGCCAAGGTCAGCTCCAGGCCGCGGGAGGTGCCGTACCAGGTCTCCACTGTGGGGGCGGGGTGGGTTCCGGTGTGGGCTCCGCGGTGGCCGCGGGCGCCTCCGTCTGGGCGGGGGCCTCCGTCTTCCCGCAGGCGGCCAGGGCAAGGATCAGCGCGAAAGCCAATAGCATGGCAAGCAGTTTTTTCATAAGGATCACTCCTTGTGTTTCATTCTGTTCCTCCCCTCCTTGGGGGAGTAAAAGGCATGACAGCGTTACTTCACGATATCGGAATTGCATTTTTGTCCTTTCGCATCTCTTACCATGCAGTAATACTGATATTCTCCCTGTTTCTTTACATATTTGCCGTTTTCTTTCACGTAGTAATAATACCAGCGCGGCACCACTCGGCTTATGTTGGCAATATCCGTCGTTTCATATGTTTTCAGCAAAGATCTTTTTCCATCTTTTATCTGATAAATGAATACCCTATAGCGCGGCGAGCCGCCTCCAAATTCAAAGTATATCTTTTGTTTATCGACATTTTTTGACGTATTCGCTTTGACAAATGTCAACCTGAACTTGACCTGTACGGAACTGCTGAATACGGTTTTTTCGTTTCTGCTATCGACGATCTGGCAGCGTATAATGTTGCCGACCATATTGGCAGGGACCTTGTAGTACTTTCCGTTATGAACAGGAAACCACATATGGAGATGCTCACTCAAGCGCTGCCAAACATAGGTCAGATGACTGTCATCTTCTGTGTCAGTGGAGATCGCTTCACAGTGAAGGACCGCGCTTGTGTATCCTTTTTCCTTGTAATCCACAAGTAAGTTCCCGGGCTGTTCAGTGATGATAATGGGATCTTTCTCGGCCTCCTGCGTGACGATCACATGGTCGGACTCGGCCTTGCGGCCCGCGGCGTCTGTGACCAGCAGATAGAAGACGCCCGGCTCGCGCACCGAGAAACCGTAATTGGACGAATCTTCGGGGGCGGACTCATGGTCATAGACGCCGTCGCGGTAGAGCGCGTAGATATAAGGCGGGGTACCGCCCTCCACGGCGATGTCCAGCAGCACATTGGGGTCTGTCCCCTCCTTGGGGATCTCGCCGCCCTTCGGCTGCTTCCTGATGCTGAGCGGATCAGCCTGAACCACCACCACCGTGGCGCTCTGGGAATTGCCCATGACGTCGGTGACCGTGTAGAAATAGGTGCCGGTCTCGGTAAAGGTTCGGGTTTCTGAGAACACACCATCCGTCATCATGCTACCGTCGATGGTAAAGCCGCCGTAGTCCTCGCCGTTTCGCGTTATTTCCACCTGATAGGCAGGCACGCCGCCGGAGATCGTAAACTCGATCTCGGCACGGAAATCCTCCGGATCGTCCACAGGATAAAAGTCCGGCGAAGCGGTGACGGTCAGGGGCTCCGCGTCGTAGACCATGGCGGGGTTGGAGGGCAGATCCTCAAAGCTGGCGTCGTTGACGATGCAGATATATTCTCCCGGCTCGGTGACGGTGATGGTCCCGGCGTCGGAGCCGGTGTGGCCGTAGCCGACGCCGTCCCGGGTCCAGCGGTAGGAATACTGATCGTCAAAGGGTACGCCGCCCGCCGCCACGCAGGTCAGGGTGACGCTCTCCTGCCCGTGCAGGTTGGTGTTTTGCGGCTGCTGAAGAATATACAGCCCCGGCGTGACCTCCGCCTGGTCGCTGACGGCCTCGCGGCCCGCGGCGTCCCGGACGATGCAGTAGTAGCGCCCGGTGGCGATGGCGGGATAGCTGGGCCCGTCGCTGCCGCCCATGCTGTGGTCGTTCAGGTGCAGGTCCGCATCGGTAAGGGCCGAGAGATAGCCGTGGCTGCCATAGCTGAACAGGCTCCCCGTCGAGATGGTGGCAATGCTGACGCCGCTCCCGTGGGCGATATAGGCCCCGTGGAAGGCCTCGGAAAAGCCGCTCCTGCGGCGGGAATATTTCGAGGCGGCCTGATCGGCTCTGTCCTGCGCCCAGGAGGCCGCGGCGTCGGGCAGGCCGGCGCTGATCCAATGCCACTCATAGGTATAGGGCGCCGTGCCGCCCGCCGCCTCCAGGCTGAGGGTGTAGCTGCCGCCGGAGGGCAGCATGCCGCCCTCCGGCTGGGTGGTGATGACCAGCGCGTCGTCGTCCATGGCCGCGGGCGGGACGTTGCGCGCCAGGTTGAAGATGGCGGGTGCGGCGGGGATGATCTGGGTCTCGGTCTCGCCGCAGCGCTTGCAGGTGGTGACGTTGGTGCCGTCGGTGAGGCCCTGGGGCTCCGTGGTCACGCCCTTGTCCCAGTCGTGCCCCAGGGCGGGGATCACCTCGTCATGGGTATCATCCCCCCGGGTGCAGGTGAGGGTCCGGGAGCCGTCCTCGGTGCAGGTGGCTTCCTTGGTCACGGTGATCTCGTAGTTGTGGCCCAGAGGGTCGATGGTCTCGGTCCGGGTCTCCCCGCAGCGGGTGCAGGTGTACTTCCGCTCCCCGGCGGCGGTGCAGGTGGGTTCCCGCGTCACGGTACCGCCGTCCCAGGCGTGGCCCAACGCCGCGATGGACTCCGTCCTGGTCTCGCCGCAGCGGGTGCACTTGAAGGTCTTGACCCCGTCAGCGGTGCAGCTGGGTTCTTTGGTCACCGTGCCGCCGTCCCAGGCGTGCCCCAGAGCGGCCACCGCCTCGGTATAGCTGCTGTCCCCCCGGGAGCAGGTGTAACTGCGCACGCCCTCGGCGGTGCAGGTGGGTTCCTTGGTCACGGCGCTGCTGTAGTCGTGGCCCAGGGCGGGGATCGCCTCGGTGTAGCTGTCTCCGCAGCGGGAGCAGGTGTAGGTGGTCACGCCCGTCTCCGTACAGGTGGGCTGCTTGGTGACGGAGGCGTTATAGGCGTGGCCAAGAGCGGGGACGCTGCGGGTCTCCGATGCGCCGCAGCGAGAGCAATAGCGCGCCTCCGTCGACCCCTGGGTGCAAGTGGCGGGCAGGCTGCCCGGCGCATTATCCCATTCGCTCCACGCATGGCCCTCGGGGGCAGTCGGCTCCGTATATTCTCGGCCACAGTATTCGCAGTACCAGCTTTGTTCTCCCGGCTCCGTACAGGTACCCGCGCCTACATGGAACACCTCCCACTTGTGGTGTCCGTCGTTGTACCTATCTGCATCCGGGCTGGGGCATTGATCGTCCGGCGGGGAGGCGTGGGCGTGGATCGGCGCCACGGTGGGCAGCAGGCCCACCATGAACACCAGCGAGAGGATGAGGCACAGGAGCTTTCGCGTTCGTTTCATCGGTGTGTCCTCCTTCGTTCCAGGAATGCATTTGATAATTTGTGGGGAAGTGTATAGATATTCACGGCTTTACTATAACAAGACTTCCACAGTTTGTCACTATCTTTTGGGGTGTTTTCGGTAAAATTTTCTTGACAATCCGGGAAAAACAGATATAATGATATGGCCTGTCCAGAGGACGGGCGATCCTTGCTCCCGCGGGCGGCACCGCTGCCCAAATCCCGAGCGGGGGCCAAATGACCAAAAGGAGGTGCAACCATGGCAAAAGCAAGCGAAAAGTACGAGGTAATGTACATCATCAACCCCAACTTCTCCGAGGAGGAGACCGCGGCGGTCGTTGAGAAGTTCAAGGCACTTGTTGAGGCTAATGGTACCCTGGACGAATTGGAGGAGATGGGTAAGCGCAAGCTCGCTTACGAAATCAACTACATTTCCGAGGGCTACTATGTGCTGATGAAGTTCACCAGCGGACCGGAATTCCCGGCTGAGCTGGACCGTATTCTCGGTATCACCGATGGCATCCTGCGTCGCCTGATCACCCTGCGTGCAGAGTAAGGAGGGCGTACATGCTCAATCACATCGTTATCATGGGCCGTCTGACCCGTGACCCGGAGCTGCGCACCACGCAGTCCGGCGTCAATGTGGCGTCCTTCTCCGTCGCTGTCGAACGTGATTTCGGCGGCCGCGACGGCGGCGAGCGGCAGACCGATTTTATCGACTGCGTCGCCTGGCGCCAGACTGGCGAGTTCGTGTCCCGTTACTTCCGGAAGGGCAGCATGATCGTGGTGTCCGGCCGTCTGCAGTCCCGCAAATGGCAGGACCGCGAGGGCAACAACCGCACCAACTGGGAGATCAGCGCGGACAATGTGTACTTCGGTGAGGGCCGCCGTGACGGCGGCGAGAACCGCAATGACAGTTACAGCTCCAGCAGCTACGGCGGCGGAAGCTATGGCGGCTACGACAGCGGCCGCAGCAGCGCCCCCGCAGCCCCCGCCCCCTCCGCCTTCGCGGAACTGGGTGACGACGACGGTGAACTGCCGTTCTAACATTTAGAATAGGAGGATACAGCTTTGGCTTTCGATAAGAACAACCCCAAGAACCGCAAGCGCAGAAAAGTATGCCAGTTCTGTGTGGACAAGGCCACTTATATCGATTATAAGGACGCCGTGAAGCTCCGCCGCTACCTGTCCGAGCGCGGCAAGATCCTGCCCCGCCGTACCACCGGCACCTGCGCCATGCATCAGCGTGAGCTGACCGAGGCGATCAAGAGATCCCGTCAGGTCGCCCTGCTGCCCTACGTGCTTGACTAAAACGTCGAAAGATCCCGTACCGACCGGTACGGGATCTTTTTTTGCATGATTCTCTTATTCAGCGGCCAGGGCCAGGAAGTCCGTCAGGGCCCGTTCGCCCCCTGCGGCGATGGTGGGCCTGCTGCTGTCGTAGGGAAGCGGCCCGCCGTCCACGGTCCGGCAAATGCCGCCTGCCTCCTGCACGATCAGGCTGCCCGCGGCATAGTCCCACAGGCAGAGGGACAGCTCATAATACAGGCCCGCCCGGCCCGCGGCCACACTGCACAGGTCCAGGGCAGCCGAGCCCTGCCGGCGGATGTCCAGGCTTGCCCGGTAGACCTTTTCCAACAGGCGGAAGGTCTGCGCCGTCAGCTCCGGCCGGAAGGGAGCGGTACCCATGCAGACTATGCTCTCGGACAGCGGCGCCGGGTCCACGTGGATGGGCCGGTCGTTGAGAAAGGCCCCGCCGCCGCGCACGGCGTGGAACATCTCATCCACATAGGGGTTGTACACCGCCCCGGCCAGCAGCTCCCCCTTGTGCATATAGGCCACCGAGATGCTGCTGTGGTTGAAGCGGCGGACGAAGTTCATGGTCCCGTCAATGGGGTCGATGATGAACAGGTCCTCCGCATGCAGATCGTCCTGTTGGTCGTTCTCCTCGCAGAAGAACTTTGCCCCGGGCGCCGCCGCATGCAGCCGCTCCATCAACAGCGCCTGCACCCGCCGGTCATATTCCGTGACCACGTCCCGATGGCCGGTCTTGCACTCGGCCAGCACATGGTGGGCGTGGAGGATCAGCTCCGCCGCCTCCCGCTCCGCTGTCCGGATGGCTTCACAAATCGCAGCTGCGTCTCTGTTCATAAGCCCTCATCTCCTTTAACGCAGGGCATTATACCACGAAGTCCTCCCGTCCGCAAGGACGGGAGAACTTCGTGCGTTTATCCTGTTTAAGCTGCCCCGGGGCGAAAATGTGTTTCGGCTTTCTTACAATACGCTCGGGATCTTCTCCCGCAGGACGGCGCGGAGCCCCTCCACATCGTCCACGGCATAGAGTGCGAAGCGGTCACAGCGGGTCTTCTGTTCATCCGAATACTCCGGAACTACCCAGGTATACCCCCGCCATTTGTGCTCTTTGGCGCGCAGCGCCCCTTTCCCACACAACAGCGAAACATGTCCTGCCCTGTCACAACGGAAAGCGGCTTCTGTGATCTTGTCATAGTCCACACTGTTGGCCGAGTCCACAAACACGATCAAACGCCGGTCCGTAGCAGCGTATCGGATCTTGCGCATCTTGTCCGCGTCGGTCAGCATATTCACCGGTCCGATACAGGCAAGCGCCAGCACGACCAGGATCACGCCCCACTGGATCGCACCCTGCCTGAGCGCGACGATATAGACTCCGATCAGAAGCGCTGCGATGGTCGCCGCCAGGACAGTCCTTGTCACAAACGGCTTTTTGTGAGCCGCATCCAGTGTTTCAAAAGCTTCCGGTTTCCCGGTCCACAGGACCTTTTCCTCCGGCGCCAGCACACCGTTCAGCCATTCTTCCATATTCGTTTCCTCCGTTTCTATGTACTGCTGACATAGTAGCACGAGGTAACGTTAATTTGGGGTTAAAGGCCGGGGCAAACCAATCAATGGGAAGCTAAGAATTTGCCCCCGGTTGTCAACATCCCGTTAATCCCCTTCGATCATCCGGTAGCCCACGCCCACCTCGGTAAAGATGTACTTGGGTTCGGCGGGGTTTTTCTCGATCTTACGGCGGATGTTGGCCATGTTCACCCGCAGGATCTGGTTGCTGCCCTTGCTCTGAGGACCCCAAAGCTCCTTCATGATGAAGTCGTAGGTCAGCACCTTCCCGGCGCACTTGCCCAGCAGGGACACGATGCGGTACTCGTTTTGGGTCAGGTGTACGTTTTCCCCGCCCACCAGCACCTGGTGCTTGTCATAGTCGATGCACAGATCCCCGGCGGTGAAGCGGCCGGTGCTGGCCAGGTTCTCGTTGCCCACGCCGGAGCGGGTATGCCGGATGGCCACCCGCACCCGCGCCAACAGCTCCGCCGCGCCGAAGGGCTTGGTGATGTAGTCGTCCGCGCCCTTGTCCAGGGCCTCCACCTTGTCCCGCTCATAGCTGCGGGCAGAGACCACGATGATGGGCAGCTGGGTCCACTGGCGCACCGCCTCGATGATCTTCATGCCGTCCATGTCCGGCAGCCCCAGGTCCAGCACCACCAGGTCCGGGCAGTGGGAACTGATCATGGAAAAGGCCTCGCTGCCGGAGTGGGCCACGATCACGTCGTAGCCGTTGGAGTTGAGGATGGCGCGGATGAATCCGGAAATGCTCTTTTCATCCTCCACCACCAGAATCTTGTCACGTATAATCATCGTCTTCTCCTTCCATAGGCAGGGTAAAGGTAAAGGCCGCGCCGCCTCCCGTCCGGTTGCGGGCGGAGATCCTTCCCCCGTGGGCCTCCACAATGGTACGGCAGGCCGTGAGGCCTATGCCCATGCCTCGGGTGGTGTCTGCCCCGCGGCCGCCGGTGAATTCCAGGCTGCCGTCGAACAGATGCTCCATCAGATGCGCCTCGATCCCGTCGCCGTCATCCTCCACGGTGATCACCGCGTCGCCGCCGGAGCGCTCCGCCCGGACGGCGACCTGCGTGGTACTGAGGCCGTGGGTCACCGCGTTGTCCATCAGATTCAGCAGCACCTGCTCGATCAGTACCGCGTCCATGGGCACCAACAGCAGCGTGTCCGGCACGGAGACGGACACCTCCAGCTCCGGGTGCCGCTTGCGGAAGGTCAACACCGCCGCGCCCAGCACTTCCTCCAGAGCCTCCTCCTGCTTGTGCAGGCCGCCGGTGGCCCCATCGCCGATGCGGGTCACGGACAGGAGGTTCTCCACCATGCGGCAGAGCCAGTCCGCGTCCTCCCGGGCGCCGGTCAGCAGCTCGTCCCGCTGCTGCTTCGTCAGATCCTCGCTCTCCAACACCGCAGAGATGGAGCCGCTGATGGCGGTCAGCGGGGTGCGCAGGTCGTGGGACACGGCCCGCAGCAGATTGGCCCGCACCTTCTCCTGCTGCGATTCCGCTTTCAACTGCTCCCGCTCCTTGACGCGGGTGGTCAATGTGGAGACCGCAAAACCCACGCCCAGCATGGTCAGAAAGGTCAGCGGGTAGCCATAGATGGTAAAGTTCATGTGCCAGTAGGGATAGGTAAAGGCATAGTTGACGGCAAAGACGCTGGTCAGCGCCGCCAGGATGCCGTAGAAATAACCGTCGGTCAGCAGGGAGACCACCAGCACCACCAGTACGAAGATCAGCGGCACGTGCACATCCGAGGTGCTCAACTGCCGCAGCAGGATGCACAGCAGCGAGGCAAGGGCCATGGAGAGGAAATACACCAGCCAGCCCCTGGCGGAAAGCGGCAGATTGCTTTTCAGTTTTTTCCAGCGGTTTTCCATGTGCTTCTCCCTTATCTGATGATTTCATTATACCGCTGACGCAATGCGGCTGCGGTATAATTTGTCATGTTTTTCGGTTGCCGCGGAAGCGGCGAGAAAAACGACTTAAAATCCTATAATAACGGCGGTTACGCCGTTATTATAGCATAGGGCTTGTTAAGATACCGCTAAGAAATTAACGCGGGATAAAAAATGACCGCGGGACAAACCGTCCCGCGGTCTATATGGTCCTGTTCAGTCGATATCCGACCAGTCCGTATCAAAGGCGTCCAGCGCCGATTCCCGGGCGGCCCGCTCCTGGGCTGCAAGCCGGCGGCGCTGCTCAGCCCGGCGGCGCTCCTGCAGGTGTTTCTTGCGCAGCTTGCGGTAGCGGGTCACCAGGATGATGTAGGCGGTACCCAGCACCAGGATGATGATCAGCAGGGTGATGACCCAGCCCTTGGAGAAGAATTCCTTGAAGCGCAGCTTCATGAACTCGCCCCGGGCCAGCTCCACCTCCGTGTTGGTGACCAGGCGGACGGTGTTGTAATCCCGGCCGTCCACGACCACCGTCACCTCGCCCAGCGCGGTACCCGCCGACAGCGGCGCTGTCAGCTTGTCCTCATAGATGGTCACGCGGCTTTCCACACTGTCCGGGTCTACGTCGTTGGGCAGCAGCAGCACCACGTCCTGCTGGGGATGCAGCGGCGTAACGCCGTCGCCCTGGGCCAGATCCACCTTCACCGTGGCCAGCTCCTCGGAGGAGCTGATCACCGTGTGATAGGAGAAGTTGTCAAAGGCCCAGTCGTACAGGGTGATGGTATCGGAGAAGTTGCGGTATTCCTCCAGGCCGGCATTGAGCCAGCCGTTGCAGCCCATGACCACCGCCAGCAGGTTCACGCCGTCCTTTTCTGCGGTGGAGATCAGGCAGTAGCCGGCGGCCCGGGTGTAACCGGTCTTGATACCGGAGGCGTATTCGTACAGATAGCGGTTCCCGCCGTAGTCGGACTGGGGATTGATGAGGGCGTTGGAGTTGCCGATGGGCTCGCCGTCGTTGAGGCTGATGGATTCGGTGGTATAGCTGACGGTGTTGGCGATCTCCATGAAATCCGGATAGCGCATGGCTTCCACGGCGATCTTGTAGATGTCATAGGCCGAGCTGTAATGGCCCTCCATGGGCAGGCCGTTGGTGTTGGCAAAATGGGTGTTCTCACAGCCCAGCTCCGCCGCCTTGTCGTTCATCTTCGCCACGAAGGCGCTGACGCTGCCCTCCAGATAGCTGCCGATGATATTGCAGGCCTCATTGGCGGAGGAGATCATGGCGCAGTAGATCAAGTCCCGCATGGAGAGCACGTCCCCGGGGTTGATGCCGGCGGAGCTGCTGTCTTCGCCAAGGCCCTCCCGGCAATCCGCCTGGGCGGTGACCATATCGTCCATGGCGCAGCGGCCGTTCTGGATGGCGTCCAGAGCCAACAGCACCGTCATGATCTTGGTAAGGCTGGCGGGCGCGCGCTGCTCGTCCTTGTTCAATTCATACAGGATGCTGCCGGAATCCAGGTCGATCAGGACGGCGGCCTGGGCGTCCAGTTCCGGCGCGTTCAGGGCGAAGGCCGTGGGCGCCGCCATGCTGAAAGCCAGGCACAGGATCAGCAGCAAGGGGAAAAGTCTGATTTTTTTCATTTTGTTCTCCCGTTTTTCCCGGAATGTGTTATAGTATAGTGTAAAGAGATTCGCGTACATTTTATTATACGGTTTCCCACGGGGAAATGCAACTCAAAAATATGGCACGGAAGGACCTCCGCTATGAAAATACTGGTCGTCGACGACGAAAAGCTCCTGGTCAAGGGGATCAAATTCAATCTGGAAAACGAGGGCTATACCGTGGACACGGGCTATGACGGAGAAGACGCCGTCAACATGGCCCGCACCGGGAGCTATGACCTGATCATACTGGATCTGATGATGCCCAAGAAGGACGGGCTGGAGGCCTGCCAGGAGATCCGCAGCTTCTCCACCGTCCCCATCATCATGCTCACCGCCCGCAGCGAGAGAGCCGATCTGCTCATGGGCTTTGAGTCCGGGGCGGATGATTACATCACCAAGCCCTTTGACGTTCTGGAGCTGAAGGCAAGGGTCCGGGCCATGCTGCGCCGGGCCTCCCTGTCCGCGCCCGTGGCCGCGGAGGATCCCGCCATCCTTCAGCGGGGCCACATCGCCGTGGACGAGCAGCGCCGCAGCGCCTACCGGGACGGCCAGGCTGTGGAGCTGACCATGAAGGAATTCGACCTGATCCTGTTCCTGATGAAAAACCCCGGCAAAGTCTTCAGCCGGGAGGCCCTGCTGGACCTGGTCTGGGGCTATGAGTACCAGGGCGATACCCGCACCGTGGACGTGCACATCCGCCGCCTGCGGGAGAAGCTGGAGCTGAACCCGGCCCAGCCCGCCTATATCATCACCAAATGGGGCGTGGGTTATTATTTCGCCGACTAAACGGAGGCTCCTATGCACAGCATACGCTTTCAATTTATCGCCTTCATCACCGCCCTGCTGCTGGTGCTGCTGATCCTGCTGAACACCTATCCGATGGTCAACTCCCGGGACGCGGTGTTTGAGGAAAAGCGCAGTTCCCTGTCCGGACAGGCCGCGGTGGTGGCCTCCTCCCTGTCTGGCATGGACCGGCTCAACGAGGCGGGCGTGGCGGAGATCCTGCGCTTTCTGGACATCAGCGGTTTTTCCCGCATCGTAGTGGCCGACGGAGAGGGCAGGGTGATTTACGACGACGGCGGCAACCCGGGCGGCAGCACGGATATCGAGGACATCCGCACCGCCCTGGGCGGCAAGACTGTGTTCCGCTCTGTTTTCGCCAACGCTGCCTTTACCAGCAGTATCGCCATGCCCCTGAGCAGTCAGGGCGCTTTGACCGGGGCGGTGTATCTCAGCGAATACGACGCAGAGCGGGCGGAGATCCTCTTGTCCCTGCAGGGAAGGATCCGGATCCTGTCTCTGATCATCGGCGTGGTGGCCCTGGTGATGGCGCTGTTTTTCGCCTTCCTCCTGATGAAACGCATCCGGTCCCTTGTGCGCTCCATGCACATCGTGGCTGACGGGGATTACAAATACCGCCACGTGGTCCAGGGCAAGGACGAGATCTCACAGCTGGGGCAGGAGTTCAACCAGCTGACCGAGCGCCTGGAATCCACCGAAGAGCAGCGACGCCGCTTCGTCTCCGATGCCTCTCATGAGCTGAAAACGCCCCTGGCCTCCATCCGCCTGCTGTCGGACAGCATCGTGCAGAACGAGAACATGGACCAGGAGACCGTACGGGAATTCGTCACCGACATCGGCAATGAGGCCCAGCGCCTGCAGCGCACCACGGAGAAGCTGCTGGACCTGTCCCGCCTGGACGACGATGTGCAGGTGATCCCGGAGCCGGTGGATGTCAAGCAGGTGGCGCTGGACGCGCTGGTCATGCTGCGGCCCCTGGCCGCCGAGCGGCAGGTCCGCATCCGCTGCGAGCTGGAGGACGGCTGCGTGGTCATGGCCACCGTGGACGACATGTTCCACATCATCTTCAATCTGACGGAAAACGCCGTCAAATACAACGTGCCCGACGGCAGCGTGCTGATGAAGCTGCAGGGCGACAACAACTATGTAGAATTTTCCGTGGAGGACACCGGCATCGGTATCCCCGAGGAGGATCGGCTCAACGTCTTTTCCCGCTTTTACCGGGTGGACAAGGCCCGCTCCCGGGAGGCCGGCGGCAGCGGCCTGGGGCTGAGCATCGTGCATGACGCGGTGCTGGCCCACGGCGGCAGCATCACCGTGGGCCCCAACAAGCCCCAGGGATCCATTTTCATCGTGCGCTTCCCACGGCCCACATCGGAGGAAACAGGTATATGAACCACATCGCAGGCATTCAGCAGAAATTGATCGAGCAGGATCTGGACGCGATCCTGATCACCGACGAGAAGAACCAGCGCTACGCAACAGGCTTTCCTTTTACCGACGGCTATGTGATCGTCAGCCGGGAGGACGCCTGGCTGCTCACCGACTCCCGCTACATTGAGGCGGCGGAGAAGGCCGCGGGCGGCAGCTGCCGCGTCCAGATGTATGACCGGGAGCACAGCCTGCTCTCCCTGGCCCGGGCTGCCCTGCGGGAGGCTGGGGTCCGGCGCCTGGGCGCCGAGGAGGAAAAGCTGAGCCACGCCCGCTTCCTGGCTCTGGAGAAGGACCTGGGTCTGCCCCTGCAGAGCGCCCAGCAGATCCTCAGCACCCTGCGCGCCTCCAAGACGCCGGAGGAGATCGACAGCCTGATCCGCGCCCAGCGCATCAGCGAGGCGGCCCTGGAGGAAACGCTGCAGCTCATCCGTCCGGGCATGACGGAGAAGGAGGTGGCGGCGGAGCTGGTCTATCGGATGCTGCGCCATGGCAGCGAGGGTAATTCCTTCGACCCCATCGTGGTCACCGGCGCCAACACCAGCATGCCCCACGGCGTGCCGGGGGACACGGTCATCCAGGAGGGCGACTTCGTCACCATGGACTTCGGCAGTCTGAAGGACGGCTACTGCTCGGACATGACTCGTACCGTGGCCGTGGGATACGCCACCGAGGAGATGCGCAGCATCTACGGCATCGTGCTGGAGGCCCAGCTGGCGGGCATTGCCGCCGCCCGGGCCGGGATCCCCGGCAAGGAGATCGACGGCGCAGCCCGGGCGGTGATCCAGAAGGCCGGCTACGGCGCGTATTTCGGCCACGGCTTCGGCCACAGCCTGGGTCTGGACATCCACGAGGCCCCCAATGCCAACCCCTCCGGTGAGGCGATCATGCCCGTGGGCGCGGCGGTCAGCGCGGAGCCCGGCATCTATCTGCCCGGGAAGTTCGGCGTGCGCATCGAGGACGTGATGATCCTGCGCGAGGACGGCTGCGAGGTGATCACAAAAGCCCCGAAAACGGAACTGATCGTTCTCTGAGCCTGTTTTTGCCGGAGCGCGTGCATAAAAGGCTTGCAAAACAGGCGGACATACTGTAAAATAAAAAGGCTAATACGATGCTTAAAATAGAAATATTTGATTCGGGAGGTCCCATTTATGATCACAGCAGGCGAATTCAGAAACGGCGTTACCTTTGAGATGGACGGCCAGGTCATGCAGGTCGTGGAGTTCCAGCATGTCAAGCCCGGCAAGGGCGCGGCCTTTGTCCGTACCAAGATGAAGAACGTCATCACCGGCGCCGTCACCGAAACTTCCTTCAACCCCACCGCCAAGTTCGAGAACGCCACCGTTGACCGCATGACCATGGAGTACAGCTATGCCGACGGCAACCTGTACTATTTCATGAACCCCGAGACCTACGAGCTGGAGCCTGTGGACGAGTCCGTCCTGGGCGACAACTTCAAGTTCGTCAAGGAGAACATGGAGTGCACCATCTACTCCTACAAGGGCAAGGTCTTCAACGTAGAGCCCCCCTTCTTCGTTGAGCTTGAGGTCACCGACACCGATCCGGGCTTTGCCGGAAACACCGCCACCAACGCCACCAAGCCCGCCACGCTGGAAACCGGCGCGGAGATCAAGGTCCCCCTCTTCATTGAGCGGGGCGAGCGCATCCGGGTGGATACCCGCACCGGCGAGTATCTGTCCAGAGCCTGAGCATTCGTGCATAGTGGGGGAGATCTGGTATCTCCCCCTTTTTTCATCAGCCGTAAACAAAACGCCATGGACGTCAACAAGGAGGTAATCACTATGACGATCGTTGAACAGGCCGCCTATCTGAAGGGTTTGGTCGCCGGGCTCGGCATCGAGGCCGATTCACAAGACGGGAAGCTGTGGGGTGCTCTGACGACGCTGTTGTCGGACATGGCTCACGAGATCGAGGATCTGCAGAGCGACAATCTGGACATGGCCGATGCCATGGACGAGATCTGTGACGAGCTGGGCTATCTGGAGGAGCTGACGCTGGATCTGGACCGCCCGGAGGACTTTGAGGATTACGAAGACGACTTCGACGAGGATGAGGACTACGAGGGCGACGCGGACTACCGGCCGGACCTGCATCTGTACGAGGATGAGGACCTGCCGGAGGACGAGCTGCCGGAGGAGGACGCCGACGACGAGGAGCTGAGCTATGACGGCGTGCTGTACGACGTGACCTGCCCCTCCTGCGGCGAGGAGATCAGCTTCGACGAAAAGACCCTGGACGAGGGTTCCATCACCTGCCCCGGCTGCGGGGAGGTGCTGGAATTCGACCTGGGCGACGATGACGACGAGTAAGCATTCATGAAAGCCAGCAGCCGGCCGCATCCGCAGCCGGCTGCTTTTATCCCATTCTATCCAAACAGGTGAAGCCTATGTACAAGCCCCTTGCGGACGAGATCCGCCCCGCCAATCTGGACGACGTGGTGGGCCAGCAGCATATCCTGGGCGGCAACGGTTTGCTGCGCCGGATCGTGGAGAGCGGCCAGATCCCCAACATGATCTTCTACGGTCCCTCCGGCACCGGCAAGACCACCGTGGCCCGCATCATCGCCGAGCGCACCCAGCGCAGCCTGCGCAAGCTCAACGCCACCACTGCTGGCATCGCGGACATCAAGCGCATCATCGACGAGCTGGACACCTTCCTGACCCCCGGCGGCGTACTGCTGTATCTGGACGAGATCCAGTACTTCAACAAAAAACAGCAGCAGTCCCTGCTGGAATTCATCGAGGACGGCCGCATCACGCTGATCGCCTCCACCACGGAAAACCCTTATTTCTGTGTGTTCAACGCCATATTGAGCCGGTCCACAGTCTTTGAGTTCAAGCCCATCGCCGCCGCCGATGCGGAGATCGCCGTACGCCGGGCGGTGGACATCATGAACGGGCGCCGGGAGACCCCGCTGTCCCTGGAGGAGGGCGTGACCGCGCGGATCGCCAACGCCTGCGGCGGGGACGTGCGCAAGGCCATCAACGCGGTGGAGCTGCTGTTCTCCGCCGCCTGGGATCGGGAAACGGTCACCCTGGAGGACGCCGTCGCCGTCTCCCAGCGCAGCGCCATGCGCTACGACCGGGACGGGGACGATCATTATGACATCCTCTCCGCCCTGATGAAATCCCTGCGCGGCTCGGACCCGGACGCGGCCATGCACTATCTGGCCCGCCTGCTGGAGGCGGGGGACCTGATCGGCGCCTGCCGCCGCATCCTCTGCTCCGCCAGCGAGGATATCGGTATGGCCTGGCCCCAGGCGGTGCCCATCGTGAAGGCCTGCGTGGATTCGGCGCTGCAGCTGGGCCTGCCGGAGGCGCGGCTGCCCCTGGCGGAGGCCTGCCTGGTGCTGGCCACCGCGCCCAAGTCCAACTCCGGCGTCATGGCCATCGATGCCGCTCTGGCAGATGTGCGCGCCGGGCGCAGCGGCAGCATCCCCCGGGAACTGCAGAACGTCCACGCCGACGGCACCGGCTTTGAGCGGGAGCAGGGCTACAAGTACCCCCATGACTACGAGGGCCACTGGGTCCGGCAGCAGTACCTGCCCGATGAGCTGAAAAACGCCCGCTATTACGAATACGGCGACAACAAGACCGAGCAGGCGGCCAAAGCCTACTGGGAACGGATCAAGAAATAGGAGGCGGCCATGGACATCCAGGTGGGTGACATCCTCACCATGAAAAAGCCCCACCCCTGCGGCAGCAAGGAGTGGGAAGTGCTGCGCACCGGCGCGGATTTCAAGCTGCGCTGCCGGGGCTGCGGCCATGAGGTCATGGGCGCGCGCAGCAAATTTGAAAAAAACATCCGGCAGGTGACACGGTGAACTGCTGTTACATCCTCCGCTGCCGGGACGGCAGCCTGTACACCGGCTGGACCAATGACCTGGAAGGCCGTGTTCGCGCTCACAATGAAGGCCGTGGCGGCAAGTACACCCGCAGCCGCCGCCCGGTGGAGTTGGTCTATTATGAGCGCTTCGACACCCGGGCGGAGGCCATGAGCCGGGAGTGGCACATCAAGCGCCTGTCCAGGGCGGAAAAATGGAAGCTGATACAAGCGAAAACGGACGGCTGAGCCGTCCGTTTTCGCTTGTTTTATCCTTATTTTACCACAGCCGTCACGTTGCTGCGGCCGTTGGAGACCTGCAGTGACTCCCCTGCTTTCAGCTGGGAGGAGGCGTACAGGATCGTCTTGTAGTCGCCGTCTGCCGTGAAGCTCACGTCGCCGAAGCTCAGGGTGTCCCCGTCGCTGCCCGTCATGAGGCAGAACAGATAGGGCGTATCGCTGCTGGCGGGCTCCGCCTGGTTGCGGGAATCGGACAGGGCCTGCAGCTCACAGGCGCCCAGACGCAGCGCGCCCGCCGCCTGCAGGGCCTGCTTGTCGGCCACGACGATGACGCTGCCGCCGGAGAGCGTCAGGTCGCTGGCGGCGGAGATGCCGTCGCCCTCGCTGACGATGTTCAGCGTGCCGCCCTTGACCTCCACATAGCCCTTGCCTTCCTTCTTGGCGCTGCTGGCCTTGACGCCGTCGTTGCCGGAAGTGACCGTCACCGTGCCGCCCTTGATCTCAACGGACTCAGAGCCGCGGATGCCATTGTTGGCGGCAGTGACCGTGATGGTGCCGGAGTTGATGTCCAGGTCGTCCTTGCAGGTAATGCCGTTGTTCAGGTAGCCCAGGACCTCCAGGCTGCCCTCGCCCTCGATATCCAGGTCGTCCTCGGAAAACAGGGCGGCGCCACTGGCGGTGCCGTCAAAGGAGGCCATGTCGGTTCTCGCGCCGGACTGCAGGCGGTTCTCGCCCTTAAGCTGCAGGCGCAGGTTCTTGGCCTGCAGGATCTGGATGGCCGGGCCCGCGCTGTTGGAGATGCTGGCCCCGTCCAGGACCAGGGTCACGTCCATGGCGTCGTCCCCGGTGTCCACGATGATCTGCCCCTCATCCAGCTTGCCGCTGAGGGTGTAGGTGCCCACGGCGCTGATGGTGACCGTGCTGCCCTGGACCCGGGCGCCGCCGCCGGCGATCTCCGCGCCGCTGCCGGTGAGGGTGATCACCGTGCCGCTGTCCGCCGGGGTCGACGTCTCCGGGGCCGTCTCGGTCTGCTCCGCGGCCGCCGGGGCCGCAGGACTGTCGCCGCCGCAGGCGCTCAGCGCCAGCAGGCAGGCCAGAAGAAGTAGGATTGAAAGGATTTTTTTCATTACATCATTTCCCTGTCAGATTCGTAGCCGCAGATAATGTTCAAATTCCCGTTGCGGCAGCGGATCGCGTCGATGAATTCCTTGCTGATGCCGGCGTCCTTCAGCTCGATCTCATAGGTCAGCTCGTAGAGGGTGCCCATGTTGGTGGTCCGCACCCGGACCAGCTCGTGCCGCCTGGTGTACTGCTGGAACAGATCGTCAAACAGATCCTCATAATCCAGGTTTTCCGGAATGGTGATCTTCAGCTGGCGGCTGTGCTCCCCGGTCTTGCCGAACTGGAAGTGCTCCAGCAGCAGGGCAAAGACCGCCTCCACCGCGAAGAACACCACCGCCGCCGCCACATAGCCCATACCGCAGGCAAGGCCGATGGCCACGGCGAAGAACAGGCCCGCGATCTCCTTTGCGGTGCCCGGCGCGCTGCGGAAGCGCACCAGGGCGAAGGTGCCCGCCACGGCCAACCCCGCGCCGATGTTGCCGTTGACCAACATGATCACCAGGGTCACGATGGGCGACAGCAGGGCCAGCGCCTGGGTATAGGTGGCGCTGTGCCGATCCTTGTGGGCAAAGACCAAGGCCGCACCCAGACCCAGCACGATAGACACGCCCAGGCACAGCAGGAACGGCAGCAGGCTCATTTCGGCCGGGATCACACTGTTAAACATGGAAAACCACTTCCTTTATGTAGTCATCAAGGATGTGCTCTTTGTAGCACACGCCGTATTTGGAAAAATTGGTGGGAAACAGGGACCGCTCGCTGAGCATCCGGGCCAGCCACAGGGGCGCGGCCTCCGGGATCTTGATCTCCATGAGCACCTGCCCGTCCTCCAGCAGCGGCTTCCCGTCGCTGCCGGCGCGCAGGTCCAGCGCCGTCTGCCGCCAGCGGATGTTCCGGTCAAAGGTGATGCGCAGCTCCGGATCCTCCTTGGCCCGCCAGGCCGTCCGGTCGCAGGCCAGGTAGACCCGGGCCGCAGGCCGGTAGCTACGGAGGAAAAAGTCGATCTCCCGGGTCATCTGGCTATCCTCCTCCGGCCTGCCGGAACCGTCCAGCCAGGCCGCCGCCCGGGCCTCAGGCAGGGCCACCCGGCGCTTGTACACGATGCCCTGGTACTTCTTCTTCAGCTCCACAAACACCGTGTCTCCGTCGCCGGGCACATTGTAGCTGCGCAGGCGCAGCTTCTCTTTGTACACCGGCGCGTCGATGGAGTGGCGGATCAGCCGATAGTCGTCGCTGTCGTAGTAGATGCTGCACACGGTGCTTGCGGGGTACTCGTCCGGCTCGATGTAGGGCTCCAGCCGGGCGAACAGCGCCTCGTACTCCGCCGCCGAGAGCAGATATTTTTTCTCGTAGCGCTTGAAGGTCAGCTTGGTATCTTCCATATCATTTCCCAAAGTAGTGGACACGCTGCTGCTCGTCCAGCTTGAAGATCCGGCACAGGGTGTCGATGTTGTGCTGCCGCCAGTCCTTGTCCTGGATGAAGCTCTTCAGCTGCTGCACATGCCGCGCCCAATCGTAATAGGTCAGCGCGTAGCGCATATAGTCCCGCTCCACCTCCGGCTCCACCTGGGCGGCCAGCCGGTCGATCTCCGCCAGGACCTTGTCGTTGGTCAGGGGACCGTCGGCCGCGAACAGCTCGCCCGCCCGGGTCAGCATCTGATCCCGGAAGCCCTCGTTCTTCAGCAGCCGGGCCAGCACCGTGCAGATCTGCTTGCTGTACATCTGGGACTCGGAGAACAGATTATAGAAGTTGTTCCCCTCCTCCCGGAAGGCGGCGTCCAGATCGTAGAACATGAAGCGCCATTTCCCGTCGCCCTCGGTGGAGCGCACATAGCGCAGGTTGCCGTAGGTCAGGTCGCTGTTGGCGCAGTAGCCCTCCAGCAAAAACCAGTCGATCATGCTGTCGATATCCAGGCGCTGGCAGAAATAGTCGTAGTTGGCCGGGTCGGTCATGTCGTGGCTCAGGGCAAAGTCGAAGACCTCATTGGAGATCTGGGTGCCGATGGTGTTGTCCGCCTCCACAGTGGTGACGCTCTCCCGGCTGTAGCCCATCAGGTCGGCGTACATCTGCTCATTGGACTTCTCCATCAGGGCGTAGATACCGTAGTACTTGCCGTCCACATACAGGACACAGTAGCGGCTGCGCTGGGTCACCAGGGAGTCGCTGGCTGACAGGGCCAGGTTCAGGCACAGCTCGTTGCGAAAGACCGTGGTGTAATAGTCCTGCCCGGCGCGCAGCAGCAGATTGGTGAACTGCTTCACCCCGCCGCCGAACAGGTCATAGGCCAGCCGTTCCTGCCCGTAGGCGCCCCGGAAACGCACGCTCATATTCTTCTTGGGCAGCTCCAGGCTGGTGCCGCCCTGCATCTTGATGCCGCAGGGGATGCTGAAGCTGCTGTCCCCGTCGTAGAAGGCCACGTTGCCCGGGGTCTCGATCTCCTTGGAACCGGTATAGTACATGCCGTTGAAGGTCAGCTTGTCATTGGAGACCAGGCTCACCACCGGCAGGCTGTGTCCCTGGTTGAGGATATAGCTCAGGGTCAGCACCCGGCTGGGCATGGCCCCGACCTCCCAGTTGATGGCCCGGACCACAGTGGTGGAGGTCAGCTGCAGCGGCTCCGTATAGATGGGGCTGGCGGCGTTGGGCGTGGTGCCGTCAGTGGTATAGTAGATGGTGCCCGGGGCCTCCAGCGTCACGGTCACATAGGGCACGTCGTCGAACACGCCGTCCGGCTCCGCCGCCTGGGGCATCAGCGCCACCCGGCGGTAGCCGCCCAGGTTGTCGCGCCCGGGGGTCTCCGCATCAAAATAGAACCAGCCGTTCTGCCCCGGCATGCGGCCGTAGCTGCAGTTATAGGGGATGTCCCGCAGGGAGGCGTAGTCGATCAGTGTCCCATCGTATTTGCTCAGGTACAGCTTCTCGGAGGCGGAATCCAGGGAGATATCCGTGCAGGTCCCATAATAGCCGCCGGTGTCCGCCTCGTCGCAGCAAATCACATAGGTCCTGCCCGGCGCCAAGGTCACCGCCGGGAAGCGCCACAGCAGATAATTGTTCTTATCGTCGGAGAGGAAGTACTCCGACAGGTCCACGGTTTCGTCGGAGATGTTGCGGATCTCCACCCAGTCGCTGGTGCCCACCAGGTACAGGTTCAGCCCCGCCCGGTTGGATACCGCCACCTCGCTGATCACCAGCGGGCCCTGGGGCTCCAGGGTCTCCTGCCAGCGCAGGTAGCCCTCATAGCTGTTTTCATAGCCGGGCGTGGGGTACAGGCTCTCGGTCTGCTCCCCGTCCGCCGTGGACACCACGGACACGTCCCCGGTCTCGCTGCTGCACAGCAGCTGATGGACCAGATAGCCGTGGCTGTTGTAGAGATACACCGTCTCTCCTGCGGAGAGGGAGAAATTGGTGTGCAGGCCCGCCTCCCGGTCCTTGCTGTCGGCAAAGACCAGCAGCCGCTCCCCGGCAGTCAGGGTCAGCCTTGGCAGGGTCCAGCCGATCCGGTCCGCCCGGTCAGCCAGGCGCCAGCCGCCCAGCTCCACATCGGTATCGGAGACGTTGACCAGCTCGATCCAGTCGGAGAAGTCCCCGTCCTCGTCCCGGAGCACGGCCCGATTCTTGGCCATGACCTCGGAGATGCGGATCTTCTCCGCGTCCTGCTTCAGCAGGGGATCGACGGTTACCTCCGGCGTAGGCTCCGGCTCGACAGTTTCCGTCTCACCGCAGGCGGTCAGCAGCAGAAGGCCAATCGCCAGCAGGGCGGCAGCGCCCAGTTTGATGAATTTGTTTCCTTTGCCGGGTCCGCCCATGGCCGCCTCCTGCACGCAGAAATTCATAGCATTATACTCCAAAAAGGACCTTGGTGTCAATGACGCGCGCTCCGGCTTTTTCTCTTGCGCGATCCCGCCCCGGCGGGTATAATAACAGGGATTCAAAAGAAAGAGGCATTTCTATGTTCAAGGGATTTACGAAAGAGACCAGCGACTTTTTGTGGGAGCTGAGCTTCCACAACGAGCGCCCCTGGTTTTTGGAGCACAAGGAGCAGTTTGAGCGCTGCCTGAACCAGCCCTTCAAGGACCTGGCCCAGGAGACGGCGGCGCTGATGGAGGAGCGCTGGCCCCGGGTGGACTGGCGGCTCCACGTCTCCCGCATCTACCGGGACGCCCGGCGGCTTTTCGGCCGGGGCCCCTACAAGGACCACCTGTGGTTCACGATCTCCGACGGGGATCCCCATTCCATGGGCCCCGCCTTCTGGTTTGAGATCGGCCCCGCGGTATACAGCTACGGCATGGGCTTCTCGGACCCGCCCCCGGCGGAGATGGACTTCTTCCGCCGCAGCATCGACGCAAACCCCGCCCGCTTCGAGCGGCTGGCATCGGAGCTTGCCCGGCGCCGGGGGCTGCGCCTGGGCGGTCCGGAATACAAACGGCCCAAGGGCGACCTGGGCCCGGTGATCAACCCCTGGTACAACCGCCGCTATCTCTTTGTGGAGAGCGAGCACGACTTCGGCGGGGACGCGCTCAGCCCCGAGCTGCCCAAGAAGCTGATCAGCGCCTACGAAAAGCTCATGCCCATGTACGAGTATTTGATGGAGGTCCACCGGGGCTACGGCGAGAGCGCCGAAGAAAAACGATAAAATAGGGTAGAAAGGGGTTAAGGCCCCTCCCTCC
Organism: Oscillospiraceae bacterium; assembly: GCA_017470325.1. The sequence continues at coordinate 42,894 of JAFUES010000011.1, forward strand.
CGTTGCACCGTACGTACCGGTCAGGTATACGGCGCTACATCAAAGCAGAAATTCAAGTACAACTTGCGAGATAGTACGCCAAGGGATCGACCAAGCCGGGTCGA
>JAFUES010000012.1 GCA_017470325.1 Oscillospiraceae bacterium
CCGAAGATGCTGCCCTGTTGGTAATCCCATGGTGTTCAATCCATGAACCCATGTTTGCATATTTTGTTTCTATGAAAGGGTTTGCAATCTTAACTTCTGGATGGCGACTGCTCCAACCGGAACTTAACTTTGCAATTCAACCGAAAATATAAATATAAGGATCAATTGAAACTGTCTAAACTGTGGCGGAAGAGCTGATCGATCCGATCGTGGAGCTGCGCGTTCTCAGGCCGCGACAAGTCCGGGTCCTGGTCGAGCAGTGCCAGCGCCTCCTGTTGGGCCTGCTGCAGCACCTGGGTATCGGCGCCCAGATCCGCGATATGCATGGCTGGGAGACCGTGTTGACGGGAACCGAAGAAATCGCCGGGGCCCCGCAGCCGCAGGTCCTCCTCGGAGATCTTGAAGCCGTCGTTGGTCTGACACATGATCTTCAGCCGCGCACACACATCATCGCTGTCCGCGTCTGAGACCAGGATGCAATAACTCTTGTGTTTTCCTCGGCCCACACGTCCACGGAGCTGATGCAACTGACTGAGACCGAAGCGCTCGGCGTTTTCCACGATCATCAATGCGGCGTTGGGCACATCAACACCCACTTCGATCACCGTGGTGGATACCAGGATATCCGTTTCACCGGTCAAAAAAGAAGTCATGACCGCATCCTTGTCTTTGGCTTTCATCTTGCCATGCACGCAGGCCACGCGCAGATCCGGAAATACTGCGGCCAGTTCTTTGGCATGCTCTTCCGCGGATTTCAGTTCTACAGGCAGTTCTTCGTTTTCTTCCACCATGGGGCACACCACAAAGACCTGGCGGCCTTCGCCGCAGAGCTTGCGGATAAAGCCGTTGAGCCGGGCACGATACGTTTCATCCACGGTGAAGGTATCCACCTTCTGCCGCCCAGGGGGCAACTCATCGATGATGGAAACATCCAGGTCCCCGTAAATGATCAGCGCCAGCGTGCGGGGGATCGGGGTCGCGGACATGACCAGCACATGGGGCTTACCGCCCTTGCCGATCAGTGCGGAGCGCTGGCCCACGCCGAAGCGGTGCTGCTCGTCTGTGACCACAAGTCCCAGATTCGCGTATTCCACATCGTCACTGAACAGGGCGTGGGTACCGATGATCAGATCCAGTTCTCCGGCTTTCATCGCAGACTTGATCTCGCGTTTTTCCCTGGCTGTCATGGAGCCGGTCAGTTTCCCCACCTGCAGCCCAAAGGGGGAGAGCATTTCGCCCAGGGTCGCGTAATGCTGCTCAGCCAGGATCTCCGTGGGCGCCATGAATGCGGAGGACAGACCGTTTTTCCACACGGCCCAGATCAGCGCTGCGGCCACCAGGGTCTTACCGCTGCCTACGTCGCCCTGTACCAGCCGGTTCATGACCGTCCCCGACTGCATGTCGCCAAGAGCCTGCTCTACCGCACGGCGCTGCGCGCCTGTGGGAGAAAAGGGAAGCGAGGCCCAGAAGGGCGCCAGATCTATGTTTTGCAGGGCGATGCCGCTGTCACGTACCCGCTCCCCGCGCATCTTGCCCAGTGCACAGGCGAGCACAAAGAGCTCTTCAAAAATAAGCCGTCGCCGCGCCAGCTCCAGGGTTCCGAAGTCAGCGGGAAAGTGGATGTTTTCATAGGCGTAACGCGCCTGGACCAGGTGGGCACGCTCCCGCACCGGCTCCGGCAACAGCTCCGGCAGTTGATCACCGCAGGCGATCAAACCCTGCCGGATGCTCTGCATCAGCAGACGCTGATTGAGACCCGCGCTCAGCCGGTATACGGGAATGATCCGGCCAGTGACACCGTTCTCTACGCCTTCTTTTTCGTAAACAGGATTGGTCATGGATCTCCGGGAGCCCTTGACCTCCATCTTTCCGTAGAATACGTAACTGTCGCCGCGATGTAGATTGTCTTTCACATAGGGCTGGTTGAAGTAGGTGATGTCCACGATGCCGCTGTCGTCCACGGCCTTGAATTTCACCAGATCCAGCCCACGCCGGATCCTTGACAGCCGCGGTGTATCAGCTACCAGTGCCTGGATACATACAGTCTCACCGTTTTGCACAAGAGCGATAGGCTTGTATTCGCTGCGGTCCTCGTACCGGCGGGGGAAATAAGAAACAAGGTCATAGAGAGTAAAGACGCCGAGCTTGTTGAGCGCCTGCGCCTTTTTCTCTCCTATGCCCTTGATATAACGTACGTCGGTATTTAGATCAGCCATGCTTTACTCAGAGAATTTCAAAGTATAGTTGTTATTTGTAAGGGTGAATTCCTCGATCAAGCCCTTGGTGCAGATGACTCGATCATCGGAAGTGACCATGACCATGTCAAAGCCGCCATAGGTACGCCAATAGTTCAGAGCCTTGGTCTCGCCCAGCACGAACATGGCGGTGGACAGACAGTCCGCCAGCGTGCCGTCTTCACAGATAATGGTGACCGAGAGCAGGGAATTGGTTACCGGATAACCGGTCTGAGGATTGAGGATGTGATGATAGGTCCTGCCGTTGCTGGCAGTGAAGAAGCGCTGATAGGAGCCGCTGGTGATGACTGCAGTCTCACCCACGCTGATCACGCCCAAATAACTGGCCGTGTTGTTGGGATCCTGGATCGCCACGTTCCAGCGGCTGCCGTCCGGCTTCAGACCCAGGGTCTGGATGTTGCCGCCCAGGGAAATGATGCCACTGGTGACGCCCGCCTGCCGCATGGCGTCCACTGCGTTTTCAGAGGCGCAGCCTTTGGCAACGGCTCCCAGCCCGATCTCAGCCCCGGCGGGCAGCGATACCGCGTAGGCCCCAGAGCTGGGGAAGCTGGTCAGTACCATCTGGTCAAAGCACATCCTCAGCATCTCAGCCGAGATCTCCTCATCAGAGGGCAGATAGTACTTCCCGTCGATGAAGCCCCAGCGTTTGACGAGGGGGTATATGGTGGGATCCAGCGCACCGCCGCTTTGGTTGTATACGGTCATAGCGGTGCTGAGCATCTTTGCGATCTGTGCGGAAACGACCACATTTTGCCCATTGGCGTGGTTGATGGCATAGACGGTGCTGGTCTGCAGCTCTGGATCCAGGGCGGCGTCCATGGAGAGGATAACGCCTTCCGCCGCTTTGAGTCCCGCTTCCCGCTGCTTGCCGTAAGCTGTAAGAGTCATGACGGTGTCCATGGCGAAGATCTGCTTCTGGGCCATTTCCGCCTCGCCGCAGGCGGCCAAAGGCAGAACCATGGCTATACAGAGCAAAAGGACCAGACACTTGACCAGAATAGCCCTGCGTTTACAGGAGATGTTTGTGTGTTTCATAGAATTCCGTGTAGTCCTTCAACATGTATTTGAGTAGGTTGGGGGTGTCCAGCTGATAGGGACATTTGCTGCTGCAGCTGTGACATTCCAGGCAGTCGTTGATCTTCGCCATTTTTGCCTGCCACTCCTCGGACATGTACTGCTGCCAGGGAGAACGGCGCAGCAGCATATTCATGCGTGCGCAGTTGCGGATCTCAATATCCATGGGGCAGGGCATGCAGTATCCGCAGCCACGGCAGAAACTGCTGGAGAGCTCCTGGCGCTCTTGCTTAACAAAGGCCCAAAGCTCCTCGTCCATAACGGGATCCTCCTCCGCCACAGCCAGCCACTGCTCCAACTCCTCCACACGCTGAATGCCCCAGATGGGGACCACATTGTCATATTCGTTCATGAAGGCATGACAGGCACGGCAGTTGGTCAGCAGGCCGCCGGCCAAACCCTTCATGGCGATATAGCCCATACCGGCTTCCTTACATTTGTCGGCCAGAGCCAGATCACGATCTGCGGAGATGTAGCTGAAGGGAAACTGCAGAGTCTCAAAATACCCGGAGGTGATGCATTCCTCCGCCACTTTGACCCGGTGGGTGGTGATGCCGATATGTCGGATCCAGCCGCGCTCCTTCGCTTCCAGCGCCCCGGCATACGGACCGTCAGGGTCGTTGGGGTCCGGCATCTCAGGGACCTGATGGAACTGGAACAAATCGATATAGTCGGTCTTCATCATGCGCAGGCTGTTTTCAATATGGGCCAGTACACCCTCCTTGCTCCAGGCGGCGCTTTTGGTGGAGATGACGATCTCGTCCCGTACATCGGAGAGGGCCAGGCCGATCTTCATCTCGCTGTCGGTATAGGCGTTTGCCGTGTCGAAATAAGTAATGCCGCCCTCATAGGCCGCGCGCAGAAGCTTTACCGCTTCGTCTACGCTGCAGCGCTGAACAGGCAGACAGCCCATGGCGGGCTTTGAGACCATCAGGCCGGTATTCCCAAGAGGTATTTTCTTCATATGATCACTCCAAAACAAGATGATTTACCTTATTCTATCATAATCCGCGGCAGATGAAAACCTTTTCTTTTGTGAGAGACTGCCGGAACTTCCTGTTTACAAGATCGCGCCCCGCGTATTATAATAAATCACTAAAGAACACAATTGGACAGGCAAAAAAGCCCGGTATCATAGGGGCTGTTTGCCTGCCTTGGGAGTGCTATATGATACATTTCGTCGGCGCGGGGCCCGGCGCTCCGGATCTGATTACCCTAAGGGGGGCGCAGTTGCTGAAGAGCGCGGATGTGGTGATCTACGCGGGCAGCCTTGTCAACCCGGAACTGCTGGAGCTCTGCCCCCCGCAGGTAAAAATTTATAACAGTGCCACCATGGATCTGGAGGCTGTGCTTGCCGTGATGGAGCAGGCTGAGGCGGCTGGCTTGACCACGGTCCGCCTGCATACCGGGGATGCCAGCCTTTACGGAGCGATCCGTGAGCAGATGGATGCGCTGTCGGCCGAAGGCATCGATTACGATGTGACGCCTGGAGTATCCAGCTTCTGTGCGGCTGCGGCCGCCCTGGGCGCGGAGTTTACACTCCCGGGGGTGAGCCAGAGTCTGATCGTCAGCAGAATGGCCGGCCGTACACCGGTGCCGGAACGGGAGCAGCTGGCAGCTCTGGCGGAGCACGGCGCGTCTATGGTGCTGTTTTTGTCTGCCGGACTGCTTCCCCAGCTGCAGGAGGAACTGCTCAGGGGCGCATATACGCCGGATACGCCGGCGGCATTGGTTTATAAAGCCAGCTGGCCGGATGAAAAGCGGGTGCATTGCACAGTGGGGACGCTCGCACAGGCCGGCAAGGAGAATCAGATCACAAAAACGGCTCTGGTGCTGGTGGGAGATTTCCTGGGAAAAGAGTATGAGCGCAGTAAGTTGTACGATCCCGCTTTCTCCACAGAATTCAGGCAGGGTACGGATACGAACAACAGAGGAGATTGAGTTGAAGATCTATTTGATCGGTATGGGCTGCGGTGCGGACAGCGTGACGCAGGCAGCCGGGCAGGCACTGGCCGGGGCCGGACTGGTCCTGGGGCCCCGTCGCTTGCTGGACCAGGTCGACAGGAGAAGTTCGGAATGTGAATACCGGGAAGCCGTGCGGCCGGAAGCGATCATGGCCCAGGTCTCGGTGTTTACCGGGGACAGGGTCTGCATTCTGCTCAGCGGGGACAGCGGTTTTTATTCCGGCGCCAGACGGCTCGGCTCGCTGTTGGCGGATTACGAGGTGGAGATACTGCCCGGGATCTCCAGCCTGCAGCTGCTTGCGGCCCGGTTGGGACGGCCCTGGCAGGATTGGAAGCTCTGCTCCGCCCATGGCGTGGACTGTGATCCGGTTGCTGCTGTCTGCAGCGGACAGGCCTGCTTTTTCCTCACTGGTGGACACGCCACGCCCGCGACGCTCTGTGAGCAGCTAAGGGATGCAGGACTTGGACAGCTGGCTGTCATTGCCGGCGAGGACCTGGGCGGTGCAAAAGAACGAATCTTGAGCGGGACGGCGGCGGAGTTTGCCGTGAGGGATTTCGCGCCGCTTTCCGTGCTTTTGGCTGAGCCTGCGCCCCGATACCCCCGGAGGTCGCCGGGCTTGCCCGATGAGCTCTTTTTCCGCCAGGATAAGATCCCTATGACCAAGCAGGAGATCCGGGCTGCGGCCTTGTCCAAGTTGGCAGTGGGACCGGAGGATATCTGTTGGGATGTGGGCGCCGGGACCGGAAGCGTCAGCGTGGAATTGGCCCTGCATGGAAAGTCGGTTTGGGCTGTGGAGCGGGATGCGGCCGCTTTGGAGTTGGCAGAAAAAAACAGGGAAAAGTTTGGAGCCTGGAATCTGCATCTTCTTTTTGGTGAAGCACCGGATGCTTTGGTGAAACTGCCCAAGCCGGATGCGGTCTTCTTGGGCGGCAGCGGCGGGAAGCTGCGGGAGATCCTCTCCGCGGTTGTCGCGGCCAATCCGTCGGCGCGTATCTGTGTGGCGGCCATCGCACTGGAGACTCTGCAGGAAGCTTGCGTAGGATTTCAGGAGCTGGGATTCAGCGCGGAGGTCACACAGATCGCCGTCAGCCGCAGCAAAGCAGCCGGTTCCCTGCACCTGATGCTGGCACAGAATCCAGTCTATCTGATCACAGGTAAACCGTCATGAGACAGATCATGCTCTCCGCCATGCACAGCGGAGCCGGAAAGACGGTGACGACCTGTGCATTGTTGGCGGCACTGAAGAAAAGAGAAGAGTCGGTTTTCGCATTCAAATGCGGGCCGGACTACATCGACCCCATGTTCCACACAAAGGTCCTCGGCATACCCAGCCGGAACCTGGACTTGTTTCTGCAGGGACAGGAGGGGGTCAGGCAAAGCCTTCTGACTGCCCGGGATGGAATCGCCGTATTGGAGGGCGCCATGGGTTATTACGACGGCCTGGCGGGCACGGAGAAAGCCAGCGCCTGGGAGATCGCCTGCGTGACGGATACGCCGGTCCTGCTGGTGCTGCGTCCTAAGGGGGCAGGCGTCAGTCTGGCCGCCCAGGTCAAGGGCTTGCTGGAGTTTCGTCCGGACAGCCACATCGTGGGTCTGTTGCTGGCCGACTGCAGGGAGGCTTTGTCCGCTTATTTGAAGCCGATCCTCGAGCGGGAGACCGGCTTGCCTGTGTTGGGCTATTTGCCGCCGATGGAGGAGGCAAGCTTTGGCAGCCGTCATTTGGGCCTTTTGACACCGGATGAGATCCGGGATCTGACAGAACGGTTTGATCGCATGGCCGAGCAGGTGGAAAAAAGCATTGATCTGGATGCTCTGATGGCTTTGGCACATGAGCGGGAGACGCCGCCTGTCGTATATAAAACCCCCCTTCGCCGGTGTCGGATCGCAGTCGCCAGGGATGAGGCGTTTTGCTTTTATTATGAGGACAGCTTTGATCGGCTGCGTGCCGCCGGAGGGGAACTGGTATTTTTCAGCCCCCTGCATGACGAGGCCCTGCCGTCGGCAGTGGATGGCTTGTATCTGGGTGGGGGGTATCCGGAGCTGTATGCACGGCAGTTGAGTCAAAATGAAAGTATGCTGCGCAGTGTGAGGAACGCTGTAGAGAACCGGCTGCCCACTGTGGCAGAATGCGGCGGTTTCTTGTATCTGCAGCGGACGCTGGAGGACAGCGAGGGCAAGGCCTGGCCCATGTGTGGATGCTTGCCGGGAGACGGCTTCCGTACAGGACGGCTGCAGCGCTTTGGCTATCTGACCTTGGAAGCTGCTGCGGATTCTCTCCTGCTGCGAAAGGGAGAATCACTGCCTGCCCATGAGTTCCATCATTGGGATTGTACGGTAAATGGAGAGCAGCTGCTCTGCAAGAAGGCGGATGGCAGACAATGGCGCTGCGGCTTTGTAAGCGACAGCCTGTATGCGGCCTTTCCCCATCTGCATCTGGGGGGAGAGCTGCCCTTGGCGGAACGATTTGTGGAGGCCTGTGCGAAAGGGAAAGACCATGGAACTGTATGAACTGAAAAATCGGATCGTCCCGCCAGACCTGGCCGCGGCCAGGGAAGCGTGCAGGCGTTGGGATTCGCTGGCAAAACCGCTGGGGAGTCTGGGCGCTATGGAAGAAGCGGTCGTTCGGATGGCTGCCGCGACCGGCAATGTGGACCCGGAAATCAACCGGAGGGTATTGCTGGTCTTCTGTGCAGACAACGGCGTGGTTGCCCAGGGGGTCAGCCAGTGCGGCAGTGAGGTCACAGCCGCAGTGGCAAACGCTTTGGCGAAAGGAGAAAGCACCGTCTGCCATATGGCTCGTGCGGCCCGCTGTGCCGTGCAGCCGGTGGATATGGGCATCCTGGATTTTCCAGGCTGCAAGGGCCTGGTGAGCTGCCGTATTCGAAACGGCACCGGGGATATCAGCAGCGGACCTGCCATGACCCGGGACGAGTGCCTCTCGGCCATCCGCGCGGGCGCCGGTCTCGCCATGGTTCAGGATGCGGATATCCTGGCCGTGGGGGAGATGGGGATCGGCAACAGCACTACGGCGGCAGCGGTGACTTCTATCCTGCTGGGTCTTGCGCCTGAGAAGCTTACCGGCCGAGGCGCCGGACTTTCCGATGCGGGCCTTGCCCGAAAGGTCGAAGCGATCCGCCGTGCTGTTGCAGTGAACAAGCCCGACCCCGAGGACCCAATCGATGTTCTGGCAAAAGTGGGCGGCCTGGATCTGGCCGCCATGTGCGGTGCTTTTCTGGGCGCGGCATTATGTCGGGTCCCTGTATTGATCGACGGCGCCATCAGTGCGGCGGCGGCTCTGTGCGCCGTGCGGCTGTTCCCGGAAGCCAAGACTGCTATGTTGGCAAGCCACGTTTCCGCGGAACCGGCGGGCCGGCCCCTCTTGAAAGCCTTAGGCCTTCATCCTCTTCTGGATGCGGGCCTGCGCCTGGGAGAGGGCAGCGGCGCGGTTGCCGCGCTGCCCCTGCTGGATCTGGCCCTGGCAGTCTATCGCAGCGGCCATGATTTCAAGGCGCTGGGGATCAAGGCCTATACGCCCCAGAGTTAAGACGATGTTTGCTTTGGTTATCGGCGGTGCTGCCTCCGGCAAAAGCGCCTGGGCGGAAGAATATGTGAGCAAGCAGCCGGGAAAGCGGATCTATCTGGCCACCATGCAGCCCTATGGAGAAGAGGGCCTGGCGCGGGTGAAAAAACACCGGGAACAGCGATCGGGAAAGGGCTTTGACACGCTGGAACGGTATACGGATCTGGCCCATGCTCCAGTTCCTGTGGGCAGCAGTGTGCTGCTGGAGGATCTGGGAAATCTCGCAGCCAATGAGCTGTATAGCCCCGAGGGCGGCGGAACGGAGGCTGTGCTGGAAGGGATTGAGTTCCTGCTTCGGCGCTGTGACAACCTGACGCTGGTCGCCAATGAGGTCTTCTCCGGCGGCCAGGCCTATGCAGACGATACCCTGCGATATCTCAGTGAGCTTGCACGGATCCACCGGATCCTGGCCGGGAAGGCGGATCTGGTCGTGGAACTGGTGTGCGGGCTGCCCAATATTCTGAAGGGAGTGGATTGACCATGCTACAGGCGATTCTTGTGGCGTTTTCCACGTTCTCGGCACTGCCTGTGCCGCAGATCCGCTGGACAAAACGGAATATGCGCTATGCTTTGCTGGCCTTTCCGCTGGTAGGCGCGGTGATCGGTGGACTGTGCTGGCTTTGGGCATTCATTTGCAATGCCTGGAGTTTCCCGCAGATCCTCCGGGGGGCAGGGCTTTGCCTGATCCCGGTATTGGTGACAGGCGGCATCCATCTGGACGGCTACGCGGATACCTGTGACGCTCTGGCAAGTCATGGGACTCTGGCGCAGAAACGCCAGATCCTGCACGATCCGCACATGGGCGCATTCGCGGCGATCCGGCTTTGCGTGTATTTTATCGCTTGCCTGGCCTTTTGGACGGCGCTGCCCGCCTACCGGGGCTGGACGGTGTTTTGCATCTTCTGTCTGAGCCGGACGCTCTCCGCTCTGGCGCTGACCCTGTTCCCTCTGGCGGACGGCAGCGGTCTGGCCCGCAATTTCGCGGAGGCTGCCGATCGGGAGCTTGTGCGGAACGTGCTGTTCGGCTACACGGTGCTGCTCTTTGTCGGGCTCATTTTGACAGGGGGCTGGATCGTGCTTCCCGTGGCAGCCGGTATGTTCTTCTGGTACCGGCATGTGGCGGAGGCCTATTTCGGCGGGGTCTCTGGGGATCTTGCCGGGTGGTTTTTGCAGAAAGCGGAATTGTGGATGCTGGGGGCGCTTTGCCTCTGGCAGTGTATCGACGCAGTCATATGATTTTTGTAACAGGACCCCTGTTCTCAGGGAAAAAGGAATATATCCGAAACGCCCTTGGTCTCAGCGAGGAAGCGTTTTCCGATAGAGCGGTCTGGGATGTCCAGGATCTGGCGGATGCCGCCGATGTGGAAGCTCTGGTGGAAACCCTTGCACAAAAGGAGATCGTGATCGCAACGGAGATCGGTGGCGGCGTGGTCCCCGTGGACCCCATGGAACGCTCTCACAGGGAGGCGGCGGGCCGTCTGGCCTGTATGCTTGCGGCCCGGGCTGATACGGTGATCCGGGTCTGCTGCGGCCTGCCCCAGCTGTTGAAGGGAGAATGGCCATGCTGATCTGGCTGATTCGCCATGGATCCACGGAGCTGACGGAGGCAAGGAAATATCAGGGGGTACTGGATACCCCTCTGTCAAAAGAAGGTCGCGGGGCTTTGAAGCAGGCGGCGTTTTCTCCCGTGCTTGTCTATACCTCAAGCCTAATTCGAACACAGGAGACGGCGTCTGTCCTCTTCCCGTCGGCAAAACAGATCTCCATACCGGGATTGGCAGAAATGGATTTCGGCCTGTTCGAAGGCAGAAGTGCCGATGAAATGGCGGAGGACCCCGCCTATCGTGCCTGGGTCGACGGCTTTTGTATGGGCCGCTGCCCGGGCGGCGAGGACAGACAGGCCTTTAGCGAGCGGGTATGTGCTGCCTTTTCCGCACTGGTGGAGACGGCCCTTTCCACAGGAGAGGAACAGCTGGTCGTCGTGGCCCACGCCGGCACGCAGATGGCGGTGCTGGAACGCTGGGGGCGTCCAAGGCGGGACTATTACGCCGGTGCGGCCAAACCGGGAGCGGGCTATGTGCTCAGCAGCGAGCTCTGGCCGGAAGCCCTGGAGATCAAAGAGGAGATCAGATTTACCAAATGAGGATACTGCTTGCCGCGATATGCGGCTTTTTTCTGGATCTGGTCTTGGGAGATCCGGTGGCTCTGACGAAGTTTCATCCGGTCGTGTTGATGGGGCGCTGTATTGACGCTTTGGAAAAACGGCTGCGCTCGCGCTTTTCCAAAACGTCAAAGGGCGAATTCCGTGCCGGACTTCTGCTGGCCTGTCTTCTGCCGTTGGGAAGCCTGCTTGTCAGCTGGTGCTTGATCGTTTTGTTGGACCGGCTGTGGGCTCCGCTGGGGTTCCTGCTGCGGGTGCTGTGGTGCTGGCAGGCTCTGGCTGTCAAGGATCTGAAGGATGAAAGCATGAACGTTTACCGGACACTGCAGGACGGCAGCCTTGCAGATGCCCGTGCTGCGGTGTCCCGGATCGTCGGGCGGGATACTGCGGCGCTGGATGAAGCCGGTGTTACCCGGGCTGCGGTGGAGACCGTGGCGGAAAATTTCTCCGACGGCGTAGTGGCGCCGATGCTGTATATGTTCATCGGCGGCGCGCCGCTGGCTCTGTGCTATAAGGCTGTCAATACCATGGACAGCATGATCGGCTATAAGAACGAACGCTATCTCTGGTTCGGCCGAGCGGCCGCCCGTCTGGATGACGCGGCCAATTTTCTGCCCTCACGTCTGGCGGCGCTGCTGCTGATTGCGGCAAGCGGAATGTGTGGATATGACCGGAGGGGAGCCTGGCAGATCTGGCGGCGGGACCGACGGAGACATGCCAGCCCCAACTCTGCCCAGTGTGAGGCGGCCATGGCCGGGGCCCTGGGGGTCCGTCTGGCGGGCCCGGCGTATTATTTTGGGAAGTTGGTGGATAAGCCGTCGATCGGTGATGCGAACAGAGAGATCGAAACAGAGGACATTCGCAGAGCGGATCGGCTGATGGTCACGGGAAGCATCCTCAGCCTGCTGCTTATGAGCATTTTGAGGATATTGAGCATTTTGCTGTTAAAGGGATAAGTGATGGAAACGATGCACGGCGGCGACTGGGCCGGATTTCAAAGAGAATACGGATCACTGCCGTTGGACTTTTCCGCCAATCTCAGCCCACTGGGGATGCCGGAAGGAGTCCGCCGCGCTGCGGCCACGGCGGCAGAAAAGGCCCATCGATATCCGGACCCGGAGTGCTTTCAGCTGCGGCAGGCGCTTTCGACCTGCCACCATGTCCCGGCGGAGCAGATCGTCTGCGGCAATGGCGCGGCGGATCTGATCTTTCGGTTGCCTTTGGCTCTGAAACCGAAGACAGCCCTGTTGCCGGGGCCGGTGTTTACGGAATATGAGACAGCCCTGCGCAGCAGCGGCTGCGAGATCCGACAGTTCCCTTTGTCGGAGAAAAATGATTTTGTGCTTACCGAGGCGATTCTGCCCTGTATCGTTCCGGACTTGGATCTGCTGATCCTCTGCAATCCCAACAATCCCACAGGGCGAACAGTGGAACCGTATCTGATGGGTCAGATCCTGGATCGGTGCGGGGAGACAGAGACCCGTTTGGTCGTGGACGAGTGCTTCATCGAAATGCTGGATCAGCCGGAGAAACACAGCCTGGTGAGCCGGCTGTCCGGGGAAACCGATCTTATTTTGATCCGTGCTTTTACCAAATCCTTTTCCATGGCCGGGCTTCGTCTCGGATACGCACTCTGCAGCGATACAGACACAGCGGCAAGGCTGGAAGGCTGCGGCCAGGCCTGGGCCGTATCCGAACCCGCCCAGGCGGCGGGGCTGGCTGCACTGAGAGAGACGGAGTATTTGGATCAGGTGCGGAAACTGCTGGCGTGTGAACGGCCCTTCTTGATGGAGCGCTTAAAGGAACTGGGTTGCCGCTGCATACAAGGCGAGGCAAATTATCTGCTGTTTCATTGCGAGGAAACGACGCTGTGCGAAAAGCTCCGCCAATGTGGGATCCTTTTGCGGGACTGCAGAAATTTTGAAGGTTTACAGCCAGGGTGGTACCGGTGCGCGATACGGACGCATGAAGAAAATATCCTCTTTTTAAAGGCGATGAAAGGAGTGCTGGTACATGGCTAAATGCATCATGGTGCAGGGGACTATGTCCGGCGCAGGAAAAAGCCTGTTGGTTACGGCATTGTGCCGGATCTTCCAACAGGATGGCTGGCGGGTCGCCCCTTTCAAAAGCCAGAATATGGCCCTCAACAGTTACATCACGCCGGACGGCCTGGAGATGGGCAGGGCGCAGGTGACTCAGGCAGAGGCCGCTGGACTGGATTGCGATGTGAGGATGAATCCCATCCTGCTCAAGCCGTCCAGCGACACCGGCAGCCAAGTCATCGTCAATGGCCAGGTGCGAGGTCATTACGACGCGGCAGACTATTTTGCCATGAAGCGGGAGCTGATCCCGGACATCTTAAAAGCCTATAATAGTCTGGCTGCCGAGAACGATATCCTCGTCATCGAGGGTGCCGGCTCCCCGGCGGAGATCAACCTGCGGGAAAACGATATCGTAAATATGGGCCTGGCGGAGCTGGTGAACGCGCCGGTGCTTCTGGCCGGAGATATCGACCGGGGCGGCGTGTTTGCCCAACTGTATGGAACGATCGCCCTGCTGCGGGAAACGGAGCGCCGCAGGGTGATCGGCACGGTCATCAATAAGTTCCGCGGCGATGTGGAGCTTCTGCGTCCCGGCCTGCTCCAATTGGAGGAACTGACAGGAGTCCCTGTGCTGGGGGTCGTACCGTGGCTGCAGACAGAGATCGACGATGAAGACAGTCTCGCTCCATCCCTTACCAGAACAGAAGCGAAACGGGCGCTGGACGTGGCTGTGATCCGCTTGCCCCACATATCCAATTTTACAGATTTTCCGCCCCTGGAAGAGCATCCGGCTATCGGCGTGCGCTATGTTAGTGATTTGAAACAGCTTGGGCAGCCGGATCTGCTAATCCTTCCCGGAACCAAGAGCACGATGGACGATCTGCTGTGGCTTCGTGGGAACGGGCTTGAAAGCGCTGTTCTGGAATTGGCGGCCAGAGGGACACCGATCCTTGGGATCTGCGGTGGTTATCAGATGCTTGGCCGGGAAATCGCAGATCCGGAGGCCGTGGAGCACGGAGGGACTATGCATGGCATGGGCTTGCTGCCCTGCCGCACGGTGTTCAGCACACGAAAGACCCGCACAAGGAAGCGGGCGGAGATCCTGGACGGCCCCTTTGCCGGCGCAAAGCTGGAGGGTTATGAGATCCACATGGGTGAGACTGTTTCCGAGACGGTGGCTTTCTGCCGCTTCGGGGACGGGAAATCAGACGGCGCGGTCAACAGGAACGTGTTTGGGACGTATCTCCATGGGCTTTTCGATACCGGCGAGCTGACCGCACGTCTGGCGGAATACCTGGCATTGCGCAAGGGGATCACAGTGGAACCGTACAAACCGGTTCCGCGTGCTCTGTACCGGCAGCAGCAGTATGATCTGCTGGCGCAGGCGGTACGAAACAGCCTGGATATGGAGCGCATTTACCGCGCTATGGAGGAATACGAAAATGCCTGAACATGTGTTGCCGGCGGATATCGAGCGCAGCAGTATGAGGATCATCGGGGAAGAATTGCGCGCTCGGAGCATCACGCTCCCGGAGGAAAACGCCGCTGTCATCACCCGGGTGATCCACGCCACCGCCGATTTCGATTTTGCCCGGACGCTGTTTTTCACACCCGGCGCGGTCCAGACAGGCGCCGCGGCTCTGAGCCGCGGTGTGGATATCGTGACAGATACCAACATGGCCAGAGCCGGGGTCAGCAAACCCGGCCTTCAGAAGCTGGGCGGACAGGTATTTTGCTTTATGGCGGAGCCGGAGATCGCACGGACTGCCAAAGAGAAGGGGACGACTAGGGCTTCGGCGGCTATGGAGTATGCAGCAGAGAGCCATCCGGGAGCTGTTCTGGCCGTTGGAAACGCGCCGACGGCACTTTTTACCATTGCCGATCAGATCGAGGCGGGGCTCCGGCCTGCGCTGGTGATCGCCGTGCCGGTGGGCTTTGTAAATGTAGTTGAGAGTAAGGAGCGCCTGGTGGCTGTTTGTGAAACATACGGTGTGCCGGCCATCGCCGCTATGGGCCGCAAAGGCGGCAGCACGGTAGCGGCCGCCATCTGCAACGCGCTGCTCTATACGGCGGCGGATATGCTGGACCCTGCCAAGCGGGGCTGGCAGTAAGGAGAGGCCATGAAGGGAAGCAACAGGAACTATGCGTTCTTCCAACATAAGGATTGCGAATTCTTTCCCTGCCACAAGGGCATCCCGGAGGAAGATTTCAATTGCCTTTTCTGCTATTGCCCCTTGTATGCTCTGGGGGAGAACTGCGGCGGTGGATTCTTCTATCGGGAAAATGGCATAAAAAGCTGTGAAAACTGCAGCTTCCCACACCGCAGAGAAAACTACGATAAGCTGATCGCCCGTTTCCCGGAATTGGCGGAGTTGGCAGCAAAAGAACGGAAAAAGGACTGAACCATGGCCTTTGAACATTACATTCGCAGCGGGAGCAAGCTGCTGCGCTGCGGTTATACCACAGGGACCTGCGCCGCCCTGGCTGCGGCAGGCGCCACAGAGCTGCTGCTGACCGACAAGGCGCCGGAGACCGTCCGCCTGGTAACGCCCAAGGGACTCCCCGTTGAGGTCGCCCTGGAGGACTGCCGCCTGATGGAGGGCGGCGCCGGCTGCGCGGTCCGGAAGGACGCGGGAGACGACCCGGATGTGACGGACGGCATGCTGATCTGCGCCACTGTAAAAAGAACAGACCGTGGGATCGTGATCGACGGCGGTGAAGGAGTGGGCCGGGTCACTAAGCCCGGCCTGGATCAGCCCGTTGGGGCGGCGGCCATCAACAGCGTGCCGCGGAAGATGATCGCCTCCGCTGTGGAAGACCGCTGTGCGGCGTTGGGCTATGCCGGCGGGCTGCAGATCTGCATCTCGGTTCCCCGCGGGGATGCCGTCGCAAAGAAAACCTTCAATCCCATGATGGGGATTGAGGGGGGCATCTCCATTCTGGGGACCTCCGGCATCGTGGAACCCATGAGCGAGCAGGCCATCGTGGACACCATCGCGGTGGAGGCCAGACAGGCAAGGCTCCACAACGACAAGGTGATCCTGGTACCGGGCAATTACGGTATGGATTTTTTGCTACGGGAATACCCGGAGCTTATGAAGCTGCCCACCGTCAAGGTCTCAAACTTTATCGGAGACAGCCTGGATATCGCGTCGCTGGAGGGCTTTCAGGCCGCACTGTTGGTGGGACATATCGGGAAACTGGTCAAGCTGGCGGGCGGCATCATGAACACCCATTCCAGGACGGCAGATGGGAGGATGGAGCTCTTCTGTGCACATGCCGCGGTCTGCGGCGCGGGCCGTGCCGTCTGTGAAGCTCTGATGGACCAAGTCACTACCGATGGCTGTATCGCCGTGTTGGATCAGATAGGGCTGCGAAAAGCAGTTCTGGATAGCCTGTTGCGTGCCATCCAGAAGCACCTGGCCCATCGCTGCGGCGATCGGCTGCAGGTGGGTGCCGTCGTCTTTTCCAATGAATATGGATTGCTGGGTATGACAGAGGGCGCGGCGGAGCTGCTGAAGCAGTGGAAAGAAGAGTAGAGTATGCAAGAAAAGATCGCTTTGATCTCCTTTACGGAGTGGGGAGCGGAAACGGCGAGATCCATACAGACCGTTTTGGGCGGAGATCACACAGCAGCAGACAGGGAAGTATCCTTTTCCCTGTCAGATTGGGCGGAGCAAGCGTTTACAAGGTACACGGCCCTTATTTTCGTGGGCGCGGCGGGGATCGCTGTCCGGGCGATCTCTCCCTGGATCCGGAGCAAAGCTTCAGATCCGGCAGTGCTTTGTGTCGATGAGGCGGGCCGCTTTGTGATCCCCTTGCTGTCCGGCCATCTGGGCGGCGCCAACGCTCTGGCGGAGAAGCTGGCGGAGCGCCTGGGTGCCACTGCGGTGATCACCACGGCTACGGATCTGCGCCATGCTTTCGCTGTGGACCTGTGGGCGAAAAAGCAGGGGATGACTGTTTTGCAGCCTGAGCGGATCAAAACCGTATCCAGCAAGGTGCTGCGGGGAGAGCAGATCCAAATCGCCTGTCCCTGGCCGGTCGCGGGAGTCCTGCCATCGGAAGTACAGCTCGCAGACAGCGGAGACGTGGTCGTTGCTTACCGACCGCAGCAGGGGACGGCGCTGCAGTTGGTGCCGCGGGTCCTGTATCTGGGGATCGGCTGCAGGCGTGGGACGAATGCGGAGCATCTGGAATCGGTTTTTCAGCGCTTTTGCAGCGAGAGAAAGCTCCTGCCGCAGGCGATCTGCGGTGCGGCTTCCATCGATGTAAAAGCGGATGAGCCGGGCCTTACCGCCTTCTGTCAAAGCCATGCCTGGCCGCTGGCCTTCTTTGACGCGGAGACGCTGGCGTCCTTGGAAGGAGATTTTTCCACATCGGAGTTCGTCAGAAACACCGTGGGTGTGGACAATGTATGTGAGCGAAGCGCCGTGCTGGCAAGCGGCGGGGAACTGATCGAGAAGAAATATGCGTATGACGGTGTGACCTTCGCGCTGGCGTTGCGCACACCTAAGCTGGATTGGAGTTGGTAAGGTGGCAAAGCTGTATGTGGTGGGGATCGGCCCCGGCGACGGGTTGCATATGACCGCACAGGCGCGGCAGGCTATCGACGCTGCGGATATCCTCTGTGGCTATACGGTGTACGTGGAGCTGCTTCGCCCGCTCTATCCGGACAAAGAAATATACAGCACAGGGATGAGAGGAGAGCTGGAGCGCTGCCGCTGGGCATTGGAAGCCGCGGCTTCAGGCCGCAGTGTGGCCCTCGTCTGCAGCGGAGACGCCGGGATCTACGGGATGGCGAGTCCCGTTCTGCAGATGGCGGGGGGGTATCCGGATGCTGCGATCGAGATCATCCCCGGACTTACGGCGGCGTCTTCCGGCGCGGCCTTGTTGGGGGCCCCTCTGGGACATGACTTCTGTGTCATTTCCCTGTCCGACCTGTTGACCCCATGGGAGATCATTGAAAAGCGGCTTCTCTGTGCCGCCCGGGGGGATTTTGCCATCTGTCTGTACAATCCGGCGTCTCGGCACAGACCGGATTTTCTGCGGCGTGCCTGTGAGATCCTGCTGGCTGAGAGATCGCCGGAAACGGTCTGCGGCCTGGCACAAAACATAGGTCGCGAAGGGGAGCGCTGGCAGATCCTCCGTCTGCGGGAACTGGCCGGAGCGGAGGCAGATATGTTCACGACTGTTTTCATCGGCTCTTCACAGACCCGGCAGGAGGGAGACAGAATGGTCACGCCCAGAGGATACATGTTATGAGGATCGTACTATTCAGCGGAACGACTGAGGGCCGAGAACTTTCAGAGCGTCTTGCGGCCCTGGGCGCAGATGTTTTGGTATCCGTTGCCACAGAGTATGGCAGTGAAGAACAGGGCAATGTTCCCGGCGTCCGGACCCATGTCGGTCCCTTAACCCGGGAGGAAAAGATCGAGCTTTTGCGGAAGGCCGACCTGTGTATAGACGCCACACATCCCTATGCGACCCATGTGACCGCCTCAGTCCGGGAGGCCTGTGCTTCGGCGGGCTGTGAATACCGGCGCCTGCTCCGGGAAAAAACGCCGATAGAAGATGCTGCGGTAGTAACAGTGGAGAGTGCTGCCCAGGCGGCGCAGTGGCTGCAGGATACAGAGGGCAACATCCTTCTGACCACCGGGGCCAAGGAACTGCAGAACTATGCCGCGCTGGGCGCGGACCGGCTGTATCCGAGGGTTCTGCCCAGCCATGAGGCGCTGCGCTCCTGTGAGGCGCTGGGGATCCCCCATCGCAACATCATCGCCATGCAGGGGCCTTTTACCCGGGAAATGAACGAGGCGACGATCCGGCAGTATCGGATCCGGTACCTGGTCAGCAAGGACGGCGGCTCTCCAGGCGGCTTTCCGGAGAAAGCCGAAGCGGCCAAAGCCACGGGAGCACAGATTGTGCTGATCCGGCGGCCGGAGGAGACGGGGGAGAGCTTTCAGCAGATCCTGGATGCCTGCAAAGACCGGCTATCCCCAGCGGAATAAAATGAATCTGAGAAGAATCAAGTCCCAGCCTGTGCAATCATAACGGGCTGGGACTTTTCATGGGGACGGATTCTTTCTTTCCGAATAGAATGCTTTAGGGGCCTTGCCCCGGGAAAGGAAGGATCTGTTTTGAAGATATATGTTGTCAGGAGTGGGGATACTCTATACGATATCGCACGTCGTTTTTCGGTCCCCGTGGAAGATATCATCTATGCGAATCAATTGCAAAACCCAGCACTGCTGATGGTGGGCCAAGCGTTGGTGATCCCTCATGGCGAGACACACTATACCGTGCGCTCCGGGGATACCCTCTACGCCATCGCCCGCCGGTACGGGATCTCTCTGCAGCGCTTGATCGCGGCCAATCCTCAGCTTGAAAATCCCAACAGGCTCAGGATCGGACAGATCATCAACATCCCCCTGGGGATGGAGTACTTGGGAGAGATGCTGGTCAACGGTTATATCACAGACGCGTCGGATGCGACACTGACGGATTCGCTGCCTTATCTGAGTTTTCTGTCGCCGTTCAGCTATCGGGCCGATTTGCAGGGCAATCTCACCCCTACGTTCCGGGTGAATACGAATCTCTCCGCTGCCCAGCGTACTGCAAATTTGCTGACGCTGACGAATCTGCGCGCACAGGGGGGCTTTTCCAGTGATATCGCCCATGCGATCTTTACCGATCAGCAGGTGCAGGATGCTTTCCTTGAGCAGGTAGAGGATATCCTGTCGCAGGGCGGATACTATGGGGTGAATCTGGATTTCGAGTATGTATATCCCTTTGACCGAGAAAGCTATAACCAGTTTCTTGGTCGAATCACAGAGCGGATGCACCGTTTGGGCTATATCGTTGTGACGGCCTTGGCGCCTAAGCTCTCCGACGCCCAGCAAGGCCTGCTTTATACTGCTCATGACTATGCATTTCACGGTCAAACAGCGGATCATGTGGTGCTGATGACCTATGAATGGGGGTATACATACGGCCCCGCTATGGCCGTTTCACCCCTGAATATGGTTCGGAAGGTACTGGATTACGCAGTGAGCGTAATGCCGGCAGGCAAGATCCTGCTGGGCATTCCAAACTATGGCTATGACTGGACGCTGCCCTTCACACAGGGGAGTGCGGCGAGACCTCTCAGCAATGTGGCCGCGGTCACCCTTGCCGGACAGCGGCGCGTGCAGATCCAGTTTGACGAGACCGCACAGGCACCGTTTTTCCGTTATGCGGATGACAATGGCCGCCAGCATGAGGTGTGGTTCGAAGACGTGCGTAGCCTCAAAGCGAAGTATGCGCTGGTCGCCGAATATGGCCTTGCGGGCATCAGTTACTGGAATCTCAATACGTTGTTTCGCACCAACTTCCTGGTGCTGGAATCCATGTACAGTGTGGAGAAGCTGCTTTGAAGCCGTGAAAATAAAAAGCCGCCAATCGGCGGCTTTTTGTGTATATGCTTCAGTCGACAGCGGACATCGCCAGGGCGATCCAGCCGGTATCAGCCAGCTGGAAAGCCAGTTCATAGGCACTCTGTAGACCATAGTTGTATGCTTCATCCCTTGCGGAAAAGCTGATATCCGCGTCATAACGCACAGTGCAGATGAAGCAGCGGTTGTTGAGATAGCGGAAATTGTCATAATGCAGATCCGCAAATTCCGTCTGACTGTAAGGCGCCCAGATCATAGCGTCCCGGGATTGGGCCACATAGTCATACAGCGCGGTGCCCGGCCGGATCCGGTCCAGCAGATCATAGTACCGGCTTTCGTTGAAGGCGGAAGAGGTATAGGTGACGAACAGCTGGAAGAAGCGCTCCGCATAGGGCTGCAGGAGGGCGGCGGCCTCCGGGTCGTTCTCATAGAAGAAGCGGTATTGCCCGTCGGCGGAGATGACAGGACGCAGCGCATGGCCCAGTTCATCCACAGCGGAGACCTCAGGCGTCCCATAAAGATCGGGGAGCACATAGGTATAGCACAGGTAATCGGTCGTGACCATGGCGGACAGACCTTCCATGATCCCGGCATTCGCCTGGGCATCTGCAGGATCGAGCTCAAGACCGCCTGCAAAAACGCGGATGCCGGCAGGCGCGGTGATAAGCAGAGCATGCTTTTCCCGGGCGGCCGCATCGGCGCTCAGTTGGTCGTCTCCCGTCTGGCGCAGAGGGATATCCGCCCCATCCCGGTCAGTCAAAGCCAGGTCTCCATACAGAGGTCCGATCTTGTAATGGCTGAAGGAGGTGGCTGGAGAGAAACGACTTTCTGCTTCTGTCAGATCCGGCGGCGCTTCGTGATCTGCCAGATCATCTGCGGCCAGCGGGATGCCGTTCAGATAGAGCTCCTGCTGATCCAGCGCGTAGATGGACAGATACATGGACCGCAGAGAACTGGTAAAATCTCCGGTGTGGACGCTGTCCAGCTTCCAGCCGTGGCGGCCGAAGGCATGCCTTGTACCGTCATCGGTCAAGGTCACGGTGCAGAGTCTGGCGCGGTCCACACTGACTATATAATCGGCCCGATCAGTAACACCGGGGTGCTTTTCCTGCTCAAATCGCAGCGCACCATCCAGCGCCAGACCAGAAAGATACTGCTGATAGAGCGCAGCGGGATCTTCATACTGACTGACAGGCAGGTCGCTGTCCACTTCTATTTGCTCCAAGAGCTTCTGCCCGGTCATGGAGGACATGAACTCCTCCATATAGAGCTCTGGCCTGGTGGCCTCATAGACCCCCAGATACCGGTAAAACACAAGACACCCGATCAGTCCCAGCAGCAGAAGGGCAAGGGCCCATATGACGAGAAAACGCGTCCAGGTCAGAGAAAGCCCCTTCTTTTCCTTATTCATTTCCGGCACCTCCCGTCATGACAAGGAAGGCCGTGGGCAGCTTGCGCGGCCCCACGATGGAGGAGGAGTTGTTGACAGTCTCGCCCTCATAGACCATGGTGGAGGAGGAGCCGCCGTCCAGGTTTCCGGCGTTGACGGCGCCATATTCCAGCATAATGCTGCACACATCCTCCATGGTGGCGCCCAAAGTGCCGATGCTGCGTCCGTCCAGGACCAGCAACAAAAGCGCGCCGTCCGCCCGCTGACCTAGGGCCGTGCGGGGATTGATGCCGCCGCCCAGATTTTGCTGCTGGATCTCGCCGTTGATGATCAGGGCGGAAGCCAGACCGTCATGGGTCACAAAGCTGACCGCCCAGCGAAGTCCGGCATCCAGCGCCTCCTGCCCGGTCATGGGTCCCACATGAAGGATCCCTTCCCGGTCCAGCCCGATCACATGGTAGCGCTGAGAGCTGTCGCCCCAGAGGATAACGCCGTCGCTGATCACAAGCCCGGTGGGCTTGCTGCCGTTGCCGCGGCCGCCCTCGTCCTCAAAGCCGCCTGCGTTGATGCCCGCGACAGCCTGGTATTTTTCGACCATTTCTGTAAGCGGGAGGCCCGGCGCGGAGCCCAGATTGTCGGCGGTACCCAGGATCACTTGCCGGGGATCGTGTACGATCAGCAGCTTGCCCTTGCAGGTGCCTTCAGCGATGTCGATCAGTTCCAGGCTTTCGGTCTCCTGACTCTGCGAGTCGGAGAAATGAATCAAATTGGTATTGACCGCGGTCTCCTCCGAGGGGGCCGCGGCGATCGTGATATATGGCTCCAGCTCCTCTTCGCTGAGGAAGATGTTCGATACCCAGCGAATGGCGCTGGTCTCCCGTACCGAGCGGCAGAACATGCCGGTGACCGTAGGGGAGGGGCCCCGCTCCAGGACCCAGACCACGCCCAGCAGGATCAGCAGAAGACAGAGCAGTGTTACTGCCAGAAAGGACAGGACCCGGCGGAGCATGCCGGGAGAGGATGCTCTCTCCCGGGAAGTTGATGATTGCATAGGAAAGCTCCTTGGCGATTAATGATCAAAGCTTGGTGCGCCGTACAGAGGATCGTTCCAGTAAGAGGAACAGGAGGTGGGATAGTGGTCATAATCGAAGGTCTTGCGAATCTCCGCGTAGCGGGGATCGTAACCGCCTTGGGGACTATGTTTCCAGTAGCCGCCACAGCCAGTGCCTTCGGTGGTGTTGATGTTGGTGTCGGGAAGGACCTCCCGCAGGTGCTCGATGTAATCCTCGGGGATGTAAGTGTGAGTGCCGATCCAGAGGCGTTTGAGCTCGGTCAGATGCTCCAGCGCCTCATAGCCGGTGACCTTGCCGTCATAGCAGATGTTCAGATGCTCCAGATTGGTCAGAGAGGCCAGCGGGGAAAGATCGATGCCGGGTTTCAGGGTGTTGATCTCCAAAAACTCCAGCTTGGTGCACTTACTCACATAATTGAGGTCGTGCAGACCGCCCAGACAGATGATGGCGACCTCCAGATCCGGCATGTATTCCATGAAACTGAAATCGTGGAGGTACTCATTGTGCCCGATATCCAGATACTTGAGCTCCGTCAGATATTTCATTTCCTCGGTGTTGTAGTCGGTTAAAACATGGTTCAGATTAGAGGCGAGCACTGTGTCGACATCCGTGCGCACGCTGCAGTCGTTGCCGAACCAAACGCGCCACACCACATGCATATCCGGGTAAGCATCCCGGATCTCAGCCATGGCAGGGCAGGACACACCGCAAAAATCCATATCCAGGGATTTGCAGTTTTGCATATAGGGCAGCACCGCTTTAACGGCCGCGCCCTCATCGCTCATCTTGATGTGGTTGAAGTCAAGTGCTTCGTCCAGCGTGGACAGATCCTTGCCGAACAGCCGGAAGTGATAATCGACCTGAGCCTGCGGGCAGGCATCCATGACCTGCTGAACCGTGTCCCAGGTGAGACGTGGCGTTTCTTCGGTGTAAGCCAGGTCTTCCGCAACCAGAATAGTGCTGGTGAGGATCTTGCCGCGGGTATCCTGGGTCTGTACCTCCTGTTCAGTAATAGGAAAGGCATAGCCCAGATCCACATATTGCAGCTCCGGCATCTGCTGGAGGCTGGAGATGATCGTCAACACATCCTGCTGCGTAAAGCCGGAAAGATCCAGGGTCGTCTCATCAGGCGTATGGCTGCTCCCGTCAGGAAAAGTAAAGATCACGGGAGTGGGCTCCGGCGTTTCCTCGGCAGCCTGCGTTTCAGCTCCTGCAGTCTGTGCATTGGCGGGGGAAGCGGTCCCGTTCGGTGCCTGTACGGAAGCCGCGTCCTGAGTTCCGCAGCCGCAGAGCAGCAAGACCAGAAGGGTAAGCGTGAAGATCAAAAACAGAGTTCGTTTCATTTTATTTCACCTTGATTGATGCAGATATTGAAGCAAGTATAGCACATCTTGACCCTCCGCTCAACTGTCTTGCGGCAGAAATCAGGGCAAATTGTTGAAAAGATCGGGGATGTTCGGCATCCGTCAAAGCGCTGTTTTTGGACTTGACAAAGGACGATGATGTCTTTATAATAAACACGCTCTTTCGGGGTGTAGCGCAGATGGTAGCGCGCTTGGTTCGGGACCAAGAGGCCGGGAGTTCAAGTCTCCCCACTCCGACCACACAGGCGGCGTAAAGCCTTGATTTTCAAGGACTTTTCGCCGCCTTTGTTTTTGCTCCATATCGCGGAATACTAAGGAATATCCTCCTACTCCTGATGCTACTCCTGATGTCTTGAGGCCAAATAATCAGAGCTGATCCGTTATTTTCCGGAG
>JAFUES010000013.1 GCA_017470325.1 Oscillospiraceae bacterium
ATCGACCCGGCTTGGTCGATCCCTTGGCGTACTATCTCGCAAGTTGTACTTGAATTTCTGCTTTGATGTAGCGCCGTATACCTGACCGGTACGTACGGTGCAACGGGAGGGAGGGGCCTTAACCCCTTTCTACCCTATTTTCGGTTTATTCGCAGGCCAGACGCAGCATGTGCAGAGATTCCGCGGCATGCTCCGGATCGTAGCCGCTGGGCTCGATGCTCAGCGTGCCGTCATAGCCCACGGCCCGCAGGGCGGTCATGATCTCTCGGTAATGGCCCAACTCGTCCATCAGCGGGAAGCCCCGCTCCAGGTTCGGCCCGCAACTGCTCACATGGGTGTGCAGCAGGCGGGGCGCGGCCAGCGCCACTCGGTCCAGGTCCTCGCCCATGACTTGCATGTGGTAGAAGTCCAGCACCAGACCCACATCGTCCAGACGTGCGGCTTGCAGGTAAATGAAAGCCTCCTCCACGGTGTTGAGGTAATTGCAGCATTTGTCATGGAGTGCCTCCAGTACCAGGCGGATGCCCCGGTGCTCCGCGATCAGCGCGGCCAGTACCAGGAATTCTCGCATCTGGGTGTTGGCCACCGCGCGGGGATAGTCATCGGGAAGGATCCGTGCCTTGGGTGCGCCAATGCCCAGGGTCTTCACGCCCAGCCGCTCGGCACGGGCACACAGGGGCAGCAGGTAATCGCCCAGTTCCTCCAGAGAAAAGGCAGGGCCGATCAGCGCGGGCGTGCCGGAACTGAAGCTGTTGAGCCCCAGGCAGGGCAGCTGCGCCTCTCCGGCGGCAAAGAGCAGGGCCTCGAATTCGCCCTCACTCATGGCGGCCAGCGCCGCGGCAGAAAATTCAAAATAGTCAAAGCCGGCGTCGCGCACCTTTGCGACGTCTTCCGTATTCTTGATGGAGCATCCGAATTTCATAGGGATCCCTCCTGCGGTTTCTTGTTTCCAGAGTAAAGCCTGCGGGAAAAAATGTCAATGAAAAATCGGATGTGGGCCTTGGTCGGGAGGAGCACAGGTGCTATAATGACAGAAAGAAATGGAAAAGCCGGACGGCGGGGAGGGCCTATGTTGTATATCGGTTGTATTGCGGATGATTTTACCGGCGCGGGAGATGCGGCGTCCTTTCTGCGAAAGGGCGGACTGAAAACCGTATATGTCAGCGGCGAGCGGCTGCGGGACTACAGCCCGGCAGACGATGTGGAAGCCATCGTGATCGCGCTCAAATGCCGCTCCATCCCGGCAGCGGAGGCCGTACAGCAGATCACAGAGGCCTGCCGCTGGCTGTTGGCGCGGGGCGCGCAGCACATCTATTACAAGTACTGCTCCACCTTTGACTCCACGCCGGCGGGGAACATCGGCCCGGTGACCGACGCCCTGATGAAACTCTGTGGCACAGCGTACACGGTGCTGTGCCCGGCCCTGCCCGTGAACGGGCGGACGGTACAGGATGGGGTCTTGTATGTGAGTGGCGTGCCTCTCGCGGAGAGCCCCATGCGTTTTCATCCGCTCAATCCCATGACGGAGTCGGAGATCCCGAAGCTGATGGCGGCCCAGAGCCGCTGGCCTAGCTATGCCCTGCGCCTGGCGGAGCTGTACGGGCCGGAAGCCGCATTGAAAGAAACGCTCAGTGCTCGGTGCGCAGAAAGCGAGGGCTTCACCCTGGCAGTGGATTACTGTGAGGACCGGGACGGGGCGAGGATCGCGGCACTGTTCGACAGCCTGCCTCTGCTCACCGGCGGTTCCGGCCTGCTGGAGCATCTGGGGCATGTGTATAAACCGCAGACCGCAGCGGAGGATCGGGAAGATGCGCCGCTGATCAGAGACGGAGCACGGCTGCTGTTGGCTGGCAGCTGCTCAGAGATGACCCGAAAGCAGATCGGACGTTACATGGAGGCAGGCGGGATCGCCATTAAAGTGGAGCCGCTGCAGCTTCTGGACGGACAACAGACCGTGGAAGGGCTGTGCGCCCGGATCGACCGGGCGGGGGAGGACCTGTTGTTCTATTCCTCCGACACCGCCGAGCAGGTGGCGGCCAATCAAAAGCTGGGCGCGGAGCGGATCTCCGCCCTGCTGGAAAATACCATGGGACAGCTGGCGGCTTATGCCGCCCGGCAGGGCTATACCCGCATCGTAGTGGCGGGTGGGGAGACCTCCGGCCGGGTGATGCAGGCCCTGGAATACGACGTCTTTGAAATCCTGGAGGACGCGGCGCCGGGGGTACCCCGGATGGTGCCGGTGGAAAAGCGATCACTGAGCCTGGTGCTGAAGTCCGGCAACTTCGGGACGAGCGCTTTTTCCTGACGGCCCTGAATGGATAAGCAAAAAGCAAGCCGCCGGCTTGCTTTTTCGTCGCATATCATGTACAATACGCAGGCTTGATGAATGAGGTGCATTATGGTTCTGCGCAAGTTGATCGGGGACCGGGCTTTTTATCGAAAGCTGTTTGCGGTCATGATCCCGATCCTGATCCAAAATGTCATAACGAATTTTGTGAGCCTGTTGGACAACGTGATGGTGGGCCAGGTGGGCACGGAGTCCATGTCCGGTGTGGCCATCGTCAACCAACTGCTGTTCGTTTTCAATGTCTGCATTTTCGGCGGTCTGTCGGGCGCGGGTATTCTGACCGCCCAGTATCACGGCAAGAACGATGTGGACGGCATTCGGCACACGGTGCGGATGAAGCTGTGGATCGGCTTGATGACGGTGTTGGTCTTCGGCTTGATCCTGCTGCTTCGCGGCTCACAGCTGATCCAGCTTTTTCTCCACCCCGGTGAAGAGGACCTGGACCTGGCGGCTACTTTGCAGTTTGGCCGGAACTACCTGGCCGTGATGCTGCTGCAGCTGCCGCCTTTTGCCCTGAGCCAGATCTACGCCAGCACCCTGCGTGAGACAGGCGAGACCGTTCTGCCCATGAAGGCCGGGATCATCGCGGTGTTCGTGAACCTGGCCTTCAACTATATCCTGATCTTCGGCAAGCTGGGAGCCCCGGCCCTGGGCGTGGTTGGCGCGGCGGCGGCCACGGTGCTGTCCCGCTTTGTGGAGTGCGCCATCGTGATGATCTGGACCCACCGGCACAGCGCCCGCTGCCGCTGGATCTCAGGGGCCCTGCGCTCCCTGCTGATCCCCCGGGAACTGGCCTGGAAGATCGTGGGCTTGGGCGCGCCGCTGCTGATCAACGAGCTGCTCTGGTCCGGCGGCATGACGACCCTGGAACAGTGCTTTTCCATGCGGGGGCTGGAAGTGGTCTCCGCCATGAATATCAATAACACCGTCTCCAACCTGTTCTTCTGCGCCTTCCTGGCCATGGGCAACGCCACGGCCATCATCGTGGGCCAGCTGATGGGTGCGGGTGAGCTGGAGCGGGCGGTGGACGAGGATCGGAAGCTCATCGCCTTTTCCGTGGCGCTGTGTACCGCGGTGGGCCTTGTGATGGCGCTGCTGGCGCCCTTGGTACCGAGACTTTACAACACCACGCCGTTGGTGAAGCAGCTGGCGAAACAGCTGATCCTGGTCAGCGCAGCCATGATGCCGGTCAACGCCTTTACCAACAGCTGCTATTTTACCCTGCGTTCCGGCGGTAAGACCCTGATCACCTTTGTATTCGACAGCCTGTATGTGTGGGTGCTGAGCATCCCGGCGGCCTTCGTTTTGTCCCGCTATACCGCCGTCCCCATTGTGCCTATGTATCTGCTGGTCTATCTGCTGGACCTGGTCAAATGTGTGATCGGCTATATCCTGGTCAAAAAGCGGACATGGGTTGTGAACCTGGTTGAGCAATAAAAAGACGCGCCGTGGCGCGTCTTTTTTGCTGCCTGCTACACCTGCAGCCGCCGCAGCATCTCCCGGCGCAGCCGCTCAATGATGCGCTTTTCCAGGCGGCTGATGTAGCTCTGGGAGATTCCCATCCGCTCCGCCACCTCTTTTTGCGTGTATTCCCGCCCGCCGGGCAGGCCGAAGCGCAGGAGGATGATGCTCTGCTCCCGCTGGCTTAAGGTGCCGATGGCCTCCATGAGAAGCTGTTTGTCCGCATCGTCCTCCAAAGGCCGGGATACCTCATCCTCGTCGGTGCCGAGGATGTCCGACAGCAGCAGTTCATTGCCGTCCCAGTCTGTGTTCAGCGGCTCGTCAAAGCTGACCTCCGCCCGCTGAGAACCGATCTTGCGCAGATACATGAGGATTTCATTTTCGATGCAGCGGGAGGCGTAGGTGGCCAGCTTGATGTTTTTGCCCGCCTGGAAAGTGTTCACCGCCTTGATGAGCCCGATGGTGCCGATAGAGATCAGATCTTCGATATTGACGCCGGTGTTTTCAAAGCGCTTGGCGATGTAGACCACCAGGCGCAGGTTGTGTTCGATCAGCAGACTGCGGGCGGCCTCATCTCCAAGTGCCAGGTCGGTGATGGCCCGATCCTCCACCGCCTTTTCCAGAGGCGGCGGCAGGGTGTCGCTGCCGCCGATGTAAAAAACAGAGGGCGGCTCCATGCCCAGAATGTGGAGCAGCTGAGTGCGCAGGAACAGGATTTGCGGTTTACATAACATAAAATCCTCCTTAAAATAGACCCTCAAAATCTTCCCCGGCGGCCAGGGGGGAGACGCCGATCAGAATATCGTTTTGCGCTGCACCGTCAATGACCAGGCGGTCCGGACGAAACACCGGCAGCAGCCCGCCGCCGCCCAGGGCGTTGTAAGGCAGCAGGCGCAGGCGTCCCGACAACTCCGGGAGCTGTGCAGACAGTTCCAGCAGCTCCACAGGCGGCACATCACGGAACAGATCCGTATGCTCCCGCAGCAAAGGACGCAGGGCATGAGGGCAAGCCACCAGGACCCGCGCCCCACTGAGCGGATCCAGCAGAGAATTGCCCGTGTCCGCCAGGGCGGTGAATCGGGTCTCCCGGCCGAGAAATCCCACCGTGACATAGACAAGCCGCCGTTCTTCCTTCCGAGCCCGGAAGTGGAACAACAGACGCAGCGCCCCATAGCACAGGGCGAAGGCCAGCAGCAGGATCCGGCTGGACAGGGGCACAAAACCGCCGCTGCCGCCCGCCGCCAGGGAAATGGCCCACAGCGCCCCGCCAAAGGCTGCAGCCACAGCCAACAGCACTGCCGCACAGCGCAGGGGCTGCCGCTCCGCACCGAAGGCGATCAGCCCCATCCCAAGCCCGGCGGCCAGCCGCAGGATCGGGTGGGACAGGAAGCGCAGACCGGGCAGATAGACCGCCGCCGCATACAGCGCGCCAAGCAGAGCCGCCGCCAGATAGCGCTTTCTGCGCAGGCAGAGCCCGCAGATGCGGCCGGTGCTCAGGCACAGAAGATAGTCCGCCAGCAGGTTCAGAAAAAACAGCGCGTCTATGTAAATGACTTCCATGCTTCTATTTTACGCCGGAGGCGGTCGCACAATTTGTCAATTGGGAATTGTCAAAAGGGCAAGGCTGTGGTAAAATCATGTGACGTAGAATAGAAGGAACGCCTTGCGGCGGCTCCGGGAGGAAGTAGGCAGATGTGGTTTTGGTTTGCGGTGATCGCTCTTTTATGTTGGAGCGGTTCCGACCTGTTTTCGAAGATCGGTTGTCAGGATGCGAGCGATAAGTACAGTCACTTAAAGATGGTGATGGCGGTGGGCCTGGTCATGGGTCTGCACGCCTGTTACGAAGTTTTCGCCAACGGAGTCGAGATCAGTTGGGGCATCCTTCTGACCTATCTGCCGGTCTCCATGCTATACATCCTGTCCATGGCCATCGGCTACCTGGGCCTGCGGTATATCGAGCTTTCCATTTCATCCCCCATCTGCAACAGCTCCGGCGCTATCGTGGCGATCCTGACCCTGGCTACGGCGGGCATCAGCGAGGATCTGCCCCCGGTGGCCCTGGTGGCGGTGGCGCTGGTGTGCATCGGCGTAGTGGCCCTGGGCATCGTGGATTCCCGGGAGGATGAAGACCTGCGCCGTGCACGGCAGGACGCCTCCAACCATCACTATGCCAAAAGCTGGATCGCCATTCTGATCCCGGTGATCTACTGCCTGCTGGACGCGCTGGGCACCTTTGCCGACAGCCGCGTGCTGGAGACCCTGGATGAGGATTCCGCCAACGTGGCCTATGAGCTGACCTTCCTGATCATGGGCATCCTGTGCGCCGTCTACGTGCTGGGCATCAAAAAACAGAAGCTGCTGCCCCGGCAGGAGGCGCCCAAGTATACCGGCGCCATCTTTGAGACCGCCGGTCAGTTCTTCTACATCTACGCCCTGGCGGATACGGAGCATGTGGCCTTTGCCGCGCCCATCATTTCTTCCTACTGTGTGGCTTCGGTGCTCTGGAGTCGGCTGTTCCTGAAGGAAAAACTGTCCGCAAAGCACTATGCCTGCATCGCGCTGGTGATCGTGGGCATCGTGATCATGGGTATACTGGATATATAACATATATAACATAAAGGAGCGTGCGTCTATGGAACCTGTCTATCAGCGCGTACTCATCAAAATCAGCGGCGAGGCCCTGGCCGGGGATAAGAAGACCGGCTTCGACTTCGACTTTGTCTCTCAGGTCTGCGAGACGGTGAAGGCCTGCGCCGCCATGGGGGCCCAGGTGGGCATCGTTATCGGCGGCGGCAATTTCTGGCGCGGTGTCAAGGATGGCGCCGGGAAGGTGGAGCGGGTCAGCGCGGACCGGATGGGTATGCTGGCCACCGCCATGAACTGCCTGGCCGTGTGCGACGTGTTCCGGCAGCTGGGCTGCGACGCCCGGGTTATGACCGCTGTGGATATCCAGGGCGTGGGCGAGCGCTATGACACCCGAAAGAGCATCGAGTATCTGGAAAAGGGGAGCGTGGTGCTCTTCGCATGCGGCACCGGACAGCCCTTCTTCTCCACTGACACGGCGGCGGTGCTCCGCGCGGCGGAGATCCACGCCGACGCGATCCTGCTTGCCAAGAATATCGACGGTGTATACAGCGACGACCCCCGGACCAATCCGGAGGCGGTAAAGTTTGACGAGATCAGCTATGATGAGGTCCTGGCTCGGCATTTGGCGGTCATGGACAGCACGGCCACCAGCCTTGCCATGGACAATGACATCCCCGTCATCGTCTTTGCTCTGGCGGAGCCGGGAAATATCACCCGCGTCCTCTGCGGCGAAAAGATCGGTACTACCGTAAAATAAGTACCTGAATCACTGAAAATATTTACAGGAGGGAATACCATGTCTGATTATCCGGAATTTGAAAACAAAATGAAAAAGACCTGCGAGGCCCTGAGCACCCAGCTGGCCACCATTCGCGCAGGCCGCGCCAACGCTGCTGTCCTGGATCAGATCCAGGTGGACTATTACGGCGTGCCCACACCCATCCAGCAGGTTGCCTCCGTGGCGACCCCGGATCCCCGCTCTCTGCTGATCCAGCCCTGGGACAGCTCCTTGCTCAAGGGCATCGAGAAGGCGATCCTGGCCTCCGAGCTGGGCATCAATCCCCAGAACGACGGCCGGGCGATCCGTCTGGTGTTCCCACCCCTGACCGAGGAACGCCGTAAGGATCTGGTCAAGCAGACCAAGAAGTACGGCGAAGAGAGCAAGGTGGCCATCCGCAACATCCGCCGGGACGCCATTGAGAAGTTCAAGAAGCAGCAGAAGGCTTCCGAAATCACCGAGGACGATTACAAGATCGCCGAAAAGGATATCCAGAAGCTGACCGACGACTATATCAAGGAGATCGACAAGATTACCGACAAGAAGGAAAAAGAACTGACGGAGATATAATGGATCAGATCAATAAGACCAATACGGCGGGGGAGCGGGAGATGTCCGGACTCCCCCGCCATATTGCCATCATATTGGATGGCAACGGCCGCTGGGCCAAGCGCCGCGGCCTGCCCCGGACGGCGGGCCATGCCGTGGGGGCGGAGAATTTCCGAAAGATCGCCACATACTGCAAGAACATAGGGGTAGACTATCTGACAGTCTATGCCTTTTCCACCGAGAACTGGAAGCGGCCCGAGGACGAGGTCAAGACCATCATGCGTCTGCTGCGCCGCTATCTGGATGAGGCCATCGACACCATGGAGAAGGACCACATCCGCATGAAGATTTTCGGCGACGTGGCGGGCCTGTCACCCGAGCTACAGGCGCTGGTGGCGAAAACCGATGAGATCTCCAAGCGCTATGAGGGCTTCCAGGCCAACATCTGCCTCAACTACGGCGGGCGGGATGAGATCGTCCAGGCCGCCAAACGCTACGCGGCGGATCTGGCCGCGGGCAAAGCGGAGGCAGAGCTGACGGAGGAGGTCTTCGGCTCTTACCTCTATTCGGCCGGGATCCCGGACCCGGATCTGTTGATCCGCCCCGGCGGCGAGCAGCGGATCTCCAACTTCCTGCTGTGGCAGTGCGCCTACGCGGAGTTTTACTTTACAGATGTGCTCTGGCCGGATTTCGACACGGCAGAGCTGGACAAGGCTATCGCAGCCTTTCAGAGCCGGGACCGGCGCTACGGCGGGGTGAAAAACCCGTGACCGAGATCCAGGAGAAGCTTTTCGCCCTGCAGGATGCAGGCTACCGGGACTTTAACGCAAAGCTTCTGCCCACGGTGGACAGGGAGAAGATCATCGGCGTGAGGACCCCTGCCCTGCGGAAGCTGGCAAAGGAGTTGCTGAAATCCGCCGATACCACGGCGTTCATGGCGCAGCTGCCCCACGCATATTTTGAAGAGGACGGTCTGCACGCGGCGTTTATCGAGGCAGTCAAAGATTTCGACGCCTGCCTGCGGCAGGTGGAGCGCTTTCTGCCGTACATCGACAACTGGGCTACCTGTGACTGCCTGAACCCGCCGGTATTCCGCAAACATCGGGAGGCGCTTCTGCCTCACATCCGACGCTGGCTGGATTCCGGGGAGACCTACACGGTCCGCTTCGGCGTGAGCATGCTCATGAGCCACTTCCTGGACGGGGACTTTGACCCGGCGTATCTGGAATGGGTGGCAAAGCTGCGTTCGGAGGAATACTATGTGAACATGATGATCGCCTGGTATTTTGCCACTGCCCTGGCCAAACAATATGAGGCTGCCCTGCCCTATATCGAGCAGCGGCGGCTGGACCTCTGGACCCACAACAAGACCATCCAGAAGGCAGTGGAGAGTTATCGGATCAGCGACCAGCAGAAGATATATCTGAAGACCCTGAGAAGAAAAAATAAAGAGGGATAAACATATGGTGAAATCCATTTCCATTCTGGGCTGCACCGGCTCCATCGGGCGGCAGACCGCCGCGGTGGCGGAGCATACCGGGATCCGCGTGGCGGCATTGACCGCCAATCGACAGATCGACCGGCTGGAGGAGCAGACACGGAAGTTCAAGCCCGAGTATGTGGCCGTTTATGACGAGGCGGCGGCAAGGCAGTTCAGGACCGCGGTGGCGGATCTGGACGTGCGCGTGGGCAGCGGTATGGAAGGCCTCATGGAGGCCGCTACGCTGGAGAGCGCCGACTGCGTGGTCACGGCGGTGTCCGGCTCCGTGGGACTCAAGCCCACTTTGGCCGCCATCGACGCACACAAGCGTATCGCCCTGGCCAACAAGGAGACCCTGGTCTGTGCCGGCGATATGGTCATGGCCCGGGCCAGGGAGAAGCGGGCGGAGATCGTCCCCGTGGATTCGGAGCATTCCGCCATCTTCCAGTGCCTGATGGGCAGGGGAGAAGGCGAGCTGCACAAGATCTTGTTGACCGGCTCCGGCGGCCCCTTCCGGGGCAAACGCCGGGAGGAACTCGAAGCGGTGACGCCGGAGCAGGCGGTGAAGCATCCCAACTGGAGCATGGGCGCCAAGATCTCTGTGGACAGCTCCACACTGATGAACAAGGGGCTTGAATTTGTGGAGGCCATGCACCTCTTCGGCGTGACGCCGGATGACATCACTGTGGTCATCCATCCCCAGAGCGTGATCCACTCCATGGTGGAGTTGGTGGACGGGACGGTGATCGCCCAACTGGGCGTGCCGGATATGGGCCTGCCTATCCAGCTGGCCCTGACGTATCCGGAGCGCTGCCCCAGCATGTTCGAGCATCTGGACTTCTGGCAGCTGCGGGATCTGAGCTTTGAAGAGCCGGATCTGGTAAACTTCCCCTGCCTGGCCCTTGCCATGGACTGCGCCCGCCGCGGCGGCACGGCGCCCTGTGTGATGAGTGCGGCCAATGAAGTAGCAGTGCATTTGTTCCTTCAGCACAAGCTGGGTTATAACCGGATCTATGACGCGGCGGCCGGCGCTGTGGAGGCTGTAGGCGTGACGGCGGCATACGATTTGGACACGATCCTGGAGGCGGACACCGCTGCCAGAGCCTGGGTGCGGGAGAATTTCGGCAAATAATCCTTGACCTCGGATGGAGATTATGCAGTTATGACCATTTTGTACGTACTTTTTGCCATATTAATCTTCGGCGTGCTCATCGCGGTGCACGAGTTCGGTCACTTCGCCACAGCCAAGGCCTGCGGCGTTCAGGTGGATGAATTCGCGGTGGGCATGGGCCCGGCCCTGTGGAAGAAGCAGAAGGGGGAGACCCTTTATGCTCTGCGTGCCATCCCCATCGGCGGCTACTGTGCCATGGCCGGGGAGGATGAGGCCTCTGACAATCCCCGGGCCTTCACCAATCAGTCGGCCTGGAAGCGGGCTGTCATCCTGGTGGCGGGCGCGGCCATGAACTTTCTGCTGGGCCTGCTGGTGATCCTCTGTCTCTATGCCGGTGCTACGGCCTTCCGGGCCCCGATCCTGTCGGGCTTTATGGAGGGCTGCCCCTACGAGCACGCCGATGGCCTGCAGCAGGGAGACCGCTTCTATAAGATCGACGGGCACCGAATCTATCAGTATTACGACGTATCCGACTTTCTCAGCCAGGGCGGCAGCAGCCATGATCTGGTGATGATCCGCAACGGGCAGAAGGTGAAGCTGGACGATTTCTACATGGTCCCCGTGGAATATGAGGGCCAGGAGAACAAGATGTACGGCTTCTACTTTGGCTATGAGGAAGCCACGCTGGGGGTGAAGCTCCGCTATACCTGGGACACGGCCATGGAATTCGGGCGTATGGTATGGATGGGCCTGCGGCAGCTGGTCACCGGCCAGGTAGGCGTCAAGGATATGTCCGGTCCTGTGGGCATCGTGGACCTGATGGCGGAGACCGGGCAGAACGCCGCCTCCATAGGGGACGCGGTCTATAACATTCTGTATCTGGGGGCTTTTATCGCCGTAAACCTGGCGATCATGAACATGCTGCCCATTCCTGCCCTGGACGGCGGCCGGGTCTTCCTGCTGCTGGTGACCTGGCTGATCGAGAGCCTGACCCGCAAAAAGCTGGATCCCAAGTACGAGGGTTATATCCATGGCGCGGGTATGGTGTTGCTGCTGGGGCTGATGGCCATTGTGATGTTTAACGATGTCGTTCGCATCGTGACGGGTTGATTTACACAGCTTGCATAAAGTGTATTTTCGTCTCTTGACAAAATTCGAGATTTGTGTTTTACTCTGGTAAACCGTTGAAGAAGAGTGAGTAGCGTTTCTCCCTTCTCATACAGCGAGCCGTGGGCGGTGGGAGCACGGCGGAGAACAGAAAGGTGAATGGACTTCTGAGGGCGAACGGAAAAGAAAGGGCAGCCTTTCCGAGTATGTGAGACGGAGCGAGGATCTCCGTAATCAAAATCCAGCATATGATGGTATGCGTAAAAGTGGGCGCTGGTCACAGCGTCAAGCCGGGTGGCACCGCAGGAATGTTTGTACATCCTGTCCCAGCATGATTGTTGGGACAGGATTTTTTCTTTGGAGGAACCGTTATGAAGCTCTATACCAGACGATGGCGTCGATGGCGACCCTTATGCAGAGACTTTGAAGCCAATCAACATCCATCAACATAGATTGAAACAATGAAAGGATATTTATCATGAAAAAGATCATTTCTATTCTTCTTACTCTGACTCTGGTCTTCGCGCTGGCCGCCTGCGGCAGCAGCGCCTCCGCCCCTGCAAGCACCGCCGCTCCCGCCGCAGAAGAAGCAAGCGTTCCCGCCGCCGAGGAGGCTGTCAGCTTCAAGGTAGGCATCTGCAACTATGTGGACGACGCTTCCCTGAACCAGATCGTGGAAAACATCGAAAACCAGCTGGCCGCCCTGGGCGCAGAAAAGGGTGTGAGCTTTGAGATCCTGGAGGACAACTGCAACGCCGACGCCAACGTTATGGCCCAGATCATTGCCAACTTCATTGCCGAGGATGTGGACCTGATGGTGGGTGTGGCTACTCCCGTGGCTATGGCTATGCAGTCTGCCACCGAGGAGAACCAGATTCCCGTGGTCTTCGCCGCTGTCTCCGATCCTTTGGGCGTGGGCCTGGTGGAGAGCCTGGAGGCCCCGGGCAGCAATGTCACCGGCACCTCCGATTATCTGGATACCAATGCGATTATGAATCTGATCTTCGCCGCCGATCCTGACGCGGCTACCATCGGCCTGCTGTATGACGTGGGCCAGGATGCCTCCGCCGCCCCCATCGCCGACGCCAAGGCCTATCTGGAAGGCAAGGGTGTCACCGTCATCGAGCGCACCGGCACCACTGTGGACGAGGTGACCCTGGCCGCCCAGGCCCTGGTCGCCGACAAGGTGGACGCTGTATTCACTCCCACCGACAACACCATCATGACCGCAGAGCTCTCCATCTATGAGATCCTGGCCCAGGCTGGCATCCCCCACTACACCGGGGCCGACTCCTTCGCCCTCAACGGTGCTTTCCTGGGCTACGGCGTAGACTATGCCAATCTGGGTGTGGAGACCGCCAACATGATCGCCGAGATCCTGGTGGATGGCGCAGACCCGGCTTCCACCGGCGTGATGACCTTCGATAACGGTACCGCCACCGTCAACACCGAGACCTGCGAGGCACTGGGCCTGGACTATGATGCCGTGGCCGCCGCCTTCGCTCCTTACTGCACCCAGGTGCAGAGCATCACCACCGCGGAGAGCTTTTCCGACCTGGGGTGATTCAGTTTTCAGTTTTTAGATTTTGAGCAGCGGGGAAGGGGACCAATACCTTTCCCCGCCGCAATGACGTAAGGAGTTGATGCGCATGAGTCTGAGCGCGATCCTGACTTTGGGACAAACGGCTTTGGAGCTGGGGCTGATCAGTTCTCTAACGGTACTGGCCCTGTTTCTGAGCTATTCCATGCTGAATGTATGCGATCTTTCCACCGACGGCTGCTTCACTCTGGGGGCGACCGTCGGCGCTGTCGTTGCCATCGCCGGGCACCCCTGGCTGTCCATCCCGGCGGCGATGCTGGCCGGCATGCTCTCCGGTATGATCACCGCCCTGCTGCAGACCAAGATGGGAATCGACAGTCTGCTCTCGGGCATCATCGTCAATACGGGGCTATACTCCATCAACATCGCCGTCATGGGTAACGCCTCTATCCTGAACATGAACAAGACCGAGACGGTATTCACCAAAACCAAGGACTTCCTGGCGGGCACGGCCTTGTCGGGGCAATATAAGACCCTGGTGGCCCTGATTGCCGTGGCGCTGGTGATCGTGTTCTTGTCTCTGTTTCTGCGGACCCGGCTGGGACTTGCCATCCGGGCTACCGGCAACAACCCGGACATGGTGCGCTCTTCTTCTGTCAACCCTGCCTTCACTACGATCGTGGGCCTGTGCATTTCCAATGCCTTTACGGGCCTGTCCGGCTGCCTGTTGGCCCAGAGCCAGAAGTCGGTGAATATCGACATCGGTACCGGTATGGTTACCATCGCCCTGGCTTCGCTGCTGATCGGCAACGCCTTCCTTGGCAAAGGGAAGATCCCTGTCCGCGCCATTGGCGCGGTGCTGGGCGCCTTCCTGTTCCGCCTGGTGTACACCATCGCCCTGCGCTTCAATATGCCTGCTTTCATGCTGAAGCTGGTGTCTTCGGTGATCGTCATCATCGCCATTGCCGGGCCCTATCTCAAGGGTCAGATGCCGCTTCTGAAGCGCCGGATGGCCCACCGGCGGGGAGAGGAGGAGACGGAATGCTGAGTATTTCCCACATTTCCAAGACCTTCAACCCAGGCACGGTCAACGCCAAGAAAGCATTGGATGATCTGTCCCTCACCGTGCAGGACGGGGAGTTCATTACCATCATCGGCGCAAACGGCGCCGGAAAATCCACCCTTTTCAACGCCATCTCCGGCAGCTTCATCACCGACAGCGGGCGGATATTGCTGGACGATCTGGATATGACCCTGTTGCCGGAATATAAACGGGCCAAGCAGATCGGCCGCCTGTTTCAGGACCCCATGCGGGGCAGCGCGCCGGGCATGAGTATCGAGGAAAACCTGGCCCTGGCCGCCGGTCGCGGCGGTTGGCTGGGCCGCATCTCCAAAGCGGACCGGGAGCAGTTCCGGGCCCGGTTGAGCCTGCTGGGCATGGGACTGGAGGATCGGATGCAGCAGCCGGTGGGCCTGCTCTCCGGCGGCCAGCGCCAGGCGCTGACCCTGATGATGGCCACCATCAATCCGCCCAAGCTCCTGCTGCTGGATGAACATACGGCGGCCCTGGATCCGGCCTCCGGAGAAAAGGTGCTGGCAATCACCCGGCAGATCGTGGAGGAAAACCGGCTGACCTGCCTGATGGTCACACACAACATGCAGTCTGCCCTGGATCTGGGCAGCCGCACCATCATGATGGACCGGGGGCGGATCATTTTCGACGTGGCTGGAAAAGAGCGGGAGGGTCTGACCATCCAGGACCTGTTGGCGCAGTTTAAGCTGGCCGCGGGCAAGGCCCTGGACAACGACCGGATGCTGCTGGGCGTAGAATAACGACACGATATAGAGACGGCAGGGATGCTCTCAGACAAAGCGTCCCTGCCGTCTTGTTTTTTGCGCTGTACTTCTGTCGGCGATTATGCTATACTTATAAATTGTTGAATTATGCGAACAGGCAGGGATTGCTATGAATACACGTGAAAAAACCAGAAAGATCCGAGTGGGCGACCTGTTTATCGGCGGCGACGCACCGGTGACGGTCCAGTCTATGTGCAACACCAAGACCTGGGATGTGGAGGCCACCGTGCAGCAGATCAAGGATCTGCGGGCGGCGGGCTGTGAGATTGTGCGCCTTGCCATCCCCGATATGCGCGCGGCGGAGGCGATCGATAAGATCAAGGCCCAGGTGGATCTGCCCTTGGTGGCGGACATCCATTTCGATTACAAGCTGGCCCTGGCTGTGGCCGAGCGGGGTATCGACAAGATCCGCATCAACCCCGGCAACATCGGCGTCGAGGAAAACGTGAAGGCTGTGGCGGAGGCCTGTAAGGCCCGGGGCATCCCCATCCGCATCGGCGTGAACGCGGGCAGTCTGGAAAAGCGCCTGCTGGAGAAATACGGGCACCCCTGCCCGGAGGCCATGGTGGAAAGCGCGGAGGATCATGTGCGCCTGTTAGAGAAGTACGGTTTTGAGGATATCTGCTTGAGCCTGAAATCTTCCACCGTACCGCTTACCATCGCGGCCTACCGGCTGGCGGCAGAGCGTTTTGACTATCCCCTGCATCTGGGCGTGACCGAGACGGGCACTGAGTGGAACGGTACGATCCAATCTGCTGTGGGCATTGGGACCCTGCTCAGCGAGGGTATCGGAGGTACCATCCGGGTGTCTCTGACCGCGGATCCGGTGAAGGAAGTCAGCGCCGGGATCGCCATCTTGAAGGCGGCGGGCCTGCGCCGCGGCGGCGTGAAATTCGTCTCCTGCCCCACCTGCGGGCGTACGGAGATCGACCTGATCGGTCTGGCCAACCGGGTGGAGGGCCTGGTCCGGGATCTGGACCGGGACATCACCGTGGCCGTTATGGGCTGCGTGGTCAATGGCCCCGGGGAGGCCCGGGAAGCAGACTATGGCATCGCCGGCGGCAAAGACAAGGGCATTCTCTTTAAAAAGGGTCAGGTGTTGGGCACCTATCCCTATGAGCAGTTGTGCGATGCCCTGATGGATCTGATTGCAAAGGACGCAGAGGAATGAGCGAATATACTCCCTTTTTGACCATATTTCCAGGCTGTGAGCCCATCGCTTACGCGGCGGGCGGGCTGAATAACGCCTATGTGACTCAGGTTCGGATCTATGCCGACGAGGGCCGCATGGTGGTCAGCGCCCATTTCGAAGCCATGCCTTCCCCAGTGGAGACCGGCAGCCTGACGGCGCGGCTGAGGGAGGATTACGGCCTGCGAGAAGTGGAGCTGGAGGCGGACTACCCCCGGCCCAAGACGGCGGCGGTACCCAGCGCCGGTCCCAAGGCGGGCGACGGCAAGGGCGCGCCCGCGGGCTCCGTACTCTTTGGCAAGGCCATCAAGCAGCACCCTGTCCCCATGGAGACCCTGACCCTGGAATCGGGCAAGGTGACTGTGGAGGGGGATGTGGTGGCCGTTACCAGCCGCAAACTGCAGAAGCGGGGCGGCGCGGTGCTGTGCTTTGACATCACCGACCGGACCAATTCCATCCGGGTGACCCGGTATCTGCGCTCTGAAGACGACCAGAGCGTCATCGATAAGATCGCGGAAAAGGATCATCTCATCGTCCAGGGTGAGATCACCTACAGCAAATATGACGACGACATGGTGATGGAGCCCCGGAACATCATGAAGGGCAAACGCACCGTGCGTCCGGACAACGCCCCGGAGAAGCGCGTGGAGCTGCATATGCATACCCGCTTTTCCGCCCTGGACGCGCTGACCGACCCGGCCGCTATCGTCAAACGGGCGGCGGACTGGGGGATGCCCGCCATCGCGGTCACGGACCACGGTGTGGTGCAGGCCTTCCCGGACATGTGGAAGGCGGGCAAGAAGCACGGTGTGAAGATCATCTATGGCTGCGAGATCTACTTCGTCAACGATATGGACGGCAACAGCGCCGTCATCGGCAAGTCCAAGCTGCCGTTGGATACGGAGTTTGTAGCCTTTGATATCGAGACCACGGGTCTCAACGCGCAGAGCGACCGGATGACGGAGATCGGCGCTGTGATCTTCTCCGGCGGCGAGATCAAGGAAACATTCAACACCTTTGTGGATCCCCAGATGCACATCCCGGCGGACATCACCGAGCTGACAGGCATCCGGGATCAGGACGTGGCGGGCGCCCCCCTGGAGAAGGAGGCTATGGAGAAGTTCATGGCTTTCGCCGGGGATCGGCCCTTGATCGCCCACAACGCCCATTTCGACGTGGGCTTCATGACCGCGGCTGCCCTGCGCCAGGGACTGAGGTTCAATCCGGTGTTCCTGGATACCTTGGCTCTGAGCCAGGCCCTGCTGCCGGAACTGAAGCGCTTTAAGCTGGACATCGTCTCCAACCACCTGGGCCTGCCCCAGTTCAATCACCACCGGGCCTCTGACGACGCCATGGTGGTTGCAAGGATGATGGACAAGTTCCTGCCCATGCTGGCCCAGCAGGGCGCCAGGACCGTGGACGACATCGAGACGGTGTACCACGCCCTGCGCCGCACGGATGTGGCCAAGAGCCACCATATGATCCTGCTGGTGAAAAACCGCAGGGGACTGAAGAATCTCTACGAGATGGTGAGCCAGTCCTATCTGAACTATTTTCACCGCACCCCCACGGTGCCCAAGAGCCTGCTGAACCAGCACCGGGAGGGCATCCTGGTGGGCTCCGCTTGTGGCATGGGCGAGCTCTATGGCGCGGTGATGCGCGGCGAGAGCGACAAGACTCTGGAAAAGATCGCCTCCTATTACGACTACTTGGAGATCCAACCCATCTGCAACAACGGCTTTCTGGTGGAGAACGGACGGGTCAAGGACGAGACCGTGCTCCAGGACTACAATCGGCGGATCTATGATCTGGGAAAGCGCATGGGCAAGCCGGTCATCGCCGCCAGCGACGTGCATTTTCTGGATGCGGAGGACGAGCAGTACCGCAAGATCCTCCAGGCGGCCAAGAAGTTTTCCGACCCGGACCGGGACTGCCCCATCTTCTTCCGTACCACGGACGAGATGCTGGCGGAATTTGCCTATCTTGGGGAGGAGATCGCCAAAGAGGTGGTCATCACCAATACCCGGGCTATCGCAGAGCAGGTGGAGCCCATCGAGCTGCTGCCCAAGGAGCTGTTCCCGCCCAAGATCGAGAACTCCGCCCGGGATCTGAAGCAGCTGGTCTACGACAAGATGCACCGGATCTACGGCGAAAACCCGCCGGAGCTGGTGCAGAGCCGTGTGGATACGGAGCTGAACACCATCCTGGATCACAACTATGATGTGATCTATATGTCAGCTCAGAA
The DNA here is from genome assembly GCA_017470325.1 of Oscillospiraceae bacterium. The sequence goes on from JAFUES010000013.1 coordinate 18,251, forward strand.
GCTGGTGCAGAATTCTCTGGAGCACGGCTACCTGGTGGGCAGCCGTGGCAGCGTAGGCTCCTCCATCGTAGCCTACATGTCCGGCATCACAGAGGTCAACTCCCTGCCGCCCCACTACGTATGCCCCAAGTGCTGCCACACCGAGTTTGTCAACGACGGCAGCTACGGCTGCGGTGCGGACATGCCGGAAAAGGACTGCCCGGACTGCGGAACGCATATGCGCCGCGATGGCTTTGATATCCCCTTTGAGACCTTCCTGGGCTACCCCGGCAACGAAAAGACACCGGATATCGACCTGAACTTCTCCGGCGAGTACCAGGCCAAGGCCCATAAGTACACTGAGGTGCTGTTCGGTTCGGACCATGTGTTCCGTGCCGGGACCATCGGCACCCTGGCGGAAAAGACGGCTTACGGTTATGTAAAGAAGTACCTGGAGGAGCGGGGCATCCGGGCTACCAAGGCGGAGGAGAACCGCCTGGCTCTGGGCCTTGTGGGCATCAAGCGTACCACCGGCCAGCACCCCGGCGGCCTGGTGGTCATCCCCCAGGACATGGACGTGACGGATTTTTGTCCGGTCCAGCACCCGGCGGATGATCCCAACAGCGATATCATCACCACCCATTTTGAATACCACTGCATGGAGGATAACCTCCTGAAGCTGGACGAGCTGGGTCACGATGACCCCACCATGATCCGCATGATGGAGGATATGACCGACGTCAACGCCCAGGAGATCTCCCTGTCCGACCCGGAGACCATGTCCATCTTCACCAGCCCTGCGGCCCTGGGTCTGCCGGACGACGACCCCATCATTGGCAAGACCGGTTCCATCGGCGTGCCGGAATTCGGAACCCCCTTCACCCGGCAGATGCTGGTGGACACGCAGCCCAACCAGTTTGATACCCTGGTGCGCTTGTCCGGCTTCAGCCACGGCACCGACGTGTGGGCGGGCAACATCCATGATCTGATCGTCAACGGCGTGGCCTCGGTCAACGAGACCATCGGCTGCCGCGACGATATCATGCTCTATCTGATCCAGAAGGGCATGGAGCCTTCGCTTGCTTTCAAGACCATGGAGGCGGTGCGCAAGGGCAAGGTGAAAAAGAGCGGTGAGTTCCCCGGCGACGGGGAGACGCAGATGCGCAGCATGGGCGTGCCGGACTGGTGGATCGAATCCGCCAGGAAGATCGCCTATCTGTTTCCCAAGGCCCATGCGGTGGCCTATGTGATGATGGCTTTCCGTATTGCCTGGTTCAAGGTCCATGAACCGCTGGCTTTCTACAGCGCCTACTTTTACCGGCGCAGCCAGAAGGGCGGCTTTGACGCGGAGATGATGTGCGTGGGCACGGCTGCGGTGCGGCGAAAGATCAACGAGATGAAACGCCGCACGGATCTGACCGCCAACGAGGAAGACCTGTTGGTGACCCTGGAGGCGGTGTACGAATTCAACATGCGCGGCTTCGAATTCGCGCCTATCGACCTGTACCAGTCCCACGCTACCAAGTTCCTCATCACCGATGACGGGAAGCTGCGTCCGCCCTTTGTGTCCATCTCGGGACTGGGCGAAACAGCGGCCTGGGATCTGGACCGCTGCCGGGAGAGCGGCGAGACCTTTATCTCGGTGGAGGATCTGGGCAGGGCTTGCCCCAAAGTGAGTCAGACCCACTTGGATACTCTGCGGCGGCTGGGCGCCTTGGGCGATCTGCCCGAGACCAGCCAGATCACCTTGTTTGACGGCTTCTGATTTTACAACGAGACAGGAGGCGGGGCCGATGAAAACTGCATATCAGACGATGTCGGCCCTGGTCCTGATCATGGCGCTGCTCTTGTCCGCCTGTGGCGCGGTCCAAACGGAGACCGCGCCGCAGGAAACGGCATTGCCTGTCGAGACGCCGGAGCCGGTTCCACCGGCCGGAGAGCAGAACTCCGCTGCGGCGGTGTATATCTCTGAGGTCATGGCCTCCAACAAAGCCACGTTCTGTGACAGTACCGGGGCTTTCCCAGACTGGCTGGAGCTGTATAACGGCGACAAGGAGAGTGTTTCGCTGTCCGGCTGGACCCTGGAGCGGGACGGCAAGTCCTGGCCTCTGCCAGACGTGACACTGGCGGCGGGGGAGTACCGTGCTTTCTTCGGGACGGAACTGGGGGGCATGACCATTCCGAAGGAGGGCTGCAGTCTGCGCCTGCTGGACGGACAGGGCGCGCTGGCAGACAGTTTGGAGCTGCCCGCTCTTTCGGAGGACGAAAGTGCCTGCCGTGGGGAAGACGGTTCTTTGAAATTGACCATGTTCCCCACGCCAGGTCTTGAAAACGGCGATGCGGGGTACCGCCAGTTTCAGGAAACGCTGCTGCCCACAAACGGTGAGCCTGTGATCGGCGAGGTCATGGTCTATAACAACCGCCATCTGGGGATCGACGGGGTCTACTACGACTGGGTGGAGATCAGCAATCCCTGGGCGCAGCCTGTTAGCCTGCAGGGCTATTACCTCTCGGACAAGGACAGCGACCGGCTGCAATACCCATTGCCGGGCAAGCTCCTGAAGCCGGGGGAAAACCTGGTGATCTATTGCTCCACGGATCTGATCCTCTCAGGCCGGCCCAACAGTGGTTTCGGTCTGGATTCCGTCAAAGAGACCCTGTATCTGAGTCGGGCAGACGGTAGCCTGGTGGACTATGTTAGTTTACATAATATACCGATTGACTGCAGCTTCGGGCGCAGAGGGACCGAGGGTGGCTTTTACTATTTCGATACGCCAAGCCCCGCAAAGCCCAACTCCGGCGGTGAGCGGCTGATCGCTACGGCGCCTGTGGCCCTGACGCAGGACGGTGTGTTCGATGACACGGATGCCGTGCTTGTGGAGCTGCAGGGTGAGGGGGAGATCCGCTACACCCTGGACGGCAGTACCCCGGACCAGGGCTCTGCGCTGTATGAGGGACCGCTGTCGGTCACAGAGACCTCAGTGCTTCGCGCCGTCTGTTTGCGAGAGGGGTATCTCCCCAGCGCCACCTTGGATCTGAGTTATATCCTCAATGAAGGACATACCCTCCCGGTGGTCAGCCTGGTCGGCGACCCGGAGGACATCACGGGCCCAACGGGGCTTTATCAGCTGTATTCCTATGAGCTGGAGCGCCCCGGCAGTTTCACGCTCTTTGCGGAGAACGGGGATCGGGTGCAGCTTCGCTGCGGTATCAAGCTCCATGGCGCTACCTCCCGGACCCGGGAGAAAAAGTCCTTTCAACTGAAATTTGCAGACCGTTACGAGGGCGCGCTGGACTACGATCTGTTTTCCAACGGTGTGACCCACTTCCGCAGCATCCTGCTGCGCATGCCCCAGGAGGGGCGGCCCACCAGCTACATCCGGGATACCCTGATGCACAAGCTGGCCATGGAGAATTTCCCGGAGCTGCCTGCCCAGGATCACCGCTACGCAGTGCTGTACCTCAACGGCGTGTATTGGGGTATTTACAACCTGCGGGAGGCCCACTCGGAGACTCACTATGCCCAGCACTATGGGGTGGACGAGACCACCGTGACCGAGAGCAAGGGCAGTTGGGGCCACAATACCCCCGCCGAAGCGGTTGCCGATTTTATCCTCACCCACGATATGCGGGAGCCGGAGAACTACGCCTATGCGGAGGAGCATCTGGATCTGGAGAGCATCATCGGCTGGTGCATCCTGGAGGCCTACAGCGGCAACTTTGACGCCAACAGCCCCAACATGCGCTTTTACTGGACCGCAGAGGACCAGAAGCTACACTATGCGCTGGTGGATCTGGATCTGGGGATGTTCTCCTATGGAGGCTTCGAGATCCCGTTTTCCACCGACTACGAATACCAGCGCCTTGCCGCGGCCCTGATGGAAAATGAGACGTTCCGGGACCGGCTGCTGACCCGGTTGGGAGAGCTGCTCCGCGGGCCACTGTCGGAGGCGGAGATCCACAAACAGATCGATAATCTGGCGGAGCAACTCCGACCGGAGACCGCTCGGGATATGGAGCGCTGGCGCAACAAGTCCCAGGATTGGGAAAGCATGGTTGAGACCCTGCATGAATTCGTGGATTACGACGGCGGCCGTACCGGAATGCTGCTGAAAAGTCTCAAGTATCTGCGCTTTATCAACAGCAGGGTGTTGGAAAGCTATTTTGGCGATCTTATGCAGTAAGAGCTGAGGCGATCTTTATCGCCGCAGCTCTTAACTTTTGTGAAGAAATATTGCGTACTTGCGCCGCTTGGTGTAAAATAGGTCCAGTAAAATAGGGTGATTATGCACAGAATAAGAGGTGTAGTCATTGAAAATCACGTTCTTAGGCGCGACCCATGAGGTCACGGGCAGCTGTACTTATCTGGAAGTAGGGGACAAGCGCGGCCTCGTGGACTATGGCATGGAGCAGGGCAAGGATATCTATGTCAACGAGCCGCTGCCGGTGCCGCCGGAAGCTATGGATTTCGTGCTGCTGACCCACGCCCATGTGGACCATTCAGGGCTGCTGCCGCTGCTGTATAAGCAGGGCTATCGCGGCCCGGTATATGCCAGCGCGGCAACCTGCTCACTGTGTGATATCATGCTGCGTGACTGTGCCAATATCCAGATGTCCGAGGCTGAGTGGAAAAACCGAAAGAACCAGCGCAGCGGCGGGCCTGCGGTGGAGCCGCTTTACGACCTGGACGACGCGGCAGGGCTGGTGTCCCTGCTGCGGCCCTGTGGCTATGGCAAGGAGATCCAGGTCAATGACTGCGTCACAATCCGCCTCACCGATGTGGGACATTTGCTGGGTTCGGCAGCCATCGAGGTGTGGCTCACGGAGGACGGGGAGACCCGGAAGATCACCTTCTCCGGTGACCTGGGCAACGGGGGTCAGGCCATTTTGCGTGACCCACAGTTCGTGAAGGATACGGAGTATCTGGTGATCGAGTCCACCTACGGCGACAGACTCCACAGCGAGGAGCGGGTGGACTATGTCAAGGAACTTGCCAAACGGATCCAGACCACCATGGACCGGGGAGGTAATGTGATCATTCCGTCCTTTGCGGTGGGCCGCACCCAGGAGATGCTGTATTTCATCCGGGAGATCAAGGAGAAAAACCTGGTCACCGGCCATGGGGATTTCCCCGTCTATGTGGACAGCCCCCTGGCCATTGAGGCCACCTCCATTTTTCTGCAGTGTGATACGGAGTATGTGGACGACGAGATGCAGCGGCTGATCCGCTCCGGCATCAACCCCATCGTCTTCCCCGGCCTGGAGCTGACGGTCAGCCAGGAGGAGTCCCGCGCCATCAACGAGAACCGTACGCCCAAGGTCATCATCTCCGCAAGCGGCATGTGCGACGCGGGCCGCATCCGCCACCATCTGAAGCACAACCTGTGGCGGGAGGAGTGCATGATCCTGTTCGTGGGCTATCAGTCCGCAGGAACTCTGGGGCGTCTGTTGGTGGATGGGATCGACCATGTCAAGCTGTTTGATGAGGATATCGAGGTCAAGGCCCAGATCGACACGCTGCCGGGCATCAGCGGGCACGCGGACAAGGCGGGCCTGATCCGCTGGCTAGGCGGCTTCGAGGAAAAGCCGAAACTGGTTTTCGTCAACCACGGAGACCCGGACACCGCCGACAGCTTTACCACTTGTCTCAATACGGAGCTGGGGTATCGGGCCTACGCTCCTTACAGCGGCTGCCGCTTCGATCTGCTGGCCGGACAGTTTGAAAAGATGCCGGATGGCAAGCCTATTGCAAAGCCCGGCAGCGGTGGAAAGCAGCGCAAGGTCAGCGCCGCCTATACCCGTATGGTGGCCGCTGCGGAGCGCCTGCTGCAGATCGCAAAGAGCATCGAGGGGCGGGCCAACAAGGAACTGGCCGGCTATGCCGACGCCATTACCAAACTGGCGGATAAAATGGAGAAATAGTTATGTGTTTTCAGTTTATGACTTTACGAAAACGCAGGCCTGTGGTAACATATATTAGTTAGTCAGATCCAGAAACCACCTTGCAGGGGGATTTTATGAAAGACAGAGGATTCGATCCGGATAAGAAGCTGGGCGAAAAAATCGGAAAGATGAGCCGGCAGGAGCTGTGCGCTCTTGTGTCGGAGCTGTGCGACCGAATCCGCAGTGATGTGGGAACGGCCAACTACCGCGGCGGCATCTATCCCGACAATATCAGCCTGAACGAGGACGGCAGCGTCGCTATCGGTCCCGGCAAGATCCAGGACTGGGAGAACGAGGAGCTGCAGTTTATCGCACCTGAACTCTATTGGGGCGGCAAGCTGAGCCCGGCGTCCGATGTGTATTCCCTGGGCATGCTGCTGTATTACGGCGCCACCGGCGGGAAGCTGCCTTTCGACGGGGATACCCAGGCACGCATGGACGGCAAAGTCTTTGAAGTGCCCGCGGAGGTGGGCCGCCAGCTGTATCAGATCATCTCCACCGCTACGGCTTTTAAGGCGGCGGACCGCTATCGCTCCGTGGGTGAGCTGCAGGCACGGGTGGATTCCTGCCTGCTGGGCCGCTATATCGGCAGCGAAGGCCGGGCTCAGACCCTGTTCAACAAGGACAAGGGCGAGCTGAGTGACATCGAACGGATCATGGTCTCCATCATCGCAGAAGAGGACGCGGGCATGGACAGTGCCAGCCCCGATGAGAGCGATTTCAAGGCGGTGGAAGAAGCAGATCCCGAGGCGGAGTCGCCCGAAGCGGAAAGCGCGGAAGCAGCGCCCAGCGAAGAGGACGAGGAGATGGAGCGTATCCGCGCTCTGTTCAACGCCCCCTATGAGGAGCCGCCCTTTGAGAATGAAAACGTAGCGCAGCTGCCGGAGGAGCAGGGGCAGACGGAAGAAGTGCTGAAGCCCGTTCCCCTGGCCATGAGCGGCGAAGGGGAGGATGTGCGGGTCTACCAACCCACGCCCCACAGCCGCCGGGAGAAAGACAGCGCTGTCTCTCAGAAACAGCCCATCCCCATTTTGACTGTGGATGAAAACCCGGAGCTTGCGCCGGTGGTCCCCATGACTGCTGTCAGCAGTACGCCCATGAGCCGGCAGGAGCAGATCCAACAGGAGATCAGGCGCCGTAGGAGACGGCCCGTAGCCGCGGTTTTGATCCTCTGCGCGCTGCTGATCCTCTCCGCCATCGTACTGAACTTCATGCTTCAGGGCGGTGTGGCCCTGCGGGGCAGCCGACCCTCTGACGCCAACGGTGACGACGACGCCTCCGGCGTGGTGTCGATCCCCACGGCGCGGCCCGCAGATCCCAACAATCCCGAGGCCGGGGACGCGCCCTTTGATTACGGCACTCTTCTGGAGGAGGGGGATCCCTCCGAGGCCAACCCCATCGCCATGCCTCACAGCTATGAGGTCATCGCCTCTGACTTGAGCTGGACAGAGGCCCGGCAGGCCTGCCTGGATGCGGGCGGATATCTGGCAGTGGTCAGCGATGAGGAGGAATTCAACCGCATTGTGGAGCTGGTGATCGAAAGCGGACTGAGCCGGGTCTGGGTGGGCTGCCACCGGGAGGAGGACACCCTGGTTTGGGAGAAGCCCGATGAGGTGGTCTATTATCCCTGGGACTACAGTGAACCCTCCTATTATGACGGCTATGACGGTACCATCGAAGACTATCTGCTGTTGTGGCATAACAACCGCTGGGTCTATAACGACAGCCGTGACGATCCTGTGGCCGACTACCCCGAGCTTTACAGCGGGAGTCTGGGCTATGTGATCGAATACGATTCCTGAGAAAAAACGCAGGCGTTCGCATAAGCGGGCGCCTGCACGGGTGAAAGCATGAAAAAAAGCGCTTTTTGGAAAAGAATAATGGCATGCCTGTTCGCACTGATCCTGCTCCCGGTATGGAGCGGCGCGGCCAGTGCGGAGGACGCGGGCCTGATCGACACGGATAGGCTCGACCAGTGGATGGCGGGTTATGTGGAAGAGCACGGACTGAACGCGAATTATGAGCGCTTCTCCGTGGGCTTCTGCTACACGGCCACAGGGGAGAGTTGGTACTATGACGCGGACCAGTGGATGTATTCCGCGAGCCTCTATAAAGTCCCGGTGGCCATGCTGATGGCGGAGAAGGAAGCCGCCGGGGAACTGACCCAGGAGACCAATGTGCTGGGTATGCCCCTGCAGTACTGGGAATCCACGGCGCTGACCTATTCCAATAACGACAGCGGCCACGCCATGGTGGATTATCTGGGCGGTACCTATCTGGGCAAGTGCAGCGACATGACCATCCGCTTTACTGATCTGCCGGAAGATTACTTCGACGAGGACTTCTACATAAACAGCTACTACACGGCCCGTTACATGACTCAGATCATGAGGACCCTCTGTGAGGGCGGGGAGGAGCAATTCCCCCATGTGATCGAATACCTGCTTCCGGCCCAGCCGGACAATTATCTGAATATCCGCCTGAAGGGCCGCTTCGATGTGGCCCAGAAGTACGGCTCCTATGAGGAACCCAATGGCAATAAGAACGACCATATCGCCGCCATCGTCTATACCCCGACACCAATTATTGTTACGGTCATGACACGCAATGTGGGCGATTATCAGGCCCGTATGGCAGAGATCGGCGAATACCTGGCAGACTACGCTCTGGAACTGGATGCCAAAGCGGCGGAGCTGGAAGCGGAGAAGGCTGTAGCCGCCCAGGCGGCGGAGCCGACGCCCGATGTGGAAGCAACGCCTGAGCCCGCAGTAAGTGAGGGCGAGCCCGCTGCTGCCGAAACTCCCGCTCCTGCGGAACAGACCGTATCGGAGCCCGCTCAGGCTATGAAATCCGGCGGCCCCCGCTGGGTGCTCCCTGTGCTGATTGTACTTGTGCTCGCGTTGGTGCTGGTCATCGTGCTGATCGCAGTACAGAGCCGGAAACGGAAAGCAGCCCGCCGCCGTGCCGCGGCCAGGGCTGCTGCCCGAAAAGCTGCCGCCCGGGAGACTGCCGTGCGATCAAAGGACCAGGATTACAGTCCGCGACACTGAGAGAACCAATGGTGATGGGATGAAGAAAATCATTGCAATATTGCTGGCTGTGTGCCTGTGTCTCAGCTGTGCGGCTTGCGGCGGGGGCAGCTCCTATAGGGTAAAAACCGTTCTGACTCTGGTGGAGCAGTCCTATTCTCTGGCCTTTCGCACCGGGGACCCCACGGCGGATTATGTGATCGCCGCCATCAAGACCCTGAATGCGGAGGGCAAGGTGGACGAGCTGTCCGTCAAATGGTTCGGCGACAGGATCATCCAGTTCGAGAGCGACAGCGCCGCCCTGGACAAGGTGCGGGATAACGGCTACGGCGAACTGCAGGAGATCCCCAGCCGGGATCTCATCGTGGGGATCGACATCAACTCCTTCCCCATGGCCTACATCTCCGGCTCCGAATATTGGGGCTACGATGTGGAGATGGCCATCGCCGTGTGTGAGCGCCTGGGCTGGAATCTGAAAATGCAGCCCATCGAAAAAGAGAATGTGTATATCGAGCTTTCCTCGGGCAACATCGACGTGGCCTGGGGCGGCGTGGCACTGAACCAGTCAGAGGTTGACCAGGGACTGTACGCCCAGTTCGGGCCCTATGTGGAAAACGATATTGTCATAGCTGTCCGGGAGGGTACGCTGATCAACAGCCGCCTGGGACTGAACAACAAGAAGATGGCCATGTGCTCCACTACCGAAGCCATGGAGGCGCTCAATTCTGATGCGCGTCTGGCCAAGCGGCTGGGGCAGGTGACCCGTCTGGCGGGCGGTACCACTGAGTGCTTCGACTTCCTCTATGCGGGCAAGTGCGACGCAGTGCTCACCGACACCACGGCCATGTATTATTTCAACAGCCATTAAACGAAAAAGCGAAGGGACCGCAGCGTTTGCCGCGGTCCCTTCGCTTTGTGCTCACAGGAGTCCGTGCTTCTTCCGATAGCTGAAAGACGAGGGGTGAGTGCGTCCGAACAGGACATAGATCAGGATGGCCAGCAAATTGAACACCGACATGATCACGAACATGTGCCCGTAGCCCAGGGAGGAGATCAGACTGCCTGCGATCCCGCCGCCTATGCCGATGCCGATATCATAGGCGCAGAGGAAAGTGGAGTTGGCACTGCCCCTGCGTTCCGGCGGGGCGATGGACACCGCCATGGACTGGAGCGCCGGCTCCAGCCCGCCGAAGCCGTAGCCGGCCAGAACAGCGGAGAGCAGGTAGGTGAAAGTGTTGGGCACCAGACCCATCAGCAGAAAGGCGGCCAGCATAGCCAGATTGCAGGTATAGGCGAAGATCCCTTCGCCCTTTTGATCAGTGACCTTGCCGGCGGTGAGGCGGGTCAGCAGCAGTATCACCGCCATGATGGTGAAGAACAGGCCGCCGCTGGGGAGACCCTGCTCGGCTGCAAACTTGGCGGTGAAGTTTTCCAGCGCCCCATAGGTCAGCATGAAGACAAGGGCCGTGAGCGAGGCGGGCAGTGCATCTTTATCCAAAAGCCCCTTCAGCTGCAGGGGCTTTTGCTGCGCCGGCACAGGCGGGACTTTGAGAATGGCCAGAAACAGCAGAGACAGCGCCGCGCAGCCCGCGCCTGTCAGAAAAAGAGCCCCGAAGCCCAGTTTTTCCATCAGCGCCAGCCCCAGCGCCGGGGCACAGGCAGTGGCCAGGGCGGTGGCCAAACCGAACATGCCCATGCCCTCGGCAAAGCGGGGCTGGGGGATGATGTCGGTGGCGATGGTAGCGGTGGAGGTGTTGGAAAAGGCCAGGGAAGCGCCGTGCAGCAGTCTGCTGATAAAGGCCAGGTACAGTACGGAGAATACCAGATAACCGATGGGCATCAGCGCCATGCCGGCAAGGCCGATCAGCAGAATGCCCTTGCGCTTGCCGCAGTCCAGCAGCCAGCCGATCACCGGGCGGCACAGCACCGCCACGATGGAAAACAGGGCCGCGGCCAGTCCGGCCTGGGCTTCGGAACCGCCCAGATACTCCACGTAAAAGGGGAAGGTGGAAAGAATCATCAGGTGGTTCATAAAGACCAGGAAATTGATGAGGATGATGAGGACAAAGTTTTTGTTCCAGAGCTTGATCTCCGATTTGGGCATAAAAATGCTCCCTCCTTCTTACATGGGCGGGAGCATAAAAAATACGCAAGCCACCCTGTCATAGACAATCGGACTTACGCATTCGCAGCACATTGTGGACATATTATAACACGCAGCTTTTAAAAAATGCAAGGCTTTTTCACGGCGGGGCAGAAGTTGACACCCGGGAAATCAGGCCCTATAATGGGAGCGATTTGATTTGGAGGCGGGCTATGGCAGGAAAGCGGACAGAAGGCATAAGCACCCATATGGACCGCTGGGCCTTTTGGCTGATCCTGCTGCTGGGCTTGGCGGTGCGCCTGTGGCGCTTTGGCATGCTGCCGGCTGGTCTCAACCAGGATGAGGCCTTTGCGGGCTATGAGGCCTGGTCTCTGCTTCACTATGGCACGGACAGCGCGGGCTATGCCTGGCCCGTATATCTGACAGCCTGGGGCAGCGGCATGAACGCGCTGGAGACCTATCTGATGCTCCCCTTCCTGGCGCTTTTCGGGCGGCAGGACTGGGTCGTACGGCTGCCTCAGATGATCGTGGGCTGCCTGAGCCTGCCTGCTTTGTATGGCACGGTGCGCCGCTGCGCCGACCGGGGAACGGCCCTCTGGGCTATGCTGTTGCTGGCCATCTGCCCCTGGCACATCCTGCTCAGCCGCTGGGCGCTGGAGTCCAATCTGGCGCCGGGCATGCTGCTGTTCGGGAATTATTTCTTCCTGCGGGGCCTGGAGGACAGCCGATACCTGCTCATTTCCGCTTTGTTTTACGGTTTGGCACTTTACGCCTATGCCACCATCTGGCCGATCCTGCCCTTCGTGCTTTTGGCACAGGGCCTGTACTGTTTCCGCTGCGGGCGGCTGAAGCCGGACCGCCGTTTGGTGGACGCGCTGTTTCTGCTGCTCCTGCTGGCGCTGCCGCTGCTGCTGTTCCTGGCGGTGAATCTGGGCTGGATGAAAGAGATCCGCGCGCCGTTCCTGTCCATCCCCAAGCTGCTGGTGCTGCGCAGCGGAGAGATCTCGCTCCGCCACATCCCCGAAAACCTGAGGAATCTGTTTGGCATCCTGTGGGCACAGTCGGACGGCCTGCCCTGGAACAGCGCGGGATCTGTTGCGGGTCTTGACCACATCCAGGGGGGCTTGGGCGATATACTGCGCTTCGGCGGACTTTATGGGCTGTTCTATATCCTGACGCCGCCCTTTATCCTCCTGGGCCTGCTGCGCTGTGTGTCGCAGCTGCGGCGCGGGGAACGGGGTTTTAAGCCTGCTGCGCTGTTGCTGATCTGGCTGCTGGCGGGGCTGGTCCTGGGGGCGCTGGTGCATGTGAACATCAACCGGGCCAACATCCTGTTTCCGCCTCTGCTCATCCTGGCGGCGGTGGGACTGCGCTGGTTTGGCAGCCTGTTTCACGGTAGGCTGACGGTTTTGCTGCTGGCGGGCTACCTGTGCCTGTTCGGCGGCTTTTGCGGTCTCTATTATTTCAACACGGATTCCGGCTATCAGGTGCAGATGCGCTACGCCTTCGGCGACGGGCTGGACCGGGCCCTGGATGCGGCCATGGAGCAGGAGGGGACCGTGGTCCTGGACAGACACATCTATTATTCCACGGTGCTGTTTGACACTGGTACGCCGGTGGAAGATTTTCGCTCGACTGTGACATATGAACGTTACCCGGCGGCTTACTTGAGCCCCGCGGGCTTTACACGATTCCGCTTTGGCTACGAGGGCGGCGTACCGGAGGAGGGGAACGCCTGTTATATCCTCTCGCCCTGGACAGACGGTTCCGCCCTGAAAGCCGCGGGCTTTCGCGGGGAGGAATATGGCATATATACACTTTGGACGAGGTGAGAGCACAATGTATGTTTATCAGGAAAAGAGGATCGTCCCCCAGGACGGGCTCAGCGCACAGCATCTGTTCTGGCTGCTGCAGGAGGCTTCCGCCGCTCAAAGCACAGAGCTGGGCTATGGCGAAGCGGACATGCGCGCCCTGGGCGTCATGTGGGTGGTGATCCGATATCTGGTGCGGACAGAACGCTGGCCCGCGGCGGGGGAGGAACTGACGGTGGAGACCTGGCCCGGCCAGACCCGGCACGGGATGTGCCCGCGTTTTTACCGGGTGCTGGACGCAGACGGATCTGTAGTCCTGACGGGCAGTTCTCTGTGGGCCGTGGTGGACCGGGAGACCCGACAGATGGTGGTGCCCCATGAGCGGGGCGTGGACATCGAGCCGCTGACCAACGGGAACGAGGCGCCTCTGCCCGGCATGATCCGTCGCCCGGTCACCGATCAGGAGACCCGCTTCACGGTGCCGGAGGAATATCTGGACGGAAACGGCCACATGAACAACACTCGCTATTTTGATCTGGCCGAGCAGTGCATCGGCTTCCATGCCGCCCGGCAGGGACTGCAGGAGGTCACGGCAGAGTATCTGAACGAGGCCCTCTGCGGTGAGCAGATCCGGGTGCTCTGGGGCGTGGAGGACAGTATATGCACCGTGGTGGGAGAATCGGACGCAGGACATGTGTTCCGCATGAAGCTCACTTACAGATAAAAAATACCGTGTGCGAATTTGCACACGGTATTATTATGCTTAGGGGGAAGGATCAGATGCTCTCAAACTCGGCCACGATCTCGGCCTCCGGCTCCTTGGTCAGGAGGCTGACCACCACAATGGCGATGCAGGCCACGATAAAGGCCGGGAGCAGCTCGTAGATGTTCCAGGCACCGCCCAGAGGACGGACCAGGTACTTCCACACAAAGATCATCACGCCGCCGCTGAGCATACCGGCGATGGCGCCGTATTTGTTGCAGCGCTTCCAGAACAGGGAGAAGAGCATCAGCGGGCCGAAGGCGGCGCCGAAGCCGGCCCAGGCGAAGGAGACGATGCCGAAGACAGAGCTGTTGGGATCACGGGCCATGATCACACCCAGGATGGCGACGCCCAGCACCGCGATGCGGGCGATGGTCATCTCTTTCTTGTTGTCCAAATCGATGTGGAACACGCCGCGCAGAATATTATGGGAGATACCGGAGGCGGCGGCCAGCAGCTGCGCGTCGGCGGTGGACATGGTGGAGGACAGGATGCCCGCCAGCACGAGACCGGCGATCAGCGCGGGGATCACACCGTTCTGGCTCAACAGTGCGGCGATCTTGACCAGAATGGCCTCAGCCGCGGAGTTGCTTTCAAAGGTGAGGATGGCGCCCTTGCGGCTCATGGCGAAGCCCACCAGACCCACGATGATGGCGACCGTCATGGAGATCACGACCCAGATGGTGCCGATGCGGCGGGAGATCTTCAGCTTCTCGCCGTCATTGATGGCCATGAAGTGGTTGAGGATGTGGGGCATGCCGAAGTAGCCAAGGCCCCAGGCCAGGGTGGAGCAGATGGTAATAAAGCCGTACTTACCGGGCGTGGTGGAGAAGATGTCCGTACTGGAGGTCAGGCTCAGGTAGCCGGGGACAGTCTTGGCATTGGCCACCACAGCGTCCCAACCGCCGGCCACATGGATGCCAAACACCAGGACCACGATCAGCGCGATGGTCATCACGATACTCTGGATGAGGCTGGTGACGGAGGCGGCGGTGAAGCCGCCCATGGCACAGTAGGCTACGATGACGGCGGCGCTGATGATCATTGCCGTCATATAGTTGATATCAAACAGGTTCGTGAACAGCTTGCCGCAGGCGGCAAAGCCGGAGGCAGTGTAGGGGACGAAGAATACGATGATCACAACGGCGGCAATGCCTTCGATCAGGCCGCTCTTGTCATGGTAGCGGTGAGAGAAGAAATCAGGGATCGTGATAGCATCCAGCTTGGCGGAATAGCTGCGCAGACGCTTGGCCACGATCAGCCAGTTCAGGTAAGTACCGACGGCCAGACCGATGACGGTCCATGTAGCGTCTGCCAGACCGCAGAAATAAGCCAAGCCGGGGACGCCCATCAGCAGCCAGCTGCTCATGTCCGAGGCCTCGGTGCTCATGGCCACGACCACGGGGCCCAGCTTGCGGCCGCCCAGATAGAAATCACTGGAGGTCTTGTTGCGTTTGGAGTACACAACGCCGATGGACAGCATGCCTACCAGATAGATCACGATGGCGATAATGATGAATACATTTGCAGTAGTCATGGGGATTACCTCTCTTTTCGGGATTGACAATTCGCATTATAAAGGAAAATTTTTACGGTACAAGGGGAAACTTTCGGCAAAATGCTTGAAATCTGAGAAAAAATTTGTATAATAGAAACAAATATAATTTTGTTCATGTTTGGATGAAATAAATTCATGCAAAGGGCGTGGAGCGATGAATCTGGCAAAATATGAGGCGTTGGTCTCGGTAGTGGAGCAGGGGAGCCTGACCCGTGCGGCGCAGAGCCTGGGCTGTACCCAGTCCGCCGTCAGCCATAGTATAGACAGCCTGGAGAAGGAGCTGGGTTTTCCGCTTTTGAAGCGGGGGCGTGCGGGCGTACAGCTGACCGCGGAGGGGGAGCGGCTGCTGCCTGCGGTAAACGCGCTGCTGAGCAGTGCTGAGCAGCTGAATCAGACGGCGGCTTCCATCCGGGGCCTGGACGCTGGCACGGTACGCATCGGTGCCTTTACCTCCGTTGCCGTTCACTGGCTTCCGGCTGTGCTGAAGGAATTTCAGACCGACTACCCCAAGGTGGAATTCAAGCTGCTCAATGGGGACTATCACGATGTGGAGCAGTGGCTCTCCGACGGCAGCATCGACATCGGCTTTGTGAATGTGCCCTGTGCCCTGGACTGCGAGTGCATCCCCTTGATGGAGGACCGGCTGCTGGCGATCCTGCCCGAGGACAGCCGCTTTGCCAGCTACCCCCGTTTCCCGCTGGTGGAGTGTGAGACCGAGCCCTTCATCAGCCTGCTGGAGAGCTCTGACCACGATGCCCGCCGGGCACTGGAGGCGGCAGGTGTTCATCCCAATGTCCGCTTTTATACCAAGGACGACTACGCCATCATCGCCATGGTGGAGCAGGGGCTGGGGATGAGCATTATGCCTGAGCTCTTGCTGAAGGGCCGCCGGGACCGGCTGCTGGTACTGCCCCTGGTGCCGGAGGCCAAGCGAACCATCGGCATCGCCATTGCCGCGGGCAGCAAGGCGGGACCAGCCACCCGGCGCTTTGCGGATTATGTGGTCCGCTATGTGACGAACATGAAGTGAAAAGATATACGAGCTTGAAAGCGAAATACCCTTCAAAAAAGTCAAGTTTGATATATTTTCGTCAGAATGACGGGAAAGAAAAGGGGCATATCGTTTGACTAAAATCATCCTATCGGTTACAATATAAATGCCCGAAATAACAATTTTTATAGAGGTGTAGAGATGTACAAAGTAGTGACCAAGCGTTTTTTGAACGACGCCAAAACGATCTGTCTTTTTGAGATCGAGGCGCCGCTGGTGGCCCGGCACGCCCAGGCCGGCCAGTTTGTCATTTTCCGCCTGGATGAACAGGGTGAGCGCGTCCCCGTTTCCGTAGCCGGCTACGACCGGGAGAAGGGTACCGTCACCGTTATGGTGCAGGCCGCGGGCCGCACCACCAAGATGCTCCACACGGTGGAGGAAGGGGACTATATCTCCGACTTCGCCGGTCCTCTCGGCAAGGCCACCGAGATGGAGGGCCTGAAGAAGGTCTGTGTGGTCGGCGGCGGCGTGGGCTGTGCCATCGCTTATCCCATCGCCAAGGAGATGCACGAGAGAGGCATCGACGTGACCTTTATCGCGGGCTTCCGCAGTGCGGATATCGTGATCCTGAAGGAGGAGCTGAAGGCCGTCTCCAATAAGCTCATCATGTGCACCGACGACGGTTCCTATGGGGAGAAGGGCTTCACCACCGTGTTCCTGAAGAACGAGATCGAGGCCAACATCGCCGAGAACAAGCCTCAGTTCGACCGGGTCATCGCCATCGGCCCGGATATCATGATGAAGTTCCTGGCGGATGTGACTCGGCCCTATGGCATCAGCACCATCATCTCCCTGGACCCCATCATGGTGGACGGCACCGGTATGTGCGGCTGCTGCCGCGTGATCGTGGACGGTGAGACCAAGTTCGCCTGCGTGGACGGGCCGGACTTCGACGCCCACAAGGTGGACTTCGATTCTCTGCTCAAGCGTGCCGCGTTCTATAAGGACGAGCAGGACGAGGCCGCCCAGCATATCTGCAACATCACGGGAGGGAAGCGCAATGGCTAACATGAAAGTCAACATGAGCATGACCAAAAACGAGATGCCCGAGCAGGACCCCGTGGTCCGCGCCGGCAATTTCGAAGAAGTGGCCCTGGGCTACACCGTGGAGGCGGCGGTCAACGAGGCCCAGCGCTGCCTGGACTGCAAGAACGCCCCCTGCCGTACCGGTTGCCCGGTGAGCGTGAAGATCCCCCGCTTCATCGAGAAGGTCCGGGAGAACGACTTTGAGGCCGCCTACGATATCATCACCTCTACCAACTCTCTGCCCGCGGTCTGCGGCCGTGTATGTCCCCAGGAGAAGCAGTGCGAAAGCAAGTGCGTTCGCGGCATCAAGGGCGAGCCTGTAGCCATCGGCCGGCTGGAGCGCTTTGTGGCTGACACCCATATGGCGAAAGAGGACAAGCCCGAGCCCGTGGCCCCCGAATCCAACGGCCACAAGATTGCCGTCATCGGCTCCGGCCCTGCGGGCCTGACCTGCGCGGGCGACCTGCGCAAGTTGGGCTATGACGTGACCATCTTCGAGGCTTTCCACAAGTCCGGCGGCGTGCTGGTCTATGGCATCCCCCAGTTCCGTCTGCCCAAGGAGATCGTGGCGGCGGAGATCGAGAACCTGAAGAAGATGGGCGTCAAGATCGTGAACAACGCCATCATCGGCAAGTCCATGACCGTGGACGAGCTGTTCCAGGACGGCTTCGAGGCCGTGTTCATTGGCTCCGGCGCGGGCCTGCCCCAGTTCCTGCACGTGCCCGGCGAGAACCTGTTGGGCGTGTACAGCGCCAACGAGTTCCTGACCCGTGTGAACCTGATGAAGGCCTATCGGGACGACTACGACACGCCCATCAAGCACCCCAAGGTGGTGGCTGTGGTCGGCGGCGGCAATGTGGCTATGGACGCGGCCCGTGTGGCCAAGCGTCTGGGTGCGGAGCATGTGTATATCACCTACCGCCGTGGCATGGACGAGCTGCCTGCCCGTAAGGAAGAGGTGGAGCATGCCGAGGCCGAGGGCATCGAGTTCATGCTGCTGAATAACCCCGCTGCCATCCATGGCGACGAGGAGGGCCGCGTGACCGGCATTGAGTTGATCAAGCAGGAGCTGGGCGAGCCGGACGCCAAGGGCCGCCGCAGCCCCGTGGCGGTGAAGGACTCCAACTGGATCCTTGAATGCGACGCGGTGATCATCGCCATCGGCACCAGCCCGAATCCCCTGATCCGCTCCACCACGCCCAATTTGGAGACCACCAAGAAGGGCGGCATCCAGGCTGACGACAACGGTGTGACCTCCCGCGAGGGTGTGTTCGCCGGCGGCGACGCGGTCACCGGTGCGGCCACGGTCATTCTGGCCATGGGCGCGGGCAAGACCGGCGCCAAGAGCATCGACGCGTATATCAAGAGCAAGAAGTAAACACGGTATAGACAAAGGCGCCCGGGAGATCCCGGGCGCCTTTGCGCTTCAAGAGGGGAGAGGGGAAGAAAGATACAGAT
Source organism: Oscillospiraceae bacterium (assembly GCA_017470325.1). The sequence goes on from JAFUES010000013.1 coordinate 36,973, forward strand.
CCAAATTGGGGCTTGCACAGAAATATGTATACACATAGAGGAAGCCGTGCCGGTTGCAGAAGCTGACATAGACGTTATCGCCCGGTTTCTGGTGGGTCTGGATGACCACCTGGGGCTCCAGTACCCGTTCGCCCAGCAGAAGCCGCATGGCGGCCTGAGCGCTGACCCGGTTTGGCAGAGTCTCGGTCTGAAAAGCGGCGGTAGCGGTTTCCGGATACTGCCCCTCTTGATAGACCACAGCCTCCAGATTGTCCGGGTATTCTGGGGAGGCTACCCGGTTGAGTACCACCTCTCCCACGCACATACGCTGCGCATCGCTGTAGCGCAGATCTCCCGCTTCCGCATAGATGAGCCGGGCCAATAGAAAAAGTTCGTCGAAGGAGATCTTGGTTTCTCCGGACTGAAGCTCGTCGATCTGGTGGTTTCGGGCGTACTCCGCCATGTGTCCGGCTTCCGTGTCCCCGGTCATGGCGGCGTCCTCCATCAGGGACAGATAGTTGGGCGGCGGCGGTTCCTCCCGGCTGGCACAGGCACTCAGCAGCAGAGCCAACGCCAACAGACCCAGGGCCGTCAGCAAGCGTTTCATAGAATTCGCCTCCCTTTGCGTACCAGTATACGCACAGGGAGGCGAAAAATTTGTCACAATGCGCAGGGAAATAGCAGGGGAATAGGGAAAATTTACAGGGCATTTCCCGCGGACCTCATTTGACGTCGGAAAGAGAAATGGACCAAGAGCGGGAGGACTTAGCCCAGCCGGGCCAGGATCTCATCATGTGCGGTCTGCTCCGCTGTATCGTCCAGGGGAGACAGCTCCGTAACGCCGTATTTCCGCTCCAGGGCGGTCAGCAGGAGATGGTCGCAAAACTGCGGATTTTTGGGCAGCAGGGGGCCGTGGCTGTAAGTACCGAATACGTTTTTATACCGGGCGCCCTCACTGCTGTCCTCACCATTGTTGCCGTAGCCGCTGAGCACCTTGCCCAGAGGCTGCACGCCGCTGCCTAGCCAGGTCTTGCCGCTGTGATTCTCAAAGCCCACGACCACACTGCCGCCGGATTCCTCGCCGCACTGGAAGCTGTAGTTACCGATCATGCGGACTTTGGAGCCCACCGTATACAGATCCAGCGCGCCGATGAAGTCACAGCGCTGGCCGTCATAGGTCTCATAATAGCTGCCCAGCATCTGATAGCCGCCGCAGATGGTCAGGAAGGGCAGACCGTCCTCCACAGCCGCGCGGATCTCCCGGTCCTTGCCCCGGTGCAGATCCTCCAGCAGCACCTGCTGCTCAAAGTCCTGCCCGCCGCCGATGAACACCAGATCAAAGCCGCCGAGACTTGCGGAGGAACCGATGGGCAGACGAGTGACCTCCGCGTCAATGCCGCGCCATTGGAGCCGCCGGGTGATGCAGCGGATGTTGCCCCCGTCGCCGTAGAGGTTCAGTACGTCCGGGTACATATGACAGATCTTCAGTTCCATGGTCATTGTCCTTTCAAATCACAATTCCTCTTGTTTCACCATCAAAGCCCAATGAAATGGGTTTGATGGTGGAAGGAAGAAGGAAGGAACGGATATGGAGTTTTCGCGGTCATTTCGAAAACCGCGGAAACGGAATGGAGCGAGTTTCTTCTGACGTCACTCCCAAAATTCTGCGCCGCCGCAGTGGCGGATCACCACCTGCCGCAGATCCAGCATGGCGGTATAGGTGGGCATCATGAAGATGGGCTTGTCCGTTTTTTCCAGCTTTTCCACCAGCGCCTCATAATCTCGCTCTTCCTGGATAAAAGCGTCGGAAATCCCGGCATATTTGATGCGTACCCGCATGTCGCCGGCCCGGTCGCCGGAGACGATCACCTGCTCCAGCCGTCCGGCCATCCCGGCCAGAGCCTCGAAATCCGCGTCCCAGATCCAGGACACGTCGGTCCCGTCTGCGGGCCGGTCGTTGAGGCAGACTACCAGGATGAACTTTTCCTTGATATTCTGTAAAAACTCTAAGACCTGGTTGCAGCCGGCGGGGTTTTTCACCAGCATGATCCGGGAACCGCCGCCCAGGTCGAACTTTTCCATACGGCCAAAGCCACACTGGAAGCGGCCCAGGGCCGAGATGGCTACCGACAGGTCCACACCCATTTCTACCGCAGCTGCCAGAGCCCCGGCGGCATTATATATATTGTACAGAGCCGGCAGGTTGACTTCCACCAGTTGCTTCGTGCCGCGGATATCCATGACCAGCGAGCTGCCGTCGGCCCGCTGCTCCACCACGTCGGTAACGGCGTAGTCCGCTTCGTGCCGGGCATAGCCGCAATGAGGGCAGCGGAAGCCGCCCAGATGGCCATAGCTGATATAGTCGTATTCATACTCGGTCTTGCAGCGGATGCAGTGGGTGGCGTCGGACAGCTCCGGCTTCTCCCGGGAGGGGACGGCGCCCTTGTCGATGCCGAAGAACACGCAGCGGTTGGGCAGATCCTCCGCCAGGGAAGAGGTCAGAGAGCAATCCGCGTTCAGGCAGAGCAGCGCCTCCGGTGCGCCCTGAACGGCCACGCGGATGTTTTCCAGCGTGTGGGTGACCTCCCCGTAGCGGTCCAGCTGATCCCGGAACAGATTGGTCACTACGATGACCCGGGGCTTGAGTTGCCCGAATACCGTGCGGGCGGCGGCCTCGTCGCATTCGATGACCGCGTATTCCTTTTTCATTTTTCCGCCCAGCGTACAGTTCATCACAAATTCCGTGGTGATGCCGCTGATCAGATTGGCGCCGGAGCGGTTGGCAAAATAACTGAGCCCCTGCTCGGCAAAGGCCTCCTCGATCATGCGGGAGCTGGTGGTTTTGCCATTGGTGCCGGTGATGGCCACGGACTTTACATCCTTGGCCAGAATGGCCAGCAGATCGGGGCAGACACGCAGGGCAAAGCGGCCCGGCATGGCCGTGCCGCCCCGGTGGACCAGACGGGAAAACAGGCGCAGGGCCTTGCACAGCAGGATGGCCAGTACAGCGCGAAAAGTCATGGAAAAACTCCTTTGGTCAGCTTCCCTATTTCCTATGCGGAGCGGGAAGCGGATATGTGTATCACGTGGTATTATACCAGATGCGGACGGCGCAGGCAAGGAGAAGAACGCACAAAAAGCACCATGCCGCAGCCCTTGAGAAAGCCCCGGCCGAGGTCCTTCCCCCAAAGAAATTCTTTAAATTTATTTCACAAAAATTCTTGACTTAAATTGTGTATTATGCTAAAATTCACATTTGCGTGGCATAGGTGCGCTCTTTTTGCGCCCTGGTCCCGCGAACAAGGCAAAAAGCCCGGAGTTCCGCGGTTTTTTGACTACCATCCATTATTGAAGAAAGGAGGAAAACAATGCCCACTTTTAACCAGCTGGTGAGAAAAGGCAGAGAGAAGGTCACCTACAAGTCCACTTCCCCCGCTATGCAGAAGGGTCTGAACACCCTGAAGAACAAGGAGACCAACCTGAGCTCCCCCCAGAAGAGAGGCGTCTGCACCGCAGTCCGTACCTCGACTCCCAAGAAGCCCAACTCCGCTCTGCGTAAGATCGCCCGTGTCCGTCTGACCAATGGTTATGAGGTCACCGCATACATCCCCGGTATCGGTCACAACCTGCAGGAGCACTCCGTGGTCATGATCCGCGGCGGTCGTGTCAAGGACCTGCCTGGCGTCCGTTACCACATCATCCGCGGCACTCTGGATGCCCAGGGCGTCACCGGTCGTATGCAGGGTCGCTCCAAGTACGGTGCGAAGAGACCCAAAGCTGCCAAGAAGAAGTAATTCCGACAAAGCGGCATTTTGCCCTGTCGTTTATCTATATGTTTGGATAGACCTCGGGGCGCAACGGACGTTTATTGCGTTCGAGTACCTGTGATTCCATTTTTTAATGAAGGAGGGAAGCAACGTGCCCAGAAGAGGTAATGTTCCCAAGAGAGAAATTTTGCCTGATCCCATGTATAACAGCGTGCTGGTGACCAAGCTCATCAACGGCGTTATGCTCGACGGCAAAAAGGGTGTTGCTCAGAAGGTCGTTTACGACGCTTTCGACATCATCAAGGATAAGACCGGCAAGGAGCCCCTTGATGCATTCACCGAAGCCATGAACAACATCATGCCGGCTCTGGAGGTCAAGGCCCGCCGTGTCGGTGGTGCGACTTATCAGGTCCCCATCGAAGTCCGGCCTGCCCGCCGTCAGACCCTGGCTCTGCGCTGGCTGGTAACCTATGCCCGCAAGCGCAGCGAGAAGACCATGAAAGAGCGCCTGGCAGGCGAGATCATGGATGCATGCAACAACCTCGGCGCCTCCGTCAAGAAGCGCGAGGATATGCACAAAAACGCAGAGGCCAACAAGGCTTTCGCGCACTTCAGGTGGTAATCCGTTTACCAGGAGTTTTCCATGCCCAGAAAGTATTCACTTGAAAAAACGAGAAATATCGGCATAATGGCCCACATTGACGCTGGCAAGACCACGACTACCGAGCGTATCCTGTTCTATACGGGCGTCAATTACAAGCTCGGTGAGACCCACGAGGGTACCGCCACCATGGACTGGATGGAGCAGGAGCAGGAGAGAGGCATTACCATCACCTCCGCCGCTACCACCTGTTTTTGGCGCGACACCCGCATCAACATCATCGACACGCCGGGCCATGTGGACTTTACCGTTGAGGTCGAGCGCTCCCTGCGTGTGCTGGACGGATGCGTGACGGTCCTGTGTGCCAAGGGCGGCGTCGAGCCCCAGTCCGAGACGGTGTGGCGTCAGGCGGATCACTACAATGTGCCCCGCATGATCTACGTCAACAAGATGGACATCATGGGCGCCGATTTCTATCATGTGCTGGATATGGTACATGACAGGCTTAAATGCAACGCCGTTCCCATCCAGCTTCCCATCGGCAGCGAGGATGAGTTCAGAGGTATTATCGACCTTGTGGATATGAATGCGCGCATCTATTACGACGACCTTGGCAAGGACATGCGTACCGAGGAGATCCCCGAGGATATGCGTGAGCTGGCGGAGGAGTATCGTGATAAGCTGCTGGAAGCGGTTTCCGACTTCGACGAAGAGATCATGGAACTGTATCTCGAAGGCGAAGAAGTGCCCGCGGACAAGATCCGCGCGGCGATCCGGAGGGCTACTGTCGCGGTGAAGATGGTTCCCGTGACCTGCGGCACCTCCTACAAAAACAAAGGCGTGCAGAAGCTTCTGGACGCGATCGTGGAGTATATGCCGTCTCCGCTGGATGTTCCGGCGGTGGAGGGCAAGAACCCCAAGACCGACCAGGTCGAAATGCGCGAGGCCAGCGATGAAGCGCCGTTCTCCGCGCTGGCGTTCAAGATCATGACCGACCCCTATGTGGGCAAGCTGGGCTTCTTCCGTGTCTATTCCGGTACCCTTGAGACCGGCAAGGCCGTGATGAATTCCACCAAAGGTCAGCGCGAACGCATCGGCCGCATCCTGCAGATGCATGCCAACCACAGAGAAGATATCGAGCAGGTCTGGTCCGGCGATATCGCTGCCGCGGTGGGGCTGAAAAACACCACCACCGGCGACACCCTCTGTGACGAAAAGCACCCCATCATCCTTGAATCCATGGAATTTCCCGATCCCGTCATTCGTGTGGCCATCGAGCCCAAGACCAAGGCGGGCCAGGAAAAAATGGCAATCGCCCTGCAAAAGCTGGCAGAGGAAGACCCCACCTTCAAGACCTATACGGATGAGGAGACAGGTCAGACCATCATCGCCGGTATGGGCGAGCTGCATCTGGAGATTATCGTGGACAGACTTCTGCGTGAGTTCAAGGTCGAGGCCAACGTGGGCAAGCCCCAGGTCTCTTACAAGGAGACCATCAAGAAGTCCGCAACGGTCGACACCCGCTACGCAAGGCAGACAGGCGGCAAGGGCCAGTTCGCCCATGTGAAGCTTATGATCGAGCCCAATGAGCCCGGCAAGGGCTATGAGTTCGTGAACAAGATCACGGGCGGCGCCATCCCCAAGGAATTCATCCCCTGCGTCGATCAAGGCATCCAAGGCGCGATGCTCTCCGGCGTTCTGGCTGGATACCAGGTGGTGGACGTGAAGGCCACTTTGCTGGACGGTTCTTTCCACGAGGTCGACTCTTCGGAGTTGGCGTTTAAGATCTGCGGAAGCATGGCTTTCAAGGAGGCGTGCCAGAAGGCTGAACCCACCTTGCTGGAGCCTATCATGAAGGTCGTTGTGACTGCGCCCGAGGATTATATGGGCGACGTGATGGGGGACATCAATGCAAGGCGCGGACAGATCACCGGCTCGGACATCCGCAGCGGCGCGGCGATCGTCGAAAGCCTCGTCCCGCTGTCCACCATGTTCGGTTACGCCACCGATCTGCGCAGCAAGACCCAGGGCCGGGCCACCTACAGCATGGAGCCCAGCCACTTCGTCGAGCTGCCGAAGAATTTGCAGGAATCCCTTGTGAACAGTCGCTCGGGTTTTTCCAACGGTAAGTTTTAAGCAATCTAATTCATTTCTATTTTTAGGAGGATTCCCATAATGGCAAAACAGATGTACAACAGAAGCAAGCCCCACGTGAACATCG
>JAFUES010000062.1 GCA_017470325.1 Oscillospiraceae bacterium
CACGGCGGCCGATCTCCTTGACGGGATCGCCCAGGCCATCCAGACTACGATGAAATGAAGGTGCATTCCAGTTGCTGCAAGTCCGGGTACTTGCACTGATGATGACACTGGCGCTTTTCCTGACTGCGTGCGGGGGAAAGAGCCAGGACGAGGCGGCCAGGATCCGGCAGGAGCTGCAGCAGGCCCAAAGCCTGACGGCGGATCTGACGGTGACGGCGGACTATGGAGAGCGGGTCTATACCTTCGGCCTGCGGTACGAGGGCGATCTTGAGCGGGGCACGCTCACCGTGACGGAGCCGGAGCTGATCCGGGGCGTGACGGCCACCACAGAGGCGGGCAGCTGCACGCTGACCTATGACGGGGTGGACTTTGACACGGGGGATCTGGCCCCCGGCATCCGGCCCATGTCCGTCATGGCGCTGCTTATGGAGCAGTGGTGCTCCGGTCTTGTACAGTCCGTATCCCGGGAGCAGACGGAGCAGGGGAAAGCCCTGTGCGTCAATACCCGGTACGATGAGCAGATCACCCAGAGCACCTGGTTTGACCTCCAGACCCACCTGCCGGTGCGGGCGGAGGTGTACCGAAACGGAAAAATGATGCTGTCCGTCGCCTTTGCGGACGTGACGATCAGTTAAAAAAGGAAGCGTAACACAATGGATAAACGAATGAGAACCTGGGCGGAGATCGACTTGGACCGCCTGGAGCACAACTACCGGACCATGGCCGCCAGACTGGCGCCGGGGACCCGGTTCCTGGCGGTGGTCAAGGCCAACGCCTACGGCCACGGGGCTGTCCGGGTGGCCCGGCTCATGGAGGAGCTGGGCTGCGGGTATCTGGCGGTGGCCTGTATCCAGGAGGCCGTGGAGCTGCGGCAGGCGGGGATCACCCTGCCCATTCTGATCCTGGGCTACACGGACCCGGACTGCGCCGGGGACCTGATCCGCTATGACATCACCCAGGCGGTGACAGGGCTGGAGATGGCCGAGGCCCTGTCGAACAGCGCCGCCGGTCTGGGAAAGGTCAAAGCCCATCTGAAGCTGGACACCGGTATGGGCCGTCTGGGCTTCCCCGTCCAGGACGGGGCGGACAGCTTTGACCGGATCGCCCGGGCCATGGCCCAGGAGAATCTGGCCTTCGAGGGGGTCTTCACCCACTTTGCCGTCTCGGACGTGGAGGGGCCGGAGGCGGAGGCCTATACCCGGATGCAGTACGAGGCCTTTATCGCCGCCGTGGAGCGGATCGAGAGGGCCTGGGGCGCCCGATTTGCAATTAAGCATTGCACAAACAGCGGCGCCATGGTATCCTATAAAGAGACGTATCTGGATCTGGTGCGTCCGGGAATCGCCCTGTACGGCTGTTATCCGGACAAGCCCACCCCGGAGCTGGATCTGCAGCCGGCGATGAGCCTGAAGGCCCGGGTTGCCCAGGTCAAGCCCTTCCAGCCCGGCCAGAGCGTCAGCTACGGCAGGACCTATACCACCGGCGCGCCCCGCCGGGTGGCGGTGATCACCATCGGCTATGCCGACGGCCTGCACCGGGTGCTGTCCAACCACATGCAGGTGCTCATCCGCGGCCGGCGCTGCGATCAGATCGGCCGGATCTGCATGGATATGTGCA
>JAFUES010000063.1 GCA_017470325.1 Oscillospiraceae bacterium
CTGCCCTTTTGTGCCAACGCTCACCACCGGCAGCGTGCGCACAAACATGCCCACGGTATTCATCAGGGCAGGGCCCGCGGACCGCCCGCTGGAGATCGTGGTATAAAGTACCTTTTCTTCCCGGCTGATCCGCCGCACCGTTTCCGCAAACGCCGCCTGCAGATAGCTCCCGGGCGTCACCCCGCACTTCTCGCAGAACGCGTTGATCTTTTCCGCCGGCATCCGCAGCGTGACCATGCCCTCCGGTTTCCCGTCCGGATGTCCGTCAGACGGCAGCACCGCTGTCTGCGCGCCTTCCACCAGCGCGTCAAACCGCTGTTCCATTTTCTCAAAGCTTTCGCCGGTCAGCTGTTCCTGCTCATACAGCGCGTAATCCCACGCCGTCACCGTCTCCGGAGCCAGCGCTTCCCCGGTCAGCGCACGGCGCACGTCCTCCAGGAAGATCATTCCGGAAATGCCGTCAAAGACAGTGTGGTGAATGTCCATGAACAGCCAGGCGTCCTTACCGCAGGTATACACCTCCAGTCGGTACAGGCGCTCGTTCATCAGGTCAAAGGGGCGGACTCTCTCCTGGAAGAAGGCTTCATCCGGCTTTTCTGTCAGCGAAATTACGCTGACCTCCGGCGTTTCCCCGTCGTTCCGCCGCTGCATGACGTCTCCGTCCCGATACTCAAACCGGGTCCGCAGCGCCGGATGCGCGCAGACCGCCTGCCGCACCGCCTCCGCCAGTGCTTCGCCCTCCGCGTTTTCAAAGAAGCCGACGTCCGGGATGTTATACTGCGTGGTTCCCTGGTTCAACTGCCAGTCCACCAGGATGCCCCGCTGGTTTTCTGTGATTGGATAATATTCCTGCTTTTCCCGGGGACGCAGGGCTGTTTCCCCTTCATTTTCATGGGCACCCGCTTCCGCGATGGCACGGATGGTGGGCTGCTTCAGGATTTCCGCCGTCCCGACGCGCATACCGAGCCGCTGCGCCGTCTCCGACGCCAGCCGCATGGCCCCGATGGAGGAAAGCCCCAGCGCCACCAGGTCTGTCGTGACGCCAAATTCCTCTGTTCCCAGGATCCCCGCCGCGATTTCAAACAGCGCCTTTTCCGTCTCCGTCTCCGGCGGCACGATCTCGCCCAGGTCCGCCAGCACAGGCTCCGGCAGCGCCTTCCGGTCGATCTTTCCGGAGGTGTTCAGCGGCATTTTCTCCAGCTTCATGTAGACGGTCGGCACCATGTAGTCCGTCAGTCGTTCTGACAGATATCCGCGCAACTCCGCCGTATCCATTTCGATATCGTCTTCTGTTGTATAGTAGAGGACCACCTGTTCCTTTTTGACAGCCGCCGCTGCTTCCTTCAGCCGGCCGTACTGGATCGCCCGATTCTCGATCTCGCCCAGCTCGATCCGGAACCCGCGCAGCTTCACCTGGGTGTCGATCCGGCCCAGGTATTCCATTTCGCCCCGCTCGTTGTATCTTGCCAGGTCCCCTGTCCGGTAGATCCGGATCCCGGGCAGGTCCGCGCTTTCGCAGAATTTCTCCGCTGTCAGCTCGGGCCGTTTCCAGTAACCCTGCGCCATCTGTGGGCCCGCCAGGCACAATTCGCCCGCCATCCCCGCCGGCAGCAGATGCAGGCTGCCGTCCAGGATATATCCCGCGCAGTTGTCCAGCGGGCGTCCAATAGGAATCGTGTCGTAAGTCCGGTTGGGGTCGATTTCGTGGAACACCGCGTCAACAGTAAACTCTGTCGGTCCGTACGCGTTCAGCACCCGTCCCCGTACCTTGGGGATGCTGGTCATGGCCTCACCGCCGATGCTGATATAATCCAGGTCCAGTTCTTCATCCTTCCCCATCAGCTGGCCGAACTGCGTGTAGAAGCTGCCGCCGGTGATCCGATTCTCCGCCAGATATTCGCGCATCGCAAACACATCTTTCCGGACTTCCTCCGGAACGATGTATACGCTGCCTCCCGCGCAAAGCGTTGGGAAGAGATCCTCTCCCGCGAAGTCCACCGCCAGCCCCGCGTGGATCGTGATCCGGCTCTGCTCCGACAACTGCCAGTGTTTTCCGATCACATGCGCATAGTTCGTCAGGCACCGCTGCAGGATCACCACGCCCTTGGGCTGTCCCGTGGAGCCGGAGGTGTAGATCATGTAGGCCAGGCTCTCCGGCGTCGCGCGGCTCCGGCCGTCCCAGTCTGCCGCGGGTTCCGCCAGGATCTCCCGTACCTTTTCTTCCGTCAGAAGGAGTCCGGCCCCGGCGTCACCCAGCATATAGTCAATGCGGTCCTGCGGATATTCCGGATCGATAGGTACATAGCCAGCGCCCGCTTTATGGATGCCCATCTCCGTGGCGATGAATTCCTTCACCCGCCCCATCTGAATGGCCACGAAGGTATTTTCTTTCACGCCGTTCCGGATCAGCCAGCCCGCAATCCGGTCCGAGGCTTTGTCCAGCTCGGCATAGGTATAGCTGCTGTTCCGGTCCGTGACGGCGGGATGGTCCGGAGCCCTCTTCACCTGCTTTTGAAACAGGTCGATCCAGGTTTCGTTTTCGTCATAGGGCAGCTCCTCGCCCCGGGACAGCGACAGCACACGCTCCCGCTCTTCAGCGTCCGTCAGCACGGCGTCGCCAACCTTTTCCGCTTCGGCCAGGCTCTCGCTGACTGCCTGCAGGGCCTTCGCAAACCGGAGCATCTCCTGCTTTCCGTACCGTGTTCCGTCGTATTCCACGGCCAGCACGTAGCTGCCGTCCTCCGGCCACACGTCCACCGACACCGGCAGCTTGACCGCGTCCAGCATTTCTTCCGATGCTGTCTCCGGCGCGCTTTCCGTGCCCGCGTTTCCGCTATCGTCCTCATCCAGCCCGCCCTGGTAGGCGAACATCATCTCCGCCTTGATCCGGTGCCGTTCCACCAGCCGGGTGTAGGGATAGATCTCCATCCCGAAGCTTTCCACCAGCTGACTGTGCATCTCCCGCACATACGCTTCC
>JAFUES010000064.1 GCA_017470325.1 Oscillospiraceae bacterium
AGCTTACCAGACAGCATCCCATGGCTCCTCTTTTATTGCAGGAATAACCAGGGAAAGGAGGGACTGACATATGGCTTCGAGGATAAAGGGCCTGACTTTGACGCTTTCGGCGGATACCACTTCTTTGGAAAAGAGCCTCAAAGGCGTCAATACAACGATCCGGTCAACACAGACGGAACTGAAGGACGTGGAGAAGCTTTTAAAGCTCGACCCGTCCAACACGGAACTCCTCGCCCAGAAGCAGCGCCTCCTGAAGGATGCCATCGGCGCGACGAAGGACAAGCTGGAAACGCTGAAGACAGCGCAGGAGCAGGCAAAGCAGCAGCTGGAGAACGGCACCCTCGGGCAGGACAAATACGACGCCCTCCAGAGGGAGATCGAGGAGACGGAGCAGGCCCTCCGCAACCTGGAATCCCAGGTGTCCACGACATACGCAGCCCTGGAGAAGATCGATGAGACCGGGAAGAAATTCGAGAAGGCGGGGGACACCCTCGCGGGCGTCGGCAAGACCCTGACCACAACGGTGACAGGCCCGGTGGTGGCCCTGGGAACTGCAGCCGTCAAAACAACGGCTGATTTCGACGCGCAGATGTCGAAGGTGCAGGCGATCTCCGGGGCGACCGGGGAAGACCTGCAGGCCCTCCGCGACAAGGCCCGTGAGATGGGCGCCAAGACGAAGTTCTCCGCAACGGAGGCCGGGGAAGCCATGGAGTACATGGGGATGGCCGGCTGGAAGACAGGGGACATGATCGACGGCCTTGAGGGCATCATGAACCTGGCGGCCGCCTCCGGGGAAGACCTGGGCACGACCTCCGACATCGTGACGGACGCGCTGACCGCTTTCGGGCTCACCGCAAAGGACTCCGGCCATTTTGCGGACGTCTTGGCGGCGGCAAGCACCAACGCCAACACGAACGTTTCCATGCTTGGTGAATCGTTCAAGTATGCGGCACCTGTGGCAGGGGCGCTGGGCATCTCTGCGGAGGACACTTCCGTGGCGCTCGGCCTCATGGCGAATGCCGGGATCAAGTCCTCCCAGGCAGGCACGGCCCTCCGGACAGGGCTCACCAACCTTGCCAAGCCCACCAAGCAGATGAAGCAGTACATGGACAAATACAACATCGCGCTGGTGGAGAACGATGACGGGTCCATCAACCTGCGCGAGACCATGAAGTCCCTGCGTGAGAAGATGGGCGGCCTGTCCGAGTCAGAGCAGGCTGCGGCCGCGTCTGCGATCTTCGGAAAGAACTCCATGGCGGGCTGGCTTTCCATCATCAATGCCTCGGACGGGGATTTTGAGAAGCTGACCGGCGCGATAGACAACTGTGACGGGACGGCGCAGACGATGGCGGAGACCATGCAGGACAACCTCTCCGGGCAGCTGACGATATTGAAGTCACAGCTGGAGGAGCTCGCCATTTCCTTCGGTGACATCCTGATGCCCATCGTGCGGAAGGTGGTAGCCGCGGTGCAGGGCTTTGTCGACAAGCTCAACAACATGAGCGATTCCCAGAAGGAGGCCATCGTGAAGGTGCTTGCCCTGGCGGCGGCCATAGGCCCCCTGCTCCTGGTTGTAGGGAAGATGATCAGCACTACCGGCAAGGCCATGCAGGGCTTCGCTTCCCTTGGGAAGGGGATCGTGGGACTTGGAGCGAAGATGAAATCCGCTGGTGGGATCACCGGCATGCTGGGCAAGGCCATCGGCGCGCTGACATCGCCCATCGGGATCGTCATCGGCGTGGTGGCAGTCCTTGCGGCTGCCTTCGTCCACCTGTGGAAGACCAACGAGGAATTCCGCAACAAGGTCAAGGAGATCTGGGAGAAGGTGAAAAGCATCTTCTCCAGCTTCGTGGACGGGATCAAAAAGCGGCTGGATGACCTGGGCATCAACTTCAGCACGGTCACCGGGGCGATAAAGAAGGTGTGGGATGGCTTCTGTAACCTCCTGGCACCTGTATTTATCGCGGCATTTGAGATCATATCCACAACCCTGGAGACCATACTCGGCGTGATCACCGGGCTGTTCGATGTGTTTGCCGGGATCTTTACCGGCGACTGGGAGCAGGCATGGACA
>JAFUES010000065.1 GCA_017470325.1 Oscillospiraceae bacterium
CTAATCTTCCCTTTGAGGCATTCACGTACTATTCGGACTTTTTTATCTATCTCTACTTGCTCCTTTTTAGACATAATAATGCTCCCTCCTTGATGACAGTGTTTTTCTTTTTTCACTGTCTCTCATAGAGGGAGCATATCACTTTCCTTTTTGTTGAACTGTGATATAATGAAAGCAAATCGGAAAACAACTCACAGGGAGGGACGGGATATGACGGTTTATCACGGCAACATCCTCACCGTTGACGCGGCGGACCGGGTCTGCAGCTATCTGGTGGAACACCGGGGGCGCATCGTCTATGTGGGCGACGAGCTGCCGAAGAAGTACCGGCGGGCGGCCGTGGTGGAACTGGGAGAGCGGGCGCTGATCCCACCCTTTGCGGACACCCACCAGCACTTCGCCTCCTTCTCCGCCTTCAACGCGGGGCTCAACGTGATGGAGGCCCGGTCCAACCGGGAGATCCTGGCCATGGTGGACCGCTTCGCGGCAGAGTGCCCCTCCAAGACCCTGATCGCTTTCGGGGCCTCGCCCTACTCGGTGGAGGAGCGGCGCCTGGTCAGCCGGACGGAGCTGGACGGGGTGACCCACGGCAAGCCCCTGTTCCTGGTCAAGTACGACGGGCACGCCTGCGTGGTGAACACGGCGCTGCTGAAGAAGCTGCCCAAAAAGGTCAAGACCCTGCGGGGCTATCACGCGGACAGCGGCGAGATGAACCAGGAGGCCTTCTTCGCGGTCTCCGATTACATCACCAATTCCATCCCGCCCCTGGAGCTGCTGCGGGACATGCAGCAGGCGGCGGACTTTGAGGCCGCCCGGGGCATCGGCCTGATCCACACCGTCAGCGGCGTGGGCTTCACGCTGAACCTGGACATCTCCATGGAGACCTGGTTTGCCAGGAGCGTCCAGAACGGACTGCAGATCCGGGTCTTCCCCCAGTCCATGGACACGGGCGTGGCCAAGCTCAGGGGCTTGCCGCGGATCGGCGGCTGCTTTGCCTGCGCGCTGGACGGCTGTTTCGGCTCCCAGGACGCGGCCATGCTGGAGCCCTACGATTCCGACCTCACCAACAGCGGCGTGCTGTACTACACGGACCAGCAGGTCATCGACTTCTGCATCGCCGCCAACCGTGCGGGGCTGCAGATCGAGATGCACGCCATCGGCGACCGGGCCTTCAATCAGGCGGCCCGTGCCCTGAAGGCCGCGCTGGACGATTTCCCGAGGGAGGACCACCGCCACGGCATCATCCACGCCTGCCTGCCCACAGACTACGGCATGGATATCTGCCGCCGCTACCACATCCAGCTGCCCATGCAGATCGCCTTTGACAACTGGCGGCAGGAGCCGGCAGAGTACACCAGGGAGCTGTTGGGCGAGGAGCGCAACAGCCGGCTCAATCCGGTCCGCTCTTTCCGGGATCTGGGCTGCGTGGTCTCCTTCGGCAGCGACGCGCCCTGCACCGCGCCGGACCCCATCGTGTGGCTGTACAAGGCGGTGAACCACTCCAACCCCGGAGAAGCTGTCTCTATCCGGGAAGCGCTGCGCATGGCCACCTACAACGGCTACTGGGCCAGCTTCGACGAAAAGGAGCGGGGCTCCCTGGAGGCGGGCAAGATCGCCGATATGGTCGTCCTCTCCGCCAATCCCTATGAGATGCCCAAAGAGCTGCTGCTGCAGCTGCGGGTGGAACAGCTGATCCTGGGCGGAAAGGAATACCGTCCCCAGAGCCAGAGCGTCCCCGCTGCCGTGGTCAAGGGCATGCTCTCCCGTAAAAAAGCATAAGTGCAGCGCCGGCCTCCCGGGAGGAGGCCGGCGCTGCGCTTTGCCCGGTTGCGACTACAACAGGCAGCTGTGAAAGTTTCGCCTGGCGCGTTGACGGGAGGACCTTTCTGTGATATCGTAAATAACAGGAAAAAAGTACATAGAAGTGCTCTGTTTGCCAAAAAACAAGCCCAACAGGGAGGAGAAAACCGATGGCCATCCATATCGTCTCGGAAGCGAATCGCTGTCTCAACTGTAAAAAGCCCCTGTGTCAGCAGGGCTGTCCCGTCCATACGCCCATCCCCACGGTGATCCAGCTGTTCAAGGAGAACCGGCTGGTAGAGGCCGGGGAAATGTTGTTTGAAAACAACCCCCTGTCCGCGGTCTGCGCCATCGTCTGCAACCACGAGAAGCAGTGCGCGGGCAGCTGCATCCGGGGCCGCAAGGACAGCCCCGTGCACTTCTCCAGCATCGAGCAGTACATTTCGGACATGTATCTGGACCGCATGACCGTCACAAAGCCGCCGCGGAAAAAGCAGCGGGTAGCGGTGATCGGCTCCGGCCCGGCGGGCATGACGGTGGCCATTGAGCTTGCCCGGCGGGGCTACCCGGTCACGGTGTTTGAGTGGAAGGGGAAGATCGGCGGCCTGCTGCAATACGGCATCCCCGAGTACCGCCTGCCCAAGAGCTTCCTGGACCGCTACCAGGCCCGCATGGAGGAGATGGGCATCACCTTCCGCACCAACACCACCATCGGCTCCGTGCTGATGATCCACGAGCTGCTGCGGGACGGCTACGCCAGCATCTTCATCGGCACCGGCGCGGAGAAGCCCCGGACCCTGGGCATCCGGGGGGAGAGCCTGGGCAATGTGCTCTTCGGCATGAACTACCTGGCCAACCCCCAAGGCCACAAGCTGGGGGACACGGTGGCGGTGATCGGCATGGGCAACGCCGCCATCGACGCGGCGCGCACGGCCCTGCGCAACGGCTCCCGCCAGGTGACGCTCTACGCCCGCAGCAAGCATGTGACCGCCAGCTCCAGCGAGGTGGCCTATGCGGAGCTGGACGGGGCGGAGTTCATGTTCGGCATGCAGATCCTGGAGATCAACGATAACGGTCCGCTGTTCTCCAGGGCCATCTTTGACGAGGAGGACAACATCGTCGGCTACGAGGAGGAGCCCGTGCAGATCCATGCCGACTCCACCGTCATCTGCGTCAGTCAGGTGCCCCGGGGCAAGCTGGTCCGCACCACCGAGGGTCTGGACATGGGCGAGCGGGGTACACTGGCTGTGGATGAAAACTACATGACCACCAAGCCCGGCGTGTTTGCCGCGGGCGACGTGGTCACAGGGGCCAAGACCGTGGTCCACGCGGTGGATGGAGCCAAGAAGGCTGCCGCGTCCATGATCCGCTATCTGGAACAGGCGGAGGCCACGGAGTAACATATTTGTAGGATACAGCAAGAGGTCCGGTCTCACGGGGATGTGAAACCGGACCTCTTGCCGGAAGCAGGAAAAGCGATTATACTTGAGCATAGAATGATAATCCGGAGAGAAGGCGGTGAGCAGATGGCGGAGAACAGGCAAAGATCACAGGAGCTGGACCGGGCGATCTGCGCGCTGATCTGCCGATCCGACGGGATCAAGGCCAGAGAGATCGCAAACAGCCTGGGCGTGGAGCGCCGGGCGGTGAATCATGAGCTGTACACCTCGCCCCTGATGAAGGAGCTGTGCTGGCAGGACGGCGACAGCCGCTGGCACGGGATCGTCCGGCAGGCCTGGCCCCATGCGGGGCTGCAGGAGTTTGCCGGGTATTACAGCCTGGTGGGCGACTTCCTGGCCCTGACAGAGGAGGAATGGCTGCGGCAGCTGCAGGCGGGCTGTGTCAACATCGGGCGCAGTCTCAGCGATACCCGGGGCCTGCTGCATTCCTTCACGGACTGCCGGGAGCAGATGCTGCGGCTGTTCGAGGACCTGCAGAACATGCTGGGCCGGCGCTGTCTCGACTGGGAGATCGCCTTCGAGCTGCGGCTCAAACGCTCCCGCCATGTGCGCATCTACGCGGACGTGCTGGTGGTGACCGAGGATCGGGTCTTTGCGCTGGAGTTCAAGATGAAGGATACCATCGAGCCGGAGGAGGTGCTCCAGGCGGCCAAGTACTGCCCCTATCTGGAGATCCTGTTCGGCCCGGATTATGAGGTGATCCCCGTGCTTGTGCTGACCCGGGCCGCGGAGACCTTCCGCTTCGTCCCCATCGGGGGCGGGGATCGGGTACTGCCGGTCTGCTCCGGCGACATGCTTTTCAACGCCTTTGACGAATACCTGGGCTTCCTGGGATAGGGAGGGAAAGGACTTGAAGAAAAAAAGATGGATCATCCCCGTGGGGTTGATCCTGTTGCTGGCCGCAGTCTTCGGCGTGTATGTATCGAATTATTACCGGGCCGATGAGACGGCCTTGGCCGCCCTGGCCTCGGACGAGGCGGTGCAGGTCAGCGTGACGGACTACGGCTGGTTTTTCGACGGCCCCGCCGGGGACACGGCTTTGATCTTCTATCCCGGCGGCAAGGTGGAGGCGACGGCCTACGCCCCCTTCCTGCATGCGCTGGCGGCGCAGGGGATGGATGTGATGCTGGTGGAGATGCCCTTCCGCCTGGCCGTCTTCGGTATGAACAGGGCGGACGCCATCCGGGTGGCCTACGATTACGACAACTGGTACCTGGGCGGGCACTCCCTGGGCGGGGCCATGGCGGCAAGCTACGCTGCAAAGCACGGCGGGGAATTGACAGGCCTGGTGCTCTGTGCCGCCTATCCCACGGCGCAGTTGGATGACGATCTGGTGGAGATCCAGCTCTACGGCTCGGAGGACCGGGTACTGAACCGGGACCGCCTGCTGGACGGCAGGCAGTACGCAACCGAGCACAGCTTTGAGATCCAGCTGGCGGGCGGCAACCACGCCCAATTCGGCAACTACGGCCCCCAGGAGGGGGACGGACAGGCGCGCATCAGCGCCGATGAGCAGCAGGCGGAGGCGGTGGAGGCCATTCTCCGGATCGCCTGTGACGCCGCCGCATGAGGCATCACAGCAGATAGGCGTATACGGACCAGAAGTGGCAGAAGGTCCCCAGCAGGCAGAACACATGGAACACGCAGTGGCGGTATTTCTTCCGCTTGCCCAGGC
Organism: Oscillospiraceae bacterium; assembly: GCA_017470325.1. The sequence goes on from JAFUES010000065.1 coordinate 4,936, forward strand.
CGTAGAGCACGGAGCCGATGGTGTACATCACGCCGCCCAGGACCAGCCAGGTCAGGCCCGGGACGCCCATGCTGCCCAGCAGAGCCCGCACGCCAAAGAGAATGGACCAGCCGCTGAACAGGTGGGAGATCACGCTGACCAGCTGATAGCGGTCCACGTCGATGGCGGTGAAGGTGATCCCCAGGATGGAAAACACCAGGACCAGCCCCAGCAGGATCCAGCCCCGGACGCCGCCCACGCCCAGCAGGGAGACGGGGATGTAGGTGCCCAGCACCAGCAGATACACGTTGCAGTGATCGATGACCCGCAGCACCTTCTTGCCCTTGAGCCGGGGGGACAGGGCGTGGTAGATGCAGGAGATGGTATAGAGCTGGATCATGGTCAGACCGAAGAGGCTCACGCTGACGACTGCCGCCGCGCCCCGCGCCTTGACCAGCATCAGGATCAGCGCCGCCAGACCCAGCAGCGCGCCCAGCCCGTGGGAGATGGCGTTGAACAGCTCCTCGCTGAGACTGTAGTTGGGCAGGCTGACCACCCGGTTCCTCTTTTCCACGATAACGTCCATTACAGCACCTCCAATAGAGTTTCAGAATTTATCATATCTGGTATTGAAAACCATATTAAGTAATTTTTTCTATTTTGTCAATAGCTTTTTGAGTATACATCTTGCGGTTTTGGGACAGCTGTGGTACTCTGTACCAAAGAGGTGAAGGCGATGAATGAGGAAACGACGATCCTGGCGGAGACCTGCGCGGTGCTCTCCCGGCAGAGACTGCCCCGCTGGCGGGAACTGCCCGATCTGGATCTGTACATGGACCAGATCCTGTCTCTGGTGGGGCGTTATCTGGGAGACTACCCGGGCTTTGACGGGAAGGGGCTGACGGCCTCCATGGTGAACAACTATGTGAAGCAGCAGGTGATGCCCGCCCCTGTGAAGAAGAAATACACCAAGACCCACCTGGCCTATCTGCTGGTGATCTGCCTGCTCAAGCCGGTGCTGCCCATCCCAGCCATCCGGCAGCTGCTGGCGGACGCGGTGGCGGCGCAGTCGGAGGAGGCTTTTTACGACGGCTTCTGCCAACAGTTCGAGGCAAGCTGCCGGGCCGCCGCCGAGAGCAACGCGGATGGGGCGGAGAGCCGGGAGGGC
>JAFUES010000014.1 GCA_017470325.1 Oscillospiraceae bacterium
CCGAAGATGCTGCCCTGTTGGTAATCCCATGGTGTTCAATCCATGAACCCATGTTTGCATATTTTGTTTCTATGAAAGGGTTTGCAATCTTAACTTCTGGATGGCGACTGCTCCAACCGGAACTTAACTTTGCAATTCAACTGAGGAAATCATTAAAACCATCGCAGATCACCATGGGGTGACAGTAAACGAGGTGCTTGAAGGACTAGAGGCATGTATTGACATTGGATTGAATAATCAAGAGCCTAGTGTGAAAGAACACTGGAGTGAGATGGCACAAGGGAAAGAGAGACCAGCTGTTTCGGACTTGATTACTTATTCTGCAGGACTGACAGTTGCGAGGTGTGTGGAAGAGGGTATTAAGACATAATAATTTAACAAGAAAAACAAAAAAGAGGGCTGGAATCTCGAGAAAAAACGAGACTCCAGCCCTCTTAAAAAGCAGCCGAAATGGTTCACTTCCACCCACTATCTCCAAAATGGGTGATGACATCTTTTTATTTGCACTTGTAAAATGGGCGTAAAAAAACCCCGAAACTGTTGAAGTTTCGGGGTTTTTTGCCGTGACATCTTTTTCATCACGACAAGATGGCGCAGAAGGAGGGATTTGAACCCTCGCGCGCTTTATACACGCCTACTCCCTTAGCAGGGGAGCCCCTTCGGCCTCTTGGGTACTTCTGCAAGCCGCTAAAGTATATTAGCACAGCGGCTTGTGCTTGTCAAGGAAAAATGGCTATTTCCCTACGCAAAAGCGCTGAAAGATCCGGTTTGTCACATCTTCGCGTACCGTGCGGCCACTCAGTTCACCCAGCGCGGACATGGCGCTTTCCGTCTCAGTCAGAACGATGTCCGGTGTCATCCCCTGGCGCATGGCATCCAGCGCAGCTTCCATGGAGACGATGGCCCGGCGGACGGCGTCCGCCTGCCGGGTGTTGGTCAGAATCTCCCCGGCGGGAACCGGCGGCAGCGGGAAGAGGACGGCGATGGCCTGCTCCAGATCCGCAAGACCCTCTCCGGTGACCGAGCTGACACGCACGATGGGGAGTCTTGTCTCCGGCAGCGGTCCGGCTTCATTCAGGTCCCGTTTGGTGAGGACCACCACACCGTGCTCGGCGGTCTCGGCCGCGGCGATGACCTCCCGGTCCTCGGCGGTAAAGGGGGCATTGCCGTCTACCACGGCGATCACCAGCGCCGCATGAGAGAGGGCGGCCCGGCTCCGTTGAACCCCCAGCTGCTCTACACGATCCTCCGTCTCCCGGATGCCGGCGGTGTCTGTCAGGCGCAGCAGCAGACTGCCCAGACGCAGCCGCTCCTCGATGGTATCCCGGGTGGTGCCGGGGACTTCGGTGACGATGGCCCGGTCATAGCCCAGCAGCGCGTTGAGCAGGGAACTCTTGCCCGCGTTGGGCCGCCCGGCCAGCACGGCGGGGATGCCGCTGTTCATGAACTTGCCCCGGTCAAAGGTGGCAAGCAGCGCGCGCAGCTGCGCCAGCGCACCGGTCAGTGTGCTTTCATAGTTCTGCAGCTGAAAGTCCTCGATATCCTCATCGGGGTAATCCAGCACCGCGTGATAGTGGGAGCTGATGTCCGTCAGGTCGGAATAGATCCCCGCGACCTTGTTGCCGATGGCGCCGGAAAGCTGTCCCGCGGCGTTGCGGGCGGCCTCCACGGTCTCGGCGTCGATCAGATCCACCACGGCCTCCGCGGAGCTTAGCTCCATGCGGCCGTTGAGGAAAGCCCGTTTGGTAAACTCACCGGGGCCCGCCTGCCGGGCGCCCAGCTGAAACAGCTCCTCCAAAGCGGCTCGTAGCATAACAGGGGAACCGTGGCACTGCAGCTCCGCTGTGTCCTCACCGGTGTAGCTGCGGGGCCCGCGGCTGATGGTGCACAGGCACAGGTCCAGCAGATCCCCCTTGGCGGTGTACAGGCCGCCATAGACCAGCTTTCGGTCCGGATAGTCGGACATATGCCCGCCGGTGGAGGGGCGAAACAGGGCGTCCATCAGCGGCAGAGACTGGGGACCGGACAGACGGATGATCCCGATGGCGGCCACCTGTGCGCCGGTGGCGATGGCGGCAATGGTATCAGACATGGTCATTCTCCTTTGGTACAGACAGCGAAAAAAGCTTCCCGAGGGGGAAGCTTTTTCTCATGAAATATCAGCGTGAGCGCTCAGCTCTGCTTTTCCGCCTTGGCGGCCTTGGCCGCCCGCTCGTCATGACGCTCGGAAACGAAGTAGCTCAGGGACAGCAGACTGTCGGAGAAATGCACGTTCTCCACAATGGTGCTGCTGTTGGGCTCGGTCAGTTCCACATTGGTGAAGTTCCAGATAGCTTCGATGCCGTTCTCGGTCAGGGTATTGGTGACGGAAACAGCCACCTCCTTGGGGACGGTCAGAACAGCCACATCCACAGGGTTGTTCCGAATATAGTCCACCAGCTCATCCACGGAGAGGATGGGGACGCCGCCGAAGGTGGTACCGATCAGAGCAGGATTCACGTCGAAAGCAGCGGCCAGCTGGAAGCCCCAGTCGGAGAAACAGAAATTGTCCATCAAAGCGTGACCAATGTTGCCGACGCCGATCAAAATGGCGTGATAGCCACGGTCCATCCCCAGGATGGTTGCGATCTGGGACCGGAGGACCGGCACATTGTAGCCGTAGCCCTGCTGGCCGAATTCACCAAAGCAGCTGAAATCCTGGCGGATCTGGGAGGGGGTGAGCCCCAGCTGCTGCCCCAGCTCAAAAGAGGATATCCGGCTGACGCCGTTTTCGCTCAGCTCGTCCAGCTTGCGAAGATAACGGGGGAGACGGCGGATTACATTGTTGGAAACCTTGACACGCTTCACGTTCTTACGCTCCTTCATCTATGTCATGGATATAATACCCACAAATATCATGACATAATTATAACACGATTTAATGTACGGTTCAAGAAAAAAATCACACGATTTCTTCATACTCAGCCCCGATGGGGTCGAGGTGAAAGGGCTGTCGATCCCGGGACTGTCAGCCCAACTTGTCTCCGTTCTTAACGGGCTTGTCCGGCGTGATGAGCACCACGCCGCCTTCGCTGTAGGTGCCCAGCACCAGCACCTCGGAAAAGAAGTTGGCGATCTGCCGGGGCGGGAAGTTGACCACGGCCAGCACCTGCTTGCCGATCAGCTCCTCAGCGCTGTAATGGTCCGTGATCTGGGCGGAGGAGCGCTTGACACCCAACTCCTCACCAAAGTCCACTTCCAGCTGATAGGCGGGCTTGCGGGCCTTTTCAAAGTTCTTGGCGCCCACGATGGTACCTACACGAATGTCCAGTTTCATGAAATCGTCAAATACAGCCATGTGACACACTCCTTTAAGATGGATTGGTTTTTTCTTTTTCAGGCAGCTCGCAGATCAGAGCGGCCCCCAGGATCAGCACGGCGCCCAATGCGCCCAAGAGGCCCAGCGGCTCCCGCAGGATCAGCGCAGACAGCAGCACCGCCACCACCGGGTCGATGTAACTGAGGATGGCCAGGGTCTGGGATTTCAGGTGTTCCACCGCGCCGAAATACAGGTAATAGGCCACGCCCGTGTGCACGACGCCCACAGTCACCAGCAGCAACAGCGTGCGCGGTGAGAGGACCATCCCGGCAAAGGCGCCGGTCAAAGCATCATAGGGCAGCAGCACGATGGCGGAGATGATCAGCTGCATGATGGTGCGCTCGTAGGCGGAAAGGCCATTGAGCTTCTTGTTGCTGATGACGATCAGCGCGTAGAACACCGCGGCGCAGAGGGCCAGAAACACGCCCCGCAGCTCTCCGGCGGCAGGAAGGCCGCCCTTGGCCACACCGGAGACGAAGACCATACCCAACAGCGCGGCCAGCACGCACAGTGCTTTCCGCAGAGACATGCGCTCCTTAAACACGAAAGGCGACAGCACCACCAGAATGATGGGGGCCATGTAATAGCACAGCGTCGCCGTGGCGACGGTGGTGTAACGGTAGGACTCAAACAGTAAAATCCAGTTGAAGCCCAGCATGGCGCCGGTGACGCAGAGGCGCGGGAGCACTGCGCGGATCGCCGCCCAGGAGAGCCAGGTCCGCTTGATCAGCAGCACCAGCACCAGAAAGAGGGAACCGATCACACCGCGGGCCAGGGCGATGACGGAGGAGGACAGGGGGATGTAGCGCACGAATAGGCCGATGGTGCCGTAGATGAACATGGAAAGGATCACGTTCAGCCGTGCAGTTTTCTCCCGAGCCATGGAAACGCCTCCTGTTTAAAAATTCCAGCCTTGACTATAGCACAAAAGAAGAATCTTGAAAAGCCCTTTTGATTTATGTCTGGCTGTGGTATAATGACAAAGAACATAAAGGAGTTGAGCGTATGAAAGCAGACCGTCCCTATCCCCGCTTTATCATCAGCAAGAAGGGCACCCAGTGGGTGGAGCAGGGACATCCCTGGATCTATGAGGCGGAGGTCCTGGCCGAGGAGGGCGCCTGTGACAACGGTGCTCTGGCCGACGCGGTCAGCGAAAAGGGCAAGTATCTGGGCACGGGCTTTGTCAGCCGTCAGAGCAAGATCCGCCTGCGCCTGATCTCCCGCAACGCCAACGACCGCTTCGATGAGGCCTTCTGGCGGCGGCGGCTCCAATACGCCTGGGACTATCGGAAGACCGTCATGGGAGACGATGTGTCCTGCTGCCGCATCATCTTCGGTGAGGCCGACAGCTTCCCGGGACTGACGGTGGATCGATTTTCCAATATTTTGGTCACGCAGACCCTGTCGGTGGGGATCGAGAGTATTAAAAACCGACTTTTTCCTCTGCTGGTGGAGATTCTGCGGAAAGACGGACAGACGATCGATGGGCTCTATGAGCGCAACGACGTGGCCATCCGAAACCTGGAGGGACTGGCACAGGACAAGGGCTGGTTCCCGCTGCCGGGAGAAATGCTCCCGGAGAGCACGGTCACCGAGATCGTAGAGAACGGTATCCGCTATGCGGTGGATGTGGAGAACGGGCAGAAGACCGGCTTCTTCCTGGACCAGAAATACAACCGCCTGGCGGTGGCACGCCTGGCCAAGGGACGGCGAGTGTTGGACTGCTTTACCCACACCGGCTCCTTCGCTCTGAACGCGGCGCTGGGCGGCGCGGAGCATGTGACGGCTGTGGACGTGTCCGCCACCGCCATCGAGATGGCCAGGGAGAACGCCCGGCGCAACGGCCTGGAGGACAAGATGGATTTCCTGGTGGCGGATGTGTTCGACCTGCTTCCCGCCCTGAAGGAGAAGGGCGGCGCGCCTTACGATTTCATCATCCTGGACCCGCCCGCCTTTACCAAGTCCCGCAAGACCGTAGGCAGTGCAGAGCGGGGCTATAAGGAGATCAACCTCCGGGCGCTGCAGCTGCTGCCCAGGGGCGGCTATTTTGCCACCGCCTCCTGCAGCCACTTCATGCGTAGTGATCTGTTCGTGAAGATGCTTCGTTCCGCCGCGGCGGACGCGGGCGTGGAGCTGCGACAGATCGAAGCCCGGCAGCAGGCTCCGGACCACCCCATCCTGTGGAACGTCCCGGAGACGGATTACTTGAAGTTCTATCTCTTTCAGGTGGTTTAGAAAGTTTACATAATTTGATTTACATAACCACAAGAGCCCGGAGCAGATGCTCCGGGCTCTTGTGGTGTTGATGGACAGAGCTTACTTGCTGTCGGCGCCGTCCTTCTCGGTGGCGGAGACGATGTCCTCGAAATCACCGATCTCCACATCAATATCGGGATCCATGCCGCTGTCCGCGGCGGCGAACTCCGCCTTCATGGCGCTGATCTCCGCCTCCTTGGCGGCGATGCTCTCGGACAGCTCCCTGGCCTGGGAGAACAGGCCCGCATAGAAGCCCTCGGGCGCGTCCTTGGCCTGCTCATAGTAGAGCTTGCCGATCTCGGTATAGACCCGGTTGAGCTCCTGGCTCTCGCCGTTGATCTCCAGGCTGAGCTTGGCGATGCGGCCGTAGGATTTGGCCCGGCCGGTGCCCTGGGCGTAGATATCCCGCACACTGTTGTTCTCGGCGGTATCCTTGACCTTGTCTACGAACTGCGTGACGGTATCGCTCTGGGCAATCTCCTTGGCCTTGCCTACCAGATTGCTGATGGTTCCGGTGATGATGTCCTTGTAATCAGCCATGATACATACCTCCTTATGTGGTTTCCTTGTTGTTTGTGGCTTCCTCCGCCGCGGCACGGACCCGGTTGACGTACAGGGCTTCCGGGGGATGGGGGCGGCGGCTTTGAATGATAAGGATCACAAGTGTGATCAAAACAAGCGCGATGGAAAGCGCCTGGGATACCCGTATGCTGCTGCCGAAGAGATAGAGGCTGTCGGCACGGAGACCTTCGATCCAGCTGCGGCCCAGACCGTACCAGAAGAAGTACAGCAGGATACACTGCCCGTCGTATTTCCGGCGGCCCCGCTTGAGCAGGATCAAAAGGGCGATAAAGCCGATCAGGTTCCACAGACTTTCATACAGAAAGGTGGGGTGGACAAAGATCGTGCTGCCGTCCGGGGCGGTGAGGCCCATGCGGCAGAAGATCTCCGTCTCGGCGCCGAAGGCCTCCCGGTTGAGGAAGTTGCCCCAGCGGCCGATGATCTGTCCGGGCAGGACCCCATAGACCGCCAGGTCCAGCATGGCCGGAATGGGGATCTTTTTCCTGCGGCAGATGATGCAGATGGAGAGCACGCCAAAGATGATGCCGCCGTAGATGGCGAGCCCGCCTTCCCAGACGGCGAAGATCTTGCCTGGCTGCTGCAGGTACTCATCCAGCCGGAAGAGCACGTAATACAGCCGCGCCCCCAGGATGGCCATGGGGATCAGCAGGATCATCATGTCGTAAAAGTCATCCGCTTTGATGCCGAAGTGTTTGCTGATGTGGGAGCAGAACAGCAGAGCGAAGATGAAGCCGAAGGCGATCAGTACGCCGTAGAAATAAATGGGCCTTCCGAAGATCGTAAAGTAAGACGGCGGATCCAGCGAAAAGTTCCCAAGGCCCGGAAAGCTGATGCTGGAATCCCGCTGGATGGTTTGGATCAGGATGGGGAACATGGTCATACCTTCTTCGGTTCGATGATGCTCAGGGCCAGACGTTCGGGGGCCAGAGTCTGCCGCACGAAGTCCTCGCATTCGCTCTTACGGATGCTCTGCAGCAGCAGCGGCGCGTCCAAAGAGCAGAAGCCGTCAAACAAGCCCTCCGCCATGGAGACGCACACATTGTCAAAGTCCTCCAGGCCCCGGAGCCGGGCGCCGTAGGAGGCGCGCTTGGCCCGCTCAAAGCGGTCCGCGTCAAAGCCCTCCGCGGCAACGCGGGCGACCTCGGCGCTGAGTTCCTTCAGCACGGTTTCCGGTTGGGCGCTCTCGCCGCCGATGATCACCGTACCGGTACCGGCGATGAAGTCCACCTCATAGTCATAATCCCGGTTCAGGATGCCCTCGGCGTATAGCCTGGTGTAGAGAGGGGAGGAGGAACCGGTGAGCAGCCGCAGGGCCAGCTGCGCCGTCAGCCGCTGGCGCAGGGCAGCCTCCCCCGCCGGGGCGGGGCGGAGCTTTGCGCCGATGAGAAACTGGGGCGCGGAGACGGCCATAGCCGCTTTCTCGTACGTGCTGACCGGCAGAAGATCTTCCTCCTCGCCGAAGTCGGCTGTGGGGATCCCGGCAAGCTCCTTGGGCAATTCCTCCTGGGCGATGGCAAGGATCCGCTCCGGATCCACGTCGCCCTCCACGCACAGGCACATGTTGCTGGGGGCGTAAAACACCTTATGGCAGGCGTACAGCGTCTCGTGGGTGATCTGGGCGATGCTTTCCACTGTGCCGGCTACCCGGTCCCGGATGGGGTGATGGGCGTAAAGCTGCCGCAGAAGATTGTAGTAGAGGGCGGTGCCGGGATTATCCTCGCCCATGCGGATCTCCTGCGCGATGATGCCCTGCTCCTTCTGCACGGTCTCCGCCGTGAAATAGGGGGTGGACACAAAGTGCAGCAGCATCCGCAGATTTTCTTCAAAGCTGTGGGTGCTCTGGAAATAGTAGCAGGTCATGCCGCTGGAGGTGAAGGCGTTGGGATCCGCCCCATTGGCAGTCAGCAGATTCAGGGCGTTATCCCCATTGGGCAGGTCGAACATCTTGTGTTCCAGATAATGGGCCACCCCCGCCGGGGTATCCAGAGTCTGCCCGTCAATGGTAAAGCGGCGGTGGGCGCCGCCGTAATTGGTGGCAAAGGCCGCGTAGCTGGTACGAAAGCCGGGCTTGGGGAGTACCCGCAGGCGCAGTCCGTTGGGGAGGGTCTGGGCGTACAGGGTCTCACCCAACTGGGGGTATTCATGCTTCTCCATCGGTATCCTCCTCGTCTTCCGCATCGGTCTCTTCACCCCGCAGGAAGTAGATCAGGTCGCATTCCACACTGTTGGCGATGCGCACCACGTCCTCTTTTGTCACGTTCTCTGCCAGCTCTGCCAGCTCCAGGGGGCTGCAGTCGCTGCCGTCCAGGATCTGGGACAGATAAAAGCCCTCCAGATCCCCCTGGCTGTCCAGCACCGAGCGCAGATCGGAGGCCACGCCGGAGCGGGCCGCGTGCAGCTCGTCGTCGCTGACCTCTCCCCGCCGGATGGCTTCCAGTTGGGCAAAGATCTCCTCCTGGGCGGCCTCGCGCTTATCGAACTCGATGCCCGATGCCACCAGCAGCAGGCCCTTGTGGGTGTCCATCACGGAGCTGGCGTAGTAGCAGAGCTGCAGCTTTTCCCGCACGTTCATAAAGAGCTTGGAGGTGCTGCCGCTGCCGAAGACGCAATTGAACACATACAGCGACGGCAGGTCCGGATCCTCCATGCACTCGCCCAAACGGAAGCCGATCACCAGCTTGCCCTGGGTCACATCCAGGGCCTCTTCCACAAAGCGGGGTTGCTCCTCCAGGGCGTTCATGCGCACGTCGGTGCCGATCTCATAGTCGATCTCGGCCCGGGGCATGGTCATCAGAGCGTCCCGCATGGCGGAGACCACTTCTTTCTCCTCCGCCCGACCGCAGTAGAAGATCTCCACCGGGCAGGTCTGGAGCAGGCTCCGGTATTGCTTGGTCAGCTTCTGATAGCGGATGGATTCACATTCCGCCTCGCTGCCGAAGCGACCCACGGCGTAGTCCTCGTAACAGCACATCTCTTCCACGCAGCGCAGCACGGAGTAGCTGCGCTTTTCGTTGATACGGCTGCGGATCACTTCCAGCATCTTTTCCCGTTCGCTGTCCACATACTGGGGCAGCAGCAGCCCGCCGCGGGTGGCGGGGGAGAGCAGGAGCTGCCCCATCAGAGCGGCAGCGTCGGTCAGTACGTTCTGACCGCCCGGGAGGAAATCCCCCTCCGGGAGACTGGCATAAAAGCCCAGGCACTGGATCTCGCCGATGCGGCGGACCACCGGTTCGATGGCCGTGCCGTACAGCTCGTCCAGGCGGGCAGAGATGGCCTCCATGTCGGGCAGACGGGTGGTGCCGCGGCGCAGGACGTAGGGGATCAGCGCGTTCATAGCGGCAGTCTCCCGTTTCAGCTGGGTCAGCAGGGTGAGACTCAGGCAGGCGGTTTTGAATTTGTCCGAGCGCAGATGATTCAGCCATACGCCCGGCATGATCTCTGTCCGTGTCAATTCCATGGAGCACCTCCGTTTTCTTTTTCAAATCAATATACCACAAATCCCCGGAAAATGATAGACGGGAGATGCCATGGATCACATTTTTTTACAAAGATTTCATATTGCTCTCCGGTGGGATCGGACCGCCGTCATAGGGCTGCCCGTCCACGGTGATGGCTGCCCCATCTACCGCGATGGTATGCTCCGTGCCCTGCGGATCGGTCCAGCGGGCTTGGTAGCGCTCCAGCCTTGGCCGGATATACAGACGCCCGCCCCGCAGCTTCAGGCCCAGCAGCTCCTGAGTGACGGCCCGGAAATACCAGCCGGCAGAGCCGGTGTACCAGGTCCAGCCCGCCATACCCTCGCAGCCGCTTGCGGTATAGACGTCTGCCGCCAGTACAAAGGGCTCCGCTTCGTAGTGGGCGGGATCGTGGTTTTCCGGCAGCAGCATGCGCAGCAGCCGCAGCCCCTCCGCCGTGCGGCCCCGGCGCAGACAGGCCATGGCCAGCCAGATGGCGCCGTGGGTGTACTGTCCGCCGTTTTCCCGAAAGCCCTCACCGTAACCGGCGATATATCCGGGGTAGGGCTCACCCTGTCCGAAGGGCGGATCAAAGAGGCGGATGAGACCGTGCTCTCCGTCCACCAGGCGGTCCAGGGCGGCGTTCAGAGCGGCGCCGGCATGAGCGTCCTCTCCGCCGCAGAGGATGGCCCAGGCCTGGGGCAGGAGATCGATCCGCTCGTCCCCGCCCAGAGGACTGCCGTCCGGCCAGTAGCCCCGGCGGTACCAGCGCCCGTTCCATGCACGCGCAGCCGCCTGAGCGGCCCGTTCGGCACAGTCCCGATAGCGCTGCGCATTAGGTTTACATAATTTTTCAAGCAGGGAGGCAAAGTGCCCGGCGCAGTGGGCCAGGAACCAGGCCAGCCACACGCTTTCGCCGCCTGCGGCGTCCAGCCCGTCATTCCAGTCGCCGCTGCCCATAAAGGGCAGATCGTGAGGGCCAAAACCCCGGTCCATGCAGCGGTCCAGCGCCGCCCTGGCGTGGTAGAGGACGGAGGCGCTTGCCTCAGAGATCTCAGGTCGTTCATAGCGGTCTTTCTCATCATCTGTCAGCGGCAAGGAGTTTACATAATTTATCTCTTCTTCGCAGAGCGTCAGGTCTCCTGTGGCATCCACATATTCGCACAGCGCCCAGGGCAGCCACAGCAGGTCGTCGCTGCAGCGGCTGCGGATGCCCCGGTCACCCTCCGGGTGGGGATGCCACCAGTGCATCACGTCGCCCTCCACGTATTGGTGACGGCAGCAGTCCAGGATCTGCCGCCGGGCAAGGCTCGGATCCAGCAGAAGCATATTTACCGCGTCCTGCAGCTGGTCCCTAAAGCCGATGGCACCGCCACTCTGATAGAGACTGCTGCGGCCCCACAGGCGGCAGGCGACAGCCTGATAGGCGGCCCAGCCGTTGAGGTAGTGATCCATGGCCCCATCGCTGCTGCTGATCTGCAGGCGGCATAGCAGGCGGTCCCAGTACCGCCTGGTATCCGTGAGAGCTTCCATGGCTCGGTCGAGTTTACATAATTCTTTAAGCTCGCTCTCTGAGCAGCTGCCGCATACCAGGATCGTGGTCTCCCGGGCCGTCAGATGCAGGTCCATGGCCGGGGGCGTGTAAGCCGTCCGGCAAGTGGCGTGGCAGTTGGCCCCGGCGAGCAGCACCGTGCCCGGCAGATAGGCCTCCGGATTCTCCGCCCGGAACAGGCCGCCGGAGAAGGAGACGCGCAGAGAGGCAGCGTCGGCCGCGCCCAGCAGGGGCCGCAGACACCAGCGGAGAGACAGCCCCGCAGCCCCCTCCACCACCAGGATGCGAATGTTGATATTCATAGGGATGAAGGCACGGGTACGGATCAGCCGGCCGGCGATCTCCTTCTCCCAGCAGGCATAGCCGGGACCATAATGGACACGGCAGGGAAAGCCGTCGTTGGCCGCAAATAGACTGACGTTTTGGCCGTCCACCTCCAGCCACAGCAGCTCCGCGCCCTGGGTGTCGCGGATGTCGGCGTTGGGTGGGATCACCCGCATTTCCCGGGCGTTTTCCAGCCAGAGACCGCTCATGCCGCAGTCGGTAACGATGGCGCCCAGAGAACCGTTGCTCAGCAGCTGCTGCCAGGCGCGGGCGGGTAGTGATGAGTTTACATAATATTCAAATTCTGGTCCGTTCCAGCGGTATTCCGGCACTGTGCCTTTGCCCCGCGGCTGGCCGAGATTTGGGACCTGCAGCGGCCTGTGGACCCGGGGCAGTTCCCCGATGCAAAGCGCGGCAAGGCCCCTTATGGTCTCGTTTGCCGACAGGGGGGCGAAGTGTACGCCTGCGCTGCTGCCCAACAGAGCATCCAGGCCCAATGCGGCCAGGGCGTCGCCGATCTGCCGGTGGAAGGGCTGGCGGTATTCGCCCAGCTCGTCGGTCAGATAGACCAGATCCGCCTCCAGCCCGCAGCTTTTCAGCAGGCAGAAACGGCGCAGCAGAGGCAGGGCCTCCGCGGCCTTGGCCTCACAGCAGATCAGCGGATGGTCACCGGAGATCCCGTAGGGCCAGAGCTCCCGGCGGGGTGGAGCGCCGTACAGGGGACGCAGCAGAGACGGCAGCATAGCCATAGCCTCCCCGATCTGCGCCGACGGCAGATCCAGATGGGCCGCCACAGCACCGACAAGGCTGCCTCGCTGAGGAGACGTCAGGATGCGCCTGGCGTCGTCCAGGGCGGATTTGGCGTCCCAGCCCAGGCAGAGGGCAAAGCGGACGGTCTCCGCCTGCTCTGCGGTCAGAGCGAGCCTTACCCGCGCGGATACCCGGGAATCGGGGAGCCCGGTCTCGCCGCCGGGCGCGGTCTCGAAATCCACCTCCCGGTCACAGATCAGGCAAAGCCACAGCTCTTTATGATCTCCCCTGCGCAGCCGGTGGAGCAGCAGGGCATTCCCGTCCCGCTTGGCTGTGATCCCCAGACGCCAGTAGGCCACATGGTTTACATAATCATTATAATCTGCCAGAATAGGGGACAGGTCCAGGCGGAGGGTATAGGTCCCGGCCTTTGCCGCATGAAGGCGGACAGAGCGCAGCTCACCCAGCGCGCCGGCCGCGGCACAGACGGACAGAGAGCAGTTGGCCCCGTCCGCGTCTACTTCCCAAATGCAGGCGTCTTCTGACAATTCCCAGCTTGCCGACTGTGGGACCGGTGCCAAGGGGAACTTTTTTTCACCATCCTCCAGGCTCAGCCGCAGGCTCTCGTCCTGTTCCAGCCCGCGGGGGGAGCCGTAGACGCTCAGCTGTCCGCAGCGGGCGAAGCAGTTTCCATGATTGGTTGACATAATATTATAAGCGCCATTGGACAGCAGGCAGGCGCGTTCTGCCTGGTCCGGGGGGCCTCCCCGAAGCTGCCACCGGTCCCAAAAGCGCCGCTCCGGTTTTTCCGGTACAGGGCGCAGATCCCGGCGGATCACCGCGCCGGAGTCCGGCAGCCGCTCCTGTAAAAGCAGGGCGTAGGCAGCCATGTCGCTGCGGGAGAAAAAGCGCCGCTGGATGTTCCCACCGCAGACGGCGTTGGCCGCCGCCAGGATGCTCATGCCCACGTGGTGGGCCATATAGCACTGGACCTTTTCTCCCTCGTCCCGGCGGCAGCGGGAAGGGCTGAAATCCAGAGCCTCCATGTAGCCGAAGCGGCCCACGGCGCCGAAGCGCTCCAGACGGCGCAGGTTGCGCACCGCGCTGTGGGCATCCACGGCCAGGGCCAGAAAGCTGCTGTAGGGGGAGACTACCATGTCCGCATCCTGCCCCCGCTTCAGGCTCAGCGCACTGCAGCCGTTGGCCTTATAGCGGTAGTTGAGCATAGGGTCCAGGGCGAAAAAGGCGCTCTCGGAAATGCCCCAGGGTTTTCCGGCGAAGACCCGGCGCTTTTGCACATACACGCAGAAGCGGCTGCTCTCACAGAGCAGGCTGCCCCGGTACAGGGGGAGGAACAGGGCGGGCATCAGGTACTCGAACATGGTGCCGGTCCAGCTGGCAAGTCCCCGATAGCCGTCCTTTTGCAGCTGGGCGCGGCTGAGCCGGCGCCAGTGTTTTTCCGGAACGTCGCCCTTGGCGATGGCCAGGTAGCTGGTGAGCATGGCCTCGCTGGCCATCAGGTCGTACCAGCCGCCGGCGCCGTGCTCGGCCTCCGCGTCGTAGCAGATATAGAACAGCGCCCGGTCCGCATCGTACAGAGGCGTGAAATCCATGGGTGTCATCAGCGTCTCCACCCGCAGGGCAAGGGCGGCCTCCCCCAGTTCTTCCAGCGCCTGACGGAGCGTGAGCAGCGAGGCGTAGAGGTTGCCGCTGTCCACGGTGGAGATGAAGGCGGGAGAAAGAGGAACAAGGCTCCGGGTATCGTACCAGTTGAAAAAGTGGCCCAGGTGTCTGGGCATGCGCTCCAGACTGTCCACCATATGAGCGATCCTCTTCAGCGCGTCCCGGGCGGGCAGCAGCTCCAGATCCACCGCGGCGATAAAGGAGCAGAGGGCCATGCCGATATTGGTGGGCGAGGTCCTGTGGGCCAGTCCCACCGGCGGCTGCTCCTGGAAATTGTCCGGGGGCAGGTAGTTGTCTTCCGGCGTGCAAAAGTTCAGATAATAGCTTAGGCTCTCTCCCGCGGCGGCGCGCAGATAGCTGCGGTCCACAGCGCTCAGCGGCGTCTCCCTGTGGGCGGGCAGTGCCAGGGCCGCGGCGGTCAGGGGAGCAAGCAGCCACAGAAGCCCTGCCGAGCGGCCGATGATGACCGGGGAGAAAAGCAAGAGCAACAGTCCCAGCAGCATGCTCTGTCCCATGGCCTTCAGGTGGGCGGGCAGTCCGCTGCCGCCCTGATCGCTCTGGGCGGCGGTCTGCCATTGGAGCAGCCGCTTATGGGATATGAGCAGCCGCCAGAGGGCCAGCGCGATGGCGGACAGGCAGATCCAGGCCTCATAGGGCAGCAGCCACAGGCGGATGAAGGTCTGCACAATGGCGCCGCCCACGCCGGTGAGCAGCCGGGTGTAGCGCCGCAGACGGACACTCTGCCGCTGCCGCAGACTACTTTCGGCCAGGCTGATCAGCAGCCTGCTAAGCAGAGCCAGCAGCGCCGCCCAGGCGGATACCGCCAGACCGCTGCCCGGCAGGAAAAAGCCCGCCAGGATGGCAAGCAAGGTCATGGGCGCAAGCAGGCTGCGGCGGAGACTGTCGAACAGCCGCCAGCGGTCGATGGGGGAGAAGTCCCGGCAGAACATCCAGGGCAGGTTCTGCCAATCGCCCCGGACCCAGCGGTGCATGCGCCGGTAATAGGCCAGGGGCTTTGCGGGAAAGGCGTCGGAAAAGGACACGTCTCCCGAGAAACCGCCGTGCAGGCAGGCCCCCTCCAGCGCGTCGTGGGACAGGACCCTGCCTGCGGGGATGTGGGCTTCGGAGCATTGGAGCAGGGCGCGGGCGTCCAGGATGCCCTTCCCGGCAAAGCCGGAGCTGCCGAAGGCGTCCATGTACAGCTCACTGCACAGTCCCCCGTAAGGGTCGCTGCCTCCGGCGCCGGCGAAGATCAGGGCAAAATCCGTGGCATTGGCGCTGGCAAGCTCTGTGTCCATGCGGGGCTGCAGCACAGCGTAGCCTCCGGTCACCACTCGCTTTTTCGGGTCGATCTGGGGCTTCGCCAACGGGTGGAGCATGGCGCCGATCAGCTCCCCGGCGGCGCCGGGATAGAGGCGGGTATCGCTGTCCAGGGTGAGGATATAGCGCGTTCCCGCAAACTGCGTGCGGTTTCCGGTAAAGTGCAGCGCCGAGGGCCGGCCGCAGAGCAGCTTGGCCAGCTCCAGCAGGGCGCCCCGTTTGCGGTCCTGTCCGGTCCAGAGCTCCCCGTCGAAGCTGCGCTCCCGGGTGAACAGATAAAAGCCGCCGCCGTATTTTCGGTTCAGGTCCTCAATGCCCCGGCAGGCGTCGGACAGAATCGGCGCGTCCTCTTCCGTGCGGGCGCTGCCCGCTTCCGGCAGATCTGCCAGCAGGCCGAAGGATAGATTTTTCCCCTCCCGGCGGCTGGCCAGGCGCAGCTGCTCCAGGCGGGAGGCCTGCGCCGCGGCGGTGTCGGGATCGGTCAGCAGGGCGGAGACCACGCAGAGGGTCCGGCCCTCGGCGGGCACGCCCTTTTCCATATCCATCCGGGGCAGCCGCCTGGGCGGCACCAGATGAAGCAGCAGGAAATCCAGCATAGCCTTTACCAGCTCCGACACCGGCAGCAAAAGCAGAAAAGCCGCCGCGGCGCTGTGATAGACAAAGGCCGGCAGCAGCGAGAAAAACAGACTGAGCAGCAGATTGGCCGCGATATAGAGGGCGGCGCCTGGATGCCTCTTTTCTTCAAACAGGTAAAAGCCCACGTGCCGTGCTTCGACCTTGGCGGTCTTGATCAGACGCCGGGCATAGCTGTGCTCTTCCATGCCCTGGCGCGCGGCCAGACGTTCCACCTGCCGCAGGTAGGCCTGCTGGGTCTCCCGATCCATGCGGGGATAGTCCCCGCTGGGATCGGCGGAAAGAACGGCCCCGGTCACATCCACGCCGCGCAGCAGCTTCTCCGTATCCAGCACGGAGAACAGCCGCAGGGTACCAAACAGGGCCTCCAGGGCTGCGGCATGAGTCTCGGTCTCGGCGGCAAAGGGGAGCTTGCGGCAGACAGCTGCGATCTCGGCGATGACGGCAGCGCGCAGGGCGGCGGGGAAGAGCGCCAGCTCCGCCCGGCGCAGCACCGTCACAGACTGAAAGCCGTCCAGAAAGCGCCTGCAGCGCTCCTCTGTGACTTGGCCCTGGCCGGACTCCACCAGAGATCTGCAGAGACACAGGATCAGCAGCCCCTCGTCGCACAGCCGCAGCCGCTTCGCCTGGGACAGGGCCGCGCAGGTGGGGGCGTACTCCCGCTGCACCATATAGTAATTGTCCAGCAGCCACTCGCAGGCGGCAGGGGGATTGGGCAGAGAGCCGTAGCGCCGCTGCACCGCCTCGTGGGTCCTGCGGATGTCTCCCAGATGACGGCGCAGGAGCTTTGCACCGCTGCGCCCGCCGGCCAATTGTGTGGGGCGCAGCAGCCTGGCGGTGGAGGCGGCATAGTCATAAAGCCTGTCGTCGGAGATAAAAAGACCGGTATTGATCATGTCCATTGGTGTTCTCCCGATTCTTTGTATAGTCACCAGAGATTTTTCCCAGCGCAAGAAATTCTATGCAAAGGACATCTGACAAGAAAAAATGCTTGACAGCGGAGTGGGAATCGTGTATAGTGCGTTAAGGCAAAAAGCTTGACAGGAGGCAATTCGCGTGAAAGACAGCAGACTGATGCAGAGTATGATGCTGGATTTCTACGGAGAACTGCTCACCGAGAAGCAGCGCCAGTGCTTCGATCTGCATTACAATGAGGATCTGAGCCTTTCGGAGATCGCCGAACAGAGCGGGATCTCCCGCCAGGGCGTGTGGGACAACATCCGCCGCGCCGAGGCGGCCATGAAGGACATGGAGGAGAAGACCGGGCTGATCCGGCGCTCCGTGGAGACCCGGGAGGCGCTGGAAAAACTGCAGAAGCCCATCCGGGCGCTGCGGGAACTCAGCGCGGGACAGGCAAGGGAACTGGCCGACGAGGCCGCCCGGCAGCTGAGCGAGCTGCTGGAACGGCTGTGAGGGACGGAAGATGGCATTTGAGAGCTTATCCGATAAACTGAATGCCGCCTTTAAGCGGCTCAGCGGCAAGGGCCGCCTGAAAGAGGGCGACGTGAAGGAAGCGATGCGCGAGGTGCGTATGGCGCTTCTGGAAGCGGACGTCAGCTACAAGGTGGTCAAGGACTTCACCAAGCGGGTCACCGAGCGGGCTGTGGGCACGGATGTGCTGGAGGCTTTGAACCCGGCCCAAATGGTCATCAAGATCGTCAATGAGGAGCTGTGCTCTCTCATGGGCGGGGAGAACCAAAAGCTGAACATCAGCTCCAAGGCGCCCAGCGTGGTGATGCTGGTGGGCCTGCAGGGCGCGGGCAAGACCACCAACGGCGCAAAGCTGGCGGGCTATATGCGCAAGCAGGGCAAGCGGCCCCTGCTGGCGGCCTGCGACATCTACCGCCCCGCCGCCATCAAGCAGCTGGAGACTGTGGGCAAGCAGCTGGACATCCCGGTGTTCCAGATGGGACAGACGGATCCGGTGGACATTGCCAAGGCAGCGGTTGAGCACGCCAAAAAGCACGGCAACGACCTGGTGTTTCTGGACACCGCCGGCCGCCTTCATATCGACGAGGCGCTGATGCAGGAGCTGCAGAACATCCGCGACGCGGTGGAGCCTGCGGAGATCCTGCTGGTGGTGGACGCCATGACCGGCCAGGACGCGGTGAACGCCGCCACCGCCTTTGACGAGGCGCTGGGCGTCACCGGCGTGATGCTCACCAAGCTGGACGGCGACGCCCGCGGCGGCGCGGCCCTGTCCATCCGTGCGGCTACCGGCAAGCCCATCAAGTTCATCGGCGTGGGCGAGAAGCTGGACATGATCGAGCCCTTCCACCCGGACCGGATGGCTTCCCGCATCCTGGGCATGGGCGACGTGCTCACGCTGATCGAAAAGGCCCAGCAGAGCTTTGACGAGAAGAAAGCCCAGGAGACGGCGGAAAAGCTGCTGGCCAACCGCTTCACCCTCAGCGATTACATGGACCAGATGAACCAGCTCAAGGGTATGGGCGACCTCAGCGACCTGGCGGGGATGATCCCCGGCATGGACGCCAAGGCCCTCAAGGGCGCCAAGGTGGACGAAAAGTCCATGGCCCACCAGGAGGCCATCATCCTGTCCATGACGCAGGCGGAGCGGGACAATCCGTCCCTGCTCAACTCCAGCCGCAAAAAGCGCATCGCCGCGGGCTCCGGCACCTCGGTGGTGGAGGTGAACCGGCTGCTCAAGCAGTTTGAGGCCATGCAACAGATGGTCAAGCAGCTCAGCGGCAAGAACATGAAGAAGCTGCAGAAGAAGATGGGCCGCATGGGCGGCGGCGGGGGCTTCCCCGGTCTGGGCGGTTTCGGCTTTTGATTAAATTCTCATGCGCCTTGCGGCGCAACATAATGTAGGAAAGCTGTGGGCGCATGGGAATTTTTACGCATGCCATTCGGTTGCCCCGCAAGGGGCGAGAATGGCGCGTTTGAATCATATTTTTGCTATGGAAGCGCAGCTTTCATAGTAAACGGTTTACAGCACGCAAGACGTGTTTGTAATAAAAGAGAGATTTCATTTGGAGGTGAATATACAATGGTCAAAATCAGACTTCGCAGAATGGGCGCCAAGAAGGCTCCTTACTACCGAATCGTCGTTGCAGATTCCCGCAGCCCCCGTGACGGTCGTTTCATCGAGGAAGTAGGCACCTATGATCCCATGGCTGACAGCGAGAAGCTGAAGGTCAACATGGAGCGTGTGCAGTACTGGATCGCCAATGGCGCACAGCCCACTGATACCGTCCGCGGCCTTCTGAAAAAGGTCGAGGCCTGATAAGGAGTTTCTACCGGCATGAAAGAACTATTGACCTACATCGTACAGAGTCTTGTGGACAATCCCGATCAAGTCTCTGTGACCGAGCGCAAAGCCGACGGCGAGATCATTTTTGAGGTCCGAGTCGCCGACGGCGATATGGGCAAGGTCATCGGCCGGCAGGGCAGGATCGTAAAGCAGATCCGTATACTCATGCGGGCCGTTGCCCAGAGAAAGGGCAAGAAGGTTTCGGTTGAGATTCTTGACTGATCCTGAACGCAAAAGGCAGAGGAGAGATCCTCTGCCTTTTGCACTGCTTGCGGGAAGTGCACAGAAATCCAGCAGGCGAATTGAAATAAAAGCATATATGTGTTATAATAAACCACCTGATTTGCGAAAGGGGGCAAGGCCATGAACCGATGGAAAAAGCTGCTGGCGCTGCTGCTGGCGGCTGCCATGCTGCTGGCGCTGAGCGGCTGCGGCGTGTTCGACACCAAGATGGCCAAGGCCCTCCAGAAGATGAGCAAGCTTCGGAATCTCCACTACGAGATCAGCGCGGATCTGAGCCTGGATATCCGGCAGGCGGAGTCGGAGGAGAGCGGACAGAATGCGGACGCGGAGCCCGCGCCCGGTATCACGGTGGACGGCAGCTTCCGGGGAAGCGGAGAGCTGTTCGTGGATCCGCTGTTGGTGAAGATGGATACAAAGGTCAGCGTGCCGGGCTTCGAGAGCAGCAAGCGTTTGTATCTGGAGAAAAAGGACAGTGTGTTCTTTGTATACAGCCTGGCAAACAGCGGCACCATCTGGGAAAAGCAGGGCTTTGCCCTGGGGGAGAAGGCCCGTGTCAGCGCGCTGCGTTTTCTGATCACCGGCCTGGAAAGCTTTGAGATCACAGACGACCCCGCCCTTCAGCAGGAGGGGGCCACCTGCTTTCGCGGT
The DNA here is from genome assembly GCA_017470325.1 of Oscillospiraceae bacterium. The sequence continues at coordinate 20,079 of JAFUES010000014.1, forward strand.
GTACTCGGGGGCGAATTCCTCCAGGAGCTGCTGGAGATGTTTGAGGTGGAGAGCACCCTGACGGAGGGACTGGGTCTGCGCCTGGCGGAGGGCCTCTTCGGGGAGATCACCGATGTGCCGGCCTATCTCTGGCTGGATAACAGCACCGGCATGATCAGCCGGGTCGACGTGGACCTGACCGAGACGGGCGCCAATCTGGCGCGCCTGCAGCTGGCGGAGCTGCGCGAAGCGTCTGCCTTTGACAGCCTTGGGCTGGAAACGGAGCTGACGGAGCTGCGCCTGAGCGTGCAGCTGTCCCAGTTCGACGAGGCGGAGAGCTTCACGATCCCGGATGAGGCGCAAGCCCCCTGGGGCGAGACTGTGATGCCCTGGGAAAAATAAGCCGAAAGCAGCCGACGGGAACTTTTCAAAAAAGTTGTCGTCTCATGGAACGAAGCGGATAACAGGAAAAAAGTGTTTTGGCAGTTTGAAAATAGAAAGGAGATTTCAATGAAACAGCTGAAGAAGATTCTGGTCATTGTTTTGGCGCTGGCTATGGTCCTGAGCCTCAGTGCCTGCGGCGCTTTTGAGACCAAGATGGCCAAGGCCGCACAGAAAATGAGCAAAGTAGAAAGCCTCCGTATGGATATGGACATGGATATGGACATGAGCATTTCTGTGATGGGCGAATCCCTTGGGATCGACGCCAATGTGGAGGCTGAAATGGACGTGCTCACAAAGCCGGTGAAGATTGCCGGCAGCATGGCCATGGACATGATGGATGAGGAGATCGAATTCCTCTTCTATGTGGAGCAGACCGATGACGGCTACACCCTGTACCTGTCTCCGGACAACGGAGAGAGCTGGGTCCGCCGGGATGTGGAAGGCGTAGAGGCTCCCGAGGTCAGCAAGACGGAGCAGCTGGGTATGCTTGCCAAGCTGGCCGAGACCTTTGAGGAGCAGGGGACCGAGGAGATCCGCGGTTCCGCCGCGACGGTATACAAAGGCGTGATCTCCGGCGCGGACATCAGCGCGGCGATCACAGAATCCGGCGCGCTGGAGCAGATGGAAGAGCTGCAGGAGAGCACCGAGATCGATCTGTCCGGTCTGGACTTTTCCGATCTGAGTGACATCCCCACCACCATCGCCATCGACAACAAGTCCGGCATGATCTCCCGCTATACCATGGACATGACCGACATCATGCAGGATTTCATGGAATCCATCATGAACGTGGTCTTGGCACAGGTGGCCAAGGAGTCCGGTATGGAGGGCGTGGATCTGGCGGCCCTGGGTCTGACGGTGGAGATCGACAAGGTGGAAGCCACCGTGGATCTGTTCGACTATGACGCGGTCAAGACCGTGGAGATCCCCCAGGATGCCCTGGAAGCGGAAGCAGCCTGAGAAAACAACAAAGCGCTCCCCGGCGGTTGCAATGAAAACCGCCGGGGATTCTTTTGTTGGCAAACAGCATCCTTTGTGTTAAAATAAATCTATTATGGCCAATAATCACAGGGAGAAGATCGCCTATGGAAAAGCAAGCATATATCGAAGCCGGACGGATCACCAATACCCACGGCGTGGCCGGCGAGGTGAAGATCGAGGTCTGGCTGGACAGCCCCCAGTTCATGAAGCGCTTCAAGCGCATTTATATCGACGGCAAGCCCTGTGCGCTGCGCGCGGCCCGGGTGCACAAGCAGTTCCTGCTCTGCTCCCTGGAGGGCGTGGACGATGTGAACGCCGCCATGGCGCTGAAGGGGAAGACCGTGTTCATCGCCAGAGAGGACGCGAAGCTCCCCGCCGGGACCTATTTTCTCCAGGATCTGATCGGCGCCCAGGTGGTGGACGAGCAGGGGAGAGAGATCGGGATCCTTACCGAGGTGATGGAGCGGCCAGCCTCCAATATCTATGTGGTCAAAGGGGAGAGCGAGCATCTGATCCCGGCTGTACCGGAATTTATTATGTCAACCGATATAGAGGCGGGACGCATCACCGCCCGGCTGATCGAGGGGATGTGAGCTCATGCGGATCGATATCATGACGCTGTTTCCCGATACGGTAAACGCGGTCCTCCATGAGAGTATCATTGGCAGAGCCGCTAAAAAAGGCATCGTAGAGATCAATTGCGTGCAGATCCGGGACTTCACCGAGAACCGCCAGAATCAGGTGGATGATTACCCCTATGGCGGCGGCTGGGGCTGCGTGATGATGGCGCAGCCGCTGAAGTCCTGCCTTGAAAATATTATGTCAACCGCGAGTGGCTTGCGCAGCCGGGTGATCTACCTCTCCCCGCAAGGGCAGCCCTACACCCAGGAGACGGCCAAGCGCCTGCAGCGGGACTATGACCATCTGGTGCTGGTCTGCGGCCACTATGAGGGCGTGGACGAGCGCTTTATCGAAGAATGCGTGGATGAGGAGGTCTCGCTGGGAGACTTCGTGCTCACCGGCGGAGAGATCGCCGCCATGGCGGTTGCGGACTCAGTGTGCCGCCTGGTGCCCGGGGTGCTCTCCGACGAGCAGTGCTACATCGGGGAGAGCCATTGGGACGGCCTGCTGGAGTACCCCCAGTATACCCGCCCGGAGGTCTGGGAAGGACGGCAGGTGCCGGAGGTCCTGCTTCAGGGGGACCACGCCAAGGTCAGCCGCTGGCGGCGCAAGCAGCAGCTGCAGCGGACCCGGGACAAGCGCCCGGACCTGTTTGAAAAGCTGGTGCTGAGCAATCCGGAGGATCAGAAGCTGCTGGCGGAGCTGCAGAGGGAGGCCGGCCGGAGAAAGCTGGACGGCGAACTGATTTATCGGGAGGCCACGGAAGAGGACCTGGGTGAGATCCTGCGCATGGTGGACGAGTCCAGAGCCTGGCTCAAACGGCACCGCATCGACCAGTGGCAGGGGGAATATCCCTCGGCGGAGATCTTCCGGGCCGACATGGCGCGGGGAGAATGCTTCCTGGTCCTCCATGACGGAGAGCCGGCGGCCTTTTTCACCCTGTCCACCGCGGAGGAAGAGAGCTACGCGGGAATCACCGACGGCAAGTGGACCGAGGGGATCGCCTGCTGTGTGCTGCACCGGGCGGCGGTGGCTGAGGCCTATCGGGGCAGCGGTCTGTCCACCCAGATGCTGCGCTTTGTGGAGCAGCAGTGCCGCGCCTTTGGCCTGCGCTGCATCCGCACCGATACCCATAAGCACAACAAGGTTATGCAGAATCTCCTGCGGGACAACGGCTACCGCTACCGCGGGAATCTGGTGATCGCGGCGGCCGCCGACCACGCCACGGCCCGGCGCGCCTACGAAAAGATATTGAAGGACAAAAAATGAAGCTGACGGACATCAATCAGATCAAGGCCCTGCTGGCCCGGCACGGCTTTCGCTTTTCCAAATCCATGGGACAGAACTTCCTGATCGCCGACTGGGTGCCGGAGGAGATCGCGGCAGCCGCCGGGATCGACCGGGATACCGGCGTGCTGGAGATCGGCCCCGGCATCGGCTGCCTGACGGCGAAGCTGTCAGACCGGGCGGGGAAGGTCCTCTCCATTGAGTTGGATAAGGCCCTCAAGCCCATCCTTGCCGAGACCCTGGAGGGGCGGGAGAATGTGGAGATCCTGTTCGGCGACGTGCTCAGGCAGGACCTGCCGGCCCTGGTGCGGGAGTATCTTTCGCCCCTGCGCCCGGTGGTCTGTGCCAATCTCCCTTATAATGTGACGAGCCCGGTGTTGACCGCACTGATCCGGGCGGGCTGCTTTGAGCAGATCACCGTTATGATCCAGCGGGAGGTGGCCCGGCGGATCTGCGCCGGGGCGGGCAGCGCCGACTATGGGGCCTTCGGCCTCTTCGTGCAGTGGTACACGGAGCCGGAGCTCCTCTTTGACGTGCCGCCCTCCTGCTTTATCCCCCAGCCCAAGGTCACCTCTACGGTGATCCGGCTGACACGGCGGGAGGCGCCGCCCGTACAGGTGGGGGACGAGGAGTTGCTGTTTCGCGTGATCCGCGCCGCCTTCAACCAGCGTCGCAAGACCCTGGTCAACGCGCTCTCCTCCGGGATCGGCGGCCTGTCCAAGGAGCAGGCGGAGCGGGCTTTGGCAAATTGCGGTTTTGATACCAAAATCCGGGGAGAAGTGCTGGATATTGTTGGTTTTGCAAAAATCTCCGACGAAATCGGCAATTATCTATCTGTGGATTTGTGAGGAAAGTGCATTGATTAATCGACGGGATTTGTGGTAATCTAATCAATGGCTTAGATAATATTTTATTTAACTATAGAAAGGATCGAAAACATGAGCAAAAAGTACGTTTACCTGTTTTCCGAAGGCAACGCTTCCATGCGTGAACTGCTGGGCGGCAAAGGCGCCAACCTGGCTGAGATGAGCAATATCGGCCTGCCGGTACCCCAGGGCTTCACCATCACCACCGAAGCCTGCACCCAGTATTACGCCGACGGCCGTCAGATCAATGACGAGATCATGGCCGAGATCATGAAGAACGTTGAGATCATGGAGCAGATCAACGGCAAGAAGTTCGGTGACCTGGAGAATCCTCTGCTGGTCTCCGTCCGTTCCGGTGCCCGCGCCTCCATGCCCGGCATGATGGACACCATCCTGAACCTGGGCCTGAACGACGACGTCGTCGCCGCCATGATCAAGGGCAACCCCACCCCCGAGTTCGAGCGCTTTGTGTATGACTCCTATCGCCGCTTCATCCAGATGTTCTCCGACGTGGTCATGGAAGTGGGCAAGAAGTATTTCGAGCAGCTGATCGACGCCATGAAGGAGCGCAAGGGCGTGACCTTCGACGTGGAGCTGACCGCCGCCGACCTGAAGGAGCTGGCCGAGCAGTTCAAGGCTGAGTACAAGAACCAGATCGGTGAGGACTTCCCCTCCGACCCCGTTGTCCAGCTGAAGGAAGCCATCCGCGCCGTGTTCCGTTCCTGGGACAACCCCCGCGCCAACTACTACAGACAGCAGAACGACATCCCCTATTCCTGGGGCACCGCCGTCAACGTCATGCCCATGGTGTTCGGCAACCTGAACGACAACTCCGGCACCGGCGTCGCCTTTACCCGCGACCCCGCCACCGGTGAGAAGAAGCTGATGGGCGAGTTCCTGACCAACGCCCAGGGCGAAGACGTGGTCGCCGGCGTGCGCACCCCGATGCCCATCTCCCAGATGGAAGAGAAGTTCCCCGAGGCCTATGAGCAGTTCGTGGACGTCTGCACCACCCTGGAAGATCATTATCGCGACATGCAGGATATGGAGTTCACCGTGGAGAACGGCAAGCTCTACATGCTCCAGTGCCGCAACGGCAAGCGCACCGCGCAGGCCGCTCTGAAGATTGCCTGCGACCTGGTGGACGAGGGCATGATCGACGAGAAGCAGGCTGTTCTGATGATCGAGCCGCGCAACCTGGACACTCTGCTGCATCCCCAGTTCGATGCGGACAAGCTGAAGGCTGCCACTCCCATCGGCCGTGGCCTGGGCGCTTCCCCCGGCGCCGCCTGCGGCAAGGTCGTCTTCTCCGCTGAGGACGCCAAGGCCTGGGCTGCCAAGAAGGAAAAGGTCGTCCTGGTCCGTCTGGAGACCAGCCCCGAGGATATCGAGGGCATGGCCGCCGCTCAGGGCATCCTGACCGTTCGTGGCGGTATGACCAGTCATGCGGCCGTTGTGGCCCGCGGCATGGGCAAGTGCTGCGTCTCCGGCTGCGGAGACATCAAGATGGACGAGGAGAACAAGAAGTTCGAGCTGGCGGGCAAGACCTTCCAGGAGGGCGACTATATCTCCATCGACGGCTCCACCGGCAACATCTATGACGGCATCATCCCCACGGTCGACGCCACCATCGCCGGCGAATTCGGCCGCATCATGGGCTGGGCTGACAAGTATCGCCGCCTGAACGTGCGCACCAATGCCGACACCCCGCGCGACGCCGCCAAGGCTGTTGAGTTGGGCGCTCAGGGCATCGGCCTGACCCGCACCGAGCATATGTTCTTTGACGCTGACCGTATCGCCCCCTTCCGTGAGATGATTTGCGCGGACACCGTGGAAGAGCGCGTTGCCGCTCTGGCCAAGCTGGAGCCCATGCAGCAGGGCGACTTCGAGGGCATCTACGAGGCCATGCAGGGCATGCCCGTAACCATCCGCTTCCTGGATCCTCCCCTCCATGAGTTCGTTCCCACCGAAGAGGAAGACATCAAGCTGCTGGCCGACGCCCAGGGCAAGACCGTTGAGGACATCAAGGCCATCATCGCCTCCCTCCACGAGTTCAACCCCATGATGGGTCACCGCGGCTGCCGTCTGTCCGTCACCTATCCCGAGATCGCCGAGATGCAGACCCGCGCCGTCATCAAGGCTGCGCTGGCCGTGCAGGAGCGTCACCCCGAGTGGAACATGGTTCCCGAGATCATGATCCCGCTGGTTGGCGAGGTCAAGGAGCTGAAGTTCGTCAAGGACGTGGTCGTCAAGGCCGCCGATGAGCTCATCGCCGCCGCCGGTTCCGACATGAAGTATCTGGTCGGCACCATGATCGAGATTCCCAGAGCCGCTCTGACCGCGGACGAGATCGCCAAGGAAGCTGAGTTCTTCTCCTTCGGCACCAACGACCTGACCCAGATGACCTTCGGCTTCAGTCGTGACGACGCCGGCAAGTTCCTGGGCTCCTACTACGACAACAAGATCTACGAGAGCGATCCCTTCGCCCGCGTTGACCAGATCGGCGTCGGCAAGCTGGTCGACATGGCCTGCAAGCTGGGCCGTGCCACCCGCCCCGACCTGCACCTGGGCGTCTGCGGCGAGCATGGCGGCGATCCCAGCTCTGTGGAGTTCTTCCACAAGGTGGGTCTGGACTATGTGTCCTGCAGCCCGTTCCGTGTTCCCATCGCCCGTCTGGCCGCTGCGCAGGCTGCCATCAAGGAAGAGAAGACCGAGGAAGAGGCCGCCAAGGCCGCCCAGGTCGAGCTGGAAGCCAAGGTCGCAGCCGCCAAGGCCGCGCTGAAGGACGCCAGCGAGAAGCTCTCCTCCGCCGCAGTCGACGCCAGCGCCGAGCTGAAGGACATCGCCCAGGCCGGTATCAAGTCCCTGCTGGCCGGCTGGGAAGAGGCCAAGAAGACCTTCGGCGAGAACAGAAAGTAAGTCTTCGGCTGAACCAATCGCATAAGACAGACAAGGCACGTCCCACGTTCGGGACGTGCCTTTTACTTTTGCGCCTGTACCGTTTACCAGCGTTTTAAAACAAAGCTGATCGACTGATATTGAAAATAAAACGTAAGCACGGGCTTCCGCACTGCTCTCCAAGATGGTACGCAGTGCGGAAGCTTTTCCGTTTATACACCAAACGGTGAGGTGTATAAAGCATATGGAAAGGTAACATTTAAGTTCTTGAATATGACAAAAAGTAACTAAAAATAAACGAAAAATAAAGAAAAAAATCCGATTTGTGATTGAATTGTGCCAAACATTACTATATAATATATTCGTATTGTATAAGCATTATCATGCGTAAGTATGCTGTTCTATACGTTGGCATACTGCGGGCGGAAGCTACTGATGTGAGCCGCGGTCGGCGGGACGTTCTCTTCTGCAGAGGGGACCGTTGCGGAGGTCACGGCAGTTAGATTGGATATAAAATAAGGAACTCTTCGCCGGATCCGTGAAGAGGGAAAGTACATTCCTGGAATCAGGGGGTAACCAGCTTGAAAAACTCTGTAAGGAAGCTTATATCTGCGATCATGGTATTGGTGATGGTGCTGTCGCTGCTGCCATTGACGGCGTTTGCCGCAGACGGTCAGGAGGCGGGTTCGGAAGAAGGCCCGCAGAACGTCATTGACGAAACGCAGGATCTGCCCAAGGAGCAGGTGGACGGAACCGGAGCAGGGGATAAGACTGCGGAAGGGGAAGGTGCGTCCAAAGAGGATGTAAAGCCGGCAGAGGAGAAGTCGGATGCCCCGGAGGACAGCGGTAAGACCGAGGACGAGGGCAAGACTGAGGACGAGGGCAAGACTGAGGACGACGGCAAGACCGGGGACGACGGCAAGACCGGGGACGAAGGCAAGACCGAAGACCAGGGTAAGCCCGAGGACCAGGGCAAGACTGAGGACGACGGCAAGACTGGGGACGACGGCAAGACCGAGGATAACGGCAAGACCGAGGACCAGGGCAAGACTGAGGACCAGGGCAAGACCGGGGACGACGGCAAGACCGAGGACGAAGGCAAGACCGAGGACGAAGGCAAGACCGAAGACCAGGGAAAGCCCGAAGTCAAGAAGAAGGCCCTGTGGCTGGAGCTGAAGCTGAAGCCGGAGGATGAGGAGAAGTATCTCCTGTCCTCGGAGACGGAGCTGGTGCCCGATGGCGCGAAGATCAGCGTCCGCCGCTGGGAGAGCGGCGAGGAGCAGCTGTACAGCTCCGAGCTGGAGAAGCTCCGGGAAACAGAGAAGGACGTGCTTACCGCGTCGGTACGCAACGAGGCGGGCGGGGCCTATACATTTGAAAATAAAGAGACTGAAATATATCTGACCCACAGCAGCTGGAAGAACCTGAGCGTGGAGGCGCTGGAAGCGAAAGGCTACAAGCTGTATCAGAACGATGAGAACTGTCTGCTGAAGGAAGTCAAGACCGAGATCCGGCTGACCGGCGGGGTGCCGGCGCTGTTCTTCAAGGTGAGCAGCCTGGAGGACCTGGTACTGACGGAGCCGAAGGCGGAAGCTCCTAAGGACGAGGCAAAGGACGAGCCGGAGGAACCGGGCGCGGATCCTGTCAAGGAAGAAGGAAAGACAGAAGAGAAGCAGGAAGAAAAACAGGAAGAGAAGCAGGAAGCAGAACAGGAGAAAGACCCGGAGCCGAAGGCAGACGAGACCAAATACATACCCCAGGATGGGAGCTATGAAGGCGTCAAGGTCGAAGCACAGATCCCGGAGGGGGCGCTGAACGAGTACGCGAAGCTGACCCTGGGCGCGGCGGATGAGGAAGCCGCGGAGAAGGCGATCCTGACACTGGTGAACGCCGGGATCGAGGATACGAAAGAAGAAGTAAAGGAAGAACCCGCGGCTGAGGAGGGCGAGAAGCCCACCCAGGAGACCGCGGCCGAAACAGAGGAAACCAAGGAGACCCAGGAGACCGGCACGGAGACCGAGACCGCCGGTGAAACGAAAGAGACCGAGACCGGCGCGGAGATCAAGGAGGAGAGCAAAGAGACCCAGGCATCCGCGGAGACCAAAGAAGAGACCAAAGAGGAAACCGAAGAAGAAACCAAAGAGACCGAGACCGGCGCGGAGAGCGGTGGTCAGGTTGCCGCGCCCAAAAAGCAGCAGATCCGCAGCATGGTGCTGCTGGACATCAGCTTCGTGGCGGGCGGCGTGACCCAGTACCCCACCGAAGCGGTGACCGTCACCATCCAGGCGGACGGCATCAAGGAGATGAAAGCACCGCGGCTGTTCCATCTGATGAGCGGCAAGGCGGAGGAGCTGACCGAGAGTGCCAAGTTTGACGCCGAGGCCGGGACCGTGACCTTCACCACGGCGAGCTTCTCCCCCTTCGCGGTGGCGGAGCTGGAGGATGAGGGCACCGAGCATCCGACGACGGATCAGAAGCAGACCAAGGGCCTGGTCAAGGTGCCGGTCGCGCAGGCCAACGGCGACGGCGAACCGGAGCCGGAAGAAACGCTTCCTAACGGCGCACGGAGCAATGTTGCCTGGCATGTGGAAAAGAACGCGGCCGGGGACTATGTCCTGGTGGTCGAACCCCAAACGCCCGGCCAAGAGGTGCAGATCCCTGGAGGCTTCTATAATAATATTAAGAGCGAACTTGGCGACTATGCCAGCCAGCTGAAAGAGCTGCAGATCAAGGACGGGATCACGGCGATCAACAATCAAAACGCCTTTGCCGGGACGACCAGTGCGCCCACATCCTTTGAAAAGGTGACCCTGGCGGATTCGGTGAAGTCGGTCGGGGAAAACGCCTTCCGGTACAACGCGAACCTGACCGAGGTGTCCATGCCGGGCGTTACCTCCCTGGGGACCAGGGCTTTTGGCAACTGCACAAAGCTGGCTGACACCAGTTTCCTGCCGGCGGGTCTGCAGACGATCGGCAGCAACACATTTGAAAAATGCACGGGCATGACCGAAGTGGATCTGACCGCGTGCACCGCCCTGACCAGCATCGGCAACAGTGCGTTCAACGGCTGCACCGCCCTGACGAGTGTGGACGTGAGCGGCTGCGATGCGTTGACCAGCATTGGCAGCAGTGCATTCAACGGCTGCACCGCCCTGACGGATGTGGACATGAGCGGCTGCACCGCGCTGACCACCCTTGGCGCCTCCGCCTTCAACGGCTGCAGCAAACTGGCCAATGTGGACATGAGCGGCTGCACCGCGCTGACCACCATCGGAGCCAATGCTTTCTATAGTTCCGGTCTGACCGGCCTGGATCTGAGCGGCTGTACCGAGTTGACCACCATCGGCGACTACGCGTTTTACAACTGCCAGAAGCTGGAATCGATCCAGCTGCCGAATTCTCTCAAGACGCTGGGCAGCAATGTGTTCCAGAACTGCACGGCCCTCACGGCGCTGGATCTGGAGAATACCAGCCTGACCAGCCTGCCGTATTATATGATCTCCGGCGCCAACCAGATCAGAACCATCACGGCGCCCGCCACGGTCGCCAGCGTGAGCGGCAATGCGTTCAATTCCGGCGGCGGACTGAAGACCGTGGACCTGTCCAAAACGCAACTTACGACCTTGCCCAGTTCCACCTTCAACAACTGCAAGGTGCTGGAGGAAGTGATCCTGCCGGAGAATATGACCAATCTGGGCAACAGCGCGTTCAGCGGCTGCCCGGCGGCGGTCGATCTCACCGTCTACAGCAGAAACATGACCGCCCCGGCCGGCGGTCTGCCCTCCGGACTGCAGGATGTGACCGTCATGGACACAGTGGACACCCTGGACGGCAATCTCATCAACAAAGCGATCAGCAACGGCGGTACTGTGACCTTTAAAGGCCGCAATGACCTGACCGTCAACAAGGCCAGCGGCAACATTACCTCTCACGGAAAGGACTCCCACGGAAACCCCATTTACAATACCGGCGAGTCGGCCAACAAGCCCCTGACCCAGTTGGACGGCAACTATTATGTGGATGAAAACGGCGTGCTCTACAAGCTCAACGACGACGGCACCGCCGAGCTGATTTACGTCCCGGCGGGCATCACCAGCCTGACCGTGCCGGAGAAGATCACCTCTGTGGCGGGCGCGGAGTACACGGTCACCAAGGTAGGCGGCTATGCCTTTGCGGAGGCTGACAACTTGACCGCCGTGACCTTTGAAAAGCCCAAGCAGGTGACCATCCCGCCCAAAACCTTTACCGACAGCAAGGTGGCGACGGTCAACGGCAAGGACAAGATCAAGCCCTCGGATTTTGCCGAGGTTTCCCAGCTCTGCGACTTTCCCCTGGAGGAGAAGCAGGGAAAGATTGTGCCGGAGATCAAAATCTCTGTGATCGGCGATCAAGGAAATCCTGTGGATTTGATCAGCTATGAAGTTTACGGCCCCAAAGCAGATGAAAACAACATCTACCAGATGAAGACCGGCGACTCACTGCCCTTGACCATTACGGTCAGCAACAAAGATAATAACATCATGAAAGATGCAGTGATCCGTGTTTACATCCAAACTACAGGCGACGGCTATAATCTGGGCGCTTACAGCGACCCCAATTTCGATGGGTATTCCGTGACGGACCACGGAAAATCTTGGCCTTTGAAGGTGAAAGAGGGCGACACGCCCGGCCTGTACTACTATGAGATCAGCGAGGTTCACCCTGGCGATGTGTTCACCTTCAACGCCCCCTTCTCTTACCCGGCGAAATCCACCAATGGCGGTGAAATGCTTATCTGGGCGGACTTTCTGACGGCGGACGAGGCGGGCAAGACGCCGGACACCATCCCCATTGGCGATTACATCAAGGGCGTATGGTCTACGGAGCAGGAGTCCTTCAAGCAATCGAAAGCCAGAAGTACAGCGCCAAAACTGGAGATCAGCACCGCAAAAGATGACCGGGTTTATGTCACCAACATGAGTTATCAGCTCACGGTAAACCGGGATGCCAGCACCTCTCAGGCGGCGACAGCCGGCGCGGACTTTGCCACTTTCATGGATTATGACGATGTGCTGACCCCGACGGAGGGGATCAAGCTGACGCCTGAGGTCAAGGAGGCTATCCAGGCGGGTAGAGTCCGTTACACCTATGGGGGCTCTACAGGTGCGGTTGCGCAGAAAACGCATTACGGATCATTGACTATTTACGCGAAGCTGACAGACGGTACAGAGAAACAGATTGCGACAGTTTCCGGCGGAAGCAGCCCTTACCAATTCCGGGACGGCGAAGCGGCGCCGGCGCTGGAAGTAGTGGAAAAGGACGGATTGGACTGCCTTCGCATCCATTTCCGGGCGGCCAGCCCATATCTGAAATATAACTACAATGGGCATTGCTACGCGGAATACCAATACCCGGCTACTACCTTTTACGTCTCTTATTCATCCAGGATCTATGAAATGAACCAGGATGAGGATAAGATGTGGCCAGGCACGCAGAACCCAATGTCGCTCTACAATGAAGACGGGAGCCTGAAAACGCAGGTAGGCCTGTTCCATAACGACGTGCACAATACCCAGCATTATTCCTGGGGACCGGATCAGGAGAAGGACGCCCATGCGGATTCCCTCACCATTCCCAACGATGGGCAGCTGGAGCTCACAAAAAGTACCACCAGCCCAACAAGCACGTATATGGGCGGCCCCATTACTTATACGGTCACGCTGACAAATAAGACGATTGTCACCAACCGTACGATGAGCGGCGGCTATCTGAAGGATACTTTATCCACAGACGTCTATATGCGCCCCTCGGATATCGAGAGCCTGTTTGATCACTCCGACGGCAACAGCACCCTGCGCTATGTGGAGATCACCAACGCCGTGTTCTGTGCGGATCCGGATACGGGCGCTCTTATCCAGGAGGCGGTGACCACCAATACCGGCGATACGGCCGTTGTTCTGGCGCCCGGCAGCAGCGGCAGCCGCACCCATTATCAGGGCCTGTGGGGTGACCAGACAGGAGAAGTGGACGGTTCTCAGCAGTCCACGGGCAATACCATCAAAATCACGAGAGAGAATCAGAAGTATTCCGTCCTCGTAAACGGGGAAGAGATCGGGCCGGTCCCTGTGGGCGGCCTGGAGGCGGCGCTGAACAATCTGGGCTTCGTGATCACCCAGAATACCACGTACGCACTGATCCTGGACCTGGGAGAGGTGGTGTTGCCCAGCATGGAGAGCATCACCTACAAAATCCCTGCCCATCTGAAGGATACCATCATGATGCTCCCCAGGGACAAGCGATACCAATATGATTACGGGAATTCATATAGCACTTGGCATTGGGGTGCCTCCAACACGGTCTATGCCTATATGGCGAATGATAGCCTATGGCGCAGTAAATCCTTAGGTACCCGATCAATCACTGATGAGTACTACTTGAGTAAGAGCGCTTCCGTCAGCGGGTCAAGCATTACGGAGGCCCATGAGAACGATGTGGTCACCTACACGCTGACCATGACCAACAGCGGCCAGGACACCTGGCCCGCGCCCCTGCCCCTGACCGACAAGGTCCAGGGGGCCCAGGTGGTGCTGGCCCCGGTGACCGGCAACGAGGAGGCCACACTGGACGGCGTGAAGCTGTCCGAAGCCGGGCTGAAGACCTATACGGAGGGCAGCACCGTCTATTATCTGCTGAACAAGCCGGGCGTCTACAGGGGCGTGACCCTGGGCGGCTACCTCAGCGACAGCATCACCGTGGAGAAGGTCCAGGGGGCTGGACTCAATACGCTGATCAAGTGGTACTTTGCCAACGAGGGCACTGCGGCGAGGCCCAATGTCACTTCCAAAAAATTGCAGTACAAGGCCATCTTCAGCGCTGTGGAGTCTGGCATCAACACCGGGGAGAATACAGAAGGCGAGCCCCGGTACCCGATCAACAACGAGACCTGGCTCAACGATCATGAGACCCACCGGCTCTATGACACTGTAGGCGGCAAGGTCGTCTTCTACAGCTTCGTTAAGAGCATCGTGGAGAAGGACGCGGAGGACTATACAAAGCTGAAGGAGCCGGAATCCCTGGTGCGCTTCAGCAACATCCACGAGGGCGAGGAGATCCTGTATAAGATTCGGATCAAGAACTATGGCGCCCTGCCCGGCGTTCTGCGCGGCAGCGATATCTATGACGCCCTGCCCAAGACCGGCGGCGCCTTTCCCTGGACCACGGACATGGTCTCCAAGATCGAGTACAAGTTTGAACCGGAGGGGAGCGGCAGTGCGACCGCGGGCCGGGAGTACTGGTATGTGGATTCCATCCTGAACGCGGCGGACGTACACAACCAGGATACTTCGGCGGACGGGCAGTACTATATCCACTGGAAGGATGATTTCAGGATCAACCTGGACCCTGAGGCGGTGGTGAATATCTATATCACGCTCAGGTTCCCCACCGGGGATGACTGGAATCAGTATGTGGCCCAAAACCACGGCGCGACGCTGTTCAACACCTTTTATCTGAACGGCTTGCGTTCTCAGGTGGAGCACAACCTGGCCGCGAAAACGGAGGCGGTCCTGCGCAAGGGCGTGTATGCAACAAGTTTTGCAACAAATATATACGCAACGAATAACAGCTATTACTACGACAACGATTATGGGTACTGGTCCTATACAGATCGAAATGACCGTCTGACGTATGCTAACGGTCCCTCATCATCGTATGCCCGGTACGCGCAAAACTCTGTAGTTCACTATTATACGGTGCTGTATAACAGCGGTAACTCCCGCCTCTATCTGGAGGACATGGAGGATCATCTGCCCCAAGGCTTCACGTTCCGCGGCCTGTCAAGCTATGGTCAAAGCAGTGATTATAAGGTGATGACCAGCACCTACAGCACCTGTTACCACACGGAATCTGCAACCGGCTTTGCCACTGTGACAGATAAAGACCGATCCGTGTCGTACGCAAATGCCAAGATTACGGCTTCCACAAAGACGTCAAATGGGCGCCAGACAGTTACCTTCCACTTTACGAACTACAACAGCACGCTGAGCTATGATTCCGTTGAAGGAAAGTATTACCTGCGGCCGGGGCAGGCGTTGCGTTTTGTTTACTCCTGCTATGTGGGGCCCTATAACCAGACAGATATAAACGCTACCAATACGATCGCTATGCCCTTCTATGATTATCTCCACGCTGGCTTGGAAGATGATCAGAAAATCGTAGATGCCCTGACGGAAAAGATAAACGTAAAGGCCATAAACAATGTCACCAACAATGACGGTGACTGTGAGGTCGTGGGGAAGACCAAAGCGGCTGCCTTGGGCTACAGCAAAGAAGGTCGGGAGCAATGGCTGGTTTCCGAGGTGTCTTTGACGCCGGCCCCCTTGATCCCCGGCATCCAGAAGACCGTGGGTGGCACCTCGTCGCCCCCGTCGGCGAGCCAGATCACAAGCACCACGATCCTTGGTTCTACCGGCGGCGACACTGTCGGCTCAAAGTATGAGGGCTACGCGGTTCCCCAGGATATCATCAACTGGAGCGTCAAGCTGTTTAACGAAGACCCGAGGACCAGGGACGATCTCGACATAGAATCGGATGGCACTGCCATGTATAAGTATACGGTGACGGACACCGTCCAGACGGACTATGCCTTCTGCGGCGAGGTCTTTCTGAAGCTGAACGGAAGGACGTTTACTTTGTTCCGCCTGGGCGGCAGCCGGAGTATCAATGACACGGAGGTGCCCATCGAGATCGTAAGCAGCAATCCCGGCGGTTGGAACTCGTCTCCCAGCACCTGGACTAAAATCAAGATCACCGGTATGGACAAAGAGGAGTGGGTCACCGGCGGCGGCGGCAGCTATGTATACTATAAGGTAAAGCTGCAGCGGGATGAAGAGACCGGCTACGAGACCTTGACCATCCAATTTCTCAACCCCGCTTACACCATTCGAGCCGGGCAGATCGCGGAGCTGGGCCTGCATACCCAATACGGCAGCGGCAATTATGAGCTGAGCCGCTCCTACCTGAACCATGCGGAGGTCCATACGGATATTCCCTATAATCCGGATTATGTGTCGCACGGACGCGTCTTGACAGACAGCTCCGGCAACTTCCTGGAGGGAGAGGAGTCCGGTGTGGAAAGCAATGCCACGATCAACGTGATCAACGGTTTTGCCGCCACGTCTGTCAAGAAGGTCACGGAGATTGGGAATGACGCCAATACAGCCTCATCCGAAGATGAGAGCAACAACAGCATCACCCTGCCGGAGAAGACCACCGGCTTCCGCTACGATCTGGAGGTGACCACACCGGACAGCGCCGGCGCGCCGCCCATCAAGAAGCTTGTGATCTGCGACAACCTGCCGGAGCCCGGCGACAAGGCGCCCAATGACGCCCGCGTGTCCCGCGACAGTGCCTTTAAGGTCACTCTGATGGATGACCCGGATTTTGTCCTCTCTGCGGTCCGTGGTGAGAATAAGGGTAATATCACGTTTGAACGCAATGATTACAAGCTGCAGCTAAGCACCAAGAACACTTTTGATGATAACGACTGGGCCGGCGCCGGCGAAGGCTGGACGGAGCTCACAGATGTAGAGGCCCAGAAGGATCTGATCCAGAATGCCCGTTCCATCCGAATCATCATCGAGGATGAGAGCGGAGAGAACGAAGAAGCGTTGTTCCCCAGGGGCTCTGTCATCCAATTGAGCTTTAACGCGCAGATGGAGGACCCGGAGAACAAGACTAAACCCGGCGATATTGCCTGGAACAGCTTTGGCTACCAGTATTCGATCAAGCTGGGCGGCAGAATGGTTGACTTGATTGCCGCGCCTCTGGTGGTCGGCGTCAAGGTGCCCGAGGTGCCCAGACTGCAGAAGCGTCTGGTGGACGAAAACGGCGCGACGATGCTCGCAGAGAAGGAGATGACCTTCGACTTCCTGATCTACTCCGGCGAGCCCATCGCGGCGCTGGACCGGGCGGAGAAGATGCGCATGCAGGACATCGCCCAGGTGCTGGCGGACAATGAGCGGGATGTGTACTACGCACCCATCACCGTCAAGGAGGGCGCCAGCAGCGCCTCGCAGCAGTTGGGCGACGGCAAGTGCTGGACCTATCAGGGCGGCAAGTGGGTCGAAACGGAAGAGAACTGGACCTGGCATCACGACGCCACTTACACGGTGCTGGAGAATCTGCGGGACGTTGCGAACTTCCGGCTGAAGACCCTGAATAACAAGCCCCAAAACAATGTCTCTTTCCCCCAGAACGGGCGCGTCTCGGCGTCGCTGGTAGGCATCAACGAGCACTATGTGCCCCAGTACGGTGAGCTGAAGATCATCAAGAGCCTGGCGCGTTACGAGGATTCGGAGCCTGCGACCTTCGTGTTCGACGTGACGGCTGTGCTTGAGGAAGAGACGGTTTACACCAATGTGGCGGCGATCACGCTCCCCGGGGACGGGGAAGCGCTGCTGACGGGCATCCCGGTAGGCGCCGAGGTGACGGTGACGGAGGTGTACTCCGGCGCCCGGTACAAGGCGACCGGGGATACGGTGCAGCAGACGGTGATCCTGTCGCCGGAGGATGCGGATGCACCGGCCACGGTGAGCTTCGCCAACGATTACGACGACAGCCTCAAGGGCGGCCACGGTATCCAGAACAGCTTTGAGACCAAGCCCGATCCCAACGACCCGGACGGATACGTTTGGGCGGAATGGGAAAAGCCGGACATGAACAATCCTTAAGGAGGTGGGACCATGAATAAGAAAAAGTTATGCCTGGTCCTGCTTGCAGTGATCCTGGTCATGAGCAGTTGGATCACCCCGGCCCTGGCATACTTCACTACGTATACCAGGGCCAAGGGGGGCTATACGGTCCAGCTGAAGACGACGACCAATATCGACGAGAGCTTTGAGGATTGGACCAAGAGCCTGACGGTCACGAACACGGAGGGCGCGGCAGTGTACATCCGGGCGCGGGCCTATGCGGGTTCGACGTATACGCTGAAGTACAGCGGCAGCGGATGGACGTACAACGCAGACGACGGCTGGTGGTACTATGGCCCGGCGGTGGCCGCCGGGGAGAGCGCGGCAGTGCTGAATGTGAAGATCACAGACATCCCGGAGGCGACAGAGGTCGGCAGCTTCAATGTGGCGGTGGTGTATGAGAGCACGCCGGTGCAGTACAATGCCGACGGCAGCAGCTATGCGGATTGGGACATGGTGCTGGACCGGAAGGAGGCTGAAGGATGAGAAGGAACGGAGGCAAAAGCGCAGGCAAGACGCGGCGCAGCCTGCGGCTGAACATCCTGCTGCTGGTGCTGGCCTGCGGTCTGCTGGTAGGCGGAACGATCGGGACGGCGCGAGCGGTGCCGCTGATCGAATCGCAGTTTTTCTCGGCGGGCGTGGAGACCTATGAGATCGGCGTGACGCTGGTGGAGAACGGGAGCGCGGTGAGCAGCCGGAACTATGTGACCAACTCCAACTATGTGTGGGAAGAGGGCTACGGCGTTCTGTTGGGCAACCTGGTGAAATCCGGGGAGAGCTTCCAGCTGGGACGGGTATACCCGGAGGCACTGACGGTACAGAACAGCGGACGGATCGATGAGTATGTACGCGTAAATCTGTATCGGTACTGGGTGGACAAGAACGGCAATAAGGTGCAGAGCCTGTCGCCGGATATGATCGATCTGCACCTGGTGACCGGCAACGGCTGGGTGGTGGACGAGGCATCCTCCACGACAGAGAGAACGGTGCTGTACTACACGAAGGTGCTGCCGACAGGCGGCACAACGCCGGCGTTTACGGATACGCTGACGGTAAGCGGGCAGCTGCCGTACCTGGTGACCCAGAGCACGAAGGACAATGTGATCACGACCACCTACGACTATGAAGGCGTGAGCTTCCAGGTGGAAGCGGAAGTGGACGCGGTACAGACGCACAGTCCGGAAGCGGCGATCTGGTCGGCCTGGGGCCGCCAGGTTACGGTGACAGACGGCAACATTACCTTGAAGTGAGGAGGGCGGCATGAAGAAGATCGTAAGTATTCTGCTGGCCCTGGTGCTGATGCTGGCGCTGCCGCAGGCGGCGTACGCGGATCACCTGAAGGGAAAAGACGGCTGGAACGTGCGTTATACCAGCGGCGGGAAGATGGAGAGCAATTTCCGCACGGCGGATTATAACGATCCGGTGGCGGGACTGCAGCCCGGAGACGACATCACGTTTACGGTGGCGCTGAAGAACGAAAACAGCGCGGAGACGGACTGGTATATGACCAACGAGGTGCTCCATTCCATGGAGGACCGGGGCCAGGGAGCCGCGGGCGGAGCGTACAGCTACACGCTGCGGTACCAGGGCCCGTCGGGCGAGCGGCTGCTGTATGACAGCGACACGGTAGGCGGCGAGCTGGTTGGCGAAGCGGGCGAGGGCCTGCACCAGGCGACGAGCGCGCTGAAAGACTACTTTTATCTGGACACGCTGAAAAGCGGAGAGAGCGGCAGCGTGACACTGGTGGTGGCCCTGGACGGAGAGACCCAGGGAAACGGGTACCAGGATAAGCTGGCGGACCTGCAGATGAACTTTGCGGTGGAGCAGAAGGGAACGGCGGTAAAGACGACAGCGGTGCAGACGGGAGATAACCGGATGCAGCTGGTACCGATGTATCTGACGATGCTGGTGGGCGGCGCGGTGCTGCTGTATCTGTCGGTACGAGCCCTGCGCAGGTACAGGAGGGAGGACTGAGATGAAGAAAGCGGTAAGCATGCTTCTCGGTCTGGTCCTGGTGCTGAGCATGGGCGTGAGCGCGCTGGCGGAAGACTACGGCTATACGGTGCGGATCTACGCGGGGGCCCAGGGGAGCATCGGCGGAAAAGATGTAGTGGTATATGAGAACGTTCCGTATCTGGCGGTGCCGGAGTTTGACATCGGGCAGGTAACGGTAAAGAACGAGAAATACTACGTAAAGGGCCTGCGAGAGAGCGGACGGGACAACGACACGGTGGCGCCGGTGCTTCCGGTGACCCGGGACATCGACTATGTGGTGGCCTATGGGATCAAGGGGAGCGAGGTAGCGTACACGGTGCGGTATGTGAGCTATCCGGATGGGAAGACGCTGGCACCCAGTGTGACGTACTACGGGAACGTAGGGGACAAGCCGGTGGTGGCGTACAAGTTCATCGACGGGTACCGGCCGCGGTATTACAATCTGACGGGAACGCTGCAGGAGAACGCGGCGGAGAACGCCTTCACCTTTGAGTATGTGACGATGCCGGTGGATACGACGACGGTGGCAACGGAGAGGACCACGACTACCACGTACCGGTACATATACCCGGTGACGGGGAACCGGCCGGCGACGGCCCCGCAGGCGAACGCGCAAACGAATCCGGAGAGCGTGATCGAGGATGTGATCGAGAACGGACCGGAGGCGGTGCTGGATATGGATGTACCGCTGGCGGGACCGGACGGCGCGGGACAGAGCGAAGGCCCGGACAGTCCGGGCGGCCAGGAACAGAGCGGCTCGATCGGGAAAACGGCGATCGGTCTGCTTGGGGCAGGCGCTGCGGCCCTGCTCGGCTACTTCCTCTTCCTGCTCTTCAAACGCAGGGATGAACATTCCTAAAACAAAAGTGACACCCTGTGGCAGCTGCCATAGGGTGTCTGCTATTTTGAAAAGCAGGGGCCGGCGTAAATACTTTTGGCCCGGTAAGGAGAGAAGCTGATCACGAAAAAACCCGTGGACAATTGGCGGTACATGCTTTACAATAGGATCATGTAAAGCACAACAAATTTTCGAAAGGAGACTGTTTATGGACGAGAATCGCATGCCCCTGATCGGCGACAAGGCGCCTGAATTTCGCGCAATGACCACCATGGGGAAGGTCAACTTCCCTGCAGATTATGAGGGAAGCTGGGTCATCCTCTTCTCCCACCCGGCGGACTTCACGCCCGTCTGCACCACGGAGTTTATCACTCTCGCCAGAATGGCGGACGACTTTGCCAAGCTCAACACCAAGCTGATCGGCCTGTCCATCGACTCGGTCCACTCCCACTTGGCCTGGGCCAAGAGCATTGAGGAGATCGACTGGAAGGGGCAGGGGACCGTAAAGATCCCGTTCCCCATCATCGCGGATATCAGCATGAACGTGGCCAAAAAGTACGGCATGCTCCAGACGGTGGCCAGTACCCAGACGGTCCGCGCCGTGTTCATCATCGACCCCGCCGGCATGATCCGCGCCATCCTGTACTATCCCATGTCCACCGGACGGAATATGGACGAGCTGCTGCGCATCGTCCAGTCCCTGCAGGTACACGATGAGCAGAACGTGTCCACCGGCGCCAACTGGCAGCCCGGCGACCCGGCTGTGATGGGGGCGCCCCTGACTCTGGCCGACGCCGAGGCGCGCATGAGCTCCGACGATCCGAAGCTGCACCCCCTGGCCTGGTATCTGACGGTCAAGGACCTGGATTGATCTCAAAACCTGAATATAGACATGACCCGCTGCATCTGAACGGATGCGGCGGGTTCGCTTTTCAGATAGGGACTTTTTCGGGACAATCGGCTGCCTTTGCCCAGTTTTTAGGAAAAACACGGAAGATGGGCTTCAAAATTGAAAAAACAAGTGCTATACTATATATTGCTCTTTTATTCGCATTATTATTGTTTTCACTACCACATTTTGTATCTAAACAAGAACAAAAGATAAACCGATCGGATACAAGGCGTAACGTTTTAGAAGCAAAAGCGTTTGCCGCGCGGTGAAACGATTCAGCAATACGGTATGGGACGAGAAGTATGAAGAATGTTTTTAAAATCTTCATATCGGATATCAAGGCGATCGCGACGCACTTTTTTGCCATGGTCATTATTGGCGCTGTGCTGATCCTGCCCGCCCTGTACGCATGGGTCAACATCTATGCCAACTGGGACCCATATGGCAATACGGGCAATGTCCCTATCGCCCTGGCCAGCGCGGACCTGGGCTATACACTGGACAGCGGCGAGCGCGTGAACAAGGGCAGGGAGATCATAGAGGAACTGGCAGAGTCCACAAGCATCAAGTGGATCATCACCGATACCCCGGAGGAGGCCATCGAAGGCGTCAGGCGGGGCGACTATTACGGCGCGCTGGTGATGGGAGAGAACCTGAGCCGAAACATGTATGACCTGACCACAGCGCTCCAGGATCAGGAACCCTCCATCGTGTTCTATCAGAACGCCAAGACCAACGCCATCGCCAATAAGATCACCACCACGGCGTCTACCACGGCGGAGCACAAGATCCAGGTGAAGTACCTGAGCGTGCTGATCCAGGGGATGCTGGAGAATGTGGAGGAGCTGTTGGGAGATCTGGATTCCGAGGAGGCGCTGGAGGACCTGATCCGGGTGCTGACCCGGCTGCGGGGCAACCTGTATGAATATGCCAGCATGATCCAGAACCTGCGGAATAAAGAGGGCGATATCCTGGCCGGATTGGACAGCGCCGGGGCGGCTGTCAGCGGCGTGGACGTGAGCGATACCAAGGCCACGCTGGAAAGCGCTAAGAGCATCGTCAGTACCATTGAGAAAGAAGTCCTGGATCGGATCGGCGTCGTGGAAAAGCGCATGAATGATCTGCATGACCGGATCAAGGCCCAGGATCCGCTTACGCTCAGCGACACGATCCTGGAAAGCATGACGGAGGACGTACAGGCCATCGAAGCAGATCTGGAAGCCCTGCGCAGCACCATCCCCTCCGACAGCATCATGGGGGCGGCGGTATACAACAGCGCCACTACGCTGCTGCAGCGGATGGAGAGTCTGGAGCAGGCCATGAAGGCCCAGCAGGGGAACACCCTGTCGGACCAGGCCAACAAGGCATTCCTGGAGTCCGCGGCTACGATGATGGGGGATGCAAAGAAGATCCTGACGGACAACTTTACGCCCGCTTTCAAACAGTTTTTCGATAACATGATCCGGGATCTGGAGATCCTGATCAAGATCCTGGACGGGGTCAACACCACGGTCAAGGATGTGCAGCCGGTACTGTCAGCGGCCAAGGGGACCCTGGTCGCGGTCAACAGCACCCTGGCCCAGCTGCAGACGGTGCTCACCGGCGCTGCCAGCGCGTTGGATCAGTTGCTGGACAAGCTGATCCAGGCCCGGGACAGCGACCTGCTGGGGGATCTGATCGAGCTGCTCCATGGGGACCCTCAGCAGTTTGCGGAGTTCTTCTCCCAACCGGTGGAGGTGACCACGGAGACCATTTATCCCGTGGCCAACTACGGCACCGCCATGACGCCCTTCTACACCACCCTGGCGATCTGGGTGGGCGCCGTTGTCTCCGGTGCGATCATCAAACCGGAACCAGACGTGTCCCGCCTGAAAAAGGTGAAGAAGAGACAGATCTTCTGGGGCCGCTTCCTGATCTTCTTTCTGCTGGGCCAGATCCAGGCGGCCATCATTGTGGCAGGCGATATCTATCTGCTGGGCTGCCAGTGCCTGCACCCGGGGCTGTTTTTCCTGTGCGGCGCGGTGGCGTCCCTGGTGTTCAATCTGCTGATGTATGCCCTGACCGCCACGTTTGGCGATATCGGCAAGGCCATCGGCGTGGTGATCATGATCGTGCAGATCGCAGGTTCCAGCGGCTCCTATCCCATTGAGATCCTGCCGGAGATCTTCAGCAAGATCTACACCTTCTTCCCCTTCCCCTATGCCATCAACGCCATGCGCGAGACCCTGTGCGGTCTCTATCGCTGGGATCTGTATAAATATCTGGGCGAGCTGTTGCTCTTCGGCGTGCTGGCGGCTCTGATCGGCCTGAAGCTGCGCGGCCATTTCGCCGGGGTCAATGAGTTCGTTGAGGAAGAGATGCATGAGACGGGAGTGCTGTGATGGCTGAGAAAAACAAAAAGTACACGCCCCGTCATCTGCCGCCGGAACCGCCGCGCGCTGCGCGCGCCACGGCCCGGCCGGGAAAGAAGCCGACAGCCCGCGGCGGGGCAGGATATGAGCCGGCACGGCCCACAAAGGCGCGCGCTGCCGCCGGGAATTCGAAGCCTGCGGGGAAGGCTGCTGCGGAAAAAGCGTCACGGCAGAGCCGTGCGCAGGCTGCGTCACAGCGAAAAGCGACGGAGAACACGCTGTTCCATCAGTCCCTGCTGCCAACGGTGGAGCATGTGCACCGTATGGATCAGAGAGGACTGCGGGTGGGCGTGATCTGGCTGCTGGTGCTGCCGGTACTGCTGCTTGTGATCCGGCGGCTGACGGACAGCTCCAAGGTGGCCTTTCTGATCATCTGGATCATCGGTATGTTCATCATCGCGGCGGCGCTGATTTTTGTGGCCTACGCGGACCATGAGCTCAAACGCTTTCTGGAGGATGCCAAGCAATACGTGCCGGAGGCGTCTGAAACAGAACTGGACAAATTGCTGCCCAGCCCTGCCGAGGCGGTCCGCGGTATGGATGCGGATTCGCTGCCGGTAGCGCCAGAGGTGCTGCGCGGGATGTTGGCCCGGCGCCGGGAGCGGCGGGAAGCGGGCATGTCAGCCGAGGCGGTCACGCCGGAGGAGGCCGCCCGCCTGCGGTTGATCGAGGATTGGCTGCAGCGGCTTGAGCAGAGACGGGGGAAGGAGACCGAGAATGCAGAACATAAAGCGGATCATAAAGGGTGACGCGCACCGCATTTTCAGCAGTGTGGTCGCCATCGTGATCCTAATGGGCCTGTGTCTGGTGCCTTGCCTCTATGCCTGGTTCAACATCTTCTCCAACTGGGATCCCTATGGGCCGGACGCCACCTCCCGGATCCGGGTCTCCGTGGTGTCCCTGGACAAAGGCGCGGACGTGCTGGGTATCGAAGTGAACCTGGGCGATACCATTATCGGGGCGCTGGAGTCCAACGACCAGATCGGCTGGGTCTTTGCAGAAAGCAAGGAGGAGGCGCTCTGGCGGGTTTACAGCAGCGATTGCTACGCGGCGCTGATCGTGCCGGAGGATTTCAGCCGGGATTTCATCAGCTTTCTGACCCTGCGTTTTGAGCACCCCCAGCTGACCTATTATGAAAACGGCAAGAAAAACGCCATTGCTCCCAAAATCACAGGCCAGGCCAAAACTGCCGTAACCAATCAGGTCAATACCACCGTGCTGCAGACCCTGGTATCCGGGGCCTCCAATGTGGTGCTGGCCCTGGAGGCCAACGGCCTGGACGCCGAACAGCTGCTGACGGATCTCAGCGACAAAATGCAGGAGCTGAGCCTCCGTCTGGATGAGGCCAACGCCGCCCTGGACAATGTGGTCAATGTGGCCAACGGCGCGGAGTCGCTGCTGCTGGCCTCCAGCACCCTGGTGGCGGATCTGAGCACCACGGTGGGCTATACGGGCGAGCTGGCGGACATCATCGCCGGGGACACCATGAAGGTGGACCTGAGCGTGCGGGATACCCTTTCACAGATCAACACGGCTCTGCAGAGCACCAGCGCCAACATCAGCAGCTTCAACAGTGAGCTGAGCCAGGCGCTGACCAGCCCGGAGCGCTATAACGATTTCATCAACGGCCAGCGGGCCGAGCGCGTGGAAGCACTCAACAATATGCGCGGACGGATCATGGATCTGCAGGGCGCGGTCAACGGCGCGGGCCTGAGCGGCATGGGCAAGCTCATGGGCGATCTGGCGGACAGCCTGGGCGATCTGAGCGGAGAGCTCAGCGCCATGGAGCCAGTGGACGTGTCTGATTCCGAGCAATGGGAAGCCGTGCAGGCCAAACTGCCCGGGATCCTGGAGCGGATCGCCCGGGTCAACCAGCTGCTCTCCGGAGTGATCGTTGAGGTGGCCGAGACCCTGAGTGTCCGCGTGGAAAACGCGGTGGACCGGGTCAACAACGCCGCCGGCGGCGTGGCCGATATCCTGGCCTTGATCGAAGAAAAAACGGCCAACGCCTCCGTGTCTCTGGCCGGGATGGCGGGGAGCGTTGCGCAGCTGGAATCCAAGGTCCTGCAGGCGGAGAGCGGCATTAGCCATATCCGGGCAAAGCTCCTGGAACTGTCCGAGTTTGTGGACGCTCTGGCCAGCAGCGAGTTCCTCAAGGAAGTGCTGGAGCTGCTGCGAAACGGGCCGGATGTGCTGAGCAGCCGCATCGCCTCGCCCATCAAGGTGGCGGATGAGATCCTGTATCCGGTGGACAGTTACGGCTCCCAGATGTCGCCTTTCTATACGGTGCTGGCCCAGTGGGTGGGGGCTCTGTTCTGCGCGGTGCTGCTGAAGACCCGCATCCGGGAGGAGGACAAGCCGCCCCGACTCACCATGCCCCAGCATTTCTTCGGCCGTTATGCATTGTTCTTCTGTGTGTGCGTGGCCCAGGCCCTGATCACCTCGCTGGGCGATCTGCTGTATGTGAATATCATATGTACCCATCCGGTATTCTTCGTGCTGGCTGCGGTGATGACCGGGATCTGCTTTTCCATGATCAACTACATGCTGTCCTTTACCCTGGGGGCGGCGGGCCTCGCGGTCTCCGTGGTGGTCATGGTGCTGCAGGTGGCTGGCTCCGGCGGTACCTACCCGGTGGAGGTTCTGCCCCAGCCCTTCCAGATCCTCTACCCCTTCATGCCCTATAAGTTCGCCATGAACGCCATGCGCGAAGCCCTCTCCGGCTTCTATGGCCTGTACTACTGGCAGAACATCGGCATGCTGCTGCTGATCACCTTAGGCTGTGTTGCTGCGGCCTTCTTGCTGTATTTCCCAGGGAAATGGCTCAACGGCATCCTGGAGGGTGCAAAAGAAAAGACCGGCATCATGATTTAAATGACAATAAAAAAGCTGGCCCTGTACGGTTTGCAGTTCAAACCGTACAGGGCCTTGCTGTTGTTTATTATTTCTTTGCGGTGTCGATGCTCTTGCCGTAGACCACGAAGCGCTGATACAAAAACTCAGTCACGAAGTTCAGGATCATGTTGAGGGCGGTAACCAGGTATTCGTTCCAGCCCAGTGTCTCGGCCAGGTAGTTGCCGCCAATGGTGCTCAGCGGGGTGAAGACTGCGTAATACAGCGCCACCTTCAGCATGGCCACCGGTACGTTGGCCGCGGACTGGAATGTGAACTTCCGGTTCAGCGTAAAGTTCCACAACACCGACAGCACCAGTGCGATCAGATAACAGGGCCAGTAACTCCAGGTGGTCAGCTCATTGAGCAGGGTGAAGCTGACGATCTCGATCAACCCCGCGCTGATGGAGAACAGCGTAAACTTTACCGCGCGCAAGAGTTCTTTTTTCTTGTTGGATTCCATGGGCAGTCCCTCCTGACGACAGGAGTATACTCCCTTTAGCGGAAAAGAACAATAGACAATTTCAAATATTTGAACTAATCCTTCACCAGATCCATATACTCATCATAGGTGCACAGCCGGTCTATGATGCCGGTATCGGTGATCTCAATGATCCGGTTGGCCACGGTCTGGGTCAGCTGGTGGTCGTGGCAGGAGAAGATGATGTTGTACTTGAAGGCCTCCAGGCCGTTGTTCAGCGCGGCGATGCTCTCCAGATCCAAATGGTTGGTGGGCTGGTCCAGCACCAGGAAGTTGGCGCCGGAGAGCATCATGCGGCTGAGCATGCAGCGGACCTTTTCGCCGCCGGATAGGACCTTGGCGGGCTTGTACACATCGTCTCCGGAGAAGAGCATCCGCCCCAAGAAGGTGCGCAGATAGCTCTCCCGCTTGTCCTCGGAGAACTGGCGCATCCATTCGATCAGGTCCTCGTCGAAGCTGTCGAAATAGGCGTTGTGGTCCTTGGGGAAATAGGAAGGCTGGATGGAAGCGCCCCACTTGACACTGCCGCTGTCCGGCTCCTCCTCACCCATGAGGATCTTGAAGAGCATGGTCACGGCCAGCTCGTTCTTACCCACCACGGCGATCTTGTCCTCCTTGCCCACGATGAAGCTGACCTTGTCCAGGAGCTTGACGCCGTCCACGGTCTTGCTGATCTCGGTGACGAAAAGGCGGTCCTTGCCCGGTTCCCGATCAGCCTTGAAGCCCACCCATGGATAGCGGCGGCCGGAGGCGGGCAGCTCTTCCACGGTAATCTTGTCCAGCAGCTTCCGGCGGGAGGTGGCCTGCCGGGACTTGGACTTGTTGGCGGAGAAGCGAGCAATAAAGGTCTGCAGCTCCTGGATCTTCTGCTCGGCCTTTTTGTTCTGATCCCGCATCAGCTTCTGGATCAGCTGGCTGCTCTCATACCAGAAGTCGTAGTTGCCCACATACATCTTGATCTTGCCGTAGTCGATATCCACGATATGAGTGCAGACATTGTTGAGGAAGTATCGGTCATGGCTGACCACCAGCACCGTGCCCTCATAGTCCATGAGGAAATCCTCCAGCCAGACCACGCTGACCAGGTCCAGGTTGTTGGTGGGCTCGTCCAGCAGCAGCACGTCCGGATGCCCGAACAGCGCCTGAGCCAGCAGGACCTTGACCTTCAGCCGCGGGTCGATGTCCCGCATCAGTTCCCCGTGAAGGGACACGTCCACGCCCAGGCCCTGGAGGATGCGTCCGGCGTCGCTCTCGGCCTCCCAGCCGCCCAACTCGGAGAATTCCTCCTCCAGCTCGGCGGCGCGGATGCCGTCCTCGTCGGTGAAGTCCTCTTTGTCGTAGATGGCATCCTTCTCCTTGCCGCAGTCATAGAGTCGCTGGTGGCCCATGATCACCGTGTCCAGCACAGTGTAATCATCATACAGGCTCTGGTTTTGCTTGAGCACCGACATGCGGCGTTTGGGGTCCAGCACCACGGAGCCGGAGGTGGGCTCCAATTCCCCGGAGAGGATCTTGATGAAGGTGGATTTCCCGGCGCCATTGGCGCCGATAATGCCGTAGCAGTTGCCGGCGGTAAACTGCAGGTCCACTCGGCTGAACAGCACCGAGGGTCCAAACTGCATGGAGAGATCATTGACGGTTAACATAATTCTTCCTCCCGGAGAGATTTCAGACTTTCATTTGGGATTATTCTATCATAAGCGGAGAAAAGATGGTATAACATTTTCGGAAAATCTTCTCCCCATATGCAACGCCGGAGATGTGTCTGGCGTCTTTTAGGGTGAGCGCTCATAGAACAAAGGAGGTGCCGCATGGAGGATTCGGCCATTGTGGATCTATACTGGCAGCGGTCTGACCGGGCTATCAGCGAGACGGAAAAGAAATACGGAGCCTATTGCTATCGCCTGGCCTACAGCATCTGCGGCAGCGAGCAGGACGCGGAGGAATGCGTCAACGACACCTGGCTGCGCGCCTGGAACGCCATGCCCACAGAGCGTCCCCGGATCCTGTCCGCCTTTCTGGGCTGCCTGACCCGCAACGCCGCCATCGGCCGCTACCGGGAAAAGCACCGGCGCAAGCGGGGCGGCGGGGAAACGGCCCTGGCTCTGGACGAGCTGTCCGAGTGCCTGGCAGACGGAACAGACCTGGAGGATGAGATCCAGAAGCGGGAGTTGGCCCGGCTGATCGGCGCATTTGTCTCCGATCTTAAGGAGACGGAACAGCTGGTGTTCACCGCCCGGTACTACTATCTGGCCCCGGTCAACCAGATCGCTGCGCGGCTGGGACTCAGCGAGAGTAAGGTCAAGAGCATGCTGTTTCGTTTGCGGGGCAGGCTGCGCAGGCAGCTGGAAAAGGAGGGCTGGCTATGACGAATCTGGATCTGCTGGAGGCCATGAACGGGATCGGCGAGGATACCGTCTTCCATACGCGGCGTCTCCTGGAACATGAGGAGAAGCAAAGCATGAGCAAAAGCAAAAAGATCTGGCGGACCGTGCTGATCGCGGCAGTGATCACAAGTCTGCTGAGCGTGACCGCCTACGCGGCGGCGCAGTTCACCATGAGCGGGCGCAAGCCTGCAGAGAAGAGTTTCACCGTCCAGTATGGTACCATCAGCCATGAGGTGCCCATGGAGTATGTGTTCGAATTCGAAGGCCCGGCGGAGTGCCAGGAGGTGCAGTTCAAAACCAACTGGGCGCCCACAGAGGACTATTGGAGTTTCGTGGGGCCCCAGGAGGACGGCTGGGCCAGCCTGTTGGAGGCCAATGAGATCTACAACGAAACCTATCAGCTGTATCAGCCGGGCTGTGTGATCGACGTGATGTACGCGCCCCAGTTTATCGACGGCGGCGCCATGATCCTCTCCGGCTGGGCGCCGGGCCCCATTACGGAGGAGACCTGGGGGCAGGTGCAGGCTTATAAATTCACGGCCACGGCTACCCATCCCATGAACCTGGAGGGCACGGCCTTTGCCGAGGGCAACTTCGTGATCCTCTTCCACCCGGAGGAGGGCTGGATCATCGGTGTGCGGGGCCATGACAGCATGGAAAACATCGAGCAGATCGCCAGGAACCTGGAGGTGCGCCCCACAGGCGGCACCGTCCGCAGCTCGGATTTTGAGACACCCTTTGCCGACTGCGACATTTATATCGGATAACAGAGAACGGAGCAGGCCGTCCGGCCTGTGCATCTGTCAACCAAAAGTAGACAGTAAAAAAGAATAGTCAAGGAAAGCCCAGTTCGGTTTTGTACTGAACTGGGCTTTTGTAGCCCAGAGCGGCGTGCCGCCGCTGGTTGTTGAAGAAGAAAACATACTGATCCAGGA
>JAFUES010000066.1 GCA_017470325.1 Oscillospiraceae bacterium
GCTTTTATCATGGAACAGTATTTGGAATGCTGGCGGTCATGTCTGACAGTTATTATATCACTTCAAACAGGGAGGCCGGAGAGGGACGGTTTGACGTTCAGCTGGAGCCGAAGGATAAGAAGCAGGCAGGATATATCCTTGAATTCAAAACAAAAAAAGATCTTAATGAGGACGGTATGAAGGCGCTTGCCGAGGAAGGGATCCGGCAGATCCGCGATCATAGATACTATACAGATATTGTACCCACTCAGAATAAATGTCAAAAACCCGGGTCGAGTCGAGACGAGGACGGTCAACGTGGGAAATCGTGGGAAACCCCGATAAATCAAGGGAAAACGCGAGTTTTTGAAGCACGAACAACGCGCCCATTGACAAATAAAATGAGAATAAACCGATTTTTCGCGGCGAGCGCCCGAAAGACACAAAAAACCGCAGGAAAGAGCTGATTTCCCGCGGTTTTTCATTGTAGCAGAAAGAATGAGGTATTCCACCGGCTCCATCTTATCTCCTGCCTGGCGTTTAGTAAATGACGCGGAGCGTCACAGTTTCGGCTGTGGCGTTATTTTTTTGTGACGAAACGCGTCAAACCCGCATAAACAGGGCGTTACATGCGCTTTTAAGACCGCAAAGCGGTCAGCGCCGCCGACGCGGATCCACACCAGGCAGCCGGCAGGAATCGACTGCTGGCGTCACAAACCAATGGGACAAAAACGCAAACATTTCCCGAACGTGTCCCATTGACGCAACTATGCGGTTTTTCGGGTTTTTAACGCGATTTCTGGAAGGCTGAGCAATGGGACAGAAATATAATTCGATATAATCCAAAATAACCCAAAAAATCAAGCAGAAACGACGCCCATGTCCTCCGCATCTTTTACGCGGTCAGGATCTCCGGAAGCGGATGATCCGACACCCCCCCTCGTTTTCTTCCGGAGCTTTAGCCGGATGATCTCGCGCACCTCTTCTTGGTCATCCGGATCGAGACGAGAAAAGTCGGCGAGCAGTTCGCTGCCGCTCGATTGAGAGATCTCTCTTTTGGAAGATCTCTCAATTGGAAGATCTCCAAATAACAGCCAATCAACTGAACAATTCAGTATTTCAGATAATTTGATCAGTGAAGGGGCTGAAGGGAGCTTTTGCCCGTTCTTCCATGCACTAATAACACCTGTGGACATGCCTGTTTCCTGGTGAATATACGGTGTATTTATGTTTAATTCCTTACATCTTTGCTTAATTCTTTCGCCTATCAAGTTCTCCATTTAACCTCCGATCTTACAAATGTATATAATTCTCTCTAAAGAGATAATCGTCCTTGACAATCTCTCAAATGAGAGATAATATATCATTGTAACTCTTAATAATCCAATCTAAATCATACCACATCCACCACGGTTATCACAATCGCGGAACAGACATTCGTCTAAACATGTGCCGATCTGAAGGCCAGAAGCACGGAAACCATGCACAGAAAGAGAGGGGAAGGAGTGAAGAACGGAAAGAAGCCGACGCTGAAGCAGAAGAAGCTGATGCGCTGCCACGGTCTGGATCCGGATGCCTGGCTGGTAACGAAAGACACCACCGAGACGCTGGAAGTCGTGAACCGGGTGTCACTGAAGCGGATCGGGAAGCCGAAGCTGCGCAGGCTATCCAAAGAAATATGAAGCAGAGCGAAAACATCGCCATGTTCCTGAAGTTTTTGCGGGAAGCAGAGCAAGACTGCAATGTTGCGGCCTCGCAGGAACGGGATGCGGATCTGGCTGTGCAGGATGTGCTGCACCGGCTGGAGCTGCAGGACGACGGGTACCACGACAGCGCGAAGCTGGCCCTGGCTCTCCGGGAGATCCGGAGGGAAAGAAGGGCAGCGAGAGACAAGCACATGATCCTGGAGCCGATCGCCAGATGGTGTCAGAAGAACCAGCCGTTTGTGAAGCAGCTGGAGATCCTGCTGGGGGAAGTCCGGAAGCTGGAAAGATCCCAGGAGAACAGGCACTACAACGACCGCACCGATATCATCAGCAAAACGCTGGTTGATATAAAGAAGGAGCAGCCGGAGGCTGCCCCCTCACGCATCACCGGGTGATGCTGTAAGACCCAAAGGATCCGGCAGCGCACTCGACAATACGCAGCTGGTACATCCTGCCGGGCACCGGGCTCTTCGCCTGGTACTCGCGCAAGGATGTACCGTCACCGGACTCGATCGAGTACATGAGTTTCCAGTTGGGCACCGGGTAGTCATGTAACTCTTTCGATACACAGATGTGTTCCGGATGCATCAATCCCACATCCTTCCCGAGGAAAGCAAGGTTGACGAGGTACACACCTCCTTCCGAGCGGAATGTGAGGCTGATGCCTCCGGAATGATTATACCAGACACACTGCCGAAAAAGGAAGTGATAAGCATGGCATGGCAGAACAAGAACCTGACCCCGCTCGGGCGTGAAATCAAAAGCAAGCTGATCGACAAAAACATGACCCAGCGCGAGCTGGCACAGACACTCGGGATCACCCCTCAGTACATCACCAAGATTCTGTCAGGAAGCCGGAGCGGGGAGAGATACCTGCCGAGGATCGGCGAGATCCTGGGCATCAACATATGGGAGTATGCAGCATAAGGAGGGAAGGATGGCAGCGTTGGCGGCTTACGTGACCCTCGAAGAGGCTGCGGCCCTGGAGGGGATCACATACGAAACTATAAAAAAGCGGACACAAAGATCAGGGGATGGCTACAAAGTCAAGCGCCCGGAAGGCGGCAAGGAGATGACGCTGGTCTCGGTCAACAGCCTCTCGAAGCAGGCCAGGAACGCCTGGCGGGAGCGGGAGCGGCTGAAGGAACTGGCGGCAGATCCGGAGGACGTGCCCGCAGAGGACGCGAAGAAACCGGAGCGCCCCTGGTACGTGGACGCGGACATTGACTGGTACATGCACCAGTACAAAGAGAACTACTACAAGGGCGTGGAACTGGGCAACGTGGTCAGGGACTTCCTGGCATCCGGCGAGAAAGACCGGACAGCCTTCGCGGAGCAGTTCGCGAAGGAGCGCCTGGGCAAGGACTCCCGGACACTGTACCGGTACACGAAGAACTACCTGGAGGCGCTGGCCTGGCAGGACAAGCTGGAGAAGGAGAACAGCTGCAGCTATGAGTTCTTCCGGATCCTGTGCCTGTGCAGGAAGCCGAGAATATCAGGCGGGTTCCCGTCCTTCGCTCCGGAGGTCAAGCAGACGATCCAGAACATCTGGTTCGACGAGGACTTCGCCGGCAACCGCGGCACCCGGGAAATGCTCTACGAGAAGCTGGAGGACATCCGGAAGCTGAAGGGCTGGGAGAAGATCCCGAGCTACCAGAGCGTGGTGCGCTACATCGCCTGGCTGATGGAGGACGAGGGCATGAGGAACGCCCACTACCTCGCAGCCAACGGCACGCGGGCCTTCAAGAACAAGGTCATGGTCAAACGGCGCCGCGACACGCACAGCCTGGAGGTCATGGAACTGCTGCAGGGCGACGAGCACACCTTCGACTGCTGGGTGACGATCCTGGCGAAGAACGGCAAGCGCGTGCCGGTCAGGCCGAAGCTGGTCTGTTGGATCGACACGAGATCCCGCTGGATCCTGGGCGACATCATGTGCAAGGATGCCGACGCGCAGATGCTCAAGAAGAGCCTGATGAAGCTGATCTACCACGACGCGGGATCCGTCCCGAGGTATTTGTACATTGACAACGGCAAGGACTACACGGCGAAGGAGATGATCGGCGTGGACCGCAAGGACAGGCACGACCAGGAAGCGAAGGATGAGCACTTCGCCATGGCGTTCGATGACGAGGCCCGCGGGTTCTATCGGGCGATCGGGATCGAGGACGAGCACATCGCGATGCCATACGAGCCATGGACCAAAGGACAGATCGAGCGGTTCTTCCGCACGGTCTGCAACAAGTTCACGAAGTGGCTGAAAAGCTACACCGGCACGCTGACCGGGTCGCTTACCAGCGACAAGGTCAACAAGGATATCAAACGCGCTGCCGAGCGCGGCGAGCTGCTGACGCTGGAAGAGTTCTTCGAGCACTGGACGAAGTGGAAGATGGAGAAGTACAGCGCGTGGAAGCACTCGGAGCTGCGCAAGGCCGGCGAGGAATACCGGACGCCGCTGTCCCTGTTCGAGAACGGCGAGCGCTACTTCAAGGCCGCGCCGGCCAAGAAGGACGCGACCCTGCTGATGATGAAGGAGACCGGCGTGCGGGTATACAACACCGGGATCGAGCGCATGGGCTTCTATTACATGGACGAGGACGCGAAGCTGCTCGACTACATCGAGAAGAAGGTGACCATCAAGTGGGATCCGGACGACGTGAGCAGCATCTTCGTCTTCAATGCGAAGGGCAAGATGATCTGCGAGGCCGTCAGCCAGGAGCTGCTGAAGTTCGGCAGGGTATCGGACGACGTACTGAAGGAGCACCGCAGGATGCAGAACGCGCAGCTGAAGCAGGCGCGGGAGGTACTGAAGGAAGCGACCACACCATTCGAGGAGCTGGCGGCAGATCCGGGCGTGAAACGCACAAGCGCCGGAGTGCCGGACCTGATGGTCGGGCACAAGCCGAAGGACAAGGTGGTGCAGATGACATCGGAGGCGTGGGTGAACAACAACCGGAAGGAGCTGACCCGGGAGCGCGCATCCGCGAGGTACATGAACAGCCAGGCCGCGAAGGCGAAGGAACGCCTGAAGGCCCTGGAAGGAGCGTGAAGATGGGCGACCGGATCCTGAGAATCGCCGGCGCGGTGCTGTGGGCAGCCGGATGGGCCGTCTGCCTGGCCGTGATGGTCCTGTTCCTGCCGTTCGACCTGTTCACGGACAGATGGGACAGATAACACAATCAAGATAATTGTCAGAAAGAGAGGTAAACACAATGGCGGATATTACAAGGGAAGGAACACAGCCGAGCGAGCTGGCACTGGCAGTGACCGAGAGGCTGAAGAAGATGCACGGCAACAAGGCGGAGCTCGCGATCCTGATCGGGTGCAGCCGGAGCATGGTGTCGCAGTACCTGGCGGGCAAGTACCAGAGCAATCCGGAGACCGTGGAGAACGCGCTGCGCAAATGGATGGACGAGACCGAGGCCGAGTACGGCGACGGCTCCGGAACGGTATGGTCGGAGGATACCGGCGGGGAAGCTCCGGACGGGCAGGCAGAGCGGGGACCGGAAGAGGCACAGCCGCAGCCGGGCAGGCTGCCGGAGAAGATCCGCTACTTCGAGAGCGACGACTTCAACAAGGTGATCGGCCTGTGCCAGAGCTGCCAGGAGGACACCGGGCTGGGGATCGTGGTCGGCAGGTCCGGCCTCGGCAAGACCTACGCCCTGCAGCGCTACGCGAAGCTGCCGCGGGTGTGCTACCTCGAATGCGACGACACCATGAGCAGCAAGGACATGCTGGAGGAGATCGAGGAGCGCCTGGGACTGCTCCAGGACGGCGGCACCATCCACAGGAGGGTGAAGCGGATCCGCGAGTTCCTGCGGATCAACCATGGCTACCTGCTGATCTTCGACGAGGCCGACAAGCTGATGAACAAGTACACGACGGCGAAGCTGGAGATCATCCGCGGGATCTTCGACAAGGTGGACGTGGGGATCGTGATCGCCGGGGAGCCGAGGCTGGAGACGGACCTGAAGATGCACCTGACGCGGTTCGCGAACCGCCTGGACTTCTATCACAAGATGCACGGCCTGACCCGCGACGAGCTGGCCGAGTACCTGGCCGGCTGGGACATTGACGAGGACGCTGCAGCGGAGCTGGCACAGCGGGCCTACGCGGCGAGGGGCGGGTGCTTCCGCCTGCTCGACCGGACGCTCAACAACGTGCTGCGCGTCCTGAAGGAGCGCGGCGAGACGAGGGTCACGCTGGAGGTCGTGCGCGAGGCATCCGGGATGATGATGCTCTGAGCCGGAAACACAACGAAAGAAAGAGAGGGGACACCACAATGAGGACGATCACGATCGAGATCGAAGGGAAACATGAGAGCGCCGTCATCGCGCAGATGATGCAGGCGGCAAGGGCGGCGGCAAGGACAGCGCAGGACACCTACGTGTTCGCGGGCGTGGATGTGCCGACCCGCACAGAGATCGACATCCCCGGCTTCATGAAGCAGGGGAAGAAGGAGAAGATGGGGGTGGTCTGGTGAGCACATATCAGAAGCATTATCCGGACCCGACCCTGCGGACGATCTGGGGCATCGCGAAGAGCCCGGAGCTGAACCTGTCCTCGGAAGACCTGCACGCCATTGTCACGGTACAGACCGGCAAGGATTCCATGAGGAAGCTGACCAAGAAGGAGATCGCCAGCGTGGCCTATGTCCTGGGGCAGATGAAGGACTCGGCAAAGGGCGGCAGGACTGCTCATGTGAGGACGCCGAGCGTCACGGACAACCAGATGAAGAAGCTGCGCAGGCTCTGCGGGGACGCCGGCTGGGAGGACAAGCGCCTGAACGGGCTGGCCCGGCACATGTTCCAGGTGGAGACGGTGCAGTGGCTGAACTACCAGCAGATGAGCAAGCTGATCGAGGCCGTGAAGGCCATCACGAAACGGGAGGCGGCGAAGGGTGAAGGACTGCAGGGTGACGCTGGTCGTGAAGGATAACAAGGTAAACATGGAGGGCGAGGACATCAGCATGATCGAGCTGGCGGAGATGTGCGGGGCCCTCCAGATCCTGACGGGGATCCGGGCGCTGAAGCTGGGCGCAGACATCGAGGAGGTCAAGGACAACCTCCTGGACGTCCACCTGGCGGCCATGCGGATCGTCGAGCAGAAGGGAGCTGACACATGAGGCTGACGATTGAAACCACAAAGACTGGATGGCAGCAGAAGCTGATGATCGGCGGCAAGGTCTACTCACTGGTGGGCCGGATCGGGGAGGACGGGGTGATGCGCTCGGACGAGGGCTTCTCCTTCTCCCGGATGATGGAGCAGCGCGGCGCGGATCCGGACCTGTGCCGGGCGGTCGCGGACGCGGTGGACGAGCACATCGAGTTCGATCTGGGCGCTGAGATGTACGGGATGGTACTGGAGGGGATGGACGAATGAGGATATACCTGAGCGGCCCGATCACCGGGCGCGAAGAGGACTACATCGAGCGGTTCGCCGCTGCACAGAAGGAAGCACTGGAGAAACACCCGGGCGCGGAGCTGATCAACCCGGCGAAGGTCATGCAGCACATGGGAGACCACGCGCAGCTGACGCACCAGAACTACATGGACGTATCCCTGACACTGATGGATATGTGCACGCATGTGTGGCTGATGGACGGCTGGCAGGACTCAGCCGGCTGCGGGACCGAGGTCATGTACGCCCTGGAAACCGGCAAGGAGATCCTGTACGACCCGGAGGACTTCCGGGTATAGGGGGCGGCATGAAAGACACAGGAGGATCATGGAGCGGCCTGCGGTTCGGGCGCCTGCCGTTTGACGGCGGGCTTGCACACCTGCCGGACCTCTCGCGGTACATGCGGCACACCTGCCGCCGGATCGAACTGGAACTTGAAGGAAGAGGAGGAAGAGATGGCCACCAGGAAACGGATGACAAAGAAGGAGATCCGCGAGCGGGCGGAGGCAAAGAAGTGGGCACAGGAGGCCGGCCTGGTGCCACCGGATAAGCCGAAGCTGAACCGGAAGAAGTTCATCAAGGAAGCGTTTGAGGAATGGGATGAGAGACCCCTGTGCTATACATGGGATCACTACCTGACTCACGCCGTGGCCTTCATGTCGACCAGGATGGACAGGCGGGGCAATCCGACACCGGAGGCCGTGGGAGCTGTCAAGGTGCTGCGGTGCGCCGTTGCCCTCCAGAGGCTTGTGGAGCAGAAACGGGAAGCGGGCGAGGCGGTGACCTACGGGATGGAGTTCGAGGCCCTGAAGAGCATCCTGGAAGCATAGGAAGGAGGCAAAACGTGACATACAGGAACGCGGAGGAAGCCATACAGGCGGCTGACAGGTATGTGGAAGAGACCCGCCGCATGTGGAAGGAGCGGCCGCAGAGCACGGCGTGGGGGTACTTCCTGGAGCTGGCGCTGGTCTCCAGCCTGAAGCGGATCACGCCGGCGGACGGCAGGGCCAGTGTGGAGCTGTGGAACCCGAAGCAGCGCAAGGCCATGGACGCGGCGCTGATCCTGCGGGAAGCGATGGCGCTGCAGGCGAAGGCCGCGAAGCGGCTGGATATTGAGAAACCGAAGATCATGATGGAGCGCGACCGGACTGCCGAAGCGCTCCAGGAAGAAATGCGGAGGTGCTTATGAGCAACATGTACAAGAAGCTGTCGGCCCACGGCAGCATCAACATCCCGGTGGCCGTGCGGCGCGACCTGGGACTGGAAGGAAGGGACCCGATGGAGCTGACCGTGGAGGGCGGCGAGATCCGGATCCGCGCCTACACGCCCCGCTGCGTGTTCTGCGGGACACCGGACGGCGTGAAACTGTTCAGGGGTAAGGGGATCTGCCCGGCGTGTGCCGTGGCGGTATCCGGAATGGAGGGCTGACATGGGAACGGAAAGAATGAACGAGAAGACCAGCGCCCAGCTGGTGGACGACCTGATCCGGCTTGACCGGCTGAGACTCCAGACGATGCGCAGCATCGGCGTGATCCAGGCGGAGCTGCAGGGCAGGGGGCTGTCGATCATGGAAGACAAGAGCCGGCAGTTCTGCCGGTTCTACGGCAGCGAAGGCACGGCCGCGGTGACCGACCGCAGGAGCCTGGACATCCTGAACCCGGACCGGCTGAAGTTGTGTGTGTCCGAGGGCGTGTACCGCAAGAACGTGACCGAGACGACAGAGACCAAGTACAAGCTGACGCCGACCTTCGAGACGATGCTGAAGGCGCTGTTCGCCGGGGACTACACCTTCGAGTATGAGCTTGACGAGTTCGTGGAGGAGCACATGCACCTCCTGCCGGACACGAAGCAGGCGAAGGCACTGCTCAAGAAGCTGAAGGGGGACTACGAAAAGGACCGCAAGACCCTGAACGCCGTGTTCGCGGTGGACGAGGACTGGGACGCGGAGCTGCTCTACATCCACCAGATCATCAACGGGAAGCTGATCCGGATGTTCCTGCCAGATGACATGCTGGACGCCTCAATGGCGGAGCTGAAGAAGTGCGTGATCGTCGAGAGCAAGACCGCGATCAGCCTGGACTATAAGGAGGAGAAGGATGCGGGGGTATAAGTTCGAACTGTGGGTGATCATCTTCCTCCAGCTGGTCATGCTGGAGACGACGGTGGAGAAACCGAACCTGCTGCCGGTGCTGCTGGCGTTCGGGGGATTCATCTTCATGCGGAAGGTGATGGACTGGGACGCGAAAGGAGAAAGCGATGGCGACGAGTACGGTGAACATCACGATCATCTGCCTGACGCTGCTGGCACTGTACATACTGGGCGGCGGGCGTAAGAAGTAAGGAGGACGGACATGGCAAGCAAGAAGAAAGTGTTCATTATCGCCGGTCACGGCGAGGGGGATCCGGGTGCGTGCTCCATATGGGGACACGAGGCGGACTACACCCGGGAGCTGGCGACCCTGGTGCAGGAGGCACTGAAGGACAAGCTGACGGTCGTGATGTACGACCAGAACAAGAACTGCTACGTGCAGAGCAAGCGCGGCAACACGCCGGACTATGCGGCGTATGACTTCACGCTGGAGGTGCACTTCAACGCGAAGGCCAAGAAGGACCCCTACGGCGACGGGAGGTTCACCGGCATCGGCGGATACATCCACCCGTCCAATACCGGCAGGGGCATTGCCAGGGCGGTCATCGACAAAGTCGTGGCCCTGGGCTTCAAAGAATGGCTGCTGGCGGACAGCACCGGGCTGCTGAACCTGAACCGGGCGCAGGCAGCCGGCGCGAAGTATTTCCTGATCGAGACCGCCTTCATCGACGACGGCGACGACATGAAGTGGTACACCGCGCACAAGGCCGACACGGCGCAGGCCATCGCCCAGGGGATCCTGGAAGGGCTGGGCCTGAAGAGCAAGGCGGCCATGCCGGCCGACCCGCGCTCGGAAGGCTACTACCGGGTGCGCACAAGCTGGGAGGACGAAAAGAGCCAGAAGTTCGCGGGCACCCAGGAGAACGCCGTGAAGCTGGCCAGGACGCTGCCGGGCTACTCGGTATTCGATCCGGAAGGCAAGTGCATCTACACGAACGACGCGGCGGTCGCGCCCGGGCTCCAGGCGTCGGAGCTGAAGGGGATCGGCGAGGCCGGCTTCGTGGAACGCATGGGGAAGCTGTACGCGAAGGATGAGGTCGACAGCGGGATCCTTGCCTGTGTGTCCATGGCACAGGGCATCCTGGAGAGCGGCTACGGCCAGACGGACCTGGCACAGGGCGCGAACAACCTGCACGGCATGAAGTGCAGCCTGTCCGGGAACACCTGGCCGGGGACGACCTGGAACGGGGACAGGTTCACGAAGATGTCGCCGGAATGCGACAACGCGGGGAACACCTGGCTCCAGCAGTCGGACTTCCGTTGCTACGCGTGCGTGGAGGATTCCATCGCGGACCACAGCGCCTACCTGCTGGGGGCGGCGAACGGATCCGCGCAGCGCTACCCCGGCCTGAAGGGAGAGAAGGACTACCGCAGGGCCGCGCAGATCATCAAGGACGGCGGGTACGCCACGGACCCGAAATACGTGGACAAGCTGGTGAACATCATCGAGCGCTGGAACCTGACGCGGTTCAATGCGGACACCATGCTGGGGGCGGCACCGG
Source organism: Oscillospiraceae bacterium (assembly GCA_017470325.1). Next base: position 10,737 of record JAFUES010000066.1, read on the forward strand.
ACGGGGCGAAGGCGGAGCAGCCGAAGGCGCAGGCACAGGATGCGGCCGCAGTGCCCTACCTGATCGAGACGACCTGCGACTACCTCTACATCAGGAAGAAGCCGCGCAAATCCTCAAAGGTGACCGGCGCGATCCGCGAGAAGGCCGGCAGCAAGCTGAAGTACACCATCGTCGAAGAGAAGAAGGGATGGGGGCGGCTGAAGTCCGGCATCGGCTGGATCAGCCTGAACTATACAAGGAAGGTATGACGAATGGACAAATGGCTGGCACAGCTGGCCGGGGAACTGACAGAGGACGACATCTCTGAGCAGTACCGCCCGATCGTCGAGATCATAGGCATCGAAAAGTTCGTCGCCCTGAGCGATTACGCGAAGGGGGACGAACTGTACTTCCCGAAGGTCGAGAGCATCATCGCGCCGGTCCGGAACCGCCACATCAAGGCCGAATGGACCGGCTACAATAAGTCCGAGCTGGCCGCGAAGTACAACCTGACCACGGCGCAGCTGCGGAACATCCTGAAAGATGAACCGACGCCGGGACAGATGTCGATCTTCGACTTCTGCTATGACGGCGGCCCCGGCGACAGCTCGTAAACGGGAGGGCATCTTCCGGAAATGCTTCCCCTAAAGGGTTCTAAGATAAGCGGTTAGATTAAAGAGCATAGCGAAAGCTATGCTCTTTTCTTTTCGTCGGGGAAGGAGGAAGACATGGAATTTATGAACGGACTGGACCTGACCACACTGGTCGGAGGGACCAAGGCAGTCGCACTCATCGGCCTGATGGCATTCATCGTGTCCTGCATCACGGAGGTGCTCAAGACGTGGGAGTGGCTGGACAAGAAGGTGCCCACGGCCCTGCTGGTGATCTGCCTGTCGCTCGTCATCTGCCCGGTGACGATGCTGGCGCTCTTCGCCTGGGCAAAGCAGCCGATCGTGTGGTATGAGGTGTTCGCTTCATTCATCGCCGCGTTCATCGTGGCGCTGGTCAGCATGAACGGATGGGAACATGTGACTGACCTGGCGAAGCGGATGCTGAAGGACGAGTGAACACATGGGGGAGTATGTCATCACGTTCGCGGACGTCATGGCGGCGCTGATCACGATCGGGATGGGACTGCTGGGGTGGTTCCTGAAGAACTGGATCGCCGAAATGAAGGCCGAGAGCAAAGCAACCAGAGACAGCATCAAACAGATCGACGAGAAGTATGACAAGAGGATGGCTCAGCTGGAGGACGAGACCCGGAAGGAGACGAGCCGGCTGGCGGACCAGATCAACGAGTTCAAGAGCGACTTCGCGACCACGTTCGTGCTGCGGGAGGACTACTTCCGGGCCATGAACAAGGTGGAGGACTCGATCAAGGGCCTCGATAACAAACTGGACAAGCTGCTGATGCGCAGCGAGAAGTGAGGTGCAGATGATGAACAGCGCAGAGCGCGAGGAAGTGAAACGCAACAAAGCGATCCGCGGCTACATCATCCGCTGCCTGGTCAAGGGATTTAACAACTCGGCTCTGACCCGCCAGGTCTCCAACGCGATGATCTCGGCGGGCCTGATCCTGTCGCCGGACATCGGCAAGTACATCGACTACCTGGAGGACGCCGGGTACATCGAGCTGACCGATGACCGGGTGACGGCGTACACGGCCTACAGCGAGGACGCGGTGATCCGCCTGACGAAGGCGGGCGTGGACCTGGCCGAGGGCACGATCAGCGACCCGGGGGTGGACATCTGATGGGCAGACAGCGGAGGAAGACCCGGATCAGCTCCAAAGTGGACGAGCTGCCGGAGGAAGTCCGGCAGGAGGTGGACGTGATGCTGGCGGACACATCCAACACCTACCAGCATATCAGCGACCACCTGAAAAAGCAGGGGCACGACGTAAGCAAGAGCGCGATCGGGCGCTATGCGATGCGGTCGAACTCCGCCATGCAGCGGCTGCTGGAAGCACAGGCACAGACCCAGCGCCTGGTGCAGGCCGTCCAGCAGGACCCGGACGCGGACTACACAGAGGCCGGGATGCGGATGCTCATGGACGGGCTGATCAACAAGATGGCCACCGCGGAGGAAGAGTTCGACGCGCTGCCCCTGGATAAGGCCGGCCGCCTGCTGGCGTCCCTCTCGCGCACCAAGGTCTACAAGGACAGGGTGCGGCAGGACATGCAGAAGAAGGCCGAACTTGCATTCCGGGAACTGGAGGCCGACATGATGAAGGTCATCCGGGGGGACGAGGAATCGGCCAGGCAGCTGAAGGGGATCCTGAAAAGGGCGAAGGAGCGGATGTTGAAAGATGATTGACATACAGGAATGGCTGGCCGGGCTGGACGAAGACGATGCGGACCCGGAGCTGGAGAGGGCGAAGGACTACCAGACGGAACTGTTCCTGGAGTACGCGGGCCGGGAGGGGCCGCACCAGGAGAAGCGCCTGCGGCTGCTGGACGAATACATGGACGGCCGGCCGCTGACCGGGCCGAAGGGCGTGCGCAGGGCGCTGGCGTCGGTCGACCTGGGATACTTCGGCCGGGCTTACCTGCCGCACTACTTCGTGAGGCGGTCGCCTAAGTTCCACGAGGAGCTGGACGGGCTGTGGAGCAGCGGTGTCCTCAAGGGGCTGGATCCGGAGACGGACGGGAAGCAGGTCGACCGGGAGAAGGGCAGCCACATGGTCACGGCCGCGCCCAGAGGACACGCCAAGAGCACGAACTTCACGTTCAAGGACAGCCTGCACGCGATCCTCTACCAGTACAAGCACTACATCCTGATCCTGTCGGACTCTTCCGACCAGGCCGAAGCATTCCTGGAGGACATCCGGACGGAACTGGAAGAGAACGGCGCGATCCTGGAGGACTTCGGCGAGCAGCGCGGGGACAAGGCGTGGCGCTCCGGCGTGCTGCTTACCAGGACGGACATCAAGGTGGACGCGGTGGGATCCGGCAAGAAGATCCGCGGCCGCAAGCACAGGAACTGGCGGCCGGACCTGATCGTCCTGGACGATATCGAAAACGACGAGAACGTGAACACGGCGGAGCAGCGCAGGAAGCTGAAGAGCTGGTTCGACAAGGCGGTCAGCAAGGCCGGGGACACCTACACGGACATCATGTACATCGGGACGGTGCTGCACTATGACAGCCTCCTGTCCAACGTACTGAAGAACCCGCGCTACAAGGCCAGGACATACCGGGCCGTGATCAGCTGGGCGAAGGATACAAAGCTGTGGGACGAATGGGAAGGGCTCTACACCAACCTGTTCGACGAGTTCCACGAAGAGCACGCCCGGGAGTTTTATGAGGAACACCGCGCGGAGATGCTGGAAGGGGCCGAGGTTTTGTGGGAGGACAAGCTGTCCTACTACGACCTGATGGAGATCCGGGTGTCGGAGGGCATGGCGTCCTTCAACTCGGAGCTGCAGAACGACCCGGTGGATCCGGACAGCGCGACGTTCCAGGAAGAGTGGTTCGACTATTACGACGACGACGCGATCGACTTCAAAGATCCGGACTTCATCCTGGTGGGCGCGAACGACCCGTCCCTGGGCAAGAACAAGAAGAGCGACACCAGCGCGATCCTGGGCGGGGCAGTAAGCCGCAAGACCGGCTACATCTACATCCTGGACGCGGACATCGAGCGCCGGCACCCGGACGTGATCATCGACGACGCGATCGCGCTGGGGGCAAGGTACAGGCGGGACATCAAGCCGCTGAGGGCCTTCGGCGTGGAGACGGTGCAGTTCCAGTTCTTCTTCAAGGAGGTCATGGCGCAGCGTTCGGCGGAAGCGAACGAGTACCTGCCGATCGAGGAGATCCAGAGCACGGGGAACAAGATCATGCGGATCGAAAGCCTCCAGCCCCTGGTGAAGAACCACTACATCAAGTTCTCCAGGAAGCACAAAGCGCTGCTGGCACAGATGACAGAGTTCCCGATGGGCAGGAACGATGACGGCCCAGACGCGCTGAAGATGCTGGTGGATACCGCTCAGAAGGTGCGGGGGTCATCCGGGAAGCCGGGATACGTCAGCGTGCTGCGGCGCAAGTTTGGAAGGGTAAGAGGCGCATATTGATGGGAACAGTTTATAGGCTGCCGGGACGGGGGGGTGCCCTCTGGCTCGGGGATTGCCTGGAGGTCATCCGGGAGATCCCGGACGGGAGCGTCGCGGCGGTGGTCACGGATCCCCCGTACTTCATCGGCCTGAACCACAACGGCAAATCGCCGGACATGTCAGACCTGAATATCGCGGCCCCCTTCTACCGGCAACTGATCCCGCAGCTGCTGCGCGTGCTGGACCCGGCCGGGAGCATCTACTGGTTCACGGACTGGAGGGGCTACCCGTTCTACTACCAGATGATCAGCGAGTTCATCGGCATCGACAACCTGCTGGTGTGGGACAAGAAGAACGGGCCGGGGACGTTCTACACGAACGAGCATGAGCTGGTCATCTTTGCCACAAGGAACCGGAAGTTCTGCGTCAAGGGCGCGAGGAACATCATCCGGGGGATCAGCTCCTTCTCCAGCGGGGCGCAGAATACGGACGGGCCGAAGCTACACCCGACACAGAAGCCGGTGCAGCTGATCAGCCGCCTGATCCTCGACTCGACCAGGGAAGGGGACACGGTGCTGGATCCTTTCGCGGGGTCCTCCACGACCGGGGTGGCCTGCATAAGGACCGGCCGGCGCTATGCCGGCATCGAGATCCAGGAGAAGCACTACCGGACGGGCGTGGCGCGGCTGAGGGAAGCATGGAAGGAAGCAGGCGATGGCGAAAGACAAGAAACGCAAGAAGAAGCAGGAGGCGTTCAATCCTGAAGTGGACACCGGGATCCTCCGGCCCGTCCACGCGATCGTGGCAGCCAGGGAGCTGAACGACCGGTACTCGGACTACCCGAGCCGGGGGCTGACCCCGAGGAAGCTGGCGCGGATCCTGCGGGAGGCGGACGAGGGGAACGTCCGCAGCCAGATGGAACTGTTCGAGGAGATGGAGGAGAAGGACGCGCACCTGTTCTCACAGCTCCAGACGCGCAAGCTGGCGGTCACGGGCCTGCCATGGGAGATCCAGCCATACTCGGACGACCCGCAGGATGAGATGATCGCGGACTTCGTCAGGGAACAGTTCCAGGACATTGAAAACTTCGACGACATCCTGATCGACCTGATGGACGCGGTCGGCAAGGGCACGTCGATCATGGAGCTGGTGTGGGGACTGGACGAGCACGGCAGGAACGTGGTGGACGACATCCTGTACGTGCACCCGAAGAAGCTGATGTGGAGCTGGGAGAAGGAGCAGATGCTGATCTGCACGACACAGTTCCCGTCCGGGGTGGAGCTGCCGGCGAACAAGTTCATCGTGCACCAGTACAAGGCAAAGAGCGGGCACCCGGCCAGGTCCGGGATCATGCGGATCGTCTCGTGGATGTACCTGTTCAAGAACTACACCGTCAAGGACTGGGTCAGCTTCTGCGAGGTATACGGGATGCCGCTGCGGCTGGGCAAGTACGATCAGGCCGCCAGCGAGGATGACAAGCGGGAGCTGATGGACGCGATCGTGCGGATCGGCAGCGACGCCGCGGGGATCATACCGGACACGACGATGATCGAGTTCAAGGAGTCCAACAAGACCACGTCCTCGGACATCTACGAACAGCTGGCACGCTACTGCGACGAGCAGATATCGAAGGCCGTCCTCGGGCAGACACTGACGTCTGACTCGGGCGGCGGGAGCTACGCGCAGGCCAAGACTCACGACAAGGTCAGGCACGACCTGACGGTGGCGGACACGAAGGCGCTGGCGGTCACGCTGCGCAGGGACCTGATCCGCCCGCTGGTGGAGTTCAACTTCGGGATGGACGCGGCGCTGCCGTTCATCGTCTTCGATTCGGAGGAAGAGGAAGACCAGAAGGAGAAGGCGGACACCCTGAAGGTCCTGGCGGACATGGGGCTGAAGATCCCGACCGCCTACCTGTACAAGACCTTCAGCGTGCCAAAGCCGGACGAGGGCGACGAGATCCTGGAGCGGCCGCAGGCGGCGGGCCTGCCGCAGCTGAAGGAGTACGACCCGGAACCGGTGCAGATGAAGGCGGCGGAAGGGGACACCCAGACACAGGAACAGCTGGACGGGATCGTGGAGCTGGGCGTGAAGCAGATGGGCGGCATCATGGAGCAAATGGTCCAGCCGCTGCTTGCGCTGGTGAAGGAACACGAGGACGACCTGCCTGGCCTGCTGGAGAAGCTGAAGGACGGGAAGGAACTGGAGAAGATCTACCAGGACATGGACAGCCCGCAGCTCCGCGACCTTTTATACCAGGCCGGCTACCTGGGCCGGCTGATCGGGAGGACTGAGGAATGAGCGCCGTGACATATGACGGGAGCTTTTCCGGGTTCATCTTCAAGAAGGCCGTGGACTTCATGAAGAAGCGGAAGGTGCTGACCAAGAGCCAGTACATGGCCCTCGCCAACGAAGAGAGGGCGAAGTCCTTCATGGTCTCAGGCTACGAAGCCCTCACCGTCCTGCAGACCTTCAGCGATAAGCTGACAGAGGCGGTCGAGCAGGGCAAGACCGGCCGGCAGTTTTTGGAGGAGATGAACAGCTTCCTGGAGAACGGCGGCTACGACCTGGTCAATCCGTGGCGGGCGGAGACGATCTTCCGGACGAACGTGCAGACGGCGTACAATGCCGGGCACTACCAGAGCATGACCCAGCCCGAGACCCTGCGGCTGCTGCCGTACTGGCAGTACAAGACGGCCTACGACGACGATGTCCGGCCGGAGCATGCAGCCATGCACGGCAGAGTCTACCGGGCGGATGACCCGGTCTGGGACATCTGGTATCCGCCGAACGGGTTCCGCTGCCGGTGCACCGTGGTCGCCAAGAGCAAGGCCCAGGTGGAGCGCGAGGGGCTGGAGGTACAGACCAGGCCGCCACGCAGGGTGGACTTCTCCACGGGGGAGATCATCGACCTGAAGCCGGACAAGGGGTTCTCGATGAACCCGGCGAAGGAGGTCTACCGGCCCGACCTGACGAACATATCAAGGCCGCTCCGGGAGATCTACAGGCGGCGGAAGGACGCAAGCGCCTGAGCGGCCCCTGGGCGGACTTTCGGGTCGGACATAGGGGAAAACCCGGGGAAGGCCAAAAGGGCGCGTTATAACGCGTTATAACGCGGTTATACGGCCATCCAGGAAGGGAGAGGAAGAGATGATAGAACAGATAGTTATGTCAGCGGACGGGATCGAGGTGCAGGACGGGGTCCCGAAGGAGATCAAGATCCTGCCGCTGGGCGTGGTCAAGTCCCGGAAGGGGACCTTCCTGGTGGACGACGAATCGGCCGAGATGATCCTGCGCTCGTTCAATGAGCGGCAGCTGGATCTCGTGGTGGACTACGAACACCAGACCATGCTGAACATGCAGGCACCCGCGGGCGGCTGGATCCGGAAGCTGAGGAAGGGGAAGGACGCCATCATCGCGGATGTGGAATGGACGGACAAGGCGGCGCAGTACCTCAAGAACAAGGAGTACCGCTACCTGTCGCCGGTGATCAGGGTCCGGAAGGACCGGCGCGTCACGGCCATCCATTCCGTGGCACTCACCAATGTCCCGGCAATCGACGGCATGTTTGCAATGTGCTCGGACGCTGGCCTGGACGACTTTGTCAAGGAGGACAAGATGGAACTGAAAGAGTTGGCAGCGATCCTCGGGCTGCCGGAGGATGCAACCGAGGAACAGGTGCGCAGCGCCCTGAAGAGCGCGGTACAGAAGAAGGCGGAGCCGGAAGGGGGCGAGACGCCGCTGGCAGCCGAGACAGTGGCGGAGAGCACGGTGGCGAACAGCACCATCCTGGGGCTTTTGGAGCTTCCGGAGGATGCGAAGACTGAGGATGTGACCGCTAAGATCATGAGCCTGAAGGCGGGGGACGAAACGCTCGCGAAGCGCGTGGAGGAGCTGGAGGGCCAGATCCGGGGCAAGGCTGCGGACGATGCGGTCGAGACTGCCCTGAAGGAAGGCAAGGTCAGCGCAGCGCAGAAGGAATGGGCCAGGGGCTACGCCCTGAAGGACCCGGAGGGCTTCGCAGCGTTCTGCGCACAGGCCCCGGCCATGGTGCCGCAGGGCAGGATGGAACTGAAGGACGCAAAGCCCGAGGAGAAGATCGGGCAGAGCCAGGGCATGATCCTGAAGAACCTCGGCATCAGCGAGGAGGACTTCAGGAAGTATGCAGCGAAGGAGGACGAATGACATGATCAGGACAGGCAACGAGAAACTGGACAACCGGAACATCGAGCTGCCGGTGGCAGCGGACACGAAGCTGCGCGAGCTGACGATCGCGGCGGTCAATGCCAACGGCTATGCCGTGGCAGGCTCCAAGGCAACCGGCCTGAAGGTGGCCGGGTGCGTGCAGCGCTACACGGACAACTCGGGAGGGGGAGCCGGGGACATGACCGTGCCGGTGCGCCGCGGCACCTTCGTGTGGAATAAGTCGGGCACCATCGCAAGGACGGACATCCTGAAGCTGTGCTACATCGCGGGCGTGGACAGCGTGACGCTGGACTCTACAGGCGCGAGCGTAGCCGGCAGGATCCTGGCGGTCGATGATGACGGCGTAACTGTTGACATGATGGACACCGCGGACTGATCGCGGGCGATGAAAGGAGCAAGCAATGATTGTTAATCAGGCGAACCTGCGCGAGCTGACTGTCGGCTACAGCGCAGCATTCAACAAAGCACTGGGCGAGACGAAGAGCGAGTACCAGAAGATCGCGACCGTCGTCCCGTCCTCGACCGCCGAGAACAGCTACAAGTGGCTCGGGCAGACACCGGGGCTGCGGGAGTGGATCGGAGAGAGGGAGATCCAGCACATGGACTCCTACGGCTACGCGATCCGGAACCGCAAGTTCGAGCGCACGATCGGGATCCCGCGCGACGACATTGAGGACGACCAGTACGGCATCTACACGCCGGCCTTCTCCGCTATGGGCGAAGCCGCGGCCGTGCATCCGGACGAGCTCGTCTTCGGCCTCCTGACCAAGGGCTTCACCGAGAAGTGCTACGACGGCAAGCCCTTCTTCGCATCTGACCACAAGAGCGGGGAGAAGACCTTCGGGAACAGGGGGACGAAGAAGTTTAACCGCGACACGTACATCGAGGCACGCGCCTCCATCATGTCCATCACCGGCGACAAGGGCCGGCCGCTGAACCTCGTGCCGGACCTGCTGGTCGTATCCCCGAAGTATGAGATGGACGCCCGCGAAGTGCTGATGGCTGAGCAGATCGACGGCACCAGCAACGTGCTGAAGGGCACGGCGGAGCTGATGGTCACGACCCAGCTGGCCGGAGCGAATGAGGACATGTGGTTCCTGCTGTGCACCAGGAAGTTCCTCAAGCCCCTGATCTACCAGATCCGCAAGCAGATCAAGTTCGTGCAGCTGACCAAGGACGACGACCTGAATGTCTTCATGCACGACGAGTTCCTGTACGGGGCAGACGGCCGCAGCAATGCGGGCTTCGGCTTCTGGCAGATGGCCTGGGGCAGCGACGGCACCGTCGCGGCGAACGGCTGATGTACTGCACCGAGGCGGAAGTCCTCGCGATGCTCAAGGATGACATGATCGACGCGATCCTCGGCCCCGAGATCATCGAGGACGAGGAAGAGCGCCGGGCGAAGATCCTGCCGTACTGCACGGCGGCGATCGAGGACGCGGACGCGGAGATCGACGGCTACCTGAACAAGCGGTACCCCGTACCGCTGGCAAGGACGCCGCAGGTCGTGCGCAAGTTCTCGAAGGACATCGCGGTGTACAACCTGGCGAGCCGGACCGGCATCGACGAGGACGAACGTGAGAACACGATCTACATCCGCTACAAGAACGCGATCTCGTTCCTGACGCTGGTGGCGAAGGGCACGGTCAGCATCGGGGTGGATGAAGACGGGGGCGGCGGAAGCGGAAGCGGTGCACAGGACGGCTTCCGCCTGGACTCGAATGACAGGATCTTCTCACGCGACAGCATGAAGGGGTGGTGAATGTGTCATCCATCAGGGTCAGCATAGACGGCGAGACGGAAGAGCTGCTGGCAAAGCTGAACGGCCTGGCGGGCATCGACAAGGCGGGGATCAACAACGCGCTGGCCGAAGCGCTCCGGACGGGGACCGTCGAGCGGTTCGAGAGCGGGCAGAGCCCGGAGGGGGCAAACTGGCCGCGGTCGATCCGGGGCGGCACGACGCTGGTGCTGACCGGTGCGCTGAAGAGCTCCATCAATGCCAGGTCGAACGCGGAAGGTGCGGAAGTCGGCACCAACCTGATCTACGCGGCGACGCACCAGTTCGGGGCATCAGGCAGGACGATCCGGGCAAAGAACAAGCCCTTCCTGAAGTTCCAGGCCGGCGGCCGCTGGATCAGAAAGAAACAGGTCACCGTGAACATACCGGCCCGCCCGTTCCTGGGCGTGTCAGACAGTGACCGGCAGGCGATCCGGGAGATCGTCGAGACGGCCATCGCGGAGGCAGGATCATGACAAAGAAGGAATACCTGGAGGCTGCCCTGAAGGAGGGCGGCATGACAGGGCGGATCTATGCGAGCGTCAAGGAACTGAAGCACGCACAGGGCACAAACTACGGCGCGGTGCTGCGCGGGAAGGACAAGCCGACACGCTCGAAGTCAAAAAAATATTATAAGGATGAAGAGGACCGGTCGATGCTGCGGCACAAGCCCTACGACATGGAGACCACCTACAACGTGGTCATCGCAGCCGCCACCGAAGAAAAGGCCGAAGAAGTGCTGGAGGGGTTCCTGAAGGCCGTCGGCCGCGGGTACTACGACGACGGGGGCAACTGGGTGGCCGTGGAGCCGGAGGAGACGGACTGGGTGGACGAGGACGACTCCGTCATGAAGGCAAAGGTGGCCGTGCAGGTGGCCGTGATATGCAGGTACGGCCTCTACATCGACACCGAAGCCGGGGCGATGCCGGAGGAGACGGACATCAGCTTCGGGGAATAAGGAGGACAAGATGGCAAAGGAAGCAACGCCCAAGAGCGAGGGCACGATCCGGACTATCGAGGAATGGGCCGGGGAAAAGAAGACGGACGCGGTCATCCTGGAAGGGGTGAAGGCGTTCAAGAACTGGAAGGCCGGGAAGAGCGTGGCTGAGAAGGACTACGACGCAGCCGTGAACGCCTTCTGCAAAGCACCGGCAGATGGGAGGAAATGAGCATGTGGTCGGATATCGTATTGAACATTAACGACACCAAGTCCGGAGCGAGCAGCGGAGCCGGGACCGGGAACCACTGCAAGATCGGCGTGAGCAGCGTCGAAAGCAGCGACCCGATCGTGATCCGCGGCAGCATGGACACCACCAGGATCAGGGAGCTGCTGGGCAAGTCCCCGCTGGCGGATGCCTGCATCGATTCTGTCGAGCATGGCGCGAGCCTGATCTACTGCATGCCGGTGGCAGCCGGCACCCAGGGAACCTTCGGCAGCGTGACGAAGGAAGGCACAGGAGCCGGCACCATCACGCCGTCCGGGAGCCCGACGAACTCCTTCGACGTGATCATCCGGATCGAGAAGACCGGGGCCGTCAACGAAGCGACCTGCGTGATCTCGGAGGATGGCGGCTTCACCTACGGGGATGAGATGACGATCCCGCTGGCCGGGACGTATGTGCTGCCGAACACGGGCATCACCCTGACCTTCGCATCGGAGGGATCCGCGAAGTTTGTGGCGGGCGATGTGTACAGCTTCAAAGCGACAGCCCCCTCCGCAAGCAACGAGGCGATCATCGCCGCAGCCGGGAAGCTGCGCGACTTCAAGGGGGCCTATGAGTTCATCCACATCGCGGGGCCGACAACGCCTGCACTGTGGGCCTCACTGGAGGCTATGGGCAAGACGTGGGAGAAGGACAACGGCAGGCCGATGATCTTCCTGTGCGAGCAGCGGATGCCGACAGCCGACGAGACTGCAGCCGCCTACTCGGCAGCAATCGCATCCCAGGCGGCAGGGATCAACGGCAGGCATGTTGCGGTGAGCGCCACATGGATGCGCTACACGGCGCTCGACGGCAGGCAGCGCAGCACCAACTTCGCCGGGATCCTGTGCGGATGGCTGGCACGCTCGAAGGAAAGCACCAGCGCGGCATTCCTTCCCGAGTTCTCGCTGCCGGAGGACAAGGTCGCAGGGTTCCTTCCTGCAGACATCCTGGACTATGCGGAAGTCCTGGAGACGGCCCGCTATATCGTGCTGCGCACCTATAACGGCAAGGAAGGCTATTATGCGGCAAGCGCCAACATGACCATCAGTGCGGCGAGTGATTTCTGCGACATTGAGATCTGCCGCGTCATGTACCGGATCGCGAGGGAGGTCTACCAGCGCAGCCTTGACCACCTGAACGAGGACTTCGACCAGTCCAACCTGGACGTGGAGATGAAGCAGGTACAGGAAGACCTGAACGTCCCGGTTGATCAGGCGCTGGCCGAGAAGATCATCAGCGGCGGACAGGTGACCCTGCTCCTGGACCAGATGAGCGGGAACAAGGACAAGACGCTGCCTGTCCGGATCGAGATACTGCCCAGGGGGTACATCCGCAAGATCATCCTGGACATGTACTGCGTGAACGCGCTGGCACAGTAAGGAGGCAGAAATGACTAAAAGAAAGCAGATTATCAACGGAAAGGTGTACGACTGGTCGAGCGTGACCATCGGCGTCTCGGGGTGCAAGGGCATCGAACCGGTGGGCATTGACTACGGCTGGGAGAAGGAGAAGAGCCTGATCTACGGCAAGGGAGGCAAGCCCAGGGGCTACGGCACCGGCAACCAGAAGTACGACGTCAAGCTCACCCTCATGCGCGAGGACTACGACCTGCTGAAGGACAGCGTCGGCGCAGTCATGAACGCGGTCATCTCGAAGATCACGGTCAGCTATGCGGACAAGGGAGCGACCACGTCCACGGACACGCTGACCAACGTGGTGTTCAGCAAGGCATCCTTCAAGGCTTCACAGGGCGACGACAGCCTGAATGTGGAGCTGGAAGGCATGGCAGTCGGCGGCATCACGACATCGAAGTGACGGCAGCATAATCAACGAATTTGTCAAAAAGGAGAAAGAAATGGGCAACTACTGGGAAGAAAACAAGACGGCAGCAGCTCCCTCCACTGGCGAGGGGGAGAAACAGGTGAAGGCCCTGTCCAGGGACAAGGAAGCCTTTGAGGATTTCATTGATCACCAGCGCGATAAGAGCATGAAGGGCTACATCGTATCCACGAACATCGCCCAGGACGACGACATGGACGACACCCTCAGCTTCCTCTTCCGCGAGCCGAAGCCTGCGAGCTACGACAGATACTCCAAGACGGCGAGCACGTCCCCGACCAAGGCGATGCGCACCTTCGTCCTGGACAACATCTGCGACGAACAGCGCGACGAGCTGGATGAGGCGCTGGGCAAGTGGCCGGCCATGGGCATCAGCCTCGGCGAGAAGCTGCTGTACATGCTGGGTTTATCGAAGACCACGACGGTGAGGAAGCTGTAAAAGACGCGGGCAGCCAGATCGAAGACGAGGAAGGGAACATCGCGCAGGACTTCATCCGCAGCGGGACGCTGCTGGTACACCTGTATGTGCCGCCGGCACTGATCCCTGAAGGCTTCCCTGACTGCCCGATGCCTGAGTTCTATCGCCTCGTGGCGACAGCCGTGCGCTGCCGGAGGCTGCGGCAGGATGACATCCAGATCGCGGTCGCCAAGGCGTTCAGCACGGAAGAGTAACTGACATTAGCTAATTAAGGAAAGGGGTGGCGAGATGGCAATGGATTCCGTGTTCCGGGTGAGCCTGGTGCTGGACATGGTTGACAATATGACCAGCAAGGTCTCCGGAGCGGCCAAGGGCATCTCCGGACCCCTGCAGAAACTGGACAATACTTTCGGTACCATGCAGAAGGCAGGCACCGCCATGATGGGAGTGGGGACGGCTATCACAACAGCTGCCCTCGCTACCGTCACTTCTACGTTTGATACACAGGACGCCCTGGGCGAGCTGGCCTCGCTGGGAGTGGAAGACCTGGGGGCGATCGAGAAGGCCGCGAAGAACTTCTCGGACACCTGGGCCGGCACAACCAAGGCGGACTTCATCAGCGCATCCTACGACATCAAGTCCGGCATCGCCTCGCTGTCCGACGAAGGCGTGGCGCAGTTCACGGAACTGGCCGCCCTCACGGCCAAGGCGACGAAGTCGACGGCGGGGGAAATGACCTCGCTGTTTGCTACCGGATACGGCATATATAAAAACTATTACAGCGACCTGTCCGACCTGGAGTTCGGCGAGATGTTCTCCGCCGGGATCGCGACGGCCGTGAAGAACTACAAGACCAGCGGCTCCGGGATGGCGGACGCCATCAAGATGCTCGGCGCATCCGCGACGAATGCGAACGTGCCGATGGAAGAGCAGCTGGCGATCCTCGGGCAGCTGCAGGCAACCATGAGCGGATCCGAGGCGGGGACGAAGTACAAGGCGTTCCTCAACAGCGCAGCCAGCGCAGGCGAGAAGCTGGGGCTGAACTTCCTGGACACGAACAACCAGCTGATGTCCATGCCGGACATCCTGGAGACCCTGCGGGGCAAGTACGGCGACACGATCGACGCACTGGAGAAGCGGGAGCTGAAGGAAGCCTTCGGCACTGACGAAGCGATCGCCCTGGTGGATCTGCTCTACAACAACACGGACCAGCTGAAGACGGGGATCAATGACCTGCACAGCTCCATGGACCAGGGGACGGAATCCACGGAAGCGATGGCGAAGGCGATCAACGACACACCGGCCGGGAAGTTCCAGGTGCTCAAGCAGGAGCTGCACAACGCGGCCGAGGAGCTGGGACAGGGACTGCTGCCTGTGGTGAATCAGGGCCTGGAAGTGGCGACGGCTGCAGTCAAAAAGGCGTCTGACTGGGTGAGCGAGCATCAGGCGACTGTGAGCATGATCATGCGGATCGTGTTCGCGGTGGGGCTTTTCCTGGTCGTGGCAGGCGCGGCGACGGCCATCATCGGGACGGTCGGCAAGGCCCTGACGGGCTTCAAGACGGCACTGAACATTGCAAGGACAGCCACGGGCGGCCTGAGCGGTGCACTTCTGTCCTCACCCTTCACATGGGTGATCGCCGCGGTGGTGGCGATGATTGCCCTCTTTAAGCTGTGCGGCGGAGACGTCGAAGCACTGGGCGGCATCTTCGAGACAGTGTTCGGCGCGGTCAAGACTGTGATCGGAAACGTGCTGACAGGCATCGCGGAGCACCTGCCGGAGTTCCTGCAGTTCGGCCTTGACCTGATCACCTACATCGTCACCGGGATCGCACAGAACCTTCCCGGGCTGATCACTGCGGGGATCGGGATGATCCAGAGCATACTGACGGGACTGATCCAGCTGCTGCCGCAGATCGGCGCAGCCGGCGTGACCCTGCTGAACCTGCTGGTGAATGCGATCGTCACCGGGCTGCCGGCCATGCTGGCTGCCGGGATCGAGCTGGTCGAAATGATTGTGACCGGGCTGGCCCAGATGCTGCCGCAGCTGCTGGCTGCCGGGATCACCATGCTGACCCAGCTCCTGACCGGGATCCTGCAGAACCTCCCGCGCCTGATGCAGGCCGGCATGACGATGGTGTCCATGCTGGTGCAGGGAGCAGCCACGCTGCTGCCGACGATCGTGCAGACAGGAATCCAGATGCTGCTTATGCTGCTGAGCGGGATCCTGCAGAACCTTCCGCAGCTGCTACAGACCGGCATCACGCTGCTGACCATGTTCATCCAGGGCGTGGCGCAGAACCTGCCGACACTGCTGCAGACCGGCATCAGCCTGATCGTCATGATCCTCCAGGGGATCCTGACCGCGATCCCGCGGATCATAGTGGCCGCGATCCAGCTTATCCCGATGCTGGCACAGGGCATCGCATCCAATGCGGGTACCCTGATCAGCACGGGCATCAGCCTGATCGGCAAGCTACTGACCGGGATCATCACAGCCATACCGGCAGTCGTGAGCATGATCCCCGGACTGTTCGGGCAGATCTGGGATGCGATCAAGAGCATCGACTGGATCGGACTCGGGGGCGACCTTGTCAGCAGCATCGGCGAAGGGTTCATCTCCGGCTTTACCTCCCTTGTGGACAGCGTGAAGGGGCTGTGGGATGACTTCGTCGGGTGGTTCACCGGGAGCAGCGAGGACATGGAAGCATACAATGCCGCTGACATCGTGGGCTACACCCAGACCATGGACGGCAGGTACACGAACGACAACGGCATGAATTATTACACGGCCCAGGAGCTGGCGGACCAGGGCGTGGCGGGAGCCGCGGAAGTGGTGGCCATGCAGCAGGGGACGGTACCGGCCCCGACCGCGGAAACAACTCCGGCAGCGGCTCCGGCCGAGACTGCCGCAACCCAGACGGTGGAAGCGACCACCAGCGTGCAGACAGACCCGGCGGCCATGCAGGCACAGGGGCAGGAACTGATCAACGGGCTGATCGCTGGTGTCGAGGGCGCAGCGCCTGCAGCGGAAGGAGCTGCACAGCAGTCTGCTGCCGACATCATGGCGCAGTACGGTATAGACGCGAACAACCCTGCAGGCGCAGCTGACGCACTGGTGGCGGACCTGACTGCCGGCATCGAGGGCGCAGCACCCGGAGCGGCAGCAAGCGCGGAAGACGCAGCCACCGACATCATGAGCAAGTTCAACATGGACGGCTCGGATGTCACGGCGGACGGGCTGATGTCCGGGCTGATGGACAGCATAACGGGCGGCGGCGCAGAGGCGCAGGGAGCTGCAGAGCAGGCTTCCAGCGATATCCTCGGGGCGTTCAACATGGACTCTTCGGCCGCGACTGCCGCAGGAACCGACCTGATGTCGGGCATGGCCCAGGCGATCACTGACGGGACTGCCGGCGCAAGCGAGGCAGCATCTGCGGCCAACAGCGCCATCATGGATGCCATCAGCACAGACACGACCGGAGCGCAGACGGCTGCCAGCGACATGCTCACCAATGTGGCGAGCGGGATCACTGCGAACGCGGCGAGCGCCGAGAGTGCGGCAACTGCCGCCAGCAGCACCATCATGGACGCCCTGGCGACGGATACGAGCGCGGCAACTACGGCCGGCACCGATATGATCACGGAACTGACGGCAGGCATCACAGCCGGGGCGGGCGAAGCATCCGCAGCGGCAACGGAAACGGCGACCGGCATCATGGAATCCCTGGAGACGGGGACCAGCACGGCGACGGCAGACGGGACGAAGGTCATGACGGACGTGGCGAGCGGGATCAGCTCGGGCAGCTCCCAGGTGACAGGCGCAGCCCGGACGGCGGCCGCCGGCGCGATGAACGCATGGAGGAGTGCTACGGCCGGGGCGGCGTCGCTCGGCAGCAGCTTCATGAGCCAGGTGGCGAGCGGCATCCGTTCCGGAGGCAGCGCAGCGGTCGGAGCGGCCCAGAGCATTGCCAGCCAGGTGCGGTCGGCCTTCGCCAATATGCAGGTCACTGTACCGGCCCCGCGCCTGCCGCATGTGAGCGTCAGCTTCGCGACCGTCGGATCCGGAGACGCAAAGGCGACCGTGCCGCAGTTCTCGACGGCCTACTATGCCAAGGGCGGCATCATGGACGGCCCGACCCTGTTCGGCCTTAACGGCTCGCAGGCCATGGTTGGAGGCGAGGCCGGCCCGGAGGCGATCCTGCCCCTGGACACCCTGTGGACGCGGATGCGCAGCATCATGGCCGAGCTGCTGGGCGGCCGAGGCAGGAAGGACGAGAAAGGGCAGGAAGCTGCGCATGGCATCATGCAGAGCATGGCACAGCGCCTCACAGGCGCGCCCCGCGCATCCAGGACCGACAAGGACGAGAAGAGAGAAAACACGAGGAAGGAAGGCGGCAAGGGCATGGTGATCCAGAAGCTGGAGATGAACGTGGACATCAGCTCCATGGATGACATGCACAAGCTGCGGAAGCTGATCGAACAGATCGAGGGCAACAACGACCCGGCTTACGCATAAGGAGGCGGACGCATGATATACGTGCAGGAGAACTACCTGAAGGTGGCCGGGAAGACCGTCCCCGGAATGGTCGAGACGGTGGATATCCGGGAAGAGGGAACCATCGAGGACAAGAAGAACAAGAAGGGCAAGGTGGTCAAGGCCAACGTGCCGCAGGGGTTCCAGGCCGCGACGGTGGAGATCCAGATGATCTTCGAGGAAAGCGCGGCATATGACCGCGACAGCATGGTGCAGTATGTCCAGCGCCTCTTCCGGACTTCCGGACAGAAGACGCAGAAGAAGTACCGGATCACAGAGAAGTCCTGCAGCAACCGCGGGATCACCGAGGTGTACTTCAACGGATTCGCGACAACCGAGATTATAGGCGAGAGCTTCTACCGTGGGACGCTGACCTTCGTCGCTCCCATTTACGGCAGCACGAAGGTGGTCAAGACCAAGAAGAAGAAAGCCAAAGAAGCGGCCAAGAAGAAAGCCAAGGCCAAAAAGAAAAAAGCCGCGGCTGCAAAGAAGAAAACCAAGAAGAAGACCTCCAAGTCGCCGGCCAGGGCGAAGACGACCACGAAGTCGGCGAAGACAAAGGCCAAGACAGCCGCAGCCAAAAAGAAGGCGAAGGCGCTCGTGAAGACTCCGAAAAAGAGCACGGGCAAGATTAAGAGGGCGACGAAATGAGCGACAAGGCACTGACGGCCCCGAGCTTCCTGCTCACCCTTCCGGAGGCCGACCTGGACGGGGGCTTCGCAGTCACCTACATCAGCAGCCAGGACGAACACTGCGACACCTGCCGGATCTATCCGGACGATGAAGTCCTGGATGAGATCGGCGGCACGGACGTGTCAGACTGCCTGGTAGAGATGGGGATGGACGAGGACTTCGACGAATTACTGGAGGGCGCCGGCAGCTGGGAGAAGAACGGATCGGAGATCCTGATCCGTGACAACATGGTGCGGCTGCTGGAGACATCCATCACGGCAACCTTCCTCGGATGCCATCCGCAGGAAGTGCTGCGGTATATCCTGACCCTGGCCGGCGTCGAGAAATATGTGCTGGCGCAGGACGAGTTCCCTGCGAAGCCTGCCTTTACGGTGGACACTCAAAACGCCTGCGAGGCGATCAAGCAGATGAACAGCGCCTGGGGGCTTGACACGGCCTTCTTCTACTGGGGCGACACGTTCTACTGGGGCACAGCTCCGGAGCAGGAAGAAGTCTACGAGCTGAACGACCAGAACGTCCTGGACATGGAGAAGGAGGGCGAGAAGTGGACGGCGGATATCATCGGCGTCCCATGGCTCCACCATTCGCAGGTGGTGATCGTCGACCACGAGAAGCTGATCGGCGTCGGCGAGATCACAAAGGTCGTGATCCGTTCGTCGGGCGAAGGGTTCTGCGACATGTATGTGGAGTTTAAGGAGGTACCGGAGAATGGCTGATATTAAGAGATATGTGGCCGACCAGATCCGGGAGGCTGTAAAGAAGGAGTACCCGCACCTGCGGCTGCCCGCGAACATGCTGGCGGTGGTCACGGCTGCGGATTCAGAAGGGATGTACCGGCTGCGGATCCTCGACCAGAACATGGAGGTCGATGAAACGATCCCGGAGATCCCGGGCGTGACAGGCATGCCGGGATACAGGAAGGGCGACGTGCTGTGCGTGGCGCTGCTGTACGGGCAGCTCTGGCCGTACATAATCGGGAGGTATGCGGGATGAGGCTGACAGAGCTGGAAGATGTTGACATCGCGCTGGACGAATACGGGCAGCCAAAGACGGACAATGACGGGAACGTCCTGACGGTGTCGGGGGATGCCTGCTGGTTCCAGGACGTCGTCTGCGAGGCACTGACCCAGGAGGGTGAGATGCTGCACGAAGACGAGGAGGGGCGGTGGGCATACGGCTTCGGCCTGCTTGACTTTGCACATGCTGCAGGCGAGGAAGACCTGCAGGATGACGTCTATGCCAGGGTGCGGGAGAAGCTGACCAAGCGCGAGTTCATCGAACCGTCCAGCATACAGACCAGGCTGGATCCCCCGGGGGCAGACAAGGAGAGGGTGCTGCACATCAGCTTCAGTAAGATCGACGAGACGGACGAGCGGAACATTGACATCCGCGTGAACAGCACGGAGGTGGAGATCGGATGATAGAGCAGGAAGTAATGGACCAGATCATCAGGGTGCCGACGGAAGAGGAGGCGATGGAGGAGAAGATCCAGGAGCTGCGGGATGCCGGCTTCGTGGTCACCAACTTCTCAAAGGGCGGGATCTTCTATACCTTGCTTTACATCGTGATCCACATCGGCATCGAGATCAAGACGGCGGCGGTGGACTTCATCAACTCGGGCTTCATGAAGCACTGCCCGGAAGAGTATGTGGAGATCAGGGCGGCAGACTATTCCAAGACGCGGAAGGAAGGCGTCAAGGCGGAAGGATATGTCACCGTTTACCGGGACGATACCAGCAGGGCGGCGAGGATTGCGAAGGGGCATCCGTTCCGGACGGACACGGACGCATACGGCAACTACCTGCGCTTCTATGCAGTGGAAGAACAGACCATACCGGAGGGCGTCGGGGAGTTCGATGTGGCGGTACAGGCCGAGGAAACCGGCAGCGCCTACAACGTGGCGGCGGGAACGATCAACAACACGATGGTGCATATCGAAGGATACAGCAGCGTGACCAACAGGGAAGGGTGGCTGACACAGGAAGGCAGCGCCCAGGAGAGTCTGGAAAGCCTCCGCGCCCGGTGCCTGAACAGCCGGGCGGAGAACTCGGAGAGGAACATCGACGCGAAGATCAAGAGCGTCGCAGAGGGCGTGGCAGGCGTCAAGGTGGCCTATGTGAACAGCCAGCACCCAAGGGGACAGGGAACCTGGGACATTATCGTGACCGGGACTTCCGGAGCCGCGAGCGACAAGGTGCTCGATGACGTCGCCGATGCGATCTCCCCGATGCTGGGCAGCTACGGCGACATGCTGGTGAAGTCCAGCACGCCGAAGAACGTGGACATAGCAGTAGACATTTACATCGAACGCGGCGTGTCCACGGCAGGCTATCAGGAGAAAGCCGAGGCGCTGATCCGCAGCCTGATGGATGCGCAGGAGCGCAGCGAGCTGAACACACTGTACCTCGACGCGATCCGCGGCAAGCTGTCCGGAGGGCTGGACAGGTTCCGGAAGTGCAACATCATCTCGCCGGCGGATGACATCGAGGAAAACGTGGACACGGCGATCGCCCTGGGAGGTCTGACGGTGCACGTCTATAACATAAGCTAAGGAGGGGCAGCATGTTCGAGAGATTCAGGGACTACATCTACTACCTGCTGCCGTCCTTCCTCAAACGCGTCCGCAAGTCTGTCAACCAGTGGTGGATCTTCACGAAAGTCGTGGGTGACTGGTTTGACGAGTGCCTGGACGACATGGAGCGGGCGAGGGACGAGACGACCATCGCCACATGCAGCGACACCATGCTGCGCTACCATGGCGAGGACAGGGGCCTGGTGCAGTACAGCGGCGAAAGCTACGACACCTTCCGCGGCAGGATTGCCATGTACGACGAGGTCATGCGCATGGGCGGGACGAGCGAGGGCATCATCCTGGCCGTGAATGCCCTGGGCTACGAGGACGTGGAGCATGTGTGGGCCCCGGAACTCACGGGAGACTATGACCGGTGGGCAGAGTTCTACATCCTGATCCACGAGGACATCGCCAACCCGGTGCCGACGGCACTGGAGAACGTGATCCGTGAGGTGCGGTTCTGGAAGGAACCGGAAGCACTGGACAACTACCGCAGGGACTTCCTGGCACAGATCGAGACCAGGATCACCAGCGAAGCCCTCTACGCGATGCTGACCGTGACCATGTTCTTCCCGGGCGGGAGGAAGCTGAACGGAAGCAAGCTGCTGGACGGCAGCAAATACCTGGACGGATCTGCGGGCAACGCGGAGGCGCTTGTGGACTATATGGCCGACAGCAGGGCAGACCTGGACGTGGTCGTCAGCATGTTCGCGGACTACCGCGCAGAGTGCAGCGTGCAGCCGGCTGCGGACGCGGGGCACGACACAGAAGGCCAGACGGCGTTCTTCAACCACGCCCGGAGGCTGGACGGCAGCAGGCTGCTGGATGGAAGCAGGACGCTCACGGGCACGGTCGGGCTGGCCGAGATGATGATCGACAGCCTGGCACAGGCAGGAACCAACCAGGGCACGGCAGCGTTCACGGACTACCGCGCAGACCAGGCAGCACATGCAAACACGGAAACGGTGCAGGCGATGGATGGCATCACGAAGTTCTGGATCCGCAAGACCCTGGACGGACGGAAGAAACTGGACGGCACGCAGCTGCTTGATCAGCAGACAGGATGGGCGGAGATGTCCATCGGGAACAACTGATCGGGAGATCAGCCAACATAAAGGAGGACACCATGAAGTTTGTAATCACCAACAAGCACAGGCAGAAGATCGCCACCGCGACACATCAGTCCGGGACGATCGCAAAGGTGGCACAGATCGCACTGGGAACAGGCGGGGTCAACGGCTCCGGAGTGATCACGCCATCAGGCGGAGCGACCCGGCTGAACAACGAGGTCATCCGGAGGCCGTACACGGCATCCCAGAAGGTCAACGACTACTGCTACGAGTACGCGCTGACCCTCGCGGAGAACGAGTGCGTGGGGCAGGCGATCAGCGAGATGGCCCTGATCGACAGCGCAGGCGACCTGATCAGCATCCTGAACTTCCTGCCCAAGACGAAGGACGACATCCAGGAGACCTACCGGATCCGGAACCACTACGAGTAAAGGAGGGCAGACATGGCAAAACTGAACTATGACCCTGTATACAATCCGGACATGGAGGCGTTCACCGCCCAGACGAACGACTTCTATGAGAACTGGAACGAGAAGCACCGCCAGTTCCTGGGCAACGATGCGGCGCTGAAAGCGATGATTGATAGCACCGGCCTGACCGTGGTGGACGGCAAGGTGTGCCAGACATACAGAAAGAGAGGGACGACAGAATGAGCAATGAACCGCTGCAGACAGAAGTAGAAGTAACCGAACCGGTCCTGCTGGACAGCACAGGCCAGAAAATCCTGGAGGAACTGAAAACACAGAACAGCCTGCTCGGAATCATGACAGAGACTACAGTGGGCGCAACCGATAACCTGGAGTTGATCGCGAAGATCGTGCGCAGCGGGAAGGCACCCAAGTCGTTCGAGATCGGCGATCAGATCATCGTCCCGTGGAAGGACGTGGCAGCGGACAGGACCTACTCCATGCCGTTCGACATCATGCACTTCGGGCCCGTGACGCTCCAGGACGGCGAAGAAGTCCCGGGCATGTTCCTGCAGTCGCATTACTGCCTGCCCTTCGGCGTGCAGTTCGACAACTATGAGGCAGCGTACTGCGCAGAGACAGAGCTGCCGAGTGGCACCTATCACTTCACGCTGGCGGAAACCTGGAGCAAGGCCGCGGCCGGCGCCTACCAGTTCACACTGGAGCACCCGGTTCCCGCAGGCGGCCTGATCTGCTTCCCGTTCCGTTTTGCCGACATCGAGCTGAGTGCTGCCAAGGTCACGACCTACGAAAACGGCAGCAGCCTGACCGCAATCGAGAGCGTGACCCTGACATCCGGATCCGGCGGCACGGACCTGGGCACATGGACAAAAGCAGGAGACGCGACACTGAGCGGATATCAGCGCAATGGCTACGGCTACAACCGGTGGAGCCAGTCTGGCCTGCGTCAGTTCCTGAACAGCAAAAAAGGCGTCGGGGAATGGTGGGAGAGCCAGAACAAGTGGGACCGCGCTCCGGATCAGCTGCTGACCAAGGCGGGCTTCATGAGCGGATTCGAGGACGACTTCCTCAGCTGCCTACGCCCGGTAAAGGTCACCACGGCGCTGAACACCGTGACGGACGATGCCGTGAACGATAGCCACACCGAGGACACATACGACACCTTCTTCCTGCCGTCGCTGCAGCAGATCTACAACACGCCGCAGCTGGCTGACGTGGAGGGCGAGGCGTGGACGTACTGGAAGCGTGCGCTCGGGCTGCCTCAGAGAGCCGGAACTCATCCGAATATCTACGAGGCATACAAGACCTACTCGCTGGATAACCACGCAAGTGCGCAGTACTGCTTCCTGCGCTCCTGCTACCGCGGGAACGGCTACAACGTGTGGTACGTGTACGCGGGCGGCTACGTCTACTACTCCTACTACGCGTACAACGCGTATCGCTGCGCCCCGGCTTGCGTAATCTGTTAATCGGCATCAATCGCGGGCGGACACCTCCGCCCGCCTGTAGAGGACGACATGGTAAGAGTAGAGGACAGAGGCGAAGGAAAGTTTGACACGCTCACGAAGGCGCTGCAGCTTGCATCGTACACGATCCAGATCACGGACAACCCGAAGGTGTTCCGGCCGGAACACGCAAAGAGCACCGAGCGGATCGTGTACCTTGCGCGGGATATCTATCACAGGACGCGTGTGGCGAATGACATCCGCCTCGACGGTCCGGATGCGCGTGAGAACCTGCTGGAGCGGAGGCGACAGCAGAATATAGCGATCGCAGAATGCGATCACCTGCTTTCTGAGATACAGGTCGCGAAGAAGATCTTCCACCTGCACACCAAGAGGATTAAATGCTGGGGCGAAAAGATCGAAACGGCCAAGGCATACCTCAGAAAGTGGCGAGACTCAGATGCGAGCCGCTTCACAAAGAAGCGTTAAGCATAGGGCTGTAGGCTGTTTGTGCGCAGAACTGCTTCCTGCGCTCCTGCAACCGCGGGAACGGCAACAACGTGTGGTACATGAACGCGGGCGGCAACGTCAACAACAACAACGCGTACAACGCGAATCGCTGCGCCCCGGATTGGGTGCTTCAGTAGGCTCATAAACCAAGCATAGCGCGGCGGCCAAAAACGAAGCACGCAAGGAGCCGAAAGCCCTGCCGGAAACGGCGAACCCCACCGTGGTGATGCAGGCAGCCCCTGCGGGCTGTTCCTGCTATCCACGCCACGGAACAGAGGGAATGATGGACATTGAAGAAATAATCGGATTTGATGCACTTTATAATTCTATGAACAAGTGCGTCAAGGGAGTGCTCTGGAAGGACGGGACAGCAGCCTTCTATCACAACTGGATCCGTGAGATCCTGCGGCTGGAGAAGCAACTGAAGACGGGGACATACAAAGAACGCCCGGCGAAGTTCTTCACAATCACGGAACCAAAAACCAGGGAGATCATGAGCATCGCGTTCCGGGACCGCGTATACCAGCGCAGCCTGAACGATGTGGCGATCTACCCGGCCACCACCAGATCGTTCATCTATGATAACCATGCGTGCCAGAAGGGCAAGGGGACGGACAAGGCCAGGAACCGCCTGAAGTGCCACCTACAGCGATACTACCGGAAACATGGCGCAGACGGCTATGTCCTGCAGTGTGACATAAAAGGTTATTACCCGAACATGCGGCACGATGTCGCAAAACGGGTGCTGCGGAAATACCTGGATGACGGTCCCTACCAGATGGCCGCGGACATTCTGGACAACTTTCCGGGCGATGTAGGGTTCAATCCGGGCAGCCAGATCGTTCAGATCGTCGGCATCACCGCACTGAACGACATGGACCACTACATCAAAGAGGTCCTGAGAATTGCCTTCTATATCAGGTATATGGACGATTTCATCCTGATCAGCGACAGCCTGGAAGAGCTGGAGAAGGCGCTGGAGTGCATCAAGAGCATCCTGAAGGACATGGAGATGGAACTGAACGAAACAAAGACGAGGATCTACAAACTGAGCGAGGGGATCCCGTTCCTCGGGTTCATCTTCAGGTTGATAGATACAGGCAAGGTGGTCGTGAACATAAAGCCGGAGAAGGTGAAGCATGAACGCCGGAAGCTGCGCAGAATGGTCGAGCTTGTCAGAAAAGGCGAGAAGGCCAGGGAGAAGGTCGACGAACACTTTGAAAGCTGGAAGAGATCCGCCAGCTACGGCAACAACTTCAAAATGCTCCAACGGATGGACACCTACTACAGAAGTTTATGGGAGGCGTATGACAATGAAATACAAAAAACTGACCTCGACCATCGAGGAGGCAAGGAAACAGGAGAACAATGCGGCGAAGATCGAGCAGCAGGCGGCTCTGATCGAGTATGTCGCGATAATGGCGGACATTGAGCTGCCTACCATGGAAGGGGAGGACGTTGGCGATGAGTAAGAAAGACAAGTATGCGAAGTGGTACAGGAGCGGATTCTGGAGCAAGCAGATGCTGATCAATGTCGTCCGGAAAGGCGCACTGACTCAGGAAGACTACGAGGATATCGTGGGCGAACCCTTCCCCGAGGAAGAGCCCGAAGAATGAACGGGGACTTCCTGAGCGAGTTCAAGTGCCTGCACGATCATGGCACTCACTGCGGTCTTGACGGGGAGCCCTGCCATCCGGAGACATGCTCACGGTATCGCACCTGTGGCGAGTGCCAGAACTACTTCATACCGGCGTCACAGGAGCCTTGCATGTACTGCATCGACCTGCCTGCGGACCTGATCCATGCTCAAGAATAATGTCAAAAAACGCCGTTCCGGTGAACTTTCCCGGGGCGGCGTTTTAACGCAAATATTTCCCGATTGTTTTTGACAAATAAGTTGAGAAAATTTGACAGAAATTTTGAGCGGCTACAATCCGTCAGCAGGATGGAGAAGTGAGGACCCGTATGGTTCCTCTGGATTTCTTCGGGGATCTTAGGACAGAATATGAGAAACGAAATGCCGATTACATGGAAGCTGCCGGAAACACATCTGAGGCCGGCGGTGTTGCGGATGCTGCATCAGAGACTGATAGTCTTACAAGGATTGTGGAGCTGTCAGAATTAGGCAGCGTACATCTTTCTGCAGAAACCGTACCATGCTCTGTCCGTCCGTTGATCTATGATCAGGAAAAATGCATCGGCTGCAACTCCTGTGCATCCGTCTGCCAGTGCGATGTGCTGATGCCGGCGGGAGAAAAGGGGGCGCATCCGGTTGTCATGTATCCGGGCGAATGCTATTACTGCGGCGCCTGCGTGATGGTCTGCCCGCGGCCGGGCGCCATCC
>JAFUES010000015.1 GCA_017470325.1 Oscillospiraceae bacterium
ACCAAGGCCGCTGACGTGGGCGCCGACCTGGTGGGCAAGGTCGAAGCCGGTATCCCCGAGGATGACCCCCGCAACCCCGCCGTTATCGCCGATAACGTAGGTGACAACGTGGGTGACGTGGCCGGCATGGGCGCCGACCTGTTTGAGTCCTATGTGGGCGCGCTGGTCTCCGCGCTGACCTTGGGTGTCTCCGTGGCCGGTCTCTTCACCGGCGCCGGCGCCATCTTCCCCCTGATCATCGCGGCAGTCGGCGTTTTCGCCTCCATCATCGCCACCTTCTTTGTCCGCGGCAAGGACAATTCCAATCCCCACGCTGCGCTGAAAATGGGCTCCTATGTGTCTGCCGCGCTGGTGGGCCTGTGCTCCATCCCCCTGAGCTATGCCTTCTTCGGCAAGCTGTATTTCTCCCTGCCCATCATTGCCGGCATCATCGTCGGTCTGGTGATCGGCTACATCACTGAGGTCTACACCTCCGGCGACTACAGCTCTGTCAAGCGCATCGCCGACCAGTCCGAAACCGGCTCCGCCACCACCATCATCAGCGGCGTGGCCGTCGGCATGAAGAGCACCTGGGTCCCCATCGTGCTCATCTGCGTGGGCATCTATATCTCCTACGCTGTGACCAATGACCTGTACGGCATCGCGCTGGCCGCCGTGGGCATGCTGTCCACCACCGGCATCACCGTCGCCGTTGACGCTTACGGCCCCATCGCCGACAACTCCGGCGGCATCGCCGAGATGAGCGGCCTGGATCCCCATGTGCGTGAGATCACCGACAAGCTGGACGCTGTGGGCAACACCACTGCCGCCATGGGCAAGGGTTTTGCCATCGGC
The DNA here is from genome assembly GCA_017470325.1 of Oscillospiraceae bacterium. The sequence continues at coordinate 835 of JAFUES010000015.1, forward strand.
TCCGCTGCGCTGACCGCTCTGGCCCTGTTCGTCTCCTATGCCACTGAGGTCAAGCTCAACAGCATCGACCTTCTGACCCCCTCTGTGGTCATCGGCCTGCTGATCGGCGGCATGCTGCCCTTCGCTTTCTCCGCGCTGACCATGGAATCCGTCTCCAAGGCGGCCTACAAGATGATCGAGGAAGTTCGCCGCCAGTTCCATGACATCCCCGGTATCCTGGAAGGCACCACCAAGCCCGACTATGGTACCTGCGTCTCCATCTCCACCCGCGCTGCCCTGCATGAGATGATCATCCCCGGCATCATGGCCGTGGTCGTTCCCCTGGTCGTGGGCATTCTGCTGGGGCCTGAGGCTCTGGGCGGTCTGCTGGGCGGCTCCCTGGTCACCGGCGTGCTGCTGGCCATCTACATGTCCAATGCCGGCGGTGCCTGGGACAATGCCAAGAAGTACATCGAGGAAGGTCACCATGGCGGCAAGGGCTCCTCTGCCCACAAAGCTGCTGTCGTTGGCGACACCGTTGGCGACCCCTTCAAGGATACTTCCGGTCCTTCCCTGAACATTCTCATCAAGCTCATGACCGTTGTGGCGCTGGTGTTCGCGCCTCTGTTCGTCAAGATCGGCGGTCTGCTGTAAAACGATTCTACTTTCACTCCTTAACCGCATATACTCGCTCCGGGCTGTATCAACAGTCCGGAGCACTTTTTCCTCTTTTTTGGACAAGACTTATCCTTATCCCTTGCTTTCCTGGCAAAGATTCACTATAATAGCAATGCTATCCAAATCTATATACATATGTGGTGAGCTATGAAGAAAACGATAAAAACGATCTTATTTATATTGGCCCTGCTGCTCTTGGCAGGTACGATCGTCCTGCGGATCCTGACGGTCTCCCCTTTTTCCGGCAGGACAGAGGTGACCCCCGAAGCGACAGCGGAGCCGGCCGCGACCCCTGCGCCTGCCCCTGTTGTGGAAGTGACAGCGGAACCCACGCCGGAGCCGACTCCGGAACCTACGCCGGAGCCGGAACCCACACCGGAGATCTTCACCATCTCCGCCATCGGCGACTGCACGCTTTATAACGATACCCGTTATACGCCCGCCACCGCCGAGTTTTCCTATGCCTCCTACGTGGGCGAGAATTACGCCTATCCCTTCTCTCGTACGGTGCAGTACTTTGAAAGCGACGATCTGACCATCGCCAATCTGGAGTGCACGCTCTCGGACACCAAGCTGTATTCGGAGTCCTTCTTCCACTTCCTGGCCCCTGCCGCCTATGCCAACATCCTCACGGAGGGCAAGGTGGACTTCGTCAACACCGCCAATAACCACACCGACGACTACGGTCTGCAGGGCATCGAGGAGACCTGTGCTTCTCTGGAGGCGGTGGGACTGCCCTACTGCAAGGATAACGAGTATAAGGTCCTCACCACCGACAGCGGCTTGACCGTGGGCATCTACTGCGCCTACAACGGCTATTATCCCAAAACCGAAAACTGCACGGCGGCCATCAACGCCATGCGTGACGAGGGCGCTGAGTATATCATCTGCATGTTCCACTGGGGTGTCGACGAGGGCGTCTATCAGCCCACCCAGTATGATATCGATCTGGCCCATGCCTGCATCGACGCAGGCGCTGATCTGATCTACGGCAGCCACTCCCACACGCTGCAGCCCATTGAGGAATACAACGGCGGTATCATCCTCTACAGCATGGGCAACTGGTCCTTCGGCGGACACACCAGTCCTTCGGATATGGATACCGCCATCGTCCAGGTCAGCGTCAAGCGGGATCTGGATGGGAGCATCTCCAACGATGGCTATACCATCATCCCCTGCTGTGTCAGCGGCAGGCCCGTCCTGGAAGACTATACTGCTGAGGCATACAACGACTATTGCCCCACACCGTATGTGGAGGGCACAGAGTATTATGACCGTGCTCTGAGCAAGATCACCGGCGGCTATGACGGTCCCAACCTGCATATCGATTACTCCAACTTGAATAACGGTTGAACATCAAACAGCACCGAATAGACAATTCGGTGCTGTTTGACTTGCTTTCCGGCTGATTTCTGATTATAATAAACAAGCGATTTCTCTGAATGAGGTCTTGTTTTGCATGAAAAGAGTACTCCAAATCATAATCACCGTCCTCCTTGTCGCAGTGCTGGGCGTTGTGGTACATATGCGTGTTCCTGCCAGATCTGTCCCCGCTTCCGCCGGGAATGCCGATCCTGCCATATCCGCTGCCGCAGACAAGGCGCCAACTGCCGTCATTGCAGAGAGCGAGCCGGAACCGACCCCCGAGCCGGAGCCTGTTACCTACACCATTTCCGTCATCGGTGATCAGACCCTGGCCACCAATCAATATAAAGACGGCACGCCTTATTCCTACGCGGCCCGAATGAACGGCGACTATTCCTACCCTTTCTCCAACACAGTACAGTATTTCGAGAACGACGATTTTACCATCTCCAACCTGGAATGTACCCTCGCCGACAACAAGCTGTATTCCGCCCAGCAGTTTTATTTCCGCGCTCCCAGCGACTATGCCAACATTCTGATCGAGGGCGGCGTGGACTTTGTCACCACTGCCAATAACCACATGCTGGACTTTGGCCAGACAGGACTGGACTTCACCTGGAAAGCACTGGAGGACTACGGCATCCCCTACGGGAAAGAGGACGAAGCTCAAATCATCACCACAGACAGCGGTTTAAAGCTCGGAATCTACTGCGCATACAACAACTTCCAGCCCAACAAGGACAAAGCCGCCGCGGCCATCCGGCAGTTGCGGGCAGACGGTGCGGAATATATCATCTGCGCCTACCACTGGGGCCAAGAGCTGTATTACCATCCCAATGCCAGCCAGACCGACATCGGCCACGCCGCCATTGACGCCGGCGCGGATCTTGTCTACGGCACCCACACCCATTGCCTGCAGCCGATTGAGGAATATAATGGCGGTATCATTCTTTACAGCATGGGCAACTGGTCCTTCGGCGGACACACCGCCCCCACCGATCGGGACACTGCCATCGTCCAGGTCTCCGTAAAGCGGGATGTGGACGGTAGCATTTCCAATGATGGGTATACGATCATCCCCTGCTGCGTCAGCAGTCGGCCTGTCAAAGAGGGGTATACCGGCGACAACTACAACGACTACTGCCCCACGCCTTACACCGAGGGCTCCGACGCCTACAACCGGGTATTGAGCAAGCTGGACGGCAGCTATGAGGCTGCAAAAGAAGGGCGCGACTACTCGGACGTCTATGCCAGCTACAGTTGAATTAAGCACGGAATACGCGCGACTGCGTAACGATAATCTTTACGGAGGGATACCAATGATCAAAGCCATCATCTACAATTCGCAAACCGGTTCCTGCAAGCGCTATGCCGAGGAGCTGTCCCGTACCCTGGTGTTGCCCGCCTATGCTCTGGGCCAGCAGCCCGCCATCAAGGACGGCGAAGTGATTTACGTCAGCTGGGTCATGGCCGGAACTGTCGTGGGCTATGCCGCAGTGAAGAAACAGCTGCCCGTGGCCGCTGTCTGCGCGGTGGGCATGGCCGCGGTGACAGAAGGCAGTGTCGCCTTCGGCCGGGAAAAGAACAAGGTCCCCGGCAGTGTGGGCTACTTCTGTCTCCAGGGCGGCTTCAACATCAATAAGCTGCCGTTGCCCATGAACCTTATCATGCGTCTGAAGGTCAAGGACATCGCCAAGAAGCTGGAGTTCAAACGGCTCAAGACCCCGCTGAACGCTCAGGAGCAGGCCACTTATGTCATGGCAACCACCGGCCGGGGCGAGCCCGCCAGCTGGGACATTAGTGAGATCGTCGCCTGGGCCAAGCAGCGCTGAGAATTCAATACTAATTAGAAAACCAGCCGTCCGTGACGGCTGGTTTGTTCATATGATGCCAAACAGACGTTTTCCGTTTTCCCAGGTGATCTGCTCGATCCGCTCCGGGTTCTCCCCCCGGACCTCGGCGATCTTTTCGATCACATAGCACAGATTCCTGGAATCGTTGCGCTTTCCCCGCATGGGCACCGGACTGAGATAGGGGCTGTCCGTCTCGATCAACATCCGGTCCAGGGGGCAGATCTCCAACACTTCGATAGTCTTTCGCGCGTTTTTATAGGTCACTGGGCCATCGAAGCCCAGATACCAGCCCCGTTTCAGAAGCTCCTTTGCCATTTCCGCACTGCCGGAATAGCAGTGGAATACGCCCCGCAGCTCCGGGTAATCCCTCACAATCTCCATGCAATCCCCGTGTGCCTCCCGGTCGTGAACGATAACCGGTTTACATAATTCCAGAGCCAGTTGGATCTGTCTGCGAAACAGTGCTTTCTGTTCTTCCTTGTGGGTATCATCCCAATAGTAGTCCAAACCGATCTCCCCGATGGCCACGCACTTGGGATGCCGGGCCAGCTCCGCGATCCGGGCAAAGCCCGCGTCGCTGTAGGAGGCAAGCTCCTCCGGGTGGTAGCCCACTGCCGCATATACAAAGTCAAAGCGCTCAGCCAGGGCAACAGCCGCTTCGCTGCTCTCTGTGTCGCAGCCCGGGTCCACAATCAGGCCCACACCGGCCTCACGGGCCAGACCAAGGACTTCCTCCCGATCTCGGTCAAAAGCCTTGTCGTCATAATGGGAATGGGTGTCAAAAATCATGCGCGTCCCCCCTCAATGTGCATAGTATAGCGGGGATTCACCTTGCTGTCAAAAGGTATTTACAAGTTTTGACTTTGGGCGTATACTCTCAAAGTCAAGATTTTCCAAAGGAGGCAAGCCATGGCAACACTTACCCTTTCCCTGTTCTGTGTTATTCTGCTGGGCTGCGTCCTTCTGGATCTCTCCATCCTGTATGCTCTGCTGGCAGGGCTGCTGCTGTTTCTGGCCTACGGCCTGTATAAGCGCGTTCCTTTGCGGGAGCTGCTGCAGCTGTCTCTCAGCGGTGTCAAGACCGCCAGCGGGATCCTGGTCATGATGGCGCTGATCGGCGCCCTGACCGCCCTGTGGCGGGCCAGCGGCACCATCGCGGTCATCATCTGCTACGCCTCCCGGCTGATCCGCCCGTCCATCTTCCTGCTGCTGTGCTTTCTGCTCAATTGCGCCGTCTCCGTTCTGACCGGCACCTCCTTCGGCACGGTTGCCACCATCGGCATCATCTGCATGACCATGGCAAACGCCATGCAGCTGGACCCGGTATGGATCGGCGGGGCCATCCTGGCAGGCGCTTTCTTCGGAGATCGCTGCTCCCCCATTTCCACCAGCGCCCTTCTGGTATGCACGCTGACCGATACGGATCTGTTTCAGAACATACGCCGCATGTGCCGGACGGTATTGCTGCCCTTCCTGCTCAGCTGCGGCGTCTATCTGCTGGTGGGGCTCAGAAGCCACCCGGCGGACAGCGGCATGGATATCCGCGCCCTCTTTGCCGCGGGCTTTCAACTCCATTGGATCTGTGTGCTGCCTGCTCTGGCCGTGTTGCTCCTGTCCATCTTTCGCCGCCCGGTCCTGCTTACGCTGTCTGTCAGCCTGCTCCTGGCCGCAGTACTCAGTATCACCGTACAGGGTCTCAGCCTGCCGCAGGTGCTCCGCATCCTGTTTGCGGGATATCGGAGTTCCTCTCCGGCTCTGGCGCCCATGGTGGACGGCGGCGGCGTAGTCTCCATGCTCAGCGTAATCGGCATCATCCTGATCTCCTCCTGCTATGCGGGGATCTTTCGGGGCACCGGGCTGCTGGACGGAGCCAAGCACAGTCTCGTTCAGATCAGCCGACGCATCACCCCCTTTGGGGCGACGCTCTGTGCCGCCGTCGTCACCTGTGCCATCTCCTGCAATCAGACCCTGGCCGCCATGCTGACCAATCAACTGTGCCGCGATCTGAGCGAATCAAAGGAGAGCTTTGCCATCGACTTGGAGGACACGGTGATCGTCATCGCGCCGCTGATCCCCTGGTCCATCGCGAGCTCCGTTCCACTGACCACATTAGGCGTCCCGGTCAAAAGCCTGCTGGCTGCCTGCCTGCTCTATCTGCTTCCCCTGACCCGCTTTGCAAAAGCGCTCATACAGAAAAAGAAATCGGAGGCACTCCATTGAGTGCCTCCGATATTTGCATTTTGGCTCTTACTTGATCTCCAGCCGGCGGCTGGCGGGGACAGTCTCCACCTTTTTGGGCATGTTCAGGGTCAGCACGCCGTCGGTATAGGCGGCCTCGATCCCATCCACATTGATGCCGGAGACGTCAAAGCTGCGGCTGAAGGAACCGTAGAAACGCTCCCGCTTGACGAAATTGGGCTTCTTGTCCTCGGTCTCGGCCTTGCGCTCGGCGCTGATGGTCAGGCAATCGTTCTCGATGTCGATCTTGATATCGTCCTTCTTGAAGCCGGGAAGCTCGGCCTCCAGCTTGTAAGCGTCGCCGGTGTCGGTCACATCGGTGCGGAATGCGGAAACGGTATTGGCGGTGTTGCCGAAGAAGCTGCGCTCCAACTCGTCAAAGGCCCGGAAGGGGTCATACACGGAAACATTGCGGCCACGACGGTCAAAAGGAATCAGTTCAAACATAATCTATACCTCCATAAATCTATGATGTACTTCTTTTGGCGAAACATTCATTTCTTTCGTTTCGTTCTGTATATAAAATACCTCACATTTATGAACAAATATAGCTATAAATATGAACAAACCGTGAATATTAGCACTCTTTTAATTTGAGTGCTAATGATCTGTGAAAGAAAATCCGCCGTCCCGGATCGCACGGCGGATAAACTACCTGCTCTGCCTTAGCGGAAAATGCGCGCCACTCTCGTTGTCAGTGCGCTGGTCAGTGCGCAGCCCTCGTTGGCGCCGATCCAGTTGGCCACCTCCTGAGAGGAGAGGAAGCATCCATCTGCGTCATATCCAAAGAAAGTGACCTCATCCCCCACCTGGCAGGGGATCCCGGTCAGATCCACAAAGCTCTGGTCCATGCAGGAGGCCAAAAGCTTTGTGCGCTGGCTACCGATCAATACCGGCGCATGTCGGTCAAAGAGTTCCGGACTTAAACCATCGCCGTAGCCCACAGAGAGCACGCCCACCAGTGTATCCTCCGGCAGATGGAAGACATCCCCATAGGAGAGGCTGTCCCCTGCTTTCCGTTGGCGGATATCCGCAATATAGGCCCTCAGACTGGCGATCTCTCTGATCTTGCCGGTGGAATTCACAGGATGGTCCATATACAGCCGACGGCCAACGCGCACCGCGTCCAGATTATATTTTGCGTTCGCCTCCAGAGAAGCTGAGCTGGAGATGTGCAGCAGTCCCGGTTCCATGCCGAGCCCACGCAGTTGTTCCGTCATGGACAGGAACAACGAATATTGGCTCTCCATGTGCTCCGTTCCGTTGTTGGCAAAGTGGGAAAAGGTCCCTGCACACTGAAGATACTGTGCAGCCTCCGCAAACATACGGGCCACCTGGGGCAATTCCTCTTCCCGGAAGCCGATCCTGTGCAGACCGGTATCCAGCTTCAACTGCACAGTCAAACGCTTGTTCGCTTTCTTCGCCGCCTCACACAGCACGGGAAACTGACGAAAACTGCCGATTGTCAGGATCAGGTCCGCAGCCACAGCGCTTTCGATCTGGAAGTCCAGCGGGATGCTCATGACCCAGATCTCCGCTCCCACGCCGCCTTTACGCAGAGCCAGTCCCTCAGAGACATGGGCCACCGCAAAAGTATCTATGCCGCAGTCCATCAGCTGCTTTGCCACGGGTACGGCTCCCAGCCCATAAGCGTCGTCCTTGATGACCGGGATCAGCTTGGCTCCATTCAGCTCTCCCTGCAGTGTTCGAACATTCGCAGCCAGGGCTTTTGTATCTATCAAAAGATAGGAATTGTTAAGCATTCTTTGTATTCTGCCGCCTTTCCTCAGAGCACTTTGGAGAGGAACAATTGTGTTCTGGGATTCTGAGGATGATCAAAAAGCTCTGCAGGAGTGTTCTCCTCCAGGATGGAACCGCTGTCCATAAAGATCACACGCTCCGCCACTTCACGGGCAAAGCCCATCTCATGGGTCACGACCACCATGGTCATGCCGTCTTTCGCCAAATCCCGCATCAGGTCCAACACTTCTCCGACCATTTCCGGGTCCAAGGCGGAGGTTGGCTCGTCAAAAAGCATCACCTCAGGCTCCATAGCCAGAGCCCGGATGATAGCAATGCGCTGCTTCTGGCCGCCGGAGAGCATGTTGGGATATTCGTTGATCTTATCGGGCAGGCCGATCCGCTCCAGCAGCTGCTTGGCTTTCGCCTCGGCCTCAGCCGGGGTTTTCAGCTTCAGCGTGACAGGTGCCATGGTAATGTTCTGCAAAACAGTCTTATGGGGAAACAGATTGAAATGCTGAAATACCATACCCATTTTTCTGCGGTGCAGGTTGATATCCACAGAGCGGTCCGCCAGATCCACCCCATCGAAATAGATGTGGCCGGAGGTCGGCTTTTCCAGCAGATTCAGACAGCGCAAAAACGTAGACTTCCCGGATCCGGAAGGCCCAATGATGGCGATCACCTCGCCGCGCTTGACCGTCAGGTCGTTTTCATGGAGTGCGACCACCTTGCCGTGGTTGAATTCTTTTGTCAGCTTTTCTACGCGGATCAGATCAGGCCTTGTCTCCACGGCGCATCCTCCTTTCTATGGCTTCGATGCCCTTGGAAGCCGGGTAGTTGATGCAGAAGTAAATCAGTGCCGCGAGGGTATACGGTGCCAGGGTGATATAGGTGGACGAAGCCACCGCCTTGGCGCCGAACATCAGCTCAGCCATGCCCAGCGTAGAGCAGATGGAACTCTCCTTGACCATAGTGATGATCTCGTTGGCCAGCGCCGGAAGCACATTCTTGATGGCTTGCGGCAGCACTACCAGGCGCATGGTCTGCCACGCGCTGAGCCCCAGGGACCGGGAAGCCTCTGTCTGGCCCTTGTCCACAGCCAGGATACCGGCGCGGAAGATCTCCGCCACATAGGCGGAGCTGTTAAGTGCCAGGGCCACCACGCCGGGGATAAAGCGGCTGATATCCACAAAGCCAAACAGCGAATACCGTGGGATATTGATTACGCCAAACAGGCCAAAGTAAATGATGGACAACTGCACCAGCAGAGGCGTGGATCGAAACAGTGCAATATAAGCGCCGGAGATGCCGTGGATCAGTTTGTTTTTGCTCAGGCGCATCAGCGCCAGCATCAGCGCCGGGATCACAGCCAACAACACCGAGACCACCGCCAGCAGCAGCGTGTATTCAATTCCCTGGATGAAAAACACACCGTACTTCGGCAGGAAGGAAAAATTGAAAAAGCTGGCCGGGCTCATATCGGTAAACAGATTACTCCACCACATAGAGGGATTCCTTTCCGCAAATAAACTTGCTTGAAATACGCGAAGGTGCAAAGCCCTTTTCAGGGCTCTGCACCATTCGCGCTATACGGCAGCACAGAGGATCAATCCTCGGCCGAGACCTCTACCAGGACATCTTCCAGAGAAGCGGCAACGTCCTCAAACTCTGTGACCTTGCCCTTGTCCAGCATGTCGGCAATCGCCTCATTGATGCCGGGCAGCAGGCCCTTGGGATCGCCCTTGGCAACCGCGACACAATAGGGATAGGCTTCGCCCAGATCCACAGAGGCAACCGCCAGATCGCTGTTGGAGGCTACAAACTGCAGGGCAACAGCGCCGTCCAGAACCACCGCGTCGATCTTGTCATTGACCAGCTGGTTGACCAGGTCGTTCACATTCTGCAGGGAAACCAGGTTTGCACCGGTCAGATCGTCCTTAACGATGCCTTCCTTGGTGGTGGCGGTCTGCGCGCCCACAGACTTGCCCGCAAAGGAATCCGTAGAGGTATACTGGTCTGCGTTGGCGGCCTTCACCAAGACCATGGGGGGATAATCCGTGTAGTAGGGATCTGAGAAATCTGCACTGTTGAGACGCTCTTCACTGATTTCCATTGCAGCGATGACCATATCAAAGTCACCCTTCTGCAGGCTGGCCAGCAGATAATCAAAGCCCATATTCTCCACCTGGAGCTCCTTGCCGGTATAATCGGCAATGTACTGGGCAACAGAGACATCGATACCGCCGTAGACCAGATCGCCGTTGTCATCAGGATACATGAACTCAAAGGGAGCATAGTCAGCGGAGGTGCCCATCACCAGCTTCTCTTTAGCAGCCGGAGCACTGGCCGTGCTGGCGCTGCTGCCGCAAGCGGCCAGGGCCAAAACCATGACCAGCGCGAGAGCAATACATACGATCTTTTTCATTTTGTTATTCCTCACATTTCGTCATAATCCATAAATTGTCCGGTGGACGATTGTGATAATAGCACTACAGGCCATGTATGTCAACAGCATTCTGCAAAAATATACGAACTTTTTTCTCTAATATTCATTTTGGCCCGAATATGCATATCGAAAATGCATATTCGGGCCAAATCAACCATTCAATTTTTCATCCCAGCAAGGGAAAAGCCGGCAAAACACAGGAGGTTTGCCACCACGATGCTGGCGCCTGTGGGCGTCTCCAGGAAGTAGGAGGCCACTGCGCCGATGAGAAAGCACAGCACGGAGATCGCCGCCGCACACAGGATGACGGTGCGGAAGCTTTTGCATACCCGCATAGCGGACAGTGCCGGGAAAATGATCAGGCTGGAGATCAGCAGCGCGCCCATCATACGCATGCCCAGCACCACAGTGATGGCTGTGAGCACCGCCAGCAGCATATTGTAGGAACCGGCCTTGGTCCCGGTAGCCCGGGCAAAGCTCTCGTCAAAGGTCACCGCAAAAAGCCGGGGATAAAACAGGATAAACAGCACCAGCACCGCAATGGACAGCAGCACGCTCAGCACCGCGTCGGAGCGGCTGAGAGACAATATGCTGCCGAACATGTAGTTGGAGACCTCGGTGTTCATGCCCGTGGTCATAGATACGCTGATCACACCGATGGCCAGGGCACTGCTGGAGATCAGCGCGATTGCGGCGTCCCCCTTGACACGGCTGCTCTCACTGAGCCGCAGCAGCAGCACTGCCGTGACGACCACCACCGGGACCGCTACCGCCAACGGCGCCAGATGCAGCGCCGAAGCGATCGCCAGGGCGCCGAAGCCCACATGGGACAGGCCGTCGCCGATCATAGAATAGCGCTTGAGTACCAGGGACACACCCAGCAGCGCGGCACAGAGGCTGACCAACATGCCCACGATCAGCGCCCGCTGCATGAAATGATAGGAGAGCATATGCAGGATTTCCGTCATATCCGATTCCCTCCCAAAAAGCGCCGGGCCAGATCGCTCTCGCGGTATTCCGCCGCCGTGCCGAAAAACAGCTGCCGCTGCCCCAGGTGCAGGATGTGCGTGGCATAGCGAACCGCCTCGTGGATATCGTGGGACACCATGATGACGGTGATGTTGTCGCAGAGGTTGACCAGCTTGATGAGATTGTACATCTCCCCGGTGGCGATGGGGTCCAGGCCGGTGACCGGTTCATCCAATAGCAGCATCTTCTTGGTGGCGCAGAGAGCCCGCGCCAACAGCACCCGCTGCTGCTGTCCGCCGGACAGGGCCTGGTAGCTCTGCTTTGCCAGATCCTCGATGCCCATGCGCTCCATGTTCATACGGGCCAGGGCCTTATCCGCCCCATTATAGTGCAGTCTGCCACCCAGGGAATTGAGGCAGCCGGAGAGCACCACCTCACCCACGCTGGCGGGGAAATCCCGCTGCAGTTGGGTCTGCTGGGGCAAATAGCCGATCTCCGTGCTCTTGAGCCCGTCCCCATAGAGGATACTGCCGCTGTCCGGCGCTTTTAGGCCCAGAAGCCCCTTGATGAGCGTGGATTTACCGGAGCCGTTCTCCCCCACCACGCACAGGTAATTGCCTGCCTGCAGGGAGAAGTTAACGCTTTCCAGCACCATCTTCCCGTCATAGGCGAGGCACAGATCTTTACATTCCAGGATCGCCATCAGCGCAAAGCCTCCCCGAGTGTCGTCGCATTGTTCTGCATCAGGTCCAGATAGCCGACCCCCGCCTTCAGATCGTCTGCGCTGACGCTGTGGCAGGAGTGGAACAACAGCTTCTCGCAGCCGGTGTCCTCACAAATGATATCCGCCATCTTTTCATTGGAAAATTCGATATAAAACACAGCGGGGATCTGCTCCTCGCGCACCTTGTCGATCAAAAACGCCACGGTGCCGGCAGCGGGTTCCGTGTCCTCCGCGCATCCGGGGAAGGCCGCATAGTAATCCAGGCCGTATTCCTCCACGAAATAGCGCACTGGGAAGCGATCGGCAAAGATCACCGTGTGTCGGGCCGCGCTGTCCACTACCTGGCGAATGGCCTCATCCAGAGCCTGCAGCTTTTCGCAGTAGGCGTCACAGTTGGTCCGATACACGCTCTCCCCTTCCGGGTCCACCTGGCAGAGACTCTCGGCCAGAGCACGGCAGATGTGTTGGGCGTTGACCGGAGAGGTCCACACATGCTCGTCATACTCCGGGCCCTCTTCTTCCGCATCCCCATCCACTTCCTGCATGCCCTCAATCACTTCTTCCTCCAGGGCGTCCACGCAGTCCAGCATGGTGAGCACATGCAGCGGGGCCTCCTGCCCCTCCAACAATTGCTCCAGCCATTCCTCGGACTCGCCGCCATTGCAGACAAGCAGGTCCGCGTTCTGGATGCGTACCATGTCTTTGGCCGTAGGCTCAAAGCTGTGCACCTCTGCGCCGGGCGGGATCAGCAGCGTCACCGCCGCCCGCTCCCCCGCGATCTGCCGGGAGAAGTCATAAGCGGGGAATACCGTCGCCACGATCTGTAATTGCTCTGTTGTCTGTTCAGGCTCTGCCGCCGCTCCGCCGCAGCCACACAGGGCCAGGCACAACGAAAGCGTCAGCAGAATCGGGATAAATCTCTTCATGGGCACCCTCCGATCCAGTTTCCTACTATAGCGCAAACGCCATTTCCGGTCAAGTTGGGGTTTTCAAAAATCGGAGAGAATGCTATAATAAATAAAATATAAAGTAAATGAGAGAGGGACACCTATGCGGATCTGCGTCTATGGGGCTTCCGGCAGCGAGCTGGCATCGGAATATTTTGAAGCGGCACGTAAGCTTGGCGAGCTGCTCGCCATAGGTGGGCACGGCCTGGTTTTCGGCGGCGGCCAGGGCGGACTGATGGGAGCGTGCGCGGAAGGCGCCGCCCGGCACAATGGTGAGATCACCGGTATTGCCCCCCGCTTCTTTGATGAACCGGGCATCCTCTTCCCCGGCTGCACCCGCTTTCTCTTTACCGAAACCATGCGGGAGCGCAAACAGCTCATGGAAGACGAGAGTGACGCCTTCATCGTCCTCCCCGGCGGGATCGGCACGCTGGAAGAATTCTTCGAGACATTGACCCTGAAGCAGCTGGGTCGTCACGGCAAGCCCATAGCCGTGCTCAACACGCTGCACTATTATGACGCCATGCTGAACATGCTCCACACGGCGGCAGACGGCGGTTTTATGAGCCGCAACTGCCTGCAGTTGTTTGGTTTCTGCGCCACGCCGGAGGAAGCATTGGATCATGTGGAGCACGCGGAGATCCTCAGCGGCAGCATCCGGCGGCTGGAGGATTACAACAAATAAGCGCAAAAAGGCTTGAAATATGCCTGCCGCTATTGAATAACAGGTCGAAATCTGGTAATATAAATTATTAATTGTTTTTGGGTGTGGGCATGGACAAAAAGGAATGGAAAATTCCATATGCCAGGCCGGAGATTCCGGCGGCGCTGCTGCAGGCGGGCTACGGGCCGCTGCTTTCTGCTGTCCTGGCCCTGCGGGGCATCCGCACTGCATCGGAGGCCCACGGGCTGATCGAGGGCGGTATGGAATGCCTCCATGACCCCTTCCTGATCCTGGGGATGGATACCGCTGTTGCCCGGGTCCGCATGGCCGTCGACCATGGAGAGACTGTGGCTGTGTACGGCGATTATGACGTGGACGGGATCACCTCCACCTGTCTCCTGACGGATTACCTGCGCAGCAAGGGTCTGCATTGTCTCTCCTATATCCCTGACCGGAACGAGGAGGGGTACGGGCTCAACTGCGCTGCACTGGACGCGCTGAAGGCTCAGGGCGTCAGCTTGGTGATCACCGTGGACTGCGGCATTACCGCCGTGGCGGAGACCGACTATGCCCGCTCTCTGGGTCTGGATATGATCATCACCGACCACCATGAATGCAAAAACGACGGTCTGCCCGATGCGGTCTCTGTAGTCGACTGCAAGCAGCCCGGGGACTGCTATCCCAACGACAAACTGGCCGGTGTCGGCATGGCGCTGAAGCTGGTATGCGCCTGTGAAGGCAGCAGCGCGGCGATGCTGGACCGTTATGCCGATCTGGTGGCCGTGGGTACCGTGGCGGACGTGATGCCCCTGACAGAGGAAAACCGCTATTTGGTCCGCCGGGGACTTGCCATGCTGGCGCAGCGACCCCGGCCAGGCTTTGCCGCGATGCTGAAGGAGGCCTCTCTGGATCCCCAGCGGCTTACCGCCGCCAGCATCGGCTTTGGTTTGGCCCCCCGGCTCAATGCCGCCGGCCGCTTGGGGCAGACGGGCAAGGCCCTGGATCTGCTCATGTGCGGCAGTCTGGAGCAGGCTGCTCCCCTGGCGGCGGAGCTGTGCGAGCTGAACCGCCAGCGTCAAAACATCGAAATGGAGATCTGGGAGGAGGCGCAGACGCTCCTGCCGGATATTGTCCCCGATCAGCCCATCGTACTGGCCAGCGACAACTGGCACCAAGGTGTGATCGGTATCGCCGCTTCCCGCCTGGCGGAGCAGTTCTCAGTCCCCGCCATCATGATCTGTCTCAATGGCGAGCTGGGCAAGGGTTCCTGCCGCAGCTATGGCAATTTCAACCTGTTCGAAGCGTTGGACGCCTGTTCGGACCAGCTGATCGATTTCGGCGGACACGCGCTGGCCGCCGGGCTCAACGTCCGTCGGGACAAGGTGGAGGATTTTCGTCGGGCGCTTTCCGCCTATTATCGGAGCAACCGCCCCGAACCCCAGCCGGAGGTTCAATGTGATCTGCTGATCCGCGATCCGGCCATGCTCAGCATTGAATCCGTTCAGCAGCTGGATCTGCTGGAGCCCTATGGGAACGGAAATCCCCGCCCTATCTTGTGTCTCAGCGGTGTGGAAGTCCTCGGCGCCTGTAATGTGGGCGGCGGACGCCATCTGCGGCTGCGTGTCCGCCTGGGGCAAAGCAGCTTTGAGGGCATCTTCTTCTCCCATACCGCCGAAGATCTGGACATCCATGAAGGTGATCGGATCGACCTGGCCTTCAACCCGAAGATCAACGAATTTCGCGGTCATGTCTCCGTACAGCTTCAGGTGGTGGCCGCCCGGAAACACGAGGCCGCCCCGCTGTGCCGGGACATTCTGGAACAGCATAGTGATTGTCTTTGGGCGGCGGCAGACGCCTGCCCGGTCCGTGCGGATTTCGTGCGCATCTGGCGAGAGAGCAAAGGCCGTATCCATGTAGGGGGCGATATGCAGACCATTCTGGACCAGTGCCCCGCCGGTATGCTGCCGGAAACCTATTGCATTTGTCTGATCGCGCTGATGGAAGCCGGTTTGCTTTCCGGCCCCGGCGGCAGTATTTTTGGAGCGGAGGCTGTTGACATCCAGGGCAAAGCCGATTTGGAAGCAACCCCCATTCTCCGGACTCTGCGTTCTATGCCGCGATCATAAGGAGTGCGCCATGCAGGAAGAAATGCGAAAAGAGAATAAGCCCCTGGATCCGGATCTGATGTTCTCTCAGCTGGAGGAAAAGCTGCGCGTTTCCGGGCATCCTGTGGATATGGACCGCATCCGCGCCGCCTATGAGATGGCCAAGCAGGCCCACGCGGGGCAACTGCGCAAGGACGGCTCTCCCTATGTGACCCACTGTGTGGCCGCCGCGGATATCACGGTGGATCTGGGGCTGGATGAGGACTCCATCGTTGCGGCCCTGCTGCACGACGTGATCGAAGACACCACCCTGACCCATGCGGACATCGCCCATCAGTTCGGTGTACCGGTGGCGGATATCGTGGAAGGCGTCACCAAGCTGACCCGAGTCCAGTACACCAGCAAAGAAGAGGAGCAGATGGAGAACCTGCGCAAGATGCTCATGGCCATGGCCAAGGACATCCGCGTGATCCTCATCAAAATCGCCGATCGGCTCCACAACATGCGGACCATGGCCTATCAGACCACCGAGAAACAGCGGGCCAAGTCTCTGGAGACCATGGAGATCTACGCTCCCATCGCCCACAGGCTGGGCATGCAGCGGGCCAAGTGGGAGTTGGAGGACCTGTCTCTGCAGTATCTGGACCCTGCCGGCTATAAGGAGATCACCGATTCTCTGGAAGAGAAACTCCCCATGCTGGAAGGCTTTATGTCCAGCATGGAAAAGAAGATCCAAGACCGGCTCGAGGCCCTGGGCATTCAGGCCACCATCTACAGCCGCATCAAACACGTCTACAGCATTTATCGGAAGATGTACGCCCAGAAGCTGGACATCGACGGCATCTTTGATCTGTGCGCTTTCCGTGTGATCGTAGACACCATCCCAGACTGCTACAATGTGCTCGGCATCATCCACGACATGTTTAAGCCTGTGCCGGGCCGTTTCAAGGATTATATCTCCACCCCCAAGCCCAACATGTACCAGAGCGTGCATACCACGGTCATCGGTACGGAGGGCATCCCTTTTGAGGTGCAGATCCGCACCTGGGAGATGCACCACACCGCCGAGTACGGCATCGCGGCCCACTGGAAATACAAGATGTCCGACGGCGGCGACGCGGTGCGCAGCGGCGACGAGGACAAGTTTGCCTGGGTGCGCCGCCTGTTGGAGACCCAGCAGGAGTCTGACGCGCAGGACTTTTTCCACGATCTGAAGATCGACATGTTTGCCGACGAGGTGTTCGTTTTCTCCCCCAAGGGCGACGTGATCAATCTGCCGGCAGGCGCCACCCCCATCGACTTTGCCTACAGCATCCATTCCGACGTAGGCAACCACATGGTGGGCGCCAAGGTCAACGGCCGCATCGTCACCTATGACTATGTGCTGCAAAACGGCGATATCGTGGAGATCCGCACCTCCAAATCCGCCCCCGGTCCCAGCCGTGACTGGCTGAACATCGTCAAGAGCGGCTCCGCTCGTACCAAGATCAAGCAGTGGTACAAGAAGGAGCGGCGGGAGGAGAACGTGATCCGCGGTCGGGAGATGCTGGAGGACGAACTCAAGCACAACGGCCTGTCCCTGGACGATGTGCTGGATGAGGAGATCATGGCGCCCATCCTCAAGCGCCTCTCTTACGCATCGCCGGAGGACATGTACGCCGCCATCGGCTACGGCGGCATCACCGTGGGACGGGTGGCCAACCGCCTGCGGGATGAGGTCAAGAACGTCAAACCCGACCGCAAGACCGCGCTGGACAAGGTCGCAGCCGCGGCGGAGCGCCGGGAACAGAACGCTAAGAAAGAGGGCAAGGCTGTCCATGGCATCCTGGTGGAGGGGCTGGACAACTGCCTGATCAAATTCTCCCGCTGCTGCACCCCCGTGCCCGGCGACGATATCATCGGCTTTATCACCCGCGGCCAGGGTGTTTCCATCCATCGCAAGGACTGCAGCAATTATCAGAAGAGCCTGCAGAACAAAGAAAACGAAGGGCGCTGGATCCGCGTCTCCTGGGCAAGGGAGACCACAGACAGCTATGTGACCACTCTGACCATCGCCTCCAAGGACCGCTCCGGCCTGGTCATGGACATTGCCACCGTGCTCAACGCCCTCAACGCCAAGGTGCGAAACCTGTCCTCCCGCAATACCGGCGGGAACCTGGCCCTCACCGTGATCACACTGGAGGTCAAGAACGCCGCCGAGGTGCGCTACATCATGGGCCGCCTGCAGGCGATCCCCGGTGTGACCAGCGTCACCCGTAACGGCAGCTGAAACGAAAAGGAGTTTATCTATGAGAGCAGTGCTTACCCGTGTTAAATCCGCCTCCGTCACCGTAGACGGTCAAGTCCAGGGCCGCATCGGCAAGGGCTTTTTGGTCCTGCTGGGCGTCCATCAGGAGGACGGCGAGGCGGAGGCCCTGAAGATTGCCGACAAGATCTGCGGCCTGCGGATCTTCGAAGATGAAAATGGCAAGATGAACGTCAATCCCAAGGATGCCGGGGCGGAGCTGCTGATCATCAGTCAGTTCACCCTGTTCGCCGACTGCAAATCCCGGCGCCCGGGCTTTTCCAAAGCCGCCCGCCCGGACACTGCCATCCCCCTGTATGAGCTGGTCATCGAAAAGTGCCGGGAGCAGGGCTTCCAGGTGGAGACCGGTTCCTTCGGTGCGGAGATGCTTGTGGAGTCGATCAACGATGGTCCCGTCACCATCATTCTGGATACAAAGGAGCTGTAACTATGCTGATCAAAACCCTGCCTGTGGGCCAGTTGGAGACCAACTGCTATGTGGTCACCAACGAGGATACCCTTGAATGTGTCGTCATTGATCCCGGCGACGAGACCAACACCATTCTCAACTACATGGAAGACAACAAGCTCAAGTGCAAGGCCATTCTGCTGACCCATGCCCATTGGGACCATATCGGTGCGGTGGAAGGCGTCCGTCAGGAGACCGGAGCCCCCGTCTACATGAACGAGCTGGACGACGCCAAGCATATCAACCTGGGCAACGGGCGCTTTACCCTGCCCGAGGGCGGCTTTTATTACAAGGACGGCGATGTGGTGGATGTGGCCGGACTGCACTTTGACGTGATCGGCACCCCGGGCCATACCCCCGGCGGAGTCACGCTCCGCTGTGAGAACGCCCTCTTTACCGGCGACACCCTGTTTCGCGGCAGCTGCGGCCGTACCGACCTGCCCGGCGGCGACATGTACACGGAGCTGGACTCTCTGCGCAAGCTGTGCCTGCTGGAGGGTGAATTTGAAGTCTATCCCGGCCACATGGACAGCAGCACCCTCGCCCGGGAGCGGATGTTCAACTACTACTGCCGTGCAGCGCTGAGTCGCTGAGGGAGGCGCACATGACAGAACCGACGCTTGTGATTTTGGCTGCCGGTATGGGCAGCCGCTTCGGCGGTCTCAAGCAGATCACCGCCGTGGATCCCTTCGGCCACGCCATCATTGATTTCTCTCTGTACGACGCCTATCGGGCGGGCTTCCGTAAGGTGGCCTTCATCATCAAGCATGAGATCGAAGAGGACTTCAAGGCAGCCGTTGGGCGCCGCATGGAGAAGTATTTCGACGTACACTACGTCTTCCAGCAGCTGGACAAGCTGCCGGAGGGGTATTCTGTGCCCGAGGGCCGCGTCAAGCCCTGGGGCACTGCCCACGCCACGCTCTGCGCCAAGGACGCGGTGGACGGTCCCTTCGCCGTCATCAACGCCGACGACTTCTACGGCCCCAGTGCCTACGCCGCCCTCTATGATTTTCTCACCGCAGAGCATGAAGAGAATGAGCACGCCATGGTAGCCTATCAGCTGAAGAACACGGTCACCGAGCACGGGACTGTGGCCCGCGGCATCTGCCAGGTTGAGAACGGGTATCTGACCGACGTGGTGGAGCGCACCAAGATTGCCAAGCGCGGCGAGGACGCCGCTTATACCGAAGACGACGTGACCTGGGTCCCCCTCTCCGGGCTCTCCCCCGTGTCCATGAATTTCTGGGGCTTCCAGGCCTCCATGATGGAGGAGCTGGAGAAGCGCTTCCCCGCCTGGCTGGACGCCAATCTCCCGGTCAATCCGGAGAAGTGCGAATACTTCCTGCCCTTCGTCACCAATGCTCTGATCCAGGAGGGTGAGGGGCGGGTGCGGGTGCTTAACTGCCATGAGACCTGGCACGGCATCACCTATCGTGAGGACATGGATGACGTCATATCCTACATCGCGCAGCTGCGCAGAGATGGGATTTACCCCGAAAAACTGTTGGATTGATCGGAGGAGCGTTAAATGAATGTACTTGTAACTGGCGGCGCCGGCTATATTGGCAGCCACACCTGTGTAGAACTGCTGGAAAAAGGCTTCGGCGTTGTTGTCATCGACAACCTGGTCAACTCCAGCGCCAAAGCCATCGAGCGGGTCGAGCAGATCACAGGAAAGCACGTGGACTTTTACGAAAACGACGTGCGGGATCGCGCTGCTCTGGACCGGATCTTTGAAAAGCACGACATCAACTGTGCCATCCATTTTGCCGGGCTCAAGGCCGTAGGTGAATCCGTGGCCATGCCCCTGGAATATTACGACAACAACCTGTTCTCCACCATCACACTGTGCGAGGCCATGCGGGATCACGGAGTGAAAAACATCGTTTTCTCCTCCTCTGCCACCGTCTATTCCGGTGACAATGAGATGCCCCTGCGGGAGAGCTCCAAAACCGGTATGTGCACCAATCCCTACGGCTGGACCAAATATATGTCCGAGCAGATCCTGCGGGATACCTCCAAGGCTGTGGAGGACTTCTCTGTTTCCCTGCTGCGCTATTTCAACCCCATCGGCGCCCACAGCAGCGGCCTGATCGGGGAGGACCCCCGGGGCGTTCCCAACAATCTGATGCCCTTCATTGCCCAGGTGGCCGTGGGGCGTCGGGATCATCTCAGCGTCTTCGGCAACGACTATGACACGCCTGATGGCACCGGTGTTCGGGACTATATCCATGTGGTGGATCTGGCCCGGGGCCATGTGGCGGCCATCGATTACATGCAGAAGCACAGGGGCGAGAACGTGTTCAACCTGGGCACCGGCACCGGCTACAGTGTGTTGGATATGGTACACGCCTTTGAGCGGGTCACCGGGCAGAAGATCCCTTATGAGATCGTGGACCGGCGCCCCGGTGATTTGGCCACCGTCTATTCCAGCCCCGATAAGAGCGCGCAGCTGCTGGGCTGGAAGGCCGAGTACAACCTGGACGACATGTGCCGGGACACCTGGGCCTGGCAGTCCAAAAACCCCATGGGCTACAACGAATAAACAGCAAAAGGCTCCCTCAGTTGAGGGAGCCTTTTGCTGTCTCAATCTATCTTATTCGTCGATAAACAGGACGCCCAGGGTCTTGGGCCCGCAGTGAGAGGAGACCGTGCAGCCTGCGAGTGTATGATGCACTTCTCTGCAGCCGCTCAGTTCCAGCACCAGCTTTTCCAGTTCTTCCACCACCGCCGGGTCGATCTCGCCGGACTCCGTCAGGAAGATGTGGCCGGGACGGATCGCCTTGTCCTTGAGGCGCTCCGTTATGTACTGCTTGTACACGTGCTCGATGCTGCCGCGGTATTTCTTATACACGCCCAGCTTGCCGTCCTTCATCTCCAGCGCAGGCTTGAGCTTCAGAAGGTTGGCACCCAGCGCCGCCACAGCGGAGCAGCGGCCGCCCTTGTGCATAAATTCCAAAGTATCCAGCACAAAGCTGGTCTCCACCTTACCGGTCAGGCTCTCCAAGTGACGGGCGATCTGCCAGGCGTTCATGCCCTGATCGCGGCACTCAGCCCCCTCGATGGCCAACAGGCCGACGCCGGTGGAGAGCATACGGCTGTCCACCACGTATACGCCGTTCAGTTCAGCGGCCGCCAGACGGGCGGCATTATAGGAATTTGACAATTCCGCGCTGATATCCAGATGGACGACCTCGTTGCCCGCTTCTACCAGCGGTGTAAAGAAATCCAGAAATTCCTGGACGCCGGGGGCAGAGGTCTTGGGAAGGGTCCCGTCCTCATGATAGCGCTTATACATGTCGATCGGCGTAAAATGGACCCCGTCCAGAAAGCTCTCATCCCCCAGAACAATGGTCAAAGGGATCACTTTGATCTGAAAACGTTCCACCAGTTCCGGGGACAGATCCACCGTACTGTCAGCGGTGATCACAACAGGCTTGCTCAAAACCCACATCTCCTTCGCTTGACATACTCCACAGGTCGTGTAAAGTATTATAGCAAAAAGCGCAGACCTTGTCTATGAACAAGCCTTGAATTTTGCCAAAGCGAATCGCACAAAACTTTATGGATGCCTCTTGCTTTTTTCCGTCGAATGTTCCATAATGACAAGGAACTAACAAATAATGGAGGATGCGGTATGAAGAGAATGACCCGTGTTGCGCTGGTCACCAGCGGCGGCGATTGTCAGGGCTTGAACGCCGCCATACGCGGTATCGGCAAGACCCTGTATGAGAAGCTCGATAATGTGGAGATCTACGGCATGTACGATGGCTATCGGGGTCTCATCGAGTGCGACTATAAATTTATGGAGCCGCGGGACTTCTCCGGCATCCTCACCCAGGGCGGCACGATCCTGGGTACTTCCCGGCAGCGCTATGTCCCGGGCAAGGACATTGTGGATGAGCAGGGCAAGAGCCTGCTGCCCGACATGCTGCATACCTATAACCGCTTGAACCTGGACTGCCTGGTCATCATGGGCGGCAACGGGACCCAGAAGAGCGCCAAGCTCATCTCCGATTACGGCATGAACGTGATCACTCTGCCCAAGACCATCGACAACGATATCTACGGCACGGATACCACCTTCGGCTTCCAGAGCGCCGTAGACATTGCCACCAATGTGATCGACTACATCCATTCTACCGCCAGCTCCCACGGGCGCATTTTCGTAGTGGAGCTGATGGGCCGCGACGCCGGCTGGCTGACGCTGAATGCGGGCATTGCCAGCGGCGCGGACGTGATCCTGATCCCGGAGATCCCCTATGATATCCACAAGGTGGCAGAGCTGGTTGAAAGCCGCCGCCGCAGAGGCAGCAGCTTCTCCATCGTAGCATGCGCAGAAGGCGCCGTCTCCATCGACGACACGGTCCTGGATGAAGAGGCCAGCCGCAAGAAGAAAGAAAACAGCATGTATCCCACGGTTTCCTATGCCATCGCGGCGGAGCTGGAGAAGCTCACCGGCATGGAGGCCCGCGTTACGGTCCCCGGCCACTATCAGCGCGGCGGTCCCCCCTGCCCCTATGACCGGGCCCTGGCCACCCAGTTCGGCACAGCCGCGGCAGAGCTGATCATCAACCGGGAGTACGGCCGCATGGTCGCCATCCAGGACGGCAAAATCACCTCCATCCCCCTGGAGGAGGCCGCCAGCAAGACCAAGTTCCTGCCAGTGGATCATCCCATGATCCAGGTAGCCCGCAACATCGGCATCAGCTTCGGCGACTGAGCCGCAGCACCTGTCTTGCATTTGCATAAGCCGTGAAGAAAAGGAAACGCTATTGCTATGAAAATTGCTGTGATCACCGGCGCGTCCTCCGGTATGGGGCGGGAGTTTTTCTACGCGCTGGACAAGGAAGAACGATTCGATGAGATCTGGGTCATCGCCCGGCGGGAGCATCGCCTGGAGGAATTGAAGGCCAAATGCCGCAACTCCATCCGCCCGCTTGTCCTGGATCTGCAAAAGCGGGAAAGCCTGGAAGAATACCGGCAGCTTCTGGAAGCAGAAAAGCCGGAGATCTCCGTACTGGTCAACGCCGCGGGCTTCGGTCTTTTCGGCGTCTTTGAGGAGATGGACATGTCCCGCCAGCTGGACATCATCGATTTGAATGCCAGGGGCCTCACCGGCATGTGCTACCTGAGCCTGCCCTATATGCAAGCCGGCAGCCGGATCATCAATATGGGCTCCATGTCCTCCTGGCAGCCGGTGCCCTATATCAATGTGTATGGCGCCTCCAAGGCCTATGTGCTCAGCTTTTCCCGGGCCCTGGGCAGGGAGCTGAAAGGGCGCGGCATCCAGGTCATGGCCGTCTGCCCCGGCTGGATCACCACGGAATTTTTCGAGCACGCCGTCCATGACGATACCATCCGCTATTATAATCGCTTCTATCCGCCGGAGCAGGTCATCGAAAAGGCTTTGCGGGATTTGAAAAAGGGCAAGACCGTTTCGATCCTGGGCCTGCCGGAGCAGCTGCAGGCCGCCATGGTCAAGCACCTGCCGGTCAATTTCGTAATGAACACCTGGTGTAAACAACAGGGAAAGTGAGGACAAGGACATGATCCAGCCAAATGACGTCAACAAAGTGGCAAACGAGGATTGGGAAGACTTCAAGAAAAAGGCAGCGCAGGACGAGCTGTATTACACCGGACCTGGTGATCTATTGGATACGCCGGAGGGCCGCGCCAAGTTCTGTCGTCTGAATGAGTCCGGCGCTTTCAACAAGCAGGACCCGGACTTCCCCACCCATAAGATCTGGGTATTCAACAACCAGGGTGAGGGCATGGTGATCAAGAAGCGCAGCCGCGTGGACCCAGCCCTGATGGAGGATGTGGAATACAACGCCGACGGGATCGAGATCAGCCGCTCCTATGAGCCGGCATAACAAACATAATAGGGTAGAAAGGGGTTAAGGCCCCTCCCTCCCGTTGCACCGTACGTACCGGTCAGGTATACGGCGCTACATCAAAGCAGAAATTCAAGTACAACTTGCGAGATAGTACGCCAAGGGATCGACCAAGCCGGGTCGA
>JAFUES010000016.1 GCA_017470325.1 Oscillospiraceae bacterium
CGGGCGCGGCAGCGGCGGCGGGGGCGGCGGCGCCCATCAGGGCGCTGATATCCTCATCGGCCGCGGCGACGATGGCAAGCTTGCCGAACAGAGGCACGGTGGTGCCCTCTTCCACAAAAATGTGGCGCAGCACGCCGGAAGCGGAGGCTTCGATGGTATTGGTGAGCTTATCGGTCTCCACCTCGAAGAGCGGTTCGCCCTCTTTGACTTCGTCTCCCACTTTTTTCAGCCATTTGCTGACGGTGCCCTCCGTCATGGTGAGACCCAGCTTGGGCATTACGATTTCTTTCGCCATGGTATTCCTCCTTATATCGTCTTTTCAATTGTTTTATGGAAAAAGCTTACGCTTTGAACATTCCCAGTTCCTGTGCCCTGGACAGCGCCTTGCGGGGCAGCACGCGCCAGGGGCCGTCGTCGGTGATGATGAAGTCCGCCCGGTCTCCGGCGAAGAGCTTGACCTCCCGCTCGCCGTCGAGGGCGATCATGCAGGGCTTTTCCGCCACCACGGTATACTTCTCTCCCAGGGCCAGCTGCTGCTTGTCCCGGATGTGCATGGGCGTGAGGATGCCCGCGGCGATGGGCGCCTTCACGGGGATACCCTCCTCGCCCAGGGCGATGGCGTAGCCGAAGGGGTCGCTGTCCTCCACGATGCGGTAGGCTCCGGGCACGGCGGAGAAGCCGATGGAGGCCGGATGGCAGCGGGAGACGATGATATACTTCATCTTTTTCGGATCCCAGATGGCCTTGGCGCCGGCGAACTCATCGTCGGAGATGACCGCGTCGATGAGGGCCATGTCCCGGTATTCGCCGTTGACGAAAACCTGGATCCGCTTGTCGTGGATGCAGACGCTGTAGGGGTCGTCCATCATGGCGACCGCGGCCGCGGCCATGCCGGCCACGGTTCCCTCCATCATCTGCGGATAGACGTTGTTGGTGCCGGTGGAGATGGACAGCATCGGCGTCTTCTTCAGCGACTTTGCCGCGGCACGGGAGGTGCCGTCGCCGCCGAGGACCACCACGCAGCCGACGCCCCGCTCCTCCATCAGTCTCGCGGACTCGATGGTGTCCGCCATGGAGGCGTCAAACAGGAAGTCGAGCACTTCGATCTCGCAGCAGGGCATTTTGTCATCCTCAAGCTGGTACTGCACGCTGTAGCCCATGGTGAAGGTGTCCGGCATGAAGATGATCTTGTCGATGCCGAGCCCATAGGCCGCCAGCGAGATGCGCTTGCAGATGTTGACTTTTTCGTTGTTGTCAATGGTGGTGGCATAGGACACAAGTCTCCGGATATCCTTGCCGGACTGGGGATTTGCGATGATGCCTATGGACGCCATGGTCATTCCTCCTTGCATGTGTTTACGCGCTCTTTACAAGCTGTGCTGCGGCTTTTGGGCCGCAGCACAGTTCGCTTTCCCTTCCCCGGAAGGACCGAAGAACGGAGGGTTTAGAACATCTTCTTCGCGGCAACCACGATGTCCACATCGCTGGGCATGTAGTACTGCTCCAGGTTGGGGGCGAAGGGGACGGGGGTGTCGAGGGAGCCGATTCTGGCGACGGGAGCGTCCAGCAGATCGAACATCTCCTCGGCGATGGTGGCGCTGATCTCGCCGCCGTAGCCGCCGCGCTTGGTCTCCTCGGTCACGATGATGGCCTTGTTGGTCTTCTCCAGGCTCTGGCGGATGAGATCCTTATCCAGCGGGAAGAGGGTGCGGATATCGATGACCTCAGCCTTGATGCCGTCGGCGGCCAGGGTCTTGGCAGCGTCGAGGGCGGTGTAGACCTGGCGGCCGTAGGTGATGATGGTGACGTCCTCACCTTCCAGGGCGATGCGGCCCTTGCCCAGAGGAATGGGATCCAGGCTGGTCACTTCGCTCTTGGTGGCGTAGAGGGTCTTGTTCTCAAAGAACATGACGGGGTTGTCGTCGTCGATGGACGTGAGCAGCAGGCCCAGGGCGTCCTGCGCGTTGCTGGGATACACGACCTTCAGGCCGGGGACGTGGGTCAGCCACGCCTCAAGGCTCTGGCAGTGCTGGGCAGCGCCGCCGGTGCCGGCGCCTGCGGGCAGACGCACGACCATGGGCAGGGAGATCTTGCCGCCGAACATGTAGCGCATCTTGGCAGCCTGGTTGACCAGCTGGTCCATGGCGACAGTCAGGAAGTCGTTGAACATCAGCTCTGCAATGGGACGCAGTCCGGTGGCCGCGCTGCCCACAGCGGCGCCGATGATGGCGCCCTCGGAGATCGGGGTATCGCGTACGCGCTCGGGGCCGAACTCCTCGATCATACCGGCGCTGACGCCGAAGCAGCCGCCAAAGGCGCCGACGTCTTCACCGAACAGAATAACGGTAGGATCCTGGCGCATCCGGATGCTCATAGCCTCGCGGATCGCTTCGCCGTAAGTCATCATACTCATCTCTCACGCACCTCCGCAGTAATATCAGAATAAACATCCACGACGGCACTCTCCTCAGGCGCGAAGGGCTGGGCGTCCGCAAACGCGATGGCTTCTTCGATCTGCTTGTCCACGGCATCCTTCACGGCCTTGATCTCGTCCGCGGTCATGACGCCGTTCTCTTCCAGGTACTTCTCAAAGCGGGGCATCGGGTCCTTGGCCATCCAGGCCGCCTGCTCTTCTTTGGGCTTGTAGGTGGCGGGGTCGCCCTCGAAGTGGCCGTGCTGACGATAGGTCTTGCATTCGATGAGGGTGGGTCCCTTGCCGGCTCTGGCTCTGGCGACCGCTTCCTCAGCCGCTTCATAGACCGCGATGGGATCGTTGCCGTCCACGGCGACGCCGGGAACGTTGTAGGCCGCGCCGCGATCGGCGATGTCCTTGATGGCCTGGTGGCGATCCTGGCTCATGGAAATGCCATAGTGGTTGTTCTCGCAGACGAAGATGATCGGCAGCTTCCAGATGGAAGCCATGTTCAGGGACTCATGGAAAGTGCCCTGGTTGGTGGAGCCGTCGCCGAAGAAGCAGACGCAAACCTGATCGGTGCCGCGGATCTTGGCGGACAGGCCGGCGCCCACAGAAATGTTTTGGCCGGCACCGACGATGCCGTTGGCGCCCAGGATGCCCTTGCTGCGGTCCGCAATGTGCATGGAGCCGCCCTTGCCCTTGCAATAACCGGTGTAGCGGCCGAAGAGCTCCGCCATCATCAGGTTCAGATCGCCGTCCTTGGCGATGATGTGGCCATGGCCACGGTGGGTACTGGTGATGAAGTCATCATCCCGCAGGCACTCGCACACAGCCGGAGCGATCGCTTCCTCGCCCAGATACAGGTGGGCAAAGCCGTAGATCTTACCCTCGGCAAACAGCTTGGCAGCCGCCGTCTCAAAAGCACGGATGCGGCACATGCGGGTATAGATGTCTTTCATCTGTTCTCTGCTTACTGCCATTGAAAAACCTCCTATCTTAATACGCGGCGGCAGGCGCGGCCTGCCATCCGCTTCCTGTTGGACAAACCTTGTCCGTTGGTATTATTATATAGTTTTCTCTCGGAAATCTCAATCCCCATCGCAATTCCTCCCTTAATTTCTCCGTTAGTACCAGTTTTTTAAGCAAAAATTGGGTATGATTGCAGGCGCTCGCGTCCAATATGGATCGGATAAGACCAGATGCCCCGGGGGAATGAGACAAAATCTCATTCTTCGCAAATTCTCAGCGGCAAGCCGGTGAAGATTTTGTCATTTTATTCTTTTATGACAAAAGAAAGCCTGCGCGGCAACAGGCTGTCCGGAGAGCAAAACCTACCAAGCCGGGCGGTTTTTCGCAGTTTTGAGATTTTTATGAGATTTTTGCTTGCATACGCGCGCAGAAGGGCGTATGATAGAGATCAATATAAAGGAAGGGACGCATGCGTATGTTGACCCGCTATCTGGAGACCGGGAGCACCGATCCCTGCTGGAATCTGGCCGTGGAGCAATACGTGCTGGAGCACAAGACCCAGGGGGATTGGCTGATGCTCTGGCAAAACAGGAACACGGTGGTCGTGGGCTGCAACCAGAACACGCTGGAGGAGATCGACCCGGATTTCGTCCGACAGCATGGGATCACGGTGGTCCGCCGCATGACCGGCGGCGGCGCCGTCTATCACGATCTGGGGAACCTGAACTACTCCTTTATCACCGATCTGGGGGACAGCGCGGCCCTCTCCATCCGGCGCTTCACGGAGCCGGTCTGCCGGGCGCTGGCCGCCCTGGGCGTGACGGCGGAGACCAGCGGCCGCAACGACATCCTTGTGGACGGGAAAAAGGTCTCCGGCGTGGCGCAGCGCATTTACGGCGGGCGGGTCCTCCACCACGGCACCCTTCTTTTCGACTCGGACAGCGCCATGATCGCCGGGAGCCTCCGGGCCGATCCCTCGAAATTCGCCTCCAAGAGCACCAAGTCCGTGCGCAGCCGGGTGGGCAATCTGCGGGAGTATCTGCCCGAGGGCGTGGACATGGCCGGCTTCTGGGCGGCGCTGCTGGGGGAACTGGCCGCGGACGGCTTTGAGCGGCAGACGCTGACGGAGGAGGAGCTGGCCCAGGTGCGGAAGCTGGCGGAGGAAAAATACCGCTCCTGGGAGTGGACCTACGGGCGGGCCCCGGACTACAGCTTCAAAAACCGCCGCCGCTTTGCGGGCGGCACCCTGGAGGTGCGCATGGACGCTCACGCGGGGCGCATCCGGGAGATCGCCTTCCTCGGGGATTACATGGCGGCCGACGCCAACGACGCCTTATGCGCCGCGCTGCGGGGCGTGCCCGCAGAGGCGGGGGCGATCCGGCAGGTGCTGTCGCAGTTTGACCTGTCAACGCTGTTCGGCGGCATCAGTGAGGAAGAGATCCTGGAGACCATTCTGAGATGAGAGGTGCAGCATGGATATCGCGAAAATGACCGAGCTCTGGGCGGATTTCGTCTTTGAGGGGAAGCTGAGCCCGGAGATCCGCTACCCCATATCGGACGCCTGGCAGAAGTGCCGGGCCGCCGGCGTGAACCCCTCCGGCGGGGAGGGGCGGCGCATCGATGTAAACATTCTGGAAAGCGCCCGCAAGGAAAACCAGATGCTCATTTCGCTGGCCCTGCCGGTGATGCGGGAGATCTTTGAGATCGTCCGCGTCTCCGGTTTCCTGGTGGTGCTGACGGATGCGGCGGGCTATATTCTGGAGATGATGGGCGACGATGAGATCATCTCCAAGTCCAACGATATGCGCTTCATGCCGGGGGCCAAGTGGAGCAATCTGGAGGTGGGCACCAACGCCATCAGTCTCGCGCTGGATTACGACATGCCGATCCAGACCATCGGGCCGGAGCATTACTGCGTCACCCATCACGGCTGGACCTGCTCGGCGGCGCCGATCCATGACGTGTACGGAGAGGTCGTGGGCTGCATCAACCTGTCGGGCGACCGGGAAAAAGCCCACCTGCACACCCTGGGCATGGCCCAGGCTGCGGCCATCGGCATTGAGGGCCAGCTCCGGGAGGCCCGGAACGCGCTGATGATGCACAAGGTGCTGGAGAGCAGCCAGGATTGCATCCTGCTGTTTGACCAGAAATACGCGCCGACCTGGATGAACAGCGCGGCCAAGGAGCTGCTGAAATGCGACCTTGACAGTCTGCGGGAAAAAGGGATCCAAAGCGTGATCCCAAGCGCGGATCTCACGCAGCTGAAATCGCGGATGGACGAGAGCTTCTTTTCGGACAATGTGGCGGTGCTGGTGGACGGGGAGACGATCTACTGCAGCATCACTGTCTGTCCCATGGCGGATCGCTACTGCGCCTTCAGCGTGACGATGCGCCCGCAGACCCAGCTCATCCAGACGGCCAACAAGCTGTCCGGAAACCGGGCAAGCTATACCTTCCATAACTTCCTCACGGAAAATGAAAAGATGAAAAAGACCCTCTCGATGGCGGAGAGATTTGCCCGTTACGAGGGGAATATCCTGATCCAGGGCGAGAGCGGCACGGGCAAAGAGGTGCTGGCCCAGGCGATCCACAACGCCGGCGCGAATGCCGACGGCCCCTTCGTGACGGTCAACTGCGCCTCGATCCCCCTGGATCTGTTTGAGATGGAGCTGTTCGGCTATGACCCGGTGGCCTTTCCCGGGCGCGCCGCCGAAGGAAAGCCGGGACGTTTCGAGCTGGCGGATAAGGGGACCCTGTTCCTGGACGCGGTGTCCGCCATCCCGCTGGATATGCAGATCAAGCTCCTGCAGGCGGTGGAAACCCATACCATCCAGCGCCTGGGCAGCAACAATCCCATCAAGCTGGACATCCGGATCATCGCGGCCAGCA
>JAFUES010000017.1 GCA_017470325.1 Oscillospiraceae bacterium
AGGAAGTTCATGGCCAGACTCAAAGCGACGATGGCCAGGCCCGGATGGGGCACGACCCGGTTGGCCAGGGCGAAAACCACCTCAAAAAACAGCTCCAGCGGCCCGATCAGCAATTTGTAAAGAGCGCTCCAAAATGACATGCGTCGTTACTTCCTATCTTCCTTCGCCAGGGCGAAGGACAAGGCGGACAAAGACCGCCAGAGAGACCGCCGCGCCCAGCGCACTGCAGAAAACAGGCAGCGGAACCAGCGGCCAGATATAAGACATGAGGTTTACCAGGATATGTACAATAAGCGGCGGGACCAGGCTCTGCTCCTTATCCGTCAGCAGGCCCAGGACCAGACCGAGAAACAGCGCGGGAAGCGCCCCCGGCCAGCCGTGCCCCGCCGCAAAGAGCAGGGAGCTGAACGCCAGCGCCCAGCCGCGGCCCACCAGGGCCTCGCCCCGCCGGAAGACCAGGCCGCGGTAAACCAGTTCCTCCGCCGCCGGGGCGGCAAAGGCATAGGCCGCGATCGGGAGAAGGCCGGTATCGCCTGCCGCCCGGGCGCCGGGCAACAGCTGCAGGGCGGCGCTGAAGCCCAGGGCAAACAGCACCCAGACGCATACCGCGCCCGGCGTGGGGATCGCCTCCTGCCGCGGCGGCATACGTCGCCGGTACCAGACCAGGGCGGCAAAGGCCAGCGGGAGCGCGGCGATCAGCGTGCACAGCGCCGGCGGTAAACCACCGGCGCGCAGGCCCGCCTGAACAGCGGCATCCAACACCAGGTACAGCAGCGCCGGAAGCAGCGCGGCGAGGATCCGCCGGGCCGGAGAGTCAAGCCTGCTCACGGGCCGTATCGGCGTTTTTGGCTTCCTGCAGCTGCCGGTATTTCTCCATCAGATAATCCACCGTGCGCACCGCGCCCTCGCCCATGTACTGCCAAGTCTCCCGGCGGGCGGCGTCACGGTTCTGCTGGAAGCGGGGGTCTTCGATGCACGTGTCGATGACTGTGCGGATCTGATCCAGATTCTCCGCCGTCAGCTGCATGCCGATCTTGGGGAGGGTCTGGAAGGTCCAAAGCTCTTCATCCAGCCAGTAAGCGTCGTAGGGGGATTTATCAAAGGTGGTGTCCGCATAGATGACCGGCTTGTCGAATACCAGGGAGAAATCGAAGATGACGCCGGAGAAGTCGGAGATCAGGATATCCGAGCGGCGGAGCACCTGGAAGTTGTCGTTGTCCCGGTTCCATTCCAGCTGGTCGCTGTCCGGATAGCGGGCCATCAGATCGTCGATCAAGTCCTTCTCGGAGGTGAAAGACTGGGGATGGGGACGGACGACCACATGATAGCCAGTGGCCAGCAGCGCGTCGATGATCTTCCCGCCGTAGCGGTTGAAGATGGCGCTCTCACCCCAGGAGGGGGCCAGCAGCACCGTGCGGGGCTTGTCACCCAGAGGCTCCGCCTGATCCAGCCGGGCCTTCATCACGTCCATATAGGGCAGGCCTACGATGGGTACTTCCTTGGCTGGGAGGTTGCGCAGGGCTTCCAGCCGGCGCACCTGCTCTACCTGGTAATCTCCGGAGAGCAGGATGGCGTCGTAGTAGTCGATGCCGAACATGCGGTAGACAGTGATGTCGCTGGCTGCGTGGGCGATGTGGGCGTAAAACTTCACATCCCGGGAGCGCTTCCACTGATACACCTCCAGACCGGGGGTGCTGGACAACAGGACGTCCGCCTTGAGCATGTTCAGCTTGGCAAAGGCCTTGTTGCCCTCACCGATGAACTGGCACTTTACATGCTCGTAGCTCTTGTTCAGCGCCGGATCGTCGGGGGAGGCGGTCATGTAGACCAGCGCCTGCCCTCGCTTTTCAAATTCATCGCAGATGGGCTCGAACACGTTCCAGTAACGCTTGCTGTCGGTGAAAATGGCAAAGGGAAGCGTATCACCGCTGTCCTTGGCCGCTTTGCCGCCGGTGAGATAGAAGCGGAGCTTCATAAAGCTGTCCCGCAGTGCATAAATGCCAGCGCCCAAAACGCCGATCAAAATCGTAAAAAGCATGCTCCCCGTGCCGGGATCGATATAAAACCGCATGCGAGTTCTCCTTTATCATCCATAAAACTTGTCGGTAACCTTGGCTTTGTATAGCAGTTTTTCTACAAAATACCAATGGGTACTGACATTGTATACTATCATACTGCGTAGTTCTTTGTCAACTTTTCTGCGCCATGCAGGCCTTTTGAGACGTAGAGAAAAAAGGCTGCCGGGTATCTGAGAAATTCGGCGTGCAAGGTCTTGACATTGTTCATTTTTGGATGTACAATGCACAAGAATGAACGGCCTGGATATAAAGATTATGTTCAGACCGGGAAGGAGAAGAAAGAAAAGAAAACATGACACGCAACGAATTTAACTTGCTGTACGCCATCAAGAAATATGGCATACAGAGTTATCGCAAACTGGGGGAGCTGGCCGACGTGTCCACCGGCTACATCTCCCAGACGGTCAAGACCTTTAAGGAAAAAGGGTTGGTGGATGGCAAGAGCATCACCGACAAGGGCCTGGAGGCGCTGCTGCCCTACAAGGTGGACAACGCGGTGATCATGGCGGCCGGCATGTCCACGCGCTTTGTGCCCATCAGTCTGGAAAAACCAAAGGGACTGTTGGTAGTAAAGGGCGAAGTCCTGATCGAGCGGCAGATCGAACAGCTGCAGGCGGCCGGGATCCGGGAGATCGTGCTGGTGCTGGGTTACAAGAAGGAAGCTTTCTTTTATTTGGAGAGTAAGTACGAGGGGCTGAAGATCGTCATCAATCCCGAGTACAACACCAAGAACAACACCCACACCTTGTACTTGGCGCAGCGTTATATCAAAAACACCTACATCTGCTCTTCGGACGACTATTTTACGGATAACCCCTTTGAGGAATATGTGTATGAGTCCTACTATGCGGCGATCCATGTGACGGAGAAAACCAATGAGTGGTACATGACCCCGGACGCCAAGGGTTACATCGCCAGAGTGGACAAGAGCGGAGCCGAGGGCGATATCATGCTGGGCCACGTGTATTGGGATCGGGCCTTTTCCGCGGCCATGCTGCAGATCCTCAATGAAGACCACGGTGTGGGCAACTATGATACTGTGCTCTGGGAGCAGGTACTGACAGACAACCTCAAAGTCTTGCCGCCAATGTCGATCAAGGTCTATCCCGACGGGATGATTTTTGAATTCGATTCTCTGGACGAATTGAGGGCTTTCGACGACAGCTACGTCAATCACACCCACAGCAAGATCATGAAGAACATCGCGGATGTCATGCATTGCCAGGAGAGCGATATCCTGAACTTCAAGGCCATCAAGTTGGGCATGAACAACAGCACCTTCATGTTCCAGATGAGAGGGAAGAAATACGTCTATCGGCATCCCGGTGACGGATCGGAGGCCATGATCTCCCGCAAGCATGAAAAGAAGGCGCTGGAGTTGGCCAAGTCCATCGGCGTGGAACCCACTTTCCTCTATATGGATGAGGAAGAGGGCTGGAAGATCAGCGCCTATGTGGAGGATATCCGCACGCCCTCCTATGACAGCTTCGAGGATTCCAGGCGCGTGCTGGCTGTACTCCGCACTCTCCATGAGAAAAAGCTCACGGTGGACTGGTCCTTCCTGCCCTGGGAGGGGGCCAACAGGATCGAGGAGATCCTTCGCGGCGAAAAGGGCGGCATTGCTGACCATGAATTCCGA
The DNA here is from genome assembly GCA_017470325.1 of Oscillospiraceae bacterium. Next base: position 3,718 of record JAFUES010000017.1, read on the forward strand.
CAGCTGAAAGCGGATGTGGAGAAGTGCTTCCGCAAATGCGAAGGCGATGGCGTGGAAAGCTGCTTCTGCCACTGCGACACCTATGCGTCCAACTGGATGCTGACCGATCGGGGAGATACCATCCTGATCGATTGGGAATATGCCGGCAACGCGGATCCCGGCTGCGACCTGGGAGCCTATATCATGGACTCCAAGTGGGAAATCCAGGAGGCCGAGCGCTTCGTGAAGGAATACTGCGGCGAGGCATATAACGATACACTGCGCTTCCACTATCTGGCTTACACGGCCATCGTGGCCTATTACTGGTATGTCTGGGCGCTGTATCAGGAGTCCTGCGGCACAGTCATGGGCGAAAGCCTGTACAACTGGCGGGTGATGGCCAGACGCTACAGCCATTATCTGGTGGAGCAGTATCAACTGTAAAAGGGGCGCCCGCGGGCGGGCTCCGGCAGCCCACCGCTGCGCTTTCCGATCAAGAGATCTATTAAAAATAATACATTGAAGGAGAACAAAAATGGCAGAACTGGTACGTGAAATTGTCCCTGAGGATATTGAGAAGGTGCATGCCCTGCTGAAAGAAGCGGTTGGGCAGCAGGAGGTCAAGGACCTACAGCGTCTGGGCGGCATGACCAATCATTCCTATAAGGCGACCATGGCTGACGGTCAGGAGTATCTGGTGCGGATCCCCGGCGAGGGGACCGAGGAGATGATCAACCGTCTGGATGAGCGCAAAAGCACGGAGCTTGCCTGCAATTTGAAGATCGACTCCGAGCTGCTGCTCTTTACCGACGACGGTCGGAAGGTGATGCGCTTTATCCACGATCCCCAGCCTATGAATGAGGAAGTGATGTCCCGCAAGGAGAACATCCTCCAGGCAGCGGAGCTGTTCCATCGGCTGCACACCTGCGGAGTAGACACCGGCGTCCGTTTCGAGGTCTTTGAGATGGCAGAGCTGTATGAGCGGATCATTCGCGACGGCGGCGTGGCCTTTTACGACGACTATGAGCAGGTAAAGCAGGAGGTCATGGACATCAAGGCCGCGGTGGACGCCAACGGCGCAGCCCCCAAGGTACCCTGCCACAACGACTCGCTGATGGGCAACTGGGTCCTGGACGGAGACGGAAGGCTCTACCTGATCGACTGGGAGTACTCCGGCATGAACGAGGCCATGTGGGACCTGTCCTGCCTGTCCATCGAGGCCGCCTATACGCCTGTGGAAGATGAGATCCTGCTGAACGCCTACTACGGACAGGAGGCTACGCTGGAGCAGAAGAAGAGATTTGTAGCAGCAAAGCTGTATGTGGACTATCTGTGGACCCTTTGGGGCCTGACCAGGGTCCCCTTCGACGGGCAGTTCATGCAGGAATACGCCGATGACCGCTATGCCAGACTGAAGCGGAATCTGGACGCGTATCGGAAACTCAACTGAGGGAGGGAAATAGTATGGTTGCAGGTATCTTAGCCGGTATTACCTGGGCGTTGGAGACGATCATTCTGGGGATCGCTCTGGCAATGACGCCCTTTGTCAGCACGGAGCAGGCGATCGTCCTGGCACCCTTCGTGTCCACCTTTATCCATGACGCCTTCTCTGCGATCTGGGCCTGTGTGTACAACGGCGTGCGGGGCAACCTGGGCAATGTGGTCAAGGCACTGAAAACAAAAAGCGGCCGCTTCGTCGCCCTGGCCGCCGTCATCGGCGGGCCGGTCGGCATGACGGGCTATGTCCTCTCCGTGGCCAATATGGGCGCGTCCATCGGCGCGGTGGCCTCCGCCATTTTCCCGGCCATCGGCGCGGTTCTGGCCTACTTCTTCCTGAAGGAGAAAATGTCCTGGTACCGTTGGGTGTTCCTGATCCTCTCTCTGCTGGGCGTGTACGGCCTGAGCTACAGCCCGGAACTGAACATCACCAACTTCTGGCTGGGCTTTGTGGGATCACTGATGTGCGCCTTCGGCTGGGGCATCGAAGCGGTCATCGTTGCAAAATCAGTTCAGGATGAGGCGGTAACGGATGAGATCGCCCTGCAGATCCGGCAGACCACGTCCGCACTGACCTACGGTATCGTGATCCTGCCCATTATCAAGGGCTGGGGCTTCACGGCTTCCCTGTTCAGCGGGACCGGCATGCTGTTGCCGACCATCGCGGTGGCCGCTCTGTTTGCGACGGTTTCGTATCTGTTCTATTATCGGGCCATCTCCCAGATCGGCGCGTCCAAGTCCATGGCGCTGAACATTACCTATTCAGCCTGGGCGATCGTGTTCTCGTTGATCTTCTTCCGGGATACGAGTCTGCTCAATCCGGTTACCATTCTGTGTGCGCTGGCAGTGCTGGTATTCGGTATCCTGGCGGGCGCCGATTACAAAGAGCTGATCAAAAAAGAGTAAAGGCTTTAGGCCAAGGGGAAACGCCGCACGGCAACGTGCGGCGTTTCTGCGTACCGGTGGGCGCTCAATTATGTAACCGACGGGAAAAAGGAACGACAGTTTGTCCGGCTGCTCTGAGCCTGGCCGGAGAACCGTCAAAGGAGAGACATACTGGGTCAGGTGCCTTCTGCCAATAAATGTTGCATTTATGCGGCTTTTTGGCAGGGAGGTCCATTTTTTTTAGCATTTTTCGCGGACGGACGGACCGTTTTCCATAAATCCCTTGACTTCGCGGGCGGTTCATGGTATAAAAGTTACAAAAGAGAAACATTATGTTAAGTAAAAATGTCGTTTCTTGTAGAGCTTTGCGAGGAAAAGGCTATGATCGTAAAAGAGATCTCATGGGAGCGTATCCATCTCTATATTGATATCGAAGCGCCGCAGGGAGAAACGATCGGGGAAGATCTGCGTTTCTACCTGGTGCCCAAATGCGGTATGGTGGAGACAGAGTTGGAGGCCGAGCGGTTTGCGGACAACAGGGTCCGTCTGGCGCTGAATGTGACCAACAGCGGTATCAACCGCTGCATCGGCAACGGCGACTATAAGATATTCGCCTCTGCGAATGGTGTGGATCGGATCGTGCTCTGTTTCTATGGCACCTCGGAGATGCTGGCCGGCTGGAGCCGGACCTTCAACTACCGGGGTTCCAAGGGAACCTATACCATCAGTTTCATGGTGGACGAATACACGGAGGAGCCTGAGCTGCAGCTGCTCATTTACAACGCGGAGATCAATACCTTCTCCGACAAGCCGGACCCGGTCCGGCTGGCGAAAAAGAAACGCTGTTGTTTCAAGACCCGAATGAAACGCTTCTTCTTCCCGGCTTTTATTTGGCTGCAGAACCTGGGCTACAGGCTGCTGCGCCGGCTGCCCAAAGGTGGGAAAAAGCATGTGCTGTTCCTGTCGGAAAAGGACGAGAAGCTGGCGCTCAACATGGCGGCCATTTATAACCGCATGGTGGAGCGGGGATTGGATAAGAAGGTTCAGATCGAGTTCTCTCTGCGAAACAGCGCTTTGAAGTCATACTCCAAATTCAGCACCTTCCGGATGACGTGGAAGGTGGCCAGGGCGGACATCATCCTGGTGGACGACCATATCCCGCTCTTCGACCGCCTGATGCTGGGTGAGGACAAGACCCTGATCCAGATCTGGCACGCGGGCGCAGGCTTCAAGGGCGTGGGCTACAGCCGTTGGGGACACTACGGATGTCCCGGCCCCTTCTCTGCCCACCGGCAGTACAGCTACTGCATCTGCGATTCCAAGGAGATCGCGGCCTTCTTCTCCGAGCAGTTCGGCATCCTAGATGAGCAGATCATCCCCACCGGTATGCCGCGGATGGATCAGTATGTGGACCCGGAGAACCGCTCGAAAGTGACTGAGCGCCTGTACGAGACCTACCCCCAGTTCCGGGGGAAGAAGGTGATCCTGTTCGCGCCCACCTACCGGGGGCAGAACCGGCAGAACGCCTATTATCCCTATGAGCTGATCGACTTTGAAGGCCTGTACCGCTACTGCTGCCAGGATGATGCGGTGGTGCTGTTCAAAATGCACCCCTGGGTGTCGGAGCCGGTGCCCATCGACCTGGCCTATGCGGACCGCTTCTTCTGCCTGAACGATTACGGCAATATCAATGAGCTGTTTTATATCACCGATCTGCTGATCACCGACTATTCCTCCAGCATGTATGAGTTTTTGCTGATGAACAAGCCCATGCTGTTCTTCGCCTTCGATAAGAACCAGTTTGCCACCTCCCGCGGCTTCCACCGGGATTACGATTCCAACGTGCCTGGAAAGATCTGCGCGAGCTTTGAGGAGCTGCTCGGCGCCATTTGTGCCCACGACTATGAAGAGGAAAAGGTGGCGCAGTTCCAGAGCCATTACTTTGATCACATGGATACCGGCAACAGCGACCGGGTGATCGACTGGCTGATCCTGGGCCAGTTGCCGGAGGAATACCGTACCGCGCTGGCCGCAAAGCGAGCCCGGATCAAGGAGGTCAGGGCCATGCGTTTCGATATGGAAGCCTGATATGTACTGTTTGATGAGACAGCCAGAGATCGGCATTCTCTGATAATGGAAAAAAGATGAGAAGCGGGGGGGC